>QCIH01000001.1 GCA_003216795.1 Prochlorococcus sp. AG-402-K16
ATAGAAAAGATACTTAAAGAACTTCTTCAAGAAGATGATTTACTACCTAAGAACCAACAGCAAGAAATAGACTTTAACGAGAATAATAATAAAGAAAATTTAAATATTGATCAAGATACTGCATTGGTATTAATTAAATCAGACGTAAAAAAAGAAGTTAATGAGATATCTTTGAATAAAAGATTTACAAATAACAATCAATCTAAAGAAAAAGCCAACTTAGACATAAGCCTTCCCAATTTTGTTGAAAAAAAAGTAAGGAATCTAAGAAGAAGTATTAATAGTGAAAAATTAAAGGAGAATATTAATGACATTCAAATTAATACAATTAAAGAAACTGAATTAATAAAATGTCGAATTGAGTTAATTAGTCATTGGAAAACCTTATATGGATCAGTTCCTAATGATCATGTAGT
This sequence comes from Prochlorococcus sp. AG-402-K16, assembly GCA_003216795.1. Classification (GTDB taxonomy): domain Bacteria; phylum Cyanobacteriota; class Cyanobacteriia; order PCC-6307; family Cyanobiaceae; genus Prochlorococcus_A. The sequence goes on from QCIH01000001.1 coordinate 417, forward strand.
AGAAGCTTCGATGGATTGGTTTGAAAGGGATATATGGCCAAATCTTGATGGAACTGAAAATCTACCCTTTACCTGGAGTGCAGCCAATAAATTAATGTCAGAATTATGCCCATTCTGGATAAAGAAAAATCCATCCCTTGAAATTGTTTTATTAATGATTGGCGTTTTAGAAGACCCTTTTGCTACGTCAGACCTGATAAATAGAATACCAACACTTATGAGAAGGTTTATAAGTAGATTTAAGCGAAATAATAGATCAAATTCATTTGAAACTTTGGACTCAACAATGACAGTACATGGAGCACTTAAATTATTGAATTTATCAACATCCGTAGGATCCGCTCATACGTTCCGTAAAATTAGAGAGGCCTATAAATCAATAGCCTTAGAGACGCATCCAGATGCTGGAGGCTCAACAGATCAAATGAGAAAATTAAATGAAGCGTATCAATTGCTAAAAAATCTATATAGAAAATAGTATACTAATTCTCAAATAAGACTAATATTAAGTCTATTTTATAGTCTCATATAAGATAGCCGCTAATTTGAAAATTTCTAATTTTCGTCAATTATTATTATTCAAATATATTTAAACAATAATTATGTATAAATGAAATAAAAATAGAATATACTCTTAAAGAATAAAAATTAGATGTATAGTACTTCTCATATGAGGCTTATTATAAGTCTATTATATAGTCTCAAATAAGAAATATAAGATAAACTGATTTATCAATTTGGATGATTCATACCCAAACTGTTATTTATTGCCTGGGAAAAATTAAAAATGGAATAATAAACATATAAATTACGTCCTTTCAATGTCCAAGAAATTTATAACGCTTAAAAAGTCCTGAAGTCAAAGGTTTTTATGTTCTCCAGTACTGCCTTAAAGACAGTACTACCTAGATTGAAGCTTTTCGATGGCAGTTTTTCTATCAATGCTAGGGACATCACTTAATCCGTTAGCATCAAACCAAGGGGCGCTAGCCCAATCAAATCCTTCCCCGAAAGTATTATCTGGTGCAGCTATATACCAGTGACATGATGCATCTGGTATGTCAACAGCGCATTTTGACCAATCATCTGACCACTGAGGGACTTGTACCCACAACACTGAAGATAAAAGTAGAGATAACAAATTTATCATGAGCTTTATCATACAGCATTAATTACTTTTGTATGATTATTCTTTATCTTATGTAAGAATCATATATAGACTTGTTTATAGTCTCATATAAGATTAGCGATACAGTTATTTCCTCAATTTAGTGTTAAAACATTTTTCAATATTAGAAATGATATTTGAATGAATTGATGTAATATCCGAGTCTAGTAATGTTTTATCTTTATCTCTATAAGATAATCTAAATGTATAACTTATATGATCATCTCCAAATTTAGTATCTTCAAAAACATCAAGTAAATTTACATCCTCTAAGAGATTCTTTCCTGTTTTTCTTATTTGTGATGTAATTTCGCTAATTAAAAATTTCTTACTGAAAACAAAATTTATATCCCTTTCCATTTTCGGAACAATTGGGTATTGCTTATACAATGGAATCCATTTAGTTTTTCTTGTACTAGCTCCCAAGAGGTTAGAAACATTTATGTTAAATAAATAAACTTTTTTTAATGACTTCTTTTCTAATATTAGTTTGGGATGTATTTCACCAAAATAACCTGCATCTTTCCCTTCAATAATTAATTTCGCTGTTCTTCCTGGATGAAGAAAATTAATTGAATCAGTTGGTTTATCATCAATTTTTATGTTCAAAGATGATAAAGCCTCCTTTAACTTTCCTCTGGCCTGGAAATAATTAAGATCGTTATCCTTACCCGAATCTATCCATTTTCCAAATTTTTTATTTCCATAAATCGCACCATTCAGAACTTCTTCTTGAATGAATTCAGTTTTATTTTGAAAAACATTTCCAATTTCAAATATATAACAACTTGCTTGTCCAGCTTTTATATTACGGTTAACTATCTCCAAATGTTCTTTCCAGATATTATCTCTAAGACAGCTTGTTTCTAATAACAAAGGATTAGAAATCTTTATAAGTTTTTCATCATCTTCAGGAACAAGAGAATAGCTTAGTACCTCGTTAAAACCATTTTCTATAAAACCATTTTTTACTTTTCTCAATGCCAACTGTTCTGATGACAATTTTCCAGGCTTAATTGGATTAGGAAGTTTTAAGTCGAATCTGTCATAGCCTATTAATCTGGCTATTTCTTCAATTAAATCTATTTCTCTTGTTAAATCATGTGATCTATTAGGAATTACTGCTACATCCCAGCCATATTCTTTATTCATTAAGGTACAACCTATGAGTGTTAATTTATCAACTATTTCATTATCAGATAAATTTCTTTTTTTAAATTGATCGTTAATTATTAATGGACCAAGAATTTTATGTATTCGATTTCTCCTTAGTTTAATAAATATATCCTCATTACTTATTAAATTTGAAGTATTAATGATTGGTGAATTAATAGAAAAATATTCTTCTAAAAGATTAATTGCCCTAGTTACCGCACTTATTGTATTTTTTGATGAAATCCCTTTTTCATACCTGCTGCTAGATTCTGTTCTTATGCCTAAGGCCTTGGAAGATTTTCTTATAGTAACTGGATTAAAAACAGCTCCTTCAAGGTAAATAGATGAAGTAGTATTACTTACAGAAGTCTCTAAACCGCCTATAACCCCAGCAATAGCTACAGGTTTATCACAACAAGTAATAACTGTGATATTGTCATTTAGGTTATATTCTTTACCATCTAAGCAAATAAGTCTTTCGTTATCCTTGCCTTTTCTTACAGAGAAATCTTCTGGAGAAACTTCCTTTCCAATTAAGTTTGACAGTTTATCTTTATCAAACGCATGCAAAGGTTGACCTTGTTCTAAAAGAATATAATTTGTCAAATCAACTAGAAGATTAATAGATTTTATACCTGATTTTTCTATACGGTCTTTAAGCCAATTTGGAGATAATTTCTCTCCATTTACTCCATCAATGCAGCTTATTGTATAAATGCAATTAGATTCTATAGCCTCTGGACAAAGTTTAATTCCCTTAAGTAAATGAATATCGTATTTATGGTTTAATTCTGGAAAATTTAAGGTGGATTCTAAAAGGGCAGAAATTTCACGGGCTATACCTATAACAGACATTCCATCAGGTCTATTAGCTGTAATGGCTAAATCATATATAAAATCATTTAATTGAAGCAAGTCAGACCCTGGCGTGCCCAATTCATGTTTTAGGGCCAAATCTTCATCAATGATCTCTATACCTTCGCTAGAGTCCTCTAAACCCAGTTCCTGCAGTGAACATATCATTCCTTCGCTCATGACACCTCTAATTTCACTTCTTTTAATAGTTAAATCAACTGCATTTAAATTCGCACCCACAGTAGCAACATAAACATAAATATTTGGTTTTACATTCCGCGCACCACAGATAATTTGTAAATTCTTTGAATTACCAATATCGACTTGGCAAATTGAAAGTTTGTCAGATCCTTCGTGTTTTAAAACAGATAATACCTTACCTAAAACAACACCATTTACATTTTTTGAACAATCTTCTAATGATTCAACCTCAAATCCACCAATAGACAACTTCTCAGAGAGATCTTCAGGAGTAGAAGTGATTTCAACTAAATTTTTCAACCAATTTTGAGAAACTTTCATATATATTTTTTAATCAATTGATGATAAAAGAAATGAGTATATCTTCAAAAAAGTTTGTTAAAGATGTACAATAGAAAATTATACAATAGAGTATTAATTAAAATGGCCAAAAAAGGGACAAGAGTAGTAGTGACCCTGGAATGTACTGAAGCTAGGACAAGCACAGATCCTAAGAGATCAAATGGTGTCTCAAGATATACTACTGAAAAGAATCGTAGAAATACAACCGAAAGATTAGAACTAAAAAAGTTTAATCCTCATTTAAACAGAATGACAATTCACAAAGAAATTAAGTAATCAAATCAAATTAAATCATGCCTAATTCAATTTTTAAAAAACAACTATCACCTATCAAACCTGGAGATCCTATTGACTATAAGGATGTAGAACTACTAAAAAAATTCATAACTGAGAGGGGAAAAATTTTACCAAGAAGAATGACAGGTTTAACATCTAAGCAACAAAGAGATCTCACATTAGCTGTTAAGAGAGCAAGAATTGTAGCTCTTTTACCCTTCGTAAATCCTGAAGGATAATTTCATATTGAATATAGCTGGCACTATAATTGATATTTCAAATATTTGAAAGATTTAACTAATTTAAAAACATATATTATTGACTCTGATGATCCACATGAGGTTGATGATGCTATTTCATTAGAAATAAAAGAAGGAAATAAAAAAAATTTATGGATACATATTACTAATCCATGCAAACTCTTTTTGCACGACTCTAATGTTGATTTAAATGCAAGAAGGAGAAATAGCAGTTTATATTTAATTGATCAATATGTCCCAATGCTCCCTAAGGATATTCTTGAAAAGGCAAATCTAGCTCAGAATAAAGTTTCAGAAACTATTAGTGCATCAATAGAATTCAATGATGATGGATCAATAAATAAATATGAAATTACTGAAGCAATAATAAAACCAAAATATCAATTAACATATGAAGATGCAAATGAAATATTAGAAATAGAACCTAAAGAAGAAATAGAATTAATTGAGATTAAAAATTTATTAGAAAAAAGTATTACATTCAGAAAGAAACAAGGAGCAATTATTTTTGAAAGTCCTAATAATAAAATTAAATTATATGAGGATAAGATCATACTAACTAAATTAGAGAAAACAATATCACAAATTATAATTGCAGAATCAATGATATTAATGGGTTATGTAACAAGTTTATTTATAGATAAATATGATTTAGCGGCTGCATTTAGGATTCAAAAAATAAACTGCAAACCATTTGAAATACTTAATAGATATAAAGATAGTGATATTAAGTATATAATATTAAAACAATATATGGGAAGAAGTTATATAACTACTAAACCAGGAATCCATGAATCTTTGGGCCTTAAAATGTATGTACAATGTACTTCACCATTAAGAAGATATCTTGATTTAATTATACAAAGGCAAATCTATAACAAACTTAATAATTACGAAGTTCTAAGTAAAGATTCAGTTTCAAAGATTATTGATTTTTCAAAAAATAGGCAATCTGAGAATAATTATATCTTTAAGAATGATAAATTTAAGTATTTAAAATTATTTTTTAAAAATGAAAAAAAACCCTTTTATAAAATAATATTCGTTAAGTGGATTAATCATAAAAAAAATATTGCTTTGGTTTATTTTCCAGATTATTCACTAGAAATACTTATTACTCTTTTTGTATCAATAGAAATATATAGTAATAAAATATATAAAGTTAAATATATTATAAATGATAGTAATCTATTAGAATTTATTTATTAATAAGATAATAAATATAATAGATAGTTATTAGTTTAAAAAATATCTGTTAGTATTAATAAAAATGCTTTATGACTTTTGTCATTACTACACCTTTATACTATGTTAATGATAAACCTCATTTAGGAAGTGTATATACAACAATTATTTGTGACTCAATAGCTAGGTATAAAAGGCTTGCAGGTGAAGATGTTATTTTCATCACTGGCGTTGATGAACATGGTTTGAAAATACAAAGAACAGCTAATGAAAAAGGTATTGAACCAAAATCACATTGTGATGAAATCTCAGAAGTCTTTAATAATAATTGGAAAAATTGGAATATATCCTTTGATAAATTTATAAGAACAAGCTCAAAAAATCATGAATTTGTCGTTAATGAATTTTATGAAAGAGTAAAAGAATCAGATGATATCTATATGGGAGTTCAAAAAGGTTGGTATTGTGTAGGTTGTGAAGAATTTAAAGATAATCCAGAAAACTCATCAACATACAAGTGCCCCATACATCAAAAAAATCTAGAATGGAAAAATGAAGAGAATCTATTTTTTCGGCTTTCAAAATATCAAAAAGAAATTGAGAAAATAATCAACGAACCTTCTTTTATAGAGCCAATAGAAAGAAAGAATGAAATTATAAATTTTGTGTCTAGAGGTTTAAAGGATTTTTCAATTTCAAGAACAAATGTTTCATGGGGAATTCCAGTCCCTGGTTACGATAACCATACCTTTTATGTATGGTTTGATGCTTTACTTGGATATGTAAGTGCCATTAGCTCTGACGCGATAGAACATTCATTGGAAAAATCAATTAGTGGAGGATGGCCAGCTGATGTTCATTTTATTGGTAAAGATATTCTGAGATTCCATGCGGTATATTGGCCCGCAATGCTCATTTCTGCCAAAATGAAAGTTCCTAAAAAGGTTTTTGGGCATGGCTTTCTTACAAGAGAGGGGCAAAAAATGGGTAAAAGCTTGGGAAATGTACTCGACCCTGATTTATTGCTTACAAAATATGGAAACGATCCTGTAAGGTGGTTCCTCATTAAAGACATATCACTAGGAAATGATGGGGATTTTCAAGATAAAAGATTTGTTGACATTATTAATAATGACTTAGCTAATACAATTGGTAATTTATTAAATAGAACATCATCCATGTCTAGAAAATGGTTTGATAATAAAGTGCCAAATAATGAAAAAATTTTAGGTGAAAATAAAATAGAGAATTCTGCCAAAATTGCTGTCAAAAACTATATTTATAACTTTGATAACTACAAATTAGATCTAGCAGCTAATGAAGTCCTTAGCTTATCAATTAATACAAATTTGTATTTGAATGATAATCAGCCATGGTTGTTAATAAAGGATAAAGATAATCTACCTCTTGTTAAACAAATTATTTATAACGTTTTAGAAAGTACCCGAATAATAGGATTGTTATTGATACCTTTATTGCCCGAATTATCTACAAAAATTAATGAGCAACTTGGTTCTATATACACAGAAGAAATTCCTTGGAAACAACAATTAAATTGGGGATTATTAGTAAGTAACTCAAGTCTTCCTAAACCCACTCCAATCATAAATAAACTGGAGTATGAGCAACATTTATAGATTAATAATTTTCCTTCCATTATTTATGCTTGGTTGCACACCAAATGTATTTGATGAAAATAAAGTAATACAAAAAATAGAAAGTTTAGATATGACAATTTTCTCTAAAAGTGGAGATAAAATATATTCAATTAGCAGTCCAAATTCAAGTTATGACAATATTGAATTAAAATTCGAATTAAAAAAACCTATCATTAATATTCTCAATGGAGAAGAAACTAAATATATTATTAGTTCAGAAGAATCTACATTATCAGACAACAATAAATTTCTGAAATTGAAAGGGAATGTTAAATTAAAAACTCTTAAAAAAGATGGGGATTTTTTATATGCTGATAATTTTATTTGGAATATAGAAAATACTAACTATCTATTAGAGGGTAATATAAGATTTGAAAATCAAAATATTATCTTAAATTCAGAAAAAGCCATATTGAGTTCAGATAACATAATTGAATTTTTCAATCCAGTAAAATACATTATAAAAGATGAAAATAACGAAAATAAGTATGAGATAAATTCAGAAAATGCTTACTATAATTTATCTACTGAATCAGTAAGTTTTAAAGCTAAAGATAAAAGAGTAAAATCAATAATTTATTTTTAAATATTATTTTTTGAAAAAATATTATTAATTTTTTTGGACCAGTTATTTATCCATTTTTCATCAGACTTCGTAAAACACTTAGTACTCCAGCCTCCAATCAATATAAAAGCCTTGCTATTTATAGGTACAACTAAGATAGATGGAATTTCGGCACAAAAATTAAAAAATTCATCTCTTCCAGGATAAAATTTAGTGTTTGCTAATGATATTAATTTCATATCTTTTATAGATCTCAGACAAGTTTCCCCAGGTTTAAAATCATCACTTGAAGTGATTCCTCTCCTCAATATATTGACGCCATCATTGTGGATTAATATTGCTGCTGCAGCTGTAGAAGTTAATATTGCTTCAGAACCCCATGCTAGTTCATTAATAACTTCATCTGGCATGTTTCTATCGAAGAGAAACTTATTTTCTCCCTTTAATGCAGATTTCTCACCAGCTAATGGTTCGAATTGTTTAAATAAAAAACCTATCAAAATAATAATTAATGAAGCTATTGCGGCTAAGACTTGTGCTCTCTCAAGCTCAGGAGTGATTGTTTCTATTGAAATAAAATTTGCTATCTGAAAAATAAAGAGTATGGCACCGATTAATATTAATGATTTCCCATTGAATCCCATATTTTAAATATGTTATTTCTAATTAAATTATGCAAATATTATATTGTTTAGTACATTTAAAATTACTCAATAATATGGTTTTTAATATATAATTAATCAAAACCTTTCAACATGAACCTAAACATCAATAAATATATACTTTCTTTAATCTTTACTGGCTTAATTTTTATTCTTAACCCCTCCACTACATACGCTAATGAAATTCCTAATATAAATAAATATTTTGGTATAACTCAACAGAAGACTGTTATAAATTACGAAAAAAGTCAGCCTTCATCTATTGACAACCCTGTAGTGGATCCAAATTTTAACACTATGAGATCAAAAGATACTGAAAGCTCAACTGCTACTTATATAGTTGTAGGTTTGTTAATTGCTGCCACAATTATCCCTTTAGCAACATGGTGGTATTTCTCTAAATAATAGAGAATTTATGAATGCCAAGGATTTAAGTATTAGTGAATATTCATCTTATATAGTTTTTATTACGGGGGGGACAAAGAGTGGCAAAAGTGAATTCGCTGAGCATCTTGCAAAGGGGGTAAAAAAATTATCATATGTTGCCTTATCTGAAAACAATTTGGAGGATAAAGAATGGCAAGATAAAATTAATTTACATCGAAAAAGAAGGCCTAAAGATTGGAAATTAATAGAAACTACAGATTTATTAAATACATTAAGAAAAGAAGAAGGTCCATTATTAATAGATTCTATTGGCGGATTCGTTATGAAAAGTATTGACAAGGAACAAAATGAATGGTCAACAAAAATGAATTCACTTATAAGTCTCTTAATAAAAAGAAAAAGCATAACAATTATTGTTGGAGAACAAGTAGGTTGGAGTCTGGTCTCTGAATATAAAATTGGTAATACATATATTCAAAGAATCGGCGAACTTCAAAAGAGAATAACTAAAATATCAAAAGATAATTGGCTTGCTATAAACGGCAGAGCAATCAAATTAGATGAATTAAGTATTGAAATACCTACTTAAAATTGGAAGTTGCTCTTTTTGAACCTAGAATCCCACAAAATACTGGTAATATTGCCAGATCATGTGCTGCGTTTAATGTACCTTTAAATCTTATAGAGCCCTTGGGTTTTAAGCTAGAAGATAAATATTTAAAAAGAGCAGGATTAGACTATTGGCCCCTAGTTACTGTTAATCAGTATGAGAATTTTGAAAAATTTTTAGCGTCAAAATCAACAAAAAGAATAATTTCTTTTAGTAAAAAAAATGGATTATATTTGAAGGATTTTAAATTTAAGCAAGATGATATTTTGCTATTTGGAAGAGAAGATTCAGGATTACCCGATTCCATTATTGATAAAAGCGACTTTTTAATATCAATATTTATGCCGAATATACAGACTGGAATCAATGATCAAAAAGGTGTTAGAAGTCTAAACCTTTCTGTAGCATGCGGAATTGCTATATATGAGGCCCACAAACAAATAAATTTTCAAAATGGTAATTAAGTACAACCAATGCCTTACAATATTCCCATGTCTCGGTAGCTCAGCTGGTTAGAGCGGCGGATTCATAGCCCGCAGGTCGCGTGTTCAAGTCACGCTCGAGACATTTTCAATACTTTTCTATTGAAGAACATAGGTGAAATTTTAATTTAATTAAACTATTAAACACAATAATGTTCAATTCACTCGGCAAAGTCCTAGATCCAAAAAAATCTAAAGCAAAATATCCACAAGCAAGAGTTATAGTTCTTGATGACAATTTTAATACTTTTCAGCATGTCGCAAATTGTCTTCTAACAATTATCCCAAGCATGAGTGAACAAAGAGCATGGGATCTAACCATCAAAGTTGACAAGACAGGATCTGCAGAGGTATGGAGAGGTAATCTTGAACAGGCAGAGTTATATCATGAGCAACTATTCAGCAAAGGATTAACAATGGCTCCAATTGAGAAAACATAAAATAAGTAAGATTGACAAAAATTTTTGGCTTATAAATTCGAATCTTTCAAGGGTTAAAAGGTTTTCAAAGAATAATCAAAATAAAGATAAATTTTATGAATATATGTTTATTGACTCTGGAAGAATACTTGGTGTTTTAGGAAAAGAACCACCTCTTATGACAACCAGAGAAGAACTTAAAGTTGATAAAGCTAGAAATGAATGGAGAAAGTTAATTGCTCAAGGTTGGAGGAGAACCAAACCAGTTTGGGAAGACTATTAGTATCCAATATTGTTACTAGGATTAGTTATATAAATTATGAGATTTAGTACGTAGTTAGCAGGTAAATTTAATGGCTTCAAAAGTAACAAAGCCATCCCTTGAGTAACATTAAATTCTTTATTTTTCATAAAAAAATAAAAGTCCCATTTTAATTATAAAAAGACTGTCAAATACAAACTAAAAATACTAAAAAAAGATATATAAGCATTTATTGATAAAGTATTTTCATGATATCTAATATCTAAAACTTATTTTAAAAAATTATAGATTTAGGGTTACTTGTTATTTTTTTTTTTAAATCCACTTTATAGTTTAATAATGCCTACTAATTAATACTTATAAATACCCAATGAAGTATCTCATCTTAAGCAAAAGATCAAAAGCTTTATTTTCTATTGGAATAGTTGCTATAAGTATTGGATTAATATCAAAAAAAGTAATTAACTATCCAGCCGGAGGATGTATGAAAGGTACTCAAGAAATAACCTTTAATATCTAGCTATTAATCATCTTACATTTTCCTTAATTCTTAAATCCAGTCAACTTTGATAACTCTTTTAGTGAAAGTACACCTAAAATTAGTTTTCCATTTATTTCCCATGTGGGAAACCCTTTAATTTTTTTATCAATGCATAATTGAGTTTGACTGTTTATGCCATCTCTTGCACATTCAACTACATTAAGTTCTCTATAAGCTTGCTTTCCAAATAATTCACTTTGATTAAGGCAATTAGGGCACCAATATGCTGAATATTTAACTACACCATTATCTTTAAGGTATTTTGCCAATTCGATAGATTCCCAAGTGCTTTCTGAGGTAACTATAAGTTCTCTCTGATTATTTAAGTGGGAGCCATATACAACACTTGGTAAAGTAAGAAAAAATATTAGTGGTATTAATAGGCGTTTCATTTATTTACTACTTTCCCTCCATATTTCCTAACTATCTTATCAAGCAAAATTCGTATATCTTTATTTTTAAGTTTCTCTATTTGCTGAAGATTTTCAAGAAGATCACATATTTGATCCTGTGTATCTTCATTTAATTCACTTACTGCCATTTATATTTAAGGTTTTATAATCCAATTTTAAATCAAAAGTAAATTTACATAGTTATTGTATTTATATTTTTTTATTGCTACTTTTTTAAAGCGGGCTAAGGTTCATATCTCCACGAGGATTTAGTCCGCTGAATTTTTAAAGATTCAATTTATTTAGGATCTCTATTTAAGAAGTTGATTAGAAATATTCAAATATATTTATCTTTGCTTAATTTCTAAATTCCATTGAAAGGCATTCTCGTATAAACAGAAAAAGTGTGACACTATTTATTCAATAATGTTGTTATTTCGCTTCATAACTTTCTTAAAATACTTAAACTCAATAAATTCATGCATCATTTTTATATTTTCAGATATTACTTTTTTATTAACTGCATATTCGTCGACATTAAGTGGATATTTATTATTTTCAGAAAATGTTTCGTCATTAAAAGAAAAGTTTATAAAATCATTCCCCTCTTTTTGATTTTGACCATAAGTTTCATTTAACACACCTCGAGACCTTAAAGCTTCCTCAACCAATAAACCTGTGACCTTTGACTGACTAAACTCATTAGCTGTGCACAATTTTTCAATAATTTCATGCACTTCTTCACTTGGCAAAAAACCAATTCTTTTCCTCGGAGAGGGCATAATTAAAAAAAAATTAGTGTCACACTTGCACATTATAAGTGTTGCACTATATTTAATTTAAGTCAACTAATTTTGCTATGCATATTTTATTATTTCCTGTCGGATTTATTCTTTGGTATCTAGCTTATGAAGCAAAACCTATCATTAATGATGAAGTAACACTGAATTGGGAAGAAACAAATACAATTAAAAGAAATAAACTTTTAAATATAATCAACGAAAGCTTTTAAAATTTACTTTTAATCGATTTTGACCATTCCTTGTGCTTATTATCTAAATCTGAGATTAACTGTTTTTGATAAGTAAATTTGAGTTGATTTTCGTTAAGTGATTTTTTTGTGATAATCATCTCTTTAGAGAAAAAATAAGGAGTGTTAGCACTACTAAAATTTTTTTTAACTTCCATATAAAGAATTCATTTATTTTTTTTTTATATTATTTAAAAGGTTATAGTATCAATATTTTTATATTCTTTTTACATTTCCTTCATATGTGTTTTTAGCACGTTTGTAAAAAATATTAGTTTATTAAATAATAAAGGCTATATTTAAACAAAATATATTTTTTATCATGAATCTAAAGGAGAGAGGGATTACTGTTGGAGATTTACTAATAATACTAATAATAATAATTACTTCTACAATATTAATTAAATCATTTAGCAAGGATAAGAAAACAACACTTAATTATAGTAATCAAGAGCAAGTTTCTTATAAGAAAAATTACTATCAAAAATTTATTTGAATAGCTTATATAAATAATTTATAAAACTCTTAATTAATTCAATTGACTATTAAGTTTCTCTTATATCAATTTATAGAATTAATAATTATCAAATAAATAGTTTATTAAATTTAAATATTTTGATGAAATGATTTAGAACTTTCCCATTTCAAATTATCCTTTAAATCATTGAAATCATTTGATATTGAAACTAAATTCACCATTTGAAGAATTTGAGTTTTACTTAGCCTATTAATAGCAATAAGTTTATTAAGCATTTCTAAAACAGATTTATCATTAATATTCATTGTTTTTATAAAATACTATTACCCTTTAATTTAAATAGTTTATCTTATGATTTTAAAAATATCTCTTAAAGTTTCATTATATATTTGATGCTTAATAAAAAAATTTTTATAAAATCATCAAAAATAGAACTCTTACTTATGAGAAAATATCTTAAGCTCACTTTCTTATAAATTCGTTTATTGTAAAAAGAAAAAAAATGAAAAAAAAATCAAAAAAAGAATGCCTTAATAGAGATGAAGTTAATGAAATGATTGAATCAGCTTTAAGGAGACATAATAGAAGATCTACAATAATATCAAGCGTACTTGGCTGGATTCTAATAGGAGGTTATTCGTTTGGACTTTTTCAAGCGGTTCAAAATGTCTAATTAATATTTTCTTTAAAGTAGAACTTGCTAGATGATAAATTAATATAAGAATAAGTATTTTTATGAGGGAATATATTGAGGCAAATATTAAAGTGATAAAAAAATATTTAAAGAAACGAAAACAATATACATCAAAATTAAATAATGCTTCGATAATGGAAGAATTCAAAGAATGGAGCAAAGATCCATTACCTGAGACAGAATCAATTTGGACTTTACCTGACTTAACGAGAATTGAAAGACTAAATAATTTTTGTCGCTCAATTAAGAAGGAAATAAGATAAATTTTTAACTACCTAGTTGTATATGGTTTACTTTTAAGTAAAAATAACCGGCAAATCCAACTATATTCAAAATTACAACGAAAATCCAAGCTCCAATTGGCTGATTAGAATCAAATTTTTTTATTTTAACTTTTTCCTTTAGTCTTTCAATATATTTAGCCATAATTAAAAATATTAAAAAGAATATATCTAATTATAGAGAGTAAAATTTTAAGGAATCTTAAATAAAATAAAATAAAATTTCTTTTAATTCGAATTTTTATTGTCAATCCTGTTAATGGGATATTTAATTAACTCCTTTTTAAGATTTTTTAAAAGTTTATTGTGATTCAAAATTGTAAATTTTCTAGTAAAGGAATAGTTCCATTTCATTGAATTAAAAAAAACTTGCTAATTCATTATTATTAAAATTATAATACTTATTACGGTCATTCAGACCATACATAATTAAAATTAGGACAAATTTTTTCATGAGCTTAAGAGTTGGCCAAGAAGCACCAGACTTTAGTGCTACAGCAGTATATGATCAAGAGTTTAAGGAGATTACACTTTCAGGTCTAAGAGGCAAATGGGTTGTTCTATTCTTTTACCCACTAGATTTTACATTTGTATGTCCAACTGAAATCACTGCATTTAGTGATAGATACCAAGATTTCTCGGCACTTAATACGGAAATACTTGGGGTATCAGTTGATAGCAAACACTGTCATTTGGCTTGGATACAAACCCCAAGAAATGAAGGTGGTATAGGTGATATTAATTATCCGTTAGTTTCTGACTTAAAAAGAGAAATTTGCCAGGCGTACAATGTTCTAAATGATGATGGGGAGGCCGATAGAGGTTTGTTTCTTATCAATCCCGAAGGAGTAGTTATGCATACGACTGTTAACAAGGCTCCTGTAGGTAGAAATGTTGATGAAACGCTAAGGATTCTTCAAGGTTATCAATACGTTGCTGCAAACCCCGATGAAGTATGTCCAGCAAACTGGACCCCCGGGGAGAAAACTATGTTAGAGGACCCCAAAGGTAGTAAGGAATATTTTTCTGCGCTATAGAAAAATTAGAAACATTAAGTAAGTATTGAGTAGTAAATAATTATAAAAAAATAGAAAATTAATATATTCAAAAAGGGGATAACATCCCTTTTTTGAGGTTTAGGCACTATCCAATCGCTCAAATTAGTTTTATATGATAAAAAGGACCACGTATAAAAAGAAATTTCTATGGAAACTAGGATAAAAAGATTAATTAGATTTAAGTCATTTAAACCAAAATATCTATAAATATGAAACTGATGATCAACACTAATATTATTTATTTGAAGATGCCAAAGATAGAGAGAAATCAAAATAAAATTTACCAATATTATTTTTTTTAACAGAAACCTAGATTTCTTAAAAATTAATACTATGGAATTTAAAAATATGAAAAAACCTAACTGTGGAATATCCGGTTTTGGTACATTAATTCCTTCAAGAAATAAATTAAATATAAGATCAAAATTTATATATATATAATCAACTATTAAGTAAGAGAGAAATATTAAATTTATTGCTACTAAGAATAATAATCTTTTTCCTTTAATTTTTTTTTTACTATGGCTTTTATCCTTAGTAAAATTATAGTAAGTATAGTTTTTTAAAGAGTTTATATACACCAAAGATGGACATATTGCTCCGCTCAAATAGTAAAGGATTGAATAAAAGGAAATATCATTAATATTGAGTGAATACAAATTAAACCATTGTTTTTGTACAAATGGAAGAATAAGTAAAAATGAAAGTGTAACTAATAACTTCGTTGTATTGTTTTTAATTATCAAGAAAATATTTTTTTTTAATTTAAAGCAATTAAATCAAACTTTCAATAATTTAGAAGTTGTTAATTTAAAAACTTTTTTATCTATAGTTTCTTGATTTAAAAGTATATCAACTAATTTATCTAGTAAGACTCTATTTTTTTTCAATATTTTTATTGAATTATTTAATGAAATTTTAGAAATATTTATGATTTCATTATCTATTCTAGAACTAGTATTTTCTGCTATGAGAGGCTTTCTTCTAAATAATCCATCTCCTAAATACATTTCATTATTACCAGAATCCATTGAAATTGGACCAATAATTGAAAATCCATATTTTGTAACCATTTCCCTTACGATATTTGTCGCATAAGAGATATCATTTATGGAGCATTGTGTGATTTCACCTTCACCAAAAACTATCGTTTCTGCTGCTCTTCCAGCTAGAGCAATTTCAATTTTTGAAAATAATAATTTTTTTGAAATCAATCCACTAGTAATTACATCTTCGTCAGGGCATATTTTTGTATATCCTCCTACAGATCCAGATCTAGGTAAAATCGTAATTTTATCAACTGATTCAATTCCATTTCTCACAGCAGATACAATTGCTCTACCTACTTCGTTATAAGCAATAATTTTTTTCATATTAGGAGAAGTTATTAATGAGCTTCTCAGGCCAATGGTAATTTTATCAAGAGCATTTTCTATCTGAAGATCAGTGATTAATTTAGATTCGTCTCTTGCACAGTGAATAGCACTTTCGTTCATCAAGTTTGCAAGATCTGCTCCCGAAAATCCAACTGTTCTAGAAGCCCAATATCCTAAGTCAACCTCGCTTGAAAGTGGTTTGGAAAGTGAGTGAACTGAAAGAATTTTTTTTCTTCCATCTAAATCTGGAAGCATTACTTCAATTTTTCTATCAAATCTACCTGGTCTTAATAATGCTGCATCCAAAATATCTGGTCTATTTGTTGCTGCTAAAACAATAATCCCAGAATTATCTGCAAAACCATCTAATTCAGTTAGAAGCTGATTAAGGGTTTGTTCTCTTTCATCATTTCCACCTCCGATCCCAGACCCTCTTTGCCTACCAATGGAATCAATTTCATCAATGAAAATTATACAAGGAGATTTATCCTTAGCCTTAGAGAACAGATCACGAACTCGACTTGCTCCAACACCAACAAAAAGTTCTACAAACTCTGATGCCGATATTGAGAGAAAAGGCACTCCTGATTCACCAGCAATTGCTTTAGCTAATAATGTTTTACCTGTTCCTGGTGGGCCAATTAGAAGAACTCCCTTAGGAACTTTTGCTCCAAGATTTTCAAATTTCTTTGGTTCTTTCAAAAATGTTATTACCTCTTTTAATTCCTCAGCTGCTTCAGGGACGCCAGCTACATCATCAAATCTCGTTTCTACATCATCAATAGTTACAAATTTAGCTTGATTTTTGGTAAAACCAAAAGCTCTGGAAGCCAATTTTGATGTACTCCTCAAGATTAAGACTATAGCTAATATGAAAATCAGGAAAAGACTTATTGAAGCAAATGAATTAGCAGCTGAGGCTTCTTTTCTACTGTTGTTAATAGTTAGATCTACCTTATTTTCAGTAGCCTTTTCAAGGATTAATTGATCGTTGTAAAGGATAGGTATTTTAAATTTATCGCCATTTTTATACAGAACATCTATTTCTCTCTGCCTTGGATAGAAAAATATTGATTCTATTTTTCCCGTCTCTATATCTTCTAGAAGATCCGAATAACTTGATTTAGAATCTGAATATGAGAATTTTGATCTAAACACTAATCTTTTTAAGTGATTAATAAAGCATATATGCTTATTTAAAAAATTGACGTATATAAACAAAATATACTCAAAAGTTTTGGAGATAACCAGTTAAAGGTTATATTATTATATGAAAATAAAGAAACAGAATGGCTGTACCAAAGAAGAAAAAATCAAAGAGCAAAAGGAACCAAAGGCACGCTGTTTGGAAAGGAAAAGCAGCAATAGCAGCTCAAAAAGCTATATCTTTAGGTAAATCAGTGTTAACTGGGAAAGCTCAAGGATTTGTTTATCCTATTGAAGAAGAAGAAGAAGAATAGGTTTTAAGATCCTAATTTAAATGCTTCAAGTATAACGGCATAAATTGCACCAATTCTTAATTTATCAACTACGGTCCATAGATAATACAATTTTGAACTTGCGACAGGTTTAATTCTTATAATAATTTCAATAAAAATAATAATTATTGGGACCATTATCAACTCATTTTTACCTTCAGATATAAATTTTGTAATAAAATTTGCGAACAAAAAATAACCTGTCAAAACAGAAATTAGACCAATAGATTTTGTTCTCCAAGTATCACTTAGAAAACCAAAAAATAAATTATTTAACTGATAGATAATTCTTGAAAAATTAGTTTTTTGCATTACTAAAAGACACTAAATAATCACTTAGAAAGTTATAGTCAACATATGATTTTCTTAGTTTAGGGCCTTTAATTACATTTGCCACATTATTTTGATCACCAAGACTGTCTAAAATACAATCTAATTTAATATTTTCCTCTAGAACAATTGGGATATTTGAAGGAACTAAAATTGTTGGCAAGTTAGCTGCCAAGGAAGATTTCAATCCTGGATTGGAGTCTTCAAAAACAATTGAGTTGTTTTTGTTTATACCACTTAATTGGATTGCCTTTAAATATGGCAATGGATTTGGTTTTTTTAATTCAACGTCCTCGCTTGAAATAATGAACTCAAAAGGATTGAAACCATTAAAAAGACAATCCACAAGTAGATTGACTTGTATTCTTGAACTTGAAGTAACAATAAATTGTCTTACTTTTTTTCTTTGTAATTCATTTATTAATCTAAAAACACCAGTTTTTAGACTAACACAATTTTTTTTTATAATTTCTAAATAATGAAACTGCTTTGTTTCATGAATTTTGAGAATTAAATCTTCTGAGAGATTATCATTATTAGATTTAGCGTAATAACCAATCCTATTTTTGCCTCCATTTATCTTCAGAAGTTTTATATAGGTATTAGTATCCCAATTCCAATCAATACCAAGATCATTAAAAGCATTATTAAAAGCAGGTAAATGGGCCTCTAATTCAGTATTTGCGATGGTACCATCTAAATCCCAATAAACGCCCTCAAGATAGTTCACCAAAAAGAATTTCTTTTATTTACGGTAAAATACAAGAGCAATTATTGCTGGTCCTGCTAACGCAACTACAGCCAAAGGAATAAGTGTTGCCATGATTAATGAATATGTTTTGTGATACTATTTTTACAAATAAATGACGAAACTGTACTGATACGTTACAAGATTGAATTAAATTATGAAATCATGGACATGTATAGAGAATTGTGGAGCTTGTTGTAAATTCGACTTGAACGAAAGAAGCGATTTGGCTAACAAACTTAACAAAGACGATATAGCTTTGATAAATTCTATGACGGCTAAAGACGGTTGGTGTAAAAACCTGGACAGAGAAAATAAAAAATGCTTGATTTATGAAACCAGACCACATTTTTGCCGGGTAAGTGAATTTTCAACTTCATTTAAAGGATATTTGAAATCTGGTGATAAATTTTTAATAGATTGCTGCAAACAACATATTTCATCAAATTATGGATACCAAAGTAAAGAGATGAAAACTTTTAGAATTGCTGTTTCAGGAAAATGAATAGTAAATTAGAAAAAAAAGAAAACAATCTAGAAAAAAGTTTTTTTTCAATATTTATAACGACTTTCACAACAATTTTTATTGCTGAACTTGGCGATAAAACTCAAATAGCCACATTAATGCTTTCTGCTGAATCGGGCAGACCAATAGTTGTTTTTATTGGAAGTTCTCTAGCATTAATAAGCTCTAGCATAGTAGGAGTTCTTATTGGAAAATGGGTATCAAAAAAAATATCTCCTAGCAAATTTGCTTTATCTACTGGTACTTTAATGATATTGATAAGTATATTTTTAGCTTATGAAACATTCAAAAATTATTTATAAATGGTTTTAAGTTTATTACTATCAACATTTCTAACCGTTTTCATAGCTGAATTAGGTGACAAAACTCAACTAGCTACTTTAACTATAAGTGGCACTTCAAATAAACCATTAGCAGTTTTTCTAGGGTCTTCTTCAGCACTTGTTTTTGCAAGTTTACTAGGAGCTTTAACAGGTGGTTCTATTTCAAGTTTTTTACCCGAAGTAGTTCTTAAGTCAATAGCTTCCATTACATTTTTCATCATTGGTATAAGGCTTTTTATAAGCTCTTTCACCATCGAAAAAGAAGAAAAAGAAGAAAAATAAAATAATTAGTTTTAAGCTTGGATAATAAGGTGTAATAATGAAGTGTATACCACTAAATTAATTTATATTTTCATTTAGATCATGTTCACATCATCTTCAATAATTGATAATCTTAAGCAGTCAGAGGGGTTAGAATATAAAAAATTATGCAGATTATTAAAAATAACAAAGAAATCTGATAAGGATAAATTAGATATTGCTTTAACAGCTCTAGAAAAACTTGAAATAATTAATAAAAATGAAAATGATGAATATACCTGGACAAAAGATGGTGACCATCTTGTCGCCAAAATAAGATGTAGTAGCAAAGGCTATTGCTTTGCTGTAAGAGGAAAAGACAAAGAAGATATCTACATTAAAGAAAATCTACTTAACTATGCATGGAATGGAGATAAAGTTTTAGTAAGGATAATAAAAGATGGATATAGAAGAAGATCACCTGAAGGAATAGTTGATTGTATTCTTGAAAGATCTAATCAAATACTTCTTTCTAAAGTAGAAATAATAAATAATGATGTCTATGCAATCCCAATAGACGATAGGATACTTTCTAAAATTAAACTTCCAAAAGAGAATAAAAAATACACTTTCAATCCAGACAATAAGAATATAGTAAAAGTTGAGATTGATAGATTTCCCATAGGTCAAGAAGAAGGACTAGGTCATGTGAGACAAGAACTAAAACTAAACAATAATGAAGACTATGATACAGACTTTGTTTTATCTAAAAGCAATATCGTTAAATCATACGAATCAAATCATATTGAATCAAAAAAAATAGAACAAAGGGAGAGGATAGACCTTACAGATAAAAACTCTTATTTATTCAAAAGTTGGAATTCTAATAATTCTCCAATGCTCCCAATGATTCAAATAGATCAGGGAAAAAATAAAAATTCTAAATTATGGATACATACAAATAATCTTGCAGAAAGAGTAGATCTAAATAGTAAAAAATCTTTAGAAATATTATTCAAAGGCTTTGAATCATTACCCTTATTAAATGATTGGCAAAACTACCTTGGTGAAGCCATAAGAAATGATTCTGAATTTAAATTTGGTGAAAAGAATGAAGCAATAAGCCTCTGTGTCAATTTAAATAGTGATAATGAAATAATTGATTGGTCATTTCATCTTACGTTAGTAAAATGCACTCTTATTGTTGGAAATGATCATACTGACGCGCTTCTATCTAGAAAAAGCAAATCAAGAATAACCTCTCGGGTATTAAAACCTATAAAGGAATATGTCGACGATTTAGATAAAATACTGGAAATTTCATCTTCCTTCAGAGAAAAGCATCTTTTGGAGGGTAAGGTGGAAATTCCTGCGCCACTAAATAAGATTGAAGCACTAGAAGAATTTTTTATTCACAATCCTGCTGAATATTCAAAAGGATATTTTGAATCATTAAATAAAGAAGATTGCCAAACTTACCTCTCACCAATACTACATGAAGCTAATTTAATATGGTTCAAACATTCAAATCAATATGGCTTAAAAAGTGCAGGATACATCTCAAATGGAGTGGATTACGTTAATGCTAATGAAATTATCAAATATTCAGAATTTATTGATAATGATCTAAAGCTTAATGAAGATGGCAATTTGACATTTAGTCAAGTAATTAAATTATGTGACGACGATAATAAAAAAAGAATCTTACATAAACTTCTAATTAATGAATTTAAGGAGAATGAAATAAGGTTGATATCTAAAGATCTTGATAATGATAAATCAGAAAAATTATTTATTACTCCATGGACAATTCCTGGATATGACTTCACAAATCTTATAAATCAGTACTGTATTTTTAATATGATAATAAATGGTAAGAAATCAAAGAAAAATAATATAAATGAAATTAATATATCTGAGAGTAATTCATTAGAATTAGTAAATTGGGATATATTTAATTCATCAATTTCAAAAAATCTAGAAATATTATTTAACAAGTTTGTGATAGATAAACTTAATGAATTCAAGTACAAAGTTAACCAATATAAATCTAATATGATAAATATAAAAAAAGTAAGAAAAGCAGAAAAATTACTAGGTAATATTTATAGTGGGTATATTTTATCAGTACAAACATATGGCTTCTTTGTAGAGATATCGGAACTAAATGTAGAGGGTTTAGTACACGTAAGCACTCTTAATAATGATTGGTATGAATACAGGTCAAGGCAAAATTTGTTGATTGGAAGAAAATCCAAAAAATCATATAAAGTTGGAGATGAAATAGAAGTAAAAATAATCAAAGTCGATATTCTTAAATATCAAATTGATTTAGAATTAACATAAATAAATTTTCACATATTATGGAAATATTAACCAAAAATTCAAGATAACTTTTTATAAATATGTTTAAGAAAAAATATTTACTATTAACTTTTTTTTTAATAATTACTTTTCAAATTTTATTATATACAAATAATAATCAGAAGACTTCATTTAGATACTTTAAATGGACCCTCCAAGAAGTAAGTATAGGTAAGTTAATCAGCATATCTTTTTTTTCTGGTTTATTTGTAAGCACTTTATTGAATACAACAATTACTAGTACTAGTTTCAGAAAAAAAACCTTCGAAAATGTGGAAGATGATTTTGTATCTAATAATAATAAGGAAGAAATGGAACAAAACGCTGAGATGCCGCCACAAAGGGATATTAGGGAAACGCAACCAACAATTTCTGTTAATTACAGAGTAGTCAAAAATTTGAATGATAATAATTTAAAAAAAGATCAAAGTTATTCAAATCAAGATATTAAAGATGACTGGGATAATGCTGACAATGATTGGTAGAAAAATAAATTAATTAAAAAATGTTTTTTTTAATTTATAATGAAATAAATAGTTTTTTTTATGGAAGAAAATTTAGACAAAAATAATGAAGTAAATAAAGAAATATCTGACAACACTACTAAACCAAATTCTGAGGAAATAAAAGAGCCTAAATCAGAAAAAGTTATCAATTTGGATAAAAATAATGGTGATTCTTCTACTAAAGTTGTTTTAAAAAATGAAATTAATACTCCCGAAAAAACTATAACAAAACCCAAAAAAGAACTCCCAGTAGAGAAAAAGCCTTTTCAAGACTTTATTAACCTACACCTAATTCCCTCACTTACTGAAGAAATTAATCAAAGAGGATTAGAAATTAACAATATTAACCTTACTAACACAAATAGACCTATTGCTGGAGATAAATGTTGGGTAATAAATTGTGAAATTAAAGATACATGTAATTTTTGGTTATCCTTTGAGAAGGATGACATTACTTCATTAAAAAGTATTTCTTTATCAAAACCTAATCAAAAACCAAGTATTATTGAATCTTTTCTTATTGACGAAAAAAGAATAACCCTTAAATTAATTATTTCAAGAGTACTTCAAAGATTGAATGGGCAAAAGTTAATAGGAGTTAATTAGAAAAACAATAACACCAAGTTAACTTTTCCCTCGAAAATACAAATCATAGTAAATAATAGTATTAATAAACCGAATAAAAAATGGCTCAATCAACTGTTGAATCAAAAAATAAAAAAGATATCAATAATGGAAAGATACCAGCAAAAGAAACAATATTGTCTCCAAGATTCTATACAACAGACTTTGAGGCTATGGAAAATATGGATTTATCAATAAACGAGGAGGAATTGGAAGCTATATGTGAGGAATTTAGGAAAGATTACAATAGACATCATTTTGTAAGAAATAGTGAATTTGAAGGCGCTGCAGAAAAATTAGATCCTGAGACAAGAGAGCTTTTCGTTGATTTTCTCGAGGGAAGTTGTACATCAGAATTTTCAGGTTTTTTACTCTATAAGGAACTTAGTAAGAGAATTAAAGTCAAAAACCCTCTACTTGCTGAATGTTTTGCTCATATGGCCAGAGATGAAGCAAGACATGCAGGTTTTTTAAATAAATCAATGAGTGACTTTGGACTTCAGTTAGATTTAGGTTTTTTAACAGCAAATAAAGATTACACTTATTTCCCTCCAAGAAGTATTTTTTACGCTACTTATTTATCTGAAAAAATAGGTTATTGGAGATACATAGCAATTTATAGGCATCTCGAAAAGAATCCTGGTAGCAAAATTTTTCCACTATTCAATTACTTTGAAAATTGGTGTCAAGATGAAAATAGACATGGGGATTTCTTTGACGCATTAATGAAAGCACAGCCTCGTACTGTTAAATCTTTAAGCCAAAAAATTACCATTGGCGGCTCTACTTTTACACACCCATTATTCGACTACTTCCATAGGTTTAGATATTTTTTGAATAATCTTCCATTAACATCCAAGTTGTGGTCTAGGTTCTTTCTATTAGCCGTATTTGCAACTATGTATGCAAGGGATTTGGGGATTAAAAAAGATTTCTACACTTCTTTAGGTTTAGATGCCAGAGATTACGACCAGTTTGTTATTAACAAAACAAATGAAACTGCAGCTAGAGTTTTCCCTGTAGTAATGGACGTTTATGATAAATCTTTTTATGGAAGATTAGATAAAATAGTAGAGAATAATAAGGTTCTTTCCGATATTGCAAACAGTGATGGAAATAAAGTATCTAAAACTTTTAAAAAATTACCTAAATATTTATCAAACGGTTACCAGTTATTAAGACTATACTTATTAAAACCTCTTGATAGCAAAGATTTCCAACCTTCGATTAGATAATCTTTAATACAGAGAAGATTTATAGACTCATATGCTTTCGTCACAAATCAAATCTAATGAAATCGTTTTTGGTAGTTGCAATAAAGATTTATTAGAAGAAATTATTTTCTACGGCATTGGACTTGGTGCTGATTTTGTAGAAATATTTATAGAGAATACTGACAACTCAAGCGTTCTAGCTGAAGAAGATTTTATTACAAGTGTAAGTCCATCATTTGGAAGGGGTGCAGGCATTAGAATTTTCAAGGGGGAAAAGGATGGATTTGTAAGTACAAATGATTTAACAAAGCATGGCTTGATGAGATCGGTATCTCAGGCTATTGAGATGTTAGACATAACAGACAACAAAATAGAAGTATTTAACGGTTTAAATAAACATAGGGACTATAGTTTACCAAAGAAAAAATGGATTAATGAAGTCCCATCTATTCATGAGATAAGTGAAAAACTACTAGTCAGCACAAAGTCTTTAAAAAAAAATAATAAAATAATAACTAGAAAAGGAAGTTACTCAAGAAATCTTCAGGAAGTTATTATAGCCTCCAGTGACGGAACATATGTCTCAGATATTAGATTGCATCAAACAGTTGGACTCAACGTAATTGCAAGTGATGCCCAATATAGATCTAGTGGAAGTAGAAGATTTGGATCGTCAGGAATGCCTAATGAATTCAGATTATGGGATCACGAAAAAGCAGCTAATGATGTATATGAAAGTTCAATGAACATGTTGTATGCAGATTATGTTGATGCAGGACAAATGCCTGTTGTATTGGCTAATAAATTTGGTGGCGTTATATTCCATGAAGCCTGCGGTCATTTACTTGAAACTACCCAAATAGAGAGAGGAACAACACCATTTGAGAATAAATTGAATGAAAAAATTGCACATGAATCTGTAACAGCAATAGATGAAGGGATATCAGAAGGATCTTTCGGTTCATTATCAGTAGATGATGAAGGTATGGAACCCGAAAAATCAGTTCTTATAAAAGATGGAATTTTAAAAAAATTCATATCCGACAGGGCAGGTGAATTAAGAACTGGCCATAAAAGAACAGGAAGTGGAAGAAGACAAAATTATTCTTTTGCTGCAGCTTCAAGAATGAGAAATACTTATATAGCTAAAGGTGAACACTCGAAAGAGGATTTAATAAATAGTATTAGTGAAGGTCTTTACTGCAAATCAATGGGTGGTGGAAGTGTAGGTGCTACAGGACAATTTAATTTTGCAGTAGAAGAAGGATATCTCATTAAAAATGGAAAATTAACTAGTCCAGTAAAGGGAGCAACATTGATCGGTGAGGCTAAAGAAGTTATGCCAAAAATATCAATGTGCGGAAATGATCTCGAATTGGCTCCTGGATTCTGTGGATCCATTAGTGGAAGTGTCAACGTAACTGTTGGCCAACCTCATATTAAGGTTGATTCAATCACTGTAGGCGGAAGATAGGATATGAATTCAAGAGAAATTACAACTCAAATCTCCAAAGCTGCAGATTTCCTAAATCTTAAAAAATGGGATTACGGAGCAAGCTTTTCTAACGATTATTCTGTGCAAGTTGATAAAGGAGAGGCTAAACAACTTAAGGCATCACAAAAGCAAATTTTAACTATAAGAGTTTGGAATCAATCTAATCTAGTTGGTATTACTACAACAAGTGATATTAGTGAATCTGGTATTAAAAAGGCTCTTAAGCAAGCAAATATAGCTTCTGATTTCGGCAATAAGAATGAAACTACAGAATTTTCACCATTAGCGAAGGATCCTATTAAAGTCAAGGAAGTTAAAAAAAGAAATCCTGTTGGAATAAAAAAATTACTTACACTTTTAAGAGGAGCGGAAGTAAAACTAATAGAAAGCCATGAATCCATAAAATCTGTTCCATATAATGGTTTATCTGAGAGTTTCTTTGAGAGAATTTATGCAAATAGTGAGGGTGCCTTTCGGAGTTATTCCAAAAGTCAAGCAGCACTATATTTATATGCAAGAGCATTAGAGAAAAATAAGAAGCCTCGTAGTTCAGGTTCCGTAAAACTTGGATATGGAGCTGATGATATAGATATTGAGTCGTGTATTAAAGAGGCTTCAAATAAAACAATTTCTCATTTAAATTATTCATCTATTAAAACTGATAAATATTTGATATGTTTTTCCCCAGAGTCTTTTTTAACTATCATTAACGCCTTTAGCTCAATGTTTAATGCTAGAAGCATCATAGATGGAGTGAGCTTATCTAATAAGAATTCAATCGGAGAACAACTATCTACAGAAGCACTTAATATTTATGATGATGGCCTTCATGAAAAGAATATTTCATCATCACCATTTGATGGAGAAGGAACCCCAACCAAAAGACTATGTCTAATTAACAGAGGGAGAATTGAAAATTTTATACATTCTGAATCAACTGCAAGAATATTTAAAACAACTCCCACTGGCCACGCTGGACTAGGATCAAAAGTCTCAGTATCTCCTGATTGGATGGTAGTTGAAAAATCAGAAGAAAAATTTGATCTAAAAACATCACTAGATCACTCTACTTATGAAGGAGAATTTGTTTATATAGAAGAGTTAAATGCAATCCATGCAGGTGTCAGAGCAAGTCAAGGTTCATTTTCTCTTCCATTTGATGGATGGCTCTACAAGAACGGTAAAAAAATTTCAATAGAATCTGCCACAGTAGCAGGGGATATCAAATATCTTTTGAAAAATATAGTAAATATTGAATCAAGCCAAGAGGTGACAACAAGTGGTATTTCTCCACATATATGGGTAGATGAATTATCAATAACTGGTGACGCGTGAGAATTATATTCTGGGGAACACCTGAATATTCAATTCCTAGTCTTGATATTTTAATTAAATCTAAGCACGAGGTAATTGCAGTAGTTAGCCAACCGGATAAGAAGAGATCTAGGGGAAATAAATTAATAGCCTCACCTGTAAAAAGCATTGCTGAGCAAGAATCTATAAAAATTTATACTCCAGAAAAAATCAGGGGCAATATAGATTTTATAAATGAACTTAAATCACTTTCGTGTGATTTATTTATTGTTATAGCTTACGGGAAAATTTTACCCAAAGAGATATTGGAAATCCCAAAATTTGGTTGTTGGAACGCACATGCTTCATTACTACCAAGATGGCGTGGTGCCGCCCCAATTCAATGGTCCCTAATAAGAGGCGATGAATTTACTGGTGTAGGAATAATGAAAATGAATGAGGGACTAGATACTGGCGACATATTGTTGGAAGAAAAAATTAAAATTAATAATAACGATAATTTAAATACACTATCGGTAAAACTTAGTATTTTATCGGCAAAATTATTTTTAAATGCTACATCTATAATCGAAGAAAATATTAATAAAAATACTAATCCTCAATTAATAAAACAAAATACCCTTGGAAGAGAAATTACTTACGCAAGAATGATTGAAAAATTAGACTTTAAAGTTGATTGGGGTAATGAGGCAATTAAAATTTCTCAAAAAATAAAAGGATTATACCCACGAACAAATACATATTTTAGAGGTAAGAACCTTAAAATACTTAAAATCAAGGTTTTGACGAGTGATGTAATTAAAAATGGAAAATACCTTTTCATGAGCAATTATTCAAGACCAGGTATTATTCTTGCTGTAATAGAAAATGAAGGAATAATAATTTCAACAAAAACTGATCCGATTATTTTGTTAGAAGCAAAACTTGAAGGCAAAAACATTTCTAGCAAAAAGCAATTGATTCAACAGTTAAAGCCATCAGCAGGTGAATATCTCTCAGATTAAGTTTTAGATTCTTTTTTAGAGAATCCCCAAATGAAAGCAAAAAGAATCAAAAAATAAAAATAATAGTCCGGAAGAATAGATTCTTTAATTAACGTATTTAGTAAAAGTTTAATCCCAACTATTAAAATTGCTACGTAACCGGCTTTTTCTAATCTAGAAAATATATCCAGAAGTTTTAGAAAAATCCCCGATGTAAATCTTAAGGCTAAGACTCCAATCACTGCTCCAAATATAATTAATATGTATTGATCACTTATAGCTACTGCAGTAGTGATACTGTCTATGGAAAAAGCAAAATCAGTAATTGAAAGAAGCGCTACAACCCTTAAAAACCTAAAATTATTTTTATTATTATCTGTCCCATTTTCAGCGTTTACTATATCTGAATTTAAAAAAACATTAGAGAAGAATAAATAAATTAAATAAAAACCAGCAAAAACTCTAATGAGAATAAACTTTAGAAGAACATTAGATAATATGATTAGAATAATTCTAAATAATAAAGATATTGTTATACCAATATTTAAGGCTCTTGACCTTAATTCTGAACTATCGAGGGATTTAGTAAGAGAAGCTAGTGCTACAGCATTGTCTGCAGATAATAATAATTCTAGAGCAATTAATATTGGTAAAAGTGTAAAGATTTCGTACCAACTGTCTACTTGATCTAGTGTGGGTATAAAAGAATTTATTGCGGCTGAATCCATCAAATATTATTCACAATCAGTATAAAATCTAATATAATGTATCGGATATTTGTAATCAAGATTGATAGTTATAAATGAGTCTAAATACTTTAGTTGATTATATTTCGAACTCACAAATTACTTCTGAATTAATAAAAAGAATTTCAAAAAATAATGAATTAAATATTGTTGGTTCAAGTAGATATGCAAAATCAATAATAGTAAATAGCATCGCAAAAAAAGAGAAAAAAAATATATTATTAATTTGTCCTAATGTAGAAATTGCCTACAAGTGGATTGGTTATTTTGAAAGTATAAATGATAAAGCAGTTTTATATTATCCTCCAACAGAACATCTACCATACTCATCAATTAATAAATCCAAAGAGATTGAATTTAGTCAGCTTACTGTTTTATCCAAATTAATAAAAAAAGAGAAAAATGAACTTAATATTGTTATATCAACTGAGAGATCACTACAACCTCATCTAATAAATAAAAACCTATTAATTGAAAACAAGTTAGATTTGCAAAAAGGAGTTCAAATCGAGATTAAACAATTAGCAAATAAACTTACTTTGCTGGGCTATACAAAGGATAATGTAACTTCAACTGAAGGATTCTGGAGTAGGAGAGGGGAAATTATAGATATTTATCCTGTTAATAATGAGTTTCCTATAAGATTAGAATTTTTTGATAATATCATTGAGAAAATAAGAGAATATGATCCCCATACACAGAAAACATTAGAAAGTATAAATAATATTGAAATAATACAGGCTGGATTTGATTTGCTAATAAAAGATAAGTTAAATAATTTATCCAAGAACAATCTTTTTAATTCAGAAGATATAAATAAAAATAATCTTGATCGTTATTTAGGAATAATTGAAGAAAAACCCTCAAACATAATAGATTTTATAACTAGGGAAACAATTCTTGTAATTGATGAATTAGAAGATTGTAAAAAATTTGCAAATAATTGGTATCTAGATTCAGAAAGTAATTTTGATAATTGTTCGTATGAATTAAATGAGAACCTTAAAAATAATGACATTAATTTAGAGGCCAAACCTAATTTGCATTTAAGGTTTGACGAAATATTAAAATCACTAGGAAATTTTAATTTAATAAAATTTTATGAATTTGAATCTAAAATCAATATCGATAATAGATTTTTGTTAAACGATAAAAGAATAAATTCATACTCTAAAAATATAGGGAAATTATCCAATGATATAAGTAAAAATATAAAAAATAATGAAAAAGTCTGGATATTATCTGCACAACCATTGAGAACAAGGACTTTACTTTTTGAGCACGAATGTAATGCAAACTTCTTAAACAACCCTAATGATATTGATGAAGCAAATAAGTCAATTAATAATTCAACTCCTCTAATTTTAAAAAATAAGAACAATTACGAAATCGAGGGGTTTTATCTTCCGATATGGAAAGTTGTCCTGATAACAGATAAAGAATTATTTTCACAACAATCTCTTTTTAATAATGTATTCATAAGAAGAAAAAAAAGAAGTGTCAATTCAAATATAAATGTAAATAAGATTAGTCCCGGTGATTTTATAGTTCATAAAAATCATGGAATAGGAAAATTTTTAAAAATAGAAAAAATAAATATAACTGGAGATTCAAGAGATTATTTAGTCATTCAGTATCAAGATGGAAAGATAAGTGTTGCCGCTGATCAACTTGGTAGTGTTAACAGATATAGATCAAGCGGAAAAATAAAGCCGAAAATAAATAAATTAGGAGGGACAGAATGGGAAAAAATAAAAGAAAAAAATAAGAAACAAATCAAAAAAGTTGCTGTCGATATTTTAAAACTTTATGCAAAGAGAGAAAAATTAAAGGGTTACATTTACCCAGAAGATGGTCCTTGGCAAGATGAATTAGAGGAATCATTCCCTTATCAACCAACACCTGACCAAATTACTGCTGTAGAAGAAATAAAATCTGATATGGAAAGCGATAAGCCAATGGACAGGCTAGTTTGTGGAGATGTAGGATTCGGCAAAACAGAAGTAGCTGTTCGGGCTATTTTTAAGGCTATTACCTCAGGCAAACAGGTAATATTACTAGCACCTACAACAATCCTAGCTCAGCAACATTGGAGGACAATAAGTAATAGATTTTCACCTTACCCAATAAAAGTATCATTACTCAATAGATTCAAAACTGTTAATGAAAGAAAGAAAATCTATGCAGGTTTGAAAAATAACAAAATTGATTTAGTTGTAGCAACGCACCAAATTTTAGGAAAAGAAATAGAAATTAAAAACTTAGGGCTACTAGTTATTGATGAAGAACAAAGATTTGGAGTAAGGCAAAAGGAGAAAATAAAAAAAATCAAAACCAACATAGACGTTTTAACTCTCTCGGCAACTCCAATTCCAAGAACTCTTTATATGAGCTTATCTGGACTAAGACAAATGAGCTTACTAAACACTCCGCCACCATCAAGGAGATCAATAAAAACATATTTATCTGAAATAGATATGGATGTTATAAGAACTGCAATTAATCAAGAACTTGATAGGGGAGGTCAAATTTTTTATGTTCTTCCAAGAATTTCTGATATAGATCAAGCTGTAAACAAATTAAATAATATGTTTCCCCTCTTAAAATTTATTGTTGCTCATGGGCAAATGAACGAAACTGAGCTTGAAAATGCAATGATTGCTTTTAATAATGGAGAAGTAGATTTAATGATATGCACAACGATAATTGAAAGTGGATTAGACATCCCTAAAGTAAATACAATCATTATTGAAGATTCTCACAAATTTGGCCTTTCACAACTTTATCAACTTAGAGGAAGAGTAGGTAGAAGCGGTGTACAAGCACATGCTTGGTTATTTTATCCAAATACAAATAAAATTAATGACGCTGCAAAACAAAGATTGAAAGCGATAAAAGACTTTTCAGAACTAGGTAGTGGATACCAACTTGCAATGAAAGATATGGAAATAAGAGGTGTTGGTAGTTTACTAGGAGAAGAACAAAGTGGAAAGGTTAATGCTATTGGATATGATTTATATATAGAAATGCTCCATGAGGCTATTTCAGAAATCAGCGGGCAAGAAATACCTGAAGTTAACGACACTCAAATTGATCTACCAATAAATGCATTTATACCTGCAACATGGATATTAAACAGAGAAGAGAAGCTTGAAGCTTACAAATCTGTTACTGAATGTTCAAATAATGATGAATTAACTGAATTAGCTACAGACTGGGTTAATAGATATGGAAACTTACCCAAACCTGTTGAGTCCTTAATTATGATAATGAGACTAAAATTACTAGCTAAAAAATGTGGTTTTAATAAGATCAAGCTCAAAAAGCCAAACATTTTGATAGAGACAAAATTAAAAAATTCTACTTTTAGAATTCTGAAAAATTCTTTGGCAAGTAGTGTTCAAAATAAATTTAATTTTAATGAAGGCCAACCATTTTCAATCATCACTATAAGGGGCTTAGGTGCAACTGAAATTGAAAATCAAATTGATCAACTAATGTTGTGGTTCGGGTCTTTTGAAAGAGAAATAAAGAATTTCGATAAAGAACTTATTAAAAGAGATTAAATTATTAAATAATTATTTAAAATCCGCGAATCAGTTTGATTTCGGTTAGGTTTATAAAAATTTATTTATTTTATGGGTGAATATATAGACGTCGGAATCCAAACTTCGATTTTACCCTTAACAATTATTCTTTCATCAATTGTATTAGGCATATTTGCATTATTTGGAGAAGAAACAGAAAATGATGATGATGATTCTGATTCAGGAAGTGGTGGCTTAATGCAACCTATTTGAAATTATTTATAAACAACTTGTTTTGACTTTCTCTTAGAGACTTTAAATAACCTATTAAATGAACCTATCATTAAAATAAGAGCAGTAAAAGAAGATACAAAAATAAAAAGCACCAAAAATATCTCATACAGATAAGAAAAGAGATCAATTAATAATAAAAAAGATTTATTTAATGTTGAAGGTAGATTTTGTAACAGCAAATTTTTATTAGGAATTAAATAATTTATATAAACTAATAAAACACTCAAAATAAACAAAAAGAAAGATTCAGTAAATAGTCTTCTTTTAGATTTTCTTCTTAAATTTAATTTTTTTTTAAAAATATATTTATCAGGTTTAATATTCAAATTTGGGATGTTTAAATCTGCCATAAATCAAAGCTCAAAGACAAAATTTGAATAACTCTGAAAAGAAATTAACCTATAGTATCGTGTTTGTATTTAAGGTGCTAATTGCTCTTTATTCAGGATTTGTTAGTTCTTTTTTTTCTATATTTTCAAAAGGACTATAAAAATAAATAAAAGAAGAAGAGATGAGAATTAAAGAGCAAATTGCAAAAAACGGTGGAATAAAGAAATTGAAAAATTTAACTTTATTATTTAACCAAAATTTTAAATTTTTTGGAATTTTATTAGGTATATCTCTTTTTTTTATTTTTACTTTTGGCGATTCATTTAACTGATCAAAACAATTTATTGTATCTGAAAGCAATGAATTACCAATCTTTATATCTAAAGGCTTTACATTTGCTTTAGAGCTCTTTAGAACAATATTGTGTATGTGGAGATTATCGGCTTTTATATCGATTAATTTAGACTCATATATTGGAATTTCGTTTTTGATTAAAAGATTTGAATAAATATAAAAAGCATCCATAATAGGCCCTAAATGTTCAATTTTGCCTTCAATAAGTGGTTTATCAACTATGGTTAATTTCCATTGAGAAATTATAGATATTTGATCTTTATTTTCATTATTGGAATAATCTGGCAATCCGATTATTTCAAGACTTACTGAAGATTGATGAAATGACAATTTATTTTGCATCATATTAAAAATCGTATAAAAAATTCTTCAACTTTTGATAACCCTGATTTGAAATACAAAAAGATAAAGTAAGCAAAGATTTTATTATAATCTCACCATTTTCAGTTTGATTTAAAAGCTTTTTCACTCTTATACTATCTACATTAAATCTCTCTTTAATCAACTCAATAAATCTCTTATTAAAATCATTCCAAATATTTGAATTCTCTTTAATATCTTCTTTAGATTTCAGTATTTCTCTTATATAAGGATATAAATATTTGGACATTTCAACGGTGATTATAATTAAGGCATCGAATTCGTTTACTTTAATATTGTTGTTAACATAAGATTTTCTCAATGGATTATTATTCCTTAATTTCCAAATAGTAATTTTATTTGGCAGAACATCATTTAAATCAAGTCTATTTGATAAAGCGTAAAGGGATTGAATACCATTTAAATCAATAGTTTCTAGGATTATTAATAATAAATCAAGCTTCTCTATAGATTGTCTTGATACCTGATTTCCCTTAGTTAAATCTTTAATTGTTCTCGATTAAAATATAGGAGAATTATAACAGAATTATTAATCCATCTTATGAAATAAAAATGAATATAACTTATCTAGTTCTTCAATAGTTAGCATTCCATAACTCCATAATAATATTGGTAATGGAGTGTTATTTTTTATAGATAATTTTATACCAAGTTCAATTGTAGATTCTTCTAAACCTAATACATTAAATAAATAAATTATCATTTCTCTAGATAAATAATTATTCATGAATTCTATTTAATACTTGAGTAAATGAGAGATTTAGTCATTTGATTAAGGACTAATTTTCTTGTAAAAAGAAATTTATTTAAAAGTAAAAATGAAAGTTTCCTTATTGGAAATAAAAAAACGTTTCGATTAGCAAAAATTGATATCAGCGAGTCAGTTATAAAAATAGTGAATGTAATATCTAAAATTCTTCTTGAAAAATACTTAAATTTAAATAATATCAATTGCGATTTAGTAATAGCAGCATTTTTATTAAAAAGATCATAAATAGTATTAACATCTCTCCAGCAAGTATTTAAACCCTGACCACCAACAGGATGAAATGTATGAAATGCATCTCCTACAAAAACTAATTTTTTAAAATTTAAAACTGGTAAATTTAAGGATAATGAAACAGGAAAAATATTAAATTCGCCTATTATTTGGTCCAACTTAAATTCATTAGGCAAGATTGTTGATAAATTATCCATTAAAAAATTCTTATCAGAATTCAACCTTTCAATTGCCTTTAATGTACTTGAAGTCCAAATTACTTGATATAAGTTTTTTTCTAAAGGTAATAATGCAAGTGGGCCTTCTTTTCTAAAAATTTCATAAGCTCGTTTTTCACAATGACCTCTAATAGAAACTTTAAAAGTTAAACAAGACTGACTATACGATTTTTTTATATCAATAAAATCTATGAATTTTTTATCAAGTGAGTTTGCCCCTGTCGAATAGAATTGATAGTCAAATAATATTTTTTTACGTAACAATCTTTGTGGTGTTATAAAAAAAATATTTTCATAATTGTCAATCTCTTGAAAAAATACGTTCATGAGATCCGAATGTTTAACTACCCAGCCAATATTTTCGGCAGAACTTATATCATCATCTAAGTCAGAAGTTGATAAATTGGTGAAAGCAGAAGTTACGCTATCTGAAATTGAAAGGGTATCAAAGCCAAATAAAAATGGTTCTAATTTTTCCCAAAGTCTGAATTTAGATAAGATTTTTCTTGTTGAGTGAGTAATTGCATAAGTTTTATCTTTATCAATTAATCTATCTTTTGTTAATAAATCAGTTAAAAAAATATTGCAATCAAATTTTGAAAGTGCAATTGAAAGTAATAAACCTGTGGGACCTGATCCAACAATTTTAAAATTCAATTTATTTATCATCGTATTATATGAGCATCAACTATCTATTCAGATAAATATAGCAAATTTCCTCAAATGCTGGTCTTAATAAATATGGGTACTCACCAACCCATAAGTTTATTTCAGGAAGCCAA
This sequence comes from Prochlorococcus sp. AG-402-K16, assembly GCA_003216795.1. Lineage (GTDB taxonomy): Bacteria > Cyanobacteriota > Cyanobacteriia > PCC-6307 > Cyanobiaceae > Prochlorococcus_A. The sequence goes on from QCIH01000001.1 coordinate 36,531, forward strand.
GCATCAGTCAAATAAAAATCTCTGTCAAAATTACGGTTATCAGATGTTATTAAACATCTAATACTAGAACCAACCCTAATTTGACTGTGCTTATTTTCCATAGGAAAACTTAATTTTTCCAAATAACCATCTTCATCTTCTAATTCAAGTACTAACCAAGTCCTTTTGTTTTCGATAACTTCTAATCGACCTTGCCTATTAGATTGTTCTCTTGAACTTTCAATCTTTTCTGTTTTATAAATATCTGATACATATCCATCAAATATAGAAAAAAATTTATATTTTCTTAATTGCAAGTTTTTTCTACTTGATTCAAGAATAGGGCCCCAGATGATATACAAAAAGAAACCTACACATAGGAATAACCAGAAATTATTAGTTTGATCTCCAGTCGAACTAATAATTAATGAGATAAATCCACCAATTGAAGAAACTATTACTCTTTGAAGAATTTTTCTAGGATTCCCCAACGCGTACTTAAATTGACTTCCTGTACCAACTGCAGGAATAAGTTTTGATATTTGACTTGAATTTATTTGAATTATCATTTTAAAAAATCAATTTTTCAAGTCCGTAAACTAAAGTTTCATAATTACCAATTTTTTTAATAGCCTGTAAAACTCCTGGCATATATGCCTTTCTATCAATAGTGTCATGTTTAATTGTGTAAGTTTCACCTGGAGATCCCATAATTACTAACTGATGAGCGAGTAATCCTGGTAATCGTACAGAATGTATATTGATTCCTGAATCTCTGAGCCCACCGCGTACACCTTTCAATGACTCAGACTCTTTTACTAAATTCTGATTAAATTTCTTTGGATATTCTTCAATCATTTCTGCAGTTTTGATACACGTCCCACTAGGAGAATCAGCTTTTTGATTATGATGCATCTCAATTAATTCAATATTGTCGTAAAACCTTGCAGCTACAGATGCCGCTTGCTGAAGAAGAACCATACCTACTGAAAAATTAGGAATTATTGCACAACCAACCGATGCTTTCTGAGCAAAAACAGACAAATCTTTTATTTGCGAAGGGCTTAGACCTGTAGTTCCAACTACTGGTGATACCCCATAGGCAATAGCTGATCTGGTATTTTCATATACAGAATCAGGATGAGTAAAATCAACCAAAACAGGTTTGATTTTTTCATTTCTATAATTTTGACTAACGGAACATAAAGTCCCTTCAAAATCATTTGAAACAAAAACATCACAATTTTTTACCTTCAAGAATTCAGAAATATTTGAGCCATTGTTCTTTTCGTTTATGTCGATTGCTGCGACAAGTTCACAATCTGTAGAATTTAATACCGTATTAACAACTTCGCTACCCATTCTGCCTAAAGCTCCGGAAACTAGTACTGGTATGGTTTTTTTAGAATTTTCAATCATTTTTTTTTTAAAATTTTTTTTAAAGGTTGTTACACGCTATTTATATTGCACACAATAACGTCTTTTCATTCGTAGGCTGGTAGAAATACTTAAAGAAAATCAATGTTTACGCAGGTCCGCTCAGCAAACCGCAGAGTATCTCCTGTTGAGGATAACAAACACAAAGTTGTAATAAAAGCAGTTTATGTTGTCCTTGAGCCACAATACCAAAATTCCTTAACGGAAGCTGCAAAGTCAATAAATAAAATGAATGGGCCTATAGGTATAGACCTTAGCGGCTATCTTATCGAAGAACTTAGGAATGATAGTAATTTTGAAGATTTTAAAAAAGATATAGCTAATGCAGATATATTCGTAGCTTCTCTAATTTTCATTGAAGACCTTGCTCAAAAAGTGGTTGATGCAGTATCTCCGTTTAAAGACAAACTAAAAGCATCAATAGTTTTCCCCTCCATGCCAGAGGTAATGAGATTAAATAAGTTAGGTTCATTTAGCATGGCCCAACTTGGTCAATCTAAAAGTATTATTGGAGATTTAATAAAAAAGAAAAAAGAATCTGATGGAGCAAGTTTCCAAGATTCAATGTTGAAGTTATTAAATACGCTACCTTCAATACTTAAATATCTACCAGTAGAAAAAGCTCAAGATGCTAGAACATTTATCTTGAGTTTTCAGTACTGGTTAGGTGGTACCACTGAGAACTTAAAAAACTTCTTGTTAATGATTTCTGAAAAGTATGCTGTTTCAGAGATCATAAAAGATCAAATAGAAGAATTCAAAATTCAAGAACCTGAAACATTCCCAGATTTAGGAATTTGGCATCCTCTTGCTCCTTGCATGTTTGAAAGTCTTAAAGAATACCAAAATTGGGATAATAATAGGAAAGATATAAATCCTAAAGATGACAAAACTCCAACAATAGGTTTAGTGCTTCAAAGGAGTCATATCGTTACGGGAGATGATGCTCATTACGTCGCTGTTATACAAGAATTGGAATATAGAGGTGCGAGAGTACTACCTATCTTCTGTGGAGGTCTAGACTTTTCTAAACCAGTTAATGAATTTTATTATGATTCCATTAATAAGGATCAACCTATAGTAGATGGAGTTGTATCTCTAACAGGATTTGCACTAGTTGGTGGGCCAGCAAGACAAGATCATCCTAAAGCTATTGAAGCGCTAAAAAGGTTAAACAGACCCTATATGGTTGCACTTCCATTAGTTTTCCAAACCACACAAGAATGGGAAGATAGTGATCTAGGTTTACACCCTGTTCAGGTAGCACTTCAGATTGCAATTCCAGAGCTTGATGGTGCTATTGAACCAATTATTCTCTCAGGTCGTGATGATGCTACAGGTAAGGCGCATACTCTCCAAGATCGAGTTGATGTAATAGCTGAAAGAGCAATAAAATGGTCAACTTTAAGAGTTAAACAAAGAAAGGATAAAAAATTAGCCATTACAGTATTTAGTTTTCCACCAGACAAAGGAAATGTTGGTACGGCAGCATACTTGAATGTTTTTGGTTCAATTTATAGAGTACTTCTTGAAATGAAATCGAAAGGATATCAAATAGATGAACTTCCAAGTAATTCAAAAGAATTAATGGAAAAAGTAATTAACAACCCTGAAGCGATGGATGGCTCTCCAGAGTTAAATATTGCTCATAAGATGTCAGTAAAAGAATATGAAGAGTTCACACCATATTCACAAAGACTTGAAGAAAATTGGGGCAAACCTCCTGGGAACCTTAATAGTGATGGACAAAATCTTCTTATCTATGGAAAACATTTTGGAAATGTTTTTATAGGAGTTCAACCTACATTCGGTTATGAAGGTGATCCCATGAGATTGCTCTATTCAAGAAGTGCAAGTCCTCATCACGGTTTTGCTGCTTATTACACGTTTGTAGAAAAAATCTGGGGGGCCGATGCTGTTCTTCATTTTGGAACTCATGGCTCACTTGAATTTATGCCTGGGAAACAGATGGGCATGAGTGAAACTTGCTATCCGGATTCTCTTATTGGATCATTGCCTAATTTGTATTACTATGCTGCGAATAATCCATCTGAAGCAACAATTGCGAAGAGAAGAGGATATGCTTCAACTATTAGTTATCTGACTCCTCCAGCGGAAAATGCAGGACTTTACAAAGGCCTTAAAGAACTAAGTGAACTCGTTGGTTCTTATCAACAATTAAGAGAAAATAGCAGGGGCATTCAAATTGTTAATGCGATAGTTGAGACTTCCAAACAATGTAATCTTGACAAGGATGTCGAGCTTCCTTCAAAAGATGTAGAAGAACTCTCAATAGATGAAAGAGATTTATTTGTTGGGAATGTCTATAAACAGTTGATGGAAATTGAAAGTAGATTATTACCTTGCGGTCTTCATACTATTGGAGAAGCCCCAACAGCAGAAGAAGCTGTTGCAACACTTGTAAATATTGCTTCATTAGAGAGAGAGCAAGAGGGATTAAGATCTCTTCCTGGATTGCTAGCTGAATCCATGGGCCTAACTATTGAACAAATTTATGATGGTAATAATAAAGGTGAACTCAAATTTGTAGAGTTAAATGAAAAAATCATAAAGACAGCAAGAGAGTCGATTTTTGCGATGGTAAACTCTTTAAAAATTGTTGATGGCAGAGTTTATTTAGAAAAATCATTTCTTTCCAAATTGTTTGACTTTCTTAAAGTATTTGGTTTGAATTTACCTACCCCTTGGCTAAGGGTTTGTAACTTAAATGGATTTAATGAAGTTAACCAGAAGGAATTAAATAAATTATTTGATTACTTACTTTTCTGTTTGGAACAGGTCTGTGCTGATAAAGAAATGGATAGCCTCATTAAAGCATTAGATGGAAATTATGTTTTACCTGGACCAGGTGGAGACCCTATAAGAAATCCAGGTGTTTTACCCAGTGGTAAAAATATCCATGCACTTGATCCACAATCAATCCCTACTACAGCAGCTGTAGCTGCAGCAAAGTCAGTTGTTGACAAATTAATTGAAAGACAAAAAGAAGAGCAAGGAACTTGGCCTGAAACAATTGCCTGTGTTTTATGGGGTACTGATAATATCAAAACTTATGGAGAATCACTTGCTCAAATCTTATGGTTTGTCGGCGTAAAACCAAAACCAGATTCTGTTGGAAGAATCAACAAATTAGAATTAATCCCTTTAGAAGAATTAGGTAGGCCAAGAATAGACGTAGTCGTTAACTGCTCAGGAGTTTTTAGAGATCTATTTATAAATCAGATGGCCTTAATAGATCAGGCGGTCAAATTAGCGGCTGAGGCTGATGAACCATTGGAATCTAATTTTGTAAGGAAACATTCACTAGAACAAGCAGAAAAAGAAGGTACCTCTATCAGAGAAGCTTCTGCGAGAGTATTCTCTAACGCAAGTGGAAGCTACAGTTCAAATGTTAATTTAGCTGTAGAAAACTCAACTTGGGAGGAAGAAAATGAATTACAAGAAATGTATTTATCACGCAAAACATATGCTTTTAATGCTGATAATCCAGGTGAGATGAATCAAAAAAGAGAGGTATTTGAGTCAGTAATGAAAACAGCAGATGTTACATTTCAAAACCTTGATTCCTCAGAAATTTCATTAACAGATGTAAGTCATTATTTTGATTCAGATCCAACAAAATTGATTAAGACACTTAGAGATGACGGGAAAGAACCAAGTAGCTATATAGCAGACACTACTACTTCTAATGCTCAAGTTAGAACACTTGGAGAAACTATCAGATTAGACTCAAGGACAAAACTTTTAAATCCTAAGTGGTATGAAGGTATGCTTAAATCTGGTTATGAAGGAGTTAGAGAACTTTCAAACAGACTTAATTATACTCTTGGTTGGAGTGCGACAAGTGGTCAAGTAGATAATTTTGTATATGAAGAAACTAATGAAACATTTATAAATGACGAAGAGATGAGGAAAAGATTAATGGATCTTAATCCTAATAGTTTCAGAAGAATTGTTGGAACATTGCTAGAAGTCAATGGTAGGGGATATTGGGAAACTTCAGATGAGAATATAGAACAATTGAAAGAACTATACCAAGAGGTAGAGGACAAAATCGAAGGAGTTAAAGAATAATAAATTTATTATTTTCTGTAGATCCTATCAGCTACTTTCAGGATTTGATAATTTAGTTTGACGTTGTGAACTCTAACAATGTCAATATTAAATTGGGAACAAAGACAACTTATTGCAAGTGTTCCTATATCTCTTTCTTTTGGATTTTTTTCATTCAAAATTTCTCCTAGAAATCTCTTCCTAGATGCACCTATCAAAATTGGCAAATTCCATTTTTTAAATAAATCTAAGTTTCTCAAGATTTCCAAATTATGAATGATATCCTTTGAAAAACCAATACCAGGATCTACTATTATATTTCTTTCAGATATATTTTTTTCTAAAGCATTCTTTATTAAATTATCAAGCGAGCACTTAACATCACTCAATACATTTTGGTAATTAGAGAGTTGATTCATATTTTGACTATTACCACGACTATGAGTGATTATGAATGGGCAGTTGAATTTTGATACAACATCCAAAATTTTTATATCTCTTCTTCCTCCCGTGACGTCATTTATCCAATTAGCACCATTTAAAAGAGCTTCGTAAGCAACTTCAGAATGAAAAGTATCAATAGAAATTAAAACATCTGGAAATTCAGATTTTATTATTTTTAGATATGGGATCAATCTTTTTATTTCTATACTAGATCCAACTTCTTCAGCCCCAGGTCTCGTACTCTGAGCGCCAAGATCAATAACATCAACACCATTGCTCAAGAAATGATTTACTTGATCTAAAACTTTTTTTGAAGAGTTTAATTCCCCTCCATCACTAAATGAATCAGGAGTTAAATTAATAACTCCCATAATTGAAGTTTTTTGGCCCCAGTTTTTTGGCCATTGATTTTTCTTATTGATAATTTGCAATTCTCGCAAAACTATTCGGATCTAACGAAGCCCCTCCAACTAACACCCCATCTATATCACTCATTGACATGATTTCGTCAATATTATTAGGTTTAACAGATCCTCCATATTGAATAATTACATTATCAAAACCTATTAATTTCCTAATCAAAGAACATATCTTATTAGCGTCTTCTGCCTCACACGTTTTACCAGTGCCAATAGCCCATATTGGTTCATAGGCAACAATTAAATTAGATGGATCTGTATTTTCTAATCCTTGTTCAACCTGTCTAGTAATAACTCTATCAGCTTCACCTCTTTCTCTTTGTTCTAATGTTTCTCCTACACAAACTATTGGAGTAAGTCCACTAGATTGAGCAAAAACTGCTCTTTTATTAATTTGTTCGTCACTCTCACTAAAATATTTCCTTGGTTCACTGTGTCCAACTATTGCATATGAGACACCATGTTCAAGAAGCATTTTTGGAGATATTTCTGCAGTAAATGCTCCTTGATCTTCCCAATGTATATTTTGACTAGAAATGTCTATATAATCAAAATCAGAATGGTCAGAAAAGGTTGAAATAGCTGTAAAAGGTGGAGCAATAACAACTTTACGATCGTCTTTTATGTTTTTTATTAAAGGAATAAATTCTTCTAAATAGGATTTAGCTTCAGCACAAGTCATGTGCATTTTCCAGTTACCAGCAATTACAGATTTTCTCAAAATACTATCTCCAAGAAAAATATACTAATACAAAGTGAGTTGAATAAGCTAACTATTCAAAAATTAATTCATTTTTTAGAAATATTACTTTATCTCCTTTGTTTAACTTCCTTCCTCTCCTAGTCTCAATTACACCATTAACCTTAACAGAACCGGATTTAATAATAATTTTGGCTTCGCCACCAGAAGATACCAAAGTTCTCCATTTTAAGAATTGATCCAATTTCATTGTTTTTTATACCCAAAGATATTGATAAAGTAGGATAAGCAATTAAATATATAATATCTTGAGACTAATACCGCCAGTCAAACCATATTCAAATAGGTTTATAAAAGGTTTTATATGCATGTTTATTTACGTAGCTTGTTGGCCTTTATTAGCTTATTTTGCTGGCAACTTAATTCCAGCAATTGGGTCAGGTGATCTCTCAAAAGTTTCTAGCATAATAATTAAGTCTTTATTTGTATTTTTAGTTCAGAAAACTGCTCAATTTGGACAGGATGTATTCATAGCAAAACCATCTTTAGAAATTAGTGAAGTGATGAGAGGAAATTTATTTAGCAGAATTCAAAAAATAAAGATGAATTCTCTTGAAAATATTTCAGCCGGGGACATTACATATAGACTTACAGAAGATGCAGACAGGGTAAGCGAAGTTATTTATAAAACAGCTCAAGATACTATTCCATGCACTTTACAGCTGTTAGCAGTAATAATCTATATGTTTTATTTAGACTGGTCACTAACAGTATCAACATTCGTTATAGCACCATTGATTATTGTTTCAGTTAACAGTTTTGGAAGAAGAGTTTTAATGGCATCCGAAAAAAGTCAAGAATCAACAAGTAATTTAGCAGGTTTAATAGGTGAATCTATAAATGGAATGTCCACGATAAGAGCTTTTGCTGCAGAAAATTGGATTGAGAAAAGATTTTATAAAAGATTAAGTACAAATAAAAAAGCAAAATATAAAACATTAAAACTACTTGCATTTCAACATCCAGTTGTAGGATTTGTTGAAGCATTTGGAATATTAGCAATATTAGGTTTAGGAGCCGCAAGAATCAATCTAGGACTTCTAACAAGTGAAGAATTTAGTAGCTTTTTTGCAGCAATATTAATGCTTATTGATCCAATAAGCCATGTAAGTACAAATTTTAATGATTATAAACAGGCAGAAGCCTCAATAAAAAGGTTGAAAAACATAAATCAAGAACCTGTCGAAGATGATAAAGAAAATTTACGAAGGATATCCCATTTTGAAGGCAAAATAAGTTTCAAGAAAGTAAATTTCGCTTACAAAAAAGATAATCAAGTACTTAAAAATATCAATTTAGAAATTAAAAGAGGCGAAGTCACAGCATTTGTTGGAGCTTCTGGAGCTGGTAAAAGTACTATGTTGGCCTTGATATTAAAGTTTATAGCTCCAAATAATGGAAACATTTTTATAGATGATAAAAATCTCAAAATATTAAATACAAAAGATATTAGAAAAAACATTGCTTTAGTACAACAACAGCCTTTTTTATTTTCAGGAACAATTATTGATGTAATAAGAATGGGCAGAAATTTCACCAAAGAAGAAGTTATAGAATCAGCAAGAAAAGCAAACGCTCACAACTTTATTCAAAAGCTTCCTGAGAAATATGAAACTGAGATATCTGAAAGAGGATCAAATTTCTCAGGTGGTCAGATCCAGAGAATAGCAATTGCAAGAGCAATACTTGGGAACCCCTCAATTCTTCTTTTAGATGAGGCAACAAGTGCGTTAGATGCAGAATCAGAATTCGAAGTACAAAAAGGACTTAATAGTGCTATGAAAGATAGAACAGTTATTGTAATTGCTCATAGATTAGCCACTACTCAAGAGGCAAATAAAATAGTTGTTTTCGATAAAGGTAAAATTATTGAAGTTGGTAAACACATTGATTTAATAAATAAACCTGGAATTTATAAAGAATTATGTGAAAAACAATTGATTAAAAAGTTATAATCCTATTTTTTTTTAAAGTAAATCAATAAGCGAAAACACAAATGATTCTGCAAATCCACTTTTAACCTTTGAAGGCAAAAAATATTTAATAAATAAACTTTCTAATGAAATAAAAGATCTATAAAAGTACTACAAATATCGTAGGCAAAACTTAGGATGCATAAATATACTCCAAAATTACTTTCAACTAGTCGAAACTCTTTAGTTAATCAATTAAGAGGAAAACTAGAAAACTTAGAAAAAAATTTTAATAATTATGGATTTCTTGTAGAGAGTAAGTATTAATTTTATTGCATTGCAAAGCTTTGATCGCCTTAATGGCTGCCTTTGCTCCAGGAATAGTTGTAAAAGTTGGAATATTATATTCTAAAGCTGCACGTCTTAAATAAGCATCATCATGAAGCGCCTGTGAGCCAATTGGAGTATTAATTATTAATTGAACAAGTCCCGAACGAATTAGGTCCTCAATATTTGGTCTTCCTTCATGGACTTTTAGCACTTCTTCAACTTGAATTCCTAAATTCACCAAATATGAAGCTGTACCTTTTGTTGCTATTAATTTAAATCCCAAATTCAAAAGTTCTTTAGCAACTTCATAAAGATTTATCTTATCTAAATCATTTGTAGATAAAAAAGCAACTCCTTCTGAAGGAACACCATTACCTGCTGCTAATTCCGATTTGGCATAAGCGATTCCAAAATCTTTAGCTAAACCCATTACTTCCCCAGTAGATCTCATTTCAGGGCCAAGTAATGTATCAGACCCAGGAAATCTTTTAAAAGGTAAAACGGCCTCTTTTACTGCTTGATATTTTGGAGAAAATTCTTCTGTGAAATTAAGATCTTCTAATTTGAAACCCTGCATTAAGAGAGTAGCTAATTTTGCAACAGGTTTACCTATGGCTTTTGAAACAAATGGAACTGTCCTGGATGCTCTTGGATTTGCTTCGAGAATAAATAATTTATTTTCTTTATTATTTGTATTTATTACTGCAAATTGCAAATTAATTAAACCAACAACATTTAATCTTTGTGCAATTAATTTAGTCCAGTTCCTTACATTTTCTATTATGGATGTTGAAAGAGAAATGGGTGGTAAGCAACAAGCTGAATCTCCTGAATGAATTCCTGCAGGTTCCACATGTTCCATTAGGCCAGCGATTACAACAGAACCCTCTGAATCGCATAATGCATCAACATCTATCTCAATTGCATTATTCAAATATTGATCAAGAAGGATTGGATGATCAGGTGATACCTTAACTGCTTCAGAAATGTATCTAGATAATTCATTCTCATCTTTAACAATTTCCATTGCCCTTCCACCTAAAACATAAGAAGGTCTTACAACCAAGGGGAAACCTATATTTTTTGCAACTATTTCTGCTTCGTTTTGATTACGTGCAATACCGTTTAAAGGTTGTCTAATACTTAATTCTTCAAGAATTTTTGTAAATTCCTCTCTATCTTCTGCTAAATCAATAGATATTGGAGAAGTCCCAAGAATTTTTGATCCAGTTCTGATCCCATCATTAGATTTAAGCCATTCAAATAAAGGTAATGATAATTTTAGTGGAGTTTGACCTCCAAATTGAACAATCAAACCATAAGGATTTTCAGCTTCTATTATGTTGAGCACATCTTCCAAAGTTACAGGCTCAAAATATAAAATATCACTAGTATCATAATCTGTTGATACAGTTTCAGGGTTACTATTAACCATTATTGTTTTATAACCATTTGTAGAAGCTTGATATGATGCATGACAACAACAGTAATCAAATTCTATTCCCTGACCAATTCTGTTTGGACCTCCTCCTAGAATCATAATTTTTTTTGATTTACTATTTTCTGAAATCTCACTATCAAAAATTTGAGAATCAAAATTAATGAAAGATTCTTCGTAAGTTGAATAATGATAGGGAGTTGAGGATGAGAATTCTGCTGAACAAGTATCAACAGTTTTATAAATTGGAATTATATTAAGTTTTTTTCTATATCTTCTTACTTCAAAAAACTCAGAATTAGTTAACTTTGCTATCTGTTGATCAGAAAAGCCTAATTGTTTAGCATGTAAAAACAAATCCCTATCTAGAGTATAAAGTTCCTTATCTTTCAAAAAATCATTTTCAAAATTAAAGATATTACGTAATTTTTCGATAAACCATAAATCTATATTTGTAATTTCTTGAATATAGGTATTAGTTTTCCCAAGCTGCATAGCTTTTTTAATAAGTAGAATTCTTTCAGATGTAGGGTTTCTTAAACTATTTTTAATTTGACTTTCATTTTTAAATTCATCTTGTGAATCACATTCCCATCCAAAAACACCTACCTCTAATGACCTTAATGCTTTCTGAAATGATTCTTCAAAAGAACGACCTATTGCCATTGACTCTCCAACGGATTTCATGGCAGTGCTTAAAATACTAGAAGACCCTTTAAACTTTTCAAAAGCAAATCTAGGGATCTTAGTAACTACGTAATCAATTGATGGCTCAAAACATGCAGGAGTTTTTTTTGTAATGTCATTAATAATTTCATCAAGTGTATAGCCAACAGATAATAAAGCTGCAATCTTCGCTATGGGGAATCCAGTTGCCTTACTTGCTAAAGCAGAGGATCTACTCACACGGGGGTTCATTTCTATTACAATTACTTCTCCATTAGATGGGTTTATTGCAAATTGAATATTACTCCCTCCTGTTTCAACTCCTACCTCCCTAATGATTTTTAATGACAAATCCCTTAATCTCTGATACTCCTTATCGGTCAAAGTCTGTGCAGGAGCTACAGTAATCGAATCTCCAGTGTGGACACCCATTGGGTCTAAATTTTCAATACTGCATACTATTACTACATTGTCAGCAGTATCTCTCATTACCTCTAGTTCAAACTCTTTCCATCCAATAAGTGATTTTTCAATCAATATTTGAGTACTTGGACTTTCCTCTAAACCTGATTTACACAACTCTATAAATTCTTCAAGGTTAAAAGCAATTCCACCACCTACTCCACCTAATGTAAATGCAGGCCTTATAATAAGAGGATAAGAACTAATTTTTTTGGATACCTCCACAGCTTCATCAATATTAGATGCGATACCAGAAGGACAAACATTTACATTTATTTTCTCCATCGATTCTTTAAACAATTTTCTATCTTCAGCTTTATTAATAGCTTTTAAATCAGCGCCAATTAATTCAATATTATTTTTCTTCAAAAAATTTGACTCTGATAATTTAACCGCAAGATTCAAAGCGGTTTGACCTCCCATAGTGGGAAGAATCGCATCAGGTTTTTCTCTTAAAATAATCTGAGAAACAATTTCAGGAGTCAATGGTTCAATATATGTTTTGCTTGCGATCTCAGGATCAGTCATTATTGATGCTGGATTTGAATTTATTAAGACAATTTCATAACCAGCATTTCTTAAAGCTTTGCAAGCTTGAGTACCAGAGTAATCAAATTCGCATGCTTGTCCTATAACAATCGGCCCAGAACCTAGAATAAGAATTTTTTTTAGATCACCTCTTTGAGGCATAATTTAAACACTTCATTTTTCACATGCTACTTATAAATCATCAGATGTTAATCAACTTACTTGAAAAGCAACATTTGTTTCTATAGTATTGAAAGAAATTAATTTTTTATGAGCGAACTTCAGCGACTTAAAAATTTGTTACCTCCAGAGAATGAAAGTTGGGTATTTGTTGAAACGGCTGCAGCTATAGACCCACCTTTAATAACACTTGAGGAAATCGGTCGTGACGAAGTAGAAATTCAAATAGATTTAGATGAATGGGATAACTTTGCTATTGACCACAGAAATCTATTATTTTGGCACGAGGTTGGAAAAATTCAAAATGACACAATCCCTAGAGATGGATGGGAAATGGCAGCTCTCGCAATAGGTCTTGGAGGGGCTATAGGAGAATTATGGGTACAAGATGGTTTACTTTTATTACTTGCTCTTGGTTTATCAAGTTTTGCAGGTTATAGATTGTATTTAAAAAATAATTCTGAAAAAAAACTTCAAGATGCTATTTATGCAGATGAAAGAGCTATAGATCTTGCTTGTAGATTTGGATACAGCATTCCAAATGCTTATAAAAGTCTTGGAGGAGCATTAAAGGAGTTAATAGATAAGACACGAAAAAAGAAAAAAAGAAGTTTCTATGAAGATCGATTAGAGGCATTAAGAAAAAGTGCAGAAAAAGCAAGATCAGAATTATCTCAACAAGAAGGTTCAGAAAAATCAGTTTCAAGCGAAAATGTTTATGGACAATAAAAGTTTGGTTTTAATGGCAGCTAAAGCATGTGATGAAAAAAAGGCAAAAGATATAAAACTTATAAAAATTGACAAAGTATCTTTTATAAGTGAATGGATTTTGATTGCGGAAGGATTATCTGATGTACAAGTGAGATCTATAACTAACTCTGTAGAGGGAGAACTTAGAGAGAAGGCAAAAATTGAGCCTATCAGAAAAGAAGGGATTAACGAAGCGAAATGGGCTTTACTTGATTATGGAGATTTGATAGTAAATATTTTTCAACCAGATATAAGAAAATATTATGACCTTGAATCGTTTTGGAGTAATGGAGATAATCTTGTTTTTCCATAATATATTTTATGAACGAATATAAGTGCCCTGTCCCTAGAGAGCAACAACCCACAAATGAATTCATAGAATTATCAAAATCTAAGATTTTTTCTTGGCCAAAAACAAAAAAGACACTGATTCTTATTTTGATAAAATTTTGGATAGGAGCTTTTGCTCTATTTCTTATCATTTCCTCAGGAAGTGTATATTTTAAAACTTTACCTTTAAAATATATTCTATTAAGCTTTTTTAGCAGCTTATCAATACCTCTTTTAATTTCAATAAGGTTATATTTAGGTTGGAAACATATATTTAATAGATTAATATCTGAAAAAGTTGAATATGAGGAATCGGGATGGTATGACGGTCAAGTATGGGAAAAGCCAATAGTTTTAAAAGAAAAAGAATCACTTATTGCCTCAATTGAGGTAAAGCCTATTTTAAAAAATTTAATTCAAATTTTTTCCATTATTTCAGTCTTAGCATTGTCTGGTATTTTGATTTTTCAATATAAAAATTTCTAATGAGTTCTAATTTCAAAAACCTATACACTTCTAACAATCCTCCCTTAGAAGCGACCTTAATGAGAGGTTCAAATATTGAGTCAATCCATAAAATTCATGCTGTTATTACGGATAAAAAAGGTAGGGTTTTAATGTGCGCAGGAAATCCAGAATATAAAAGTTTCATAAGATCAGCACTAAAACCGTTTCAAGTAATACCTTTCGTTAGTAGTGGAGCTGCATCAAAAATCAATAATGAATTAAAATCAATCGCTTTAGCATGCGGGTCACATAGTGGATCAAAACTTCACTCAAGGGAAGCATTCAAAATTTTATGGGAATATGACATTGATATAAACAAACTTAAATGTCCAAAATCCAAGACAAGTCCATTAGAACATAATTGTTCAGGTAAACATGCTGCTTTTTTAGCTACATGCAAAAAAATGAATTGGCCATTAGATAGTTACTTAAAAGGTGATCATCCTCTCCAAATGGAAATATTCAGAATTGTTTCTGAATTACTCGAAATTCCGTTATCTGAAATAAACGCAGAACGTGATGATTGTGGTGCACCCACTCTTTATTTAAAACTATTAGAAATGTCGAGGTTATATTCACTTCTGAGCAGTTCCGAAAATGCTGAATTAGAACAAATCAGTAGAGCTATGACAATAAACCCAACAATGATAGGTGATAACAATAAATTTGATACAGAAATAATTAAAGCTTCTCATGGGAACGTTATAGGTAAAGGTGGGGCCGAGGGAATACAGTGTCTATGTAAAGTAAATGAAGGGATAGGTTTAGCATTAAAAGTAGAAGACGGATCAAAAAGAGCTAAGCATGCTGTTAGTCTTCATTTACTAAAACAGTTAGAGTGGATATCTGACTTAAGAATTCAAGACATCGAAGAAAAGGTATTTAATTTTTCTGAAGGAGTGAGACTTGAAGTTAAAGGTAAAGTAAAATTCCAAGAATCCTAAAAAACAGGAAAAATAACCCTTTCAGATGTATGCTATGTATATGACGCGGGGTAGAGCAGTCTGGTAGCTCGTCGGGCTCATAACCCGAAGGTCGGAAGTTCAAATCTCCCCCCCGCCACCATTTAGAAGCAGCTTCAGAGCTGCTTTTTTAGTATTTGTGATAGTTTCAGCAATTATAATAATAAAGATTAAAACGTCTTAACTAAAAAGAGTTTATTTGAGGTTTTTTTGAATAGAGAATTTCAATTCAACCCTAACTATTAGGCCAGTAATAATAAAAAGTATTCCAATGTATGAATTCAAAGATAGGTCCAAAATATTAAATTAATTTCTAAATAAATTTTAGCTCAAATATATATCTATTAAATAAGCCATAAATAAGAATTTAAAAAAATCTTAATTTTGAACATTTACATCTTTAGTTTGTAATTTAATAAAGTAGATTAATACTTAGCTAATTGAAAAATCATATGCAGAATTTGCTACAACGTGATTTAGGTTCAAGCATGTTATCAATAGCTGTCATATTAGGTTGGATAGGTCTGTTTTTTGTATTTTTGAGAGTATTTACAATTTCAATTAAGAGAATCCTTGAAGCTGTTTTCAAAAAATCGTAATTGTTGAAATAAATCAACAATACTGAATTGATCGCATAAATACTTTATAGCTAGGTATAATAACCTAAAAATGTCAATTTTAGATAAAGTTAAGATAGGAAATTCTGTTCAAGTTAACCTAGAACTATCTAGGGATAGACTTACCAAAGAAACTATTGATGCGATAAATATTTCTTCATTGGGTAAGATAAGTGACTTCAGAATAACTGATGGCAAAGGTATTGGAGTTGTCTTACAATTATCTAATGGTAAAGAGCAATGGTTTTTTGAGGAAGAAATTGACCTTCTGGACGAAAATGGAAATATAATTAAAAAAAATAATGATAAAAAAGAAAATATTAATTTTATAATTGATTTTTTAAGAGGAATAAATTATGAAAATAAAAATAAGGCAAGCGAGTTACTTAATCCAATTAACTTTTTTATCTGGCTGATTGTATCGTTTAAAGATATTTTTTAATTGGTTAAAAAATTTTCTAAAATAAAAAAAATTCCACAATTTATTTAAATATAAAATTACAGTAATTACAAATTTAAATGGTACAAAATATTATCGATGTAAGAAATTTATCTAAGTCTTTTAATGTCTCTTCAAAAGAACCAGGCTTAAAAGGAACAATTAAACATTTTTTTAGAAGACAAACAAAGAGTTTAAAAATTATAAAAGATATAAGTTTTGAAATTAATGAAGGAGAAATAGTAGGTTTTCTAGGTGCTAATGGAGCTGGGAAAACAACAATATTAAAAATGCTATGTGGCTTAATTTATCCAAGTGAAGGTTCGATATTGGTTTCAGGCTACTTACCTTTCAGGAGAAAAGAAAATTTCTTAAAAAATATCACCTTAATAATGGGACAAAAGCAACAGCTTATTTGGGATCTTCCGCCAATTGAATCATTTTATTTGAATGCATCAATATATGGCTTAGATAAGTTCGAAGCTAAAAAGAGAATAAAAAAACTATCCGAAATGCTTGAAATTGATGAAGAGCTATTCATACCTGTTAGAAAACTTTCACTAGGTCAGCGTATGAAATCAGAATTACTAGCAGCTTTGATACATGAACCGAATATTCTATTTTTAGACGAGCCTACACTTGGATTAGATATTAATGCACAGAGAAATTTAAGGAAATTCCTTCATAAATATAATAAGGATACTAATGCAACGATATGCCTAACCAGTCATTACATGAAAGATATTACATCGCTATGCAAGAGAGTTATTTGTGTGCACGAAGGGAAGATATCATATGATGGGAAACTTGACCTATTATTAAAAAAACTTTCTCCTGTTAAAGAAATACTAATAGTTTGTCGCTCAGAAGAAGATGCAATTAAATTAGAAAAATCAGGTTTTACTGTTAAAAATAAAATAAAAAATGAAATCACTATAAAAATTGAAAACAACTCTATTACCTCTTCACTAAAAACTATCCTAAATACTTTTGATATTGAAGACCTTTTTATAAATGAACCACCCATAGATGAAGTTATTGGGAAGGTATTAATCAAAAAAGATTATGATATCTAACTTGTTTAATCGTAAAATATTCACCTTATTAAAAGTCCAATATTCAAACATGTTGGAATATAGGGTTGAAATTGCATTATGGGCAATTTCAGGGATTATTCCTTTTTTTATGTTAAACATTTGGACAAATAATAATCTGAATGAATCCATAAATATTAGTGATGTATTGCTTTCTAGGTATTTCTTATGTGCTTTTTTTGTGAGACAGTTTTCTGTAGTCTGGGTTGTATTTAGTTTTGAAGAAGATTCTCTTATGGGGAAAATATCTCCGTATTTAATACAACCTTTAAATCCATTTTTCAGATATTTTGCACAACATCTAGCTGAACAAATAACAAGATTTCCTTTCGCACTATTAATCGCATTTTTCTTTTTTATTTTTAATCCAGACAGTATATGGATACCAAATTTAGGTATTTTACTATTATCGATAGTTTCTACTTTTTTATCCTTCTTGATTCAATTTTTAATTCAGTCAATAGTTGCATGTCTATGTTTTTGGACAGAGAAGGCGTCATCGATAGAAAGATTGTTATTTATTCCAACTTTATTTCTTTCAGGTCTTTTAGCACCAGTAGTTTCATTTCCCGCATATGTAAAATCATGGATTTATTTCACTCCTTTTCCATATCTAATTGATTTCCCTGCGAACTTACTGTCAGGTAATGAAACAAATATTAGTGGAGGCTTTAGTATGCAAATTCTATGGATTTTTTTACTTTTCCCATTATTTAAGAAAATTTGGTCTGAAGGAACGAAAAAATATACAGCAATGGGCTCATGAATTTAAGAAAATATCTAAAAGTATATAAAAAATTCATACATACTTCTTTAGCTTCTGAATTGGAGTACAAGACAAATATATTAGTTGATTTAGTCACCGCAATTTTAAGTTTAATAGGGAGTATTTTTCTATTATCTATTTTTTTTCAAAATAATGGATATATTGGGGGGTGGGAATTTGAACAGGCACTAATAATCCAAGCTATTTATACAATTTTGAATGGAATAACCAATACATGGTTCAATCCTAATCTTACAGAAATAGTTAAACATATAAGAGAAGGAACATTAGACTTTGTTCTTTTAAAACCTATTGATAGTCAATTTTTTATTTCATTAAAAAAATTAAATCCATCTGGATTTTTAGAAATAATGCTTGGAATTTTATTGTTGTTCTTCTGCATAAGAATAAATCAAATCAATTTAAATTTAAGTTTTCTGACCCTATCCTTGATTACAATAAGCTGCTCTATTTGTATTTTATATAGCTTATGGTTTTTTATCTCTACTAGTACTATTTGGTTTGTTAAGACTTGGAATGCAATAGAAGTATTAAGATCATTCCTTTATATTGGAAGATTTCCTCTAAATTCATTTTCATTATCTTTAAGAATATTTTTTAGTATTTTCATTCCTATTGCTTTTATAACTACAATCCCTTCTGAAGTTTTTCTAGGTGATTCTCAATTATGGAAAATATTGCTTGAAGTTATTGTTGCGACATTATTTCTTATAACTTCTAGAAAGTTCTGGTTATTTGCATTAAAATTCTATTCATCAGCATCTAGCTAAATATTATTTAATAACCTCACTACATAATTCCCAAATTTGTTGTTTACTTTTCAGATTAGTAAGCCTAGATAATTTTTTGAAATGAGGTTTAGATTTTTCAACAGATAAAAGCCTACAGTTGTATTCAATTTGATGATTTCTAGATATGATTTCTAATTTGATTGAAACATCACAAAGGATAATTATTAAAGTAAGAAAAAAAAATATACCGAAAAATTGTAAAAATGATCTTGAATAATTATCTTTTTCAGTTTTCAATTCAAACTTCATTACTTAACTATATGCTGAGGGCACTTAATTGCAGCGATAGCTACAGCCGCAACTTTAAAATTTTCAGACTTCTCAATAACCTTTTTAACCTCTAATGGCCCAAATTTATTACTTGCATCACTGTAGGAAAGGAGTAATGATTTATAGTTATCATGACCTAGATTTCTATATTCACAGAAATTATCTCCAACATAATTTAAAAGAGTTAGTAAAGTTAATTCAATCATTAAAGCTTTTACTAGCGAAGTTCTTACGAATGATACTGTGCAGGACATTTTTAACAAGTATAATTATCAAAAACATTTGAAAATATGAAATTAGATTTTCATTGATAAACTTTAAAATTTCAAAATTGTTTCAGAATTTATTAATTCACAAATTAGAGAATCATTAAAGCACTATCTGTAGTGTATGAAGGTCATATGGCTTGCACTACAGATAGGGGGTTGCATTTTTTAAGAATTTGGTTTAAAAATAAGGTTCCCCATCACCCGGCCACACTTACGTGAGGCCTTTTTTTTGTTTTTTAAAATAAGTTTCTCTAAAGGTATTACTTGATAAAAAGAGTTATTCATTAACCCCATTGATAATTCATAATAATAAGAATTAATTTATCTTTTTAACTAATAAACCTGCTTAAGACTTTTCCACCATAAATTTATTAAAAATATCATTTAATTTATAAAAAACTTTTTATTGATTTAATTAATAAACTAATACCAACCAAAATACAAACTGTTATAAAAGTTTTCTTAATTAGAATATTCCCATTTAGTTTTGACAGGTGAGCTCCAAAAAATCCTCCTGTAAAGGATCCAATTATTAACACTATCAATATATTTAAAGGAACCGATCCTATTCTTGCTAAAAAAACTGCTCCGATAAAATTCCAAAAAATCCCAACAGTAAAGAACGTCATACTTATAGCTCGAAGAAAATCCATTTCAAAAGTTTTTATTAAAAGTATCGTTACAAGCAATCCAGTTCCTGAAGAAATAGAACCATTTAATATACCTATAAAGAAAATAAAAATTAAAAATCTAATTTTATGCACAAAATTAAGCTTTTTATTACCAGATGATAAACCTAAATCTGGTCTAAAGAATGAGTAAAAAGCTAAAAATATAGATATTATTCCTAAAATTAAGTACAAATACTTTTCTGATATATATTCAACTACAGAAGCCCCTAAAATTACTCCTGGTAATCCAAAAATTAAAATTTGCCAAGCAACACTTATATCATTACCTAAAGATTTGTAATTTCTTAAGGAACCCCCTATTCCTAGTGCTACTGTTGCTAATTTATGACTAGCCAGAGCCTGATAATAAGGAACTCCAGATAAAATCAATGCAGGCAATTGTAATAATCCTGCTCCTCCTCCAGAAATCGCCGAGAACGTATTAGAAAAAAACGATATCAAAAAGATAAAAATACTTTCAAATAAAGAATAATCAATATTTCCTAATGATACTGTTAATAAATAAAGCATTAACTATAAATTGCCTTTGTATTAATAAGTGAAGATTATTCTTTTAATAAGAAGCATATGATTTAAAAAGTCTCATCTTATCTTTTTCAATCATACTTTAAAAAAAACTGTTATCATCAAAAAAAATTATCAAGAATTTTATGCATAGACAAGATGCAATTTACCTTGATCAGTTTTGTCCCAAGATAAGTAATAAAAATTGGAGAGAGTCACTTAATAAACTTACAAATTATAAATGTATTTATTGCGGTAAACCATCAGAATCACTCGACCACCTTCACCCAATGTCAAAAGGGGGGATTAGTAGTACAAGTAACTGCGTGCCATGTTGTTTGTCATGTAATGGAAAGAAATCAGATTCAGAAGTTCTTGATTGGTACAGAAAACAAAATTTTTATGATCCTCGAAGAGCTATGGCGATACGAGCATGGTTTAATGACGATTTGAAACTTGCGTCAGTTCTATTGAACTACTTAAATAAAAATGAAATGATAAATTGATTAAGATTCGAAATAATATTTTTGTATATGGTTGAATAGGATCTTCCTATTTTGGTAAATAAAGGATATTTATTTAAATTAATCTTTTTATTTCTGAATTTATTTTATTGATCCTGAAAAGCGAAATTTTAGAGTAGTCATCTTTCCACATTATTGGCGAATCTAAAACCTTTCTCTCTGGCGACTTTACTGAAAAAATTAATACAAATACAGTAAGAATAGTAATCAATATGATTGTCATTACTAATTTGTCTGAAATATTATTCATTAAACTAATCTATCTAGAAAAATTTTTGTCAGGAGTGGTTTTTTCATAAATTTCAAGAAAATATGATTTAAAATAATTAACTCCACCCTTTCCAATCAATCCAATTGACTGTCCACAATCATTTACTACTTGCAATGAAATTTGATTAGCCAAGTCACTTTTCTCAATCCATTTTTTCTGTGGATTATAAGAAAAAGATATAATGTTTTCAGTTTTTACAATAGCTGATTTCATTGCTTCATCCTTAGAAAAACCATTTTGAATAGCGGTGCAATACTTCCTAGAGAAATTATTAGAAATTCTATTTTGCAACAAACTAACACTAGGATCTGACGTGTCAAAAGCTAAACCTATTGAAGGTTTTAATAAAGAATTTATAAAAAAAAGAAAACCAATAATGAATTTTAACAATAGCTATTTATCAATCAATATAAATAATATATTAGTTTTTAAAAATTGTCTTTTCAAATAAATCTGAAAACTATTAACCACAAATTAAATTTCAATTTATTAATAATTAAAAGTATTGCGATAAGTTCAGCAATAATAGTCAGAGGTTTATTCGACTACTTATATGAACGAATCAATGATGACATTGCTATTTTTTCCTGACTGGACAAATGGGCTACCTTCAGACTTTTTAATCCTTCATTTTTTCGTAGGAGCTATAATTTTCCCATTCAATATGATTCATGCTAAAGCAAGAAAAATTGACAGTCAGAATCCACAGGAAGCAGCTAATGGTTATAAAAGCTCAGACAATACTACATTTTTTGGATACGAAGAAATCAATTAGATTTCCACTAATTTCTATAAGGAATTACTTAATTGATGAAAATCTCCCTAGATACAGCTTTAGATCTTAAAATTTTTAGCCCCAGTGAACCTTTAGGAATATTAATTATTTTTTTAGGATTAATATTTACTGGTATGATTTTCTATATTATTTATGCAGTAAGTACTAATAAAGAGTCACTAGAAGATAAAAAAATAAGAACGAAAAAGGAGTACTTGCAAAAGGAGAAAATAGGAAAATTATTTCCTAAGAAAAAATAAATTTAATTGTTTTATTACTTAGAAGATATTTATTTATATTATTAATGATCAAATCAGTTGGATCCAAAAACATAAGTTTTAGTTCTTTTAAATCAAACATTTTCTAAAATCTAACTATAACAATAAAATTTTTTTTACGAGCACTTCATATTGTTAATTGCTCAGCTAAATTATTTTCATATCAAGCAAAAAATGTTAAAAATGGAAAAAATAATTTGAAATCTTGGAGAATTCACCTCAATATCTATTTCTTGCTAGTGGAGTGAATAATGGAGAAGGGTTTTGGTTTGTGGGAATAAAAAATTGCGATGATAATATTCTTGAGGATGAAAATCTTTTAGATTGCCATAGAAAAGAATTAATAGGTACTGAATCAGCAAAAGATATTCTTTTAGCTATTAATTTAAACGTAAATAATTTATTAAATGAACTAAGAAACAAAAAATATTTAATTGCAAGACCTTCAATGGGGATTCCATTTGATATCCCTTTAGAAATCTTGGAAAATATTTTTGATTTTTGGTTAGATATTTATAAAAATCATGAAGCCTGGGAAGCTTGTTTAGGACTTCTTAAAGTTAGAAAAAGGATTGCCTTAACAAACCTAATTGAAAGCGACAGTTTAAAGGGGAACTCTAAAAAATGGGCTATAAAAATTGAAGCTTTACATACTTATGTTCCTTCTTCACTTAAAAATGAAAAATTAAATAACCCCATGTGGGAATAATTTTATCTTTAAATACAAAAAATATTTACTTCGTTAAATATTTAAGTAAAAATAAAATAACTAATAATTTAAAAATGAATAAACCATATTCTTTTAGTATCGATCAAATGAACGGGATAGTTGAGGATACATATGCCAAGATAATAAATGAATGTGAAAATTTAAAAAAAAATACTAATTGTCCAAATGAGCAAGTAGTAGCACTTTTAAGTGTAATTGCTTCAAATTACGCTACTAAAACAGAAAAATCCGAAAATTAAGATGATAAGTTATTTTACTTGGAGCGAATTTGATAAGAGCGTAGAACAAATAGCTAATAAATGTAGGTTTAAGGAATTTTCTGGAATATATGGAGTTCCTCGTGGCGGATTATGTCTTGCCGTAGCACTAAGCCATAAATTAAAAATTGAATTAATTTCAGAACCAATAAAGAATTCACTAATAGTAGATGATGTTTATGAAACAGGCATTACATTGACGACCTTCAAGAATATTGAAGGAGCTATGTTTTTTGTATTATTTAGTAAAATTAAACCTACATGGTGGAATACAGTACATTTAACAAAAAAAAGTCAATGGATTGTTTTCCCTTGGGAAAATACTTTAAATTCAAAAAGTGACCGCAAAGATTACATCAAAAAAAGAGGTTTAAGTTGAGAAAGAAATTATATTTAGCTAATCCATATGGATTTTCAAAACAAACTAAAACCCTCTTACATGAATTTATTGAAATCTTCAATGATTTAAATGTAGAAGTATATGAACCTTTTGAGAGAGCAAAACCATTAACTCAACAAAAAAGTCAATGGGCATATCAAGTTGCAAATAGTAATTTCCATGATTTAAAAAAATGTGATTGTATTTTTGCGATTGTTAATGGAAATCCTCCAGATGAAGGGGTAATGATTGAATTGGGTATCGCAATTGCTTTAAAAAAGGAAATCTTTTTATTCAGGGATGATTTTAGAAATTGTTCTGATAGCGATCAATATCCATTAAATCTAATGTTATTTCTTGGCCTGCCTAAAGATAATTGGGAAAAATATTATTTTGAATCATTACAAGAAATAAAAAGTAATAAAAAAAGGTTTATGGAGTGGGCAAAAAATTAGCCAAATAAACCATTAACCCTTAATTAGAAGTTTTAAGTTTAAATAAATCTGTTGAGGTGCTAGAATATTATTTATTTAGAAAATTTTGACACAAGTTACAGTTGGAGAGAACGAGGGAATTGAGTCAGCCCTCAGAAGATTTAAAAGACAAGTATCTAAGTCGGGAATCTTTGCAGATTTAAAAAGACTTAGACATCACGAAACGCCTATTGAAAAATATAAAAGAAAGTTGCAACAGAGAAGAAAAGCAAGAAGAAGATAGTTTGCTATTTCTCATAAATTTATTGAAAATGAGTTGATATTACATATTTATTTTAGAAAGGTTTTAAAATAAAATTTTAACTATTTAAGCTTTTTAAGCTTCTTAACAAGATTTATTCCAACCCCTGAAACAGCAAGAAGATCTTTTTCATCTGCATTGATAACTGCCTTTGTTGTTTTAAATCCAGCCTCATACAAAGCTTTTGCGCTTTTTGCTCCAACACCTGGAAGTGTAGTCAAAGTTTCAATATTTTTCTTAGAATTTACCGCTTTGGCTTTGGTTTTTGCTTTTGGTTTTGTTTTTGCAGACTTTGCTGCTTTTTTTTCTTTCTTTAAAGGAGATTCAGAAGTTACTGCACTTTTAAATAAAATTGATTTTAGTTTGCTGAGAAATTTAGAAATCATTTAAATAATTAATAAAATTAGCTATTCAGTTTAATATTATCAAATTCCAGAGGAATTATTTACAAGATAAAAACTAACTGCATAGAAATAATTTATTTACAATTATATAAAGACACACATTTAATATTTATGCAAGCTTACGAGCTATTGCAACGTATTCTAAATTATCTTAAAAACTAAAAAAAAGTAAAATGAATATTCAATATTTAAAGGTATTAATTAATAGTAAAGTTAAAATCTTATTAAAGAACAGATCATAAAAATGAAGCTTATTTTTATAAGTGGACCTTCCGGAAGCGGCAAAACAACTTTATCTAATCAAATAATAAAAAAAAATAAAAATGGTATTGTGTTAAGTACCGACAATTACTATAAGACAGGTTTAATAAGTAAATTACTACCAAAATTTATAGAAGGGTTTTTTGATAGAAGTATTAGTTTTAATAACAAACTATTCAAAAAAGATTTTGATTTCATTTATAAGAATGGAATTTCAATCTGTGAACGTTATTATAATTTCGAAAAGAAAACAATTCAAAATATCTTAAACGAAACAAATAATATTAGTTTTTTAATTGTTGAGGGTATATTTGCTAAAGAATTCTCAAAAACTTTAAATAATAAGGATTATATTTTTTTAGAAATAAAAACTAAAAAAAATGAGTGCATGAAAAGAGTTGTCCAAAGAGATATAAAAGAAAGGGGGAAGAAAAAAAAACAAGCTGAGAATGATTTCTTAAAATCATGGAGCATTTATTATGAAAAATTCAAACCTAATAGCATAAAAAATAATACAAATAAATTCATTATTGAAAAAAACACTGACATAGATCTCATTCTGAAAAAATTATTTAATTAAGTCTTTAATTTTTTTCTCTAATATTAAAGCACTTAAAATTGAGCCTTCAATTCTGCCAAATCCATTTCCCTCGAACCAGTCTCCGCAGAATCCAATTTTAGATTTTCTACTAAATTGTAAAGATAATGGTACGGCAAGGCCAGAAGGCTGTGAAGCTCTCCATTTCATAATAGATATTTTTTCATCAAAAGTTAATTTATTTACTAAAGAATTCTCTTCAAACAATTTATTGAAATTTTTAATTATTTTTTGTTTAAAAACTTCTTCATCTTTTGCACTTATATAAGAATTAATTAAATCTGCGTTTTTTGAATGAACTACAATTCCTAATTTATTATTATCTTGCAGCTGAAAAATAATTCTTTCAAATCTATATTTTTTTTCTAAATTATTTTTTAAATAAAAATACCTTAGTTTTTTAGAATAATTATCTTTATAACTATAATTTTTATTTGTATAAATTAGAAAAGTTAACCTGGGAATAAATGTTTGTTCTTCTAAGAAATTTAATAGTAAATCTATTTTTTTATCACTATTAATAGGAATTGCTCTTCTTAATGGTATTTGATTTACATTTAATATTTTTAAAGACCTCTTATGTAACAACAAATTAGTTGAACAAATTAGATATTTAGACTTGAATTTGTCGCCATTTTTTGATGTTAGTAACCATCCCTTATCATTAAACTTCATATCAACTATTAAAGTTTCAAAGAAAAAATCAATTTCCTCTTTTAAATTATTTGACTCTATTATCTTTTTCGATAATTCACTCATTGAATCCAAAGATAAATAATTAAACCCGTAAGAAAATTCAGATTTTTTTTTGGTTTCTAAATTAGAATCTTCATTTAAAAAAAATATTTCTGAGTCGTCAATTTTTATATATTTATTTTCCAATAATTCATCAATATATCTTTTTAATAGAAGATTATTTTTACTGTTAGATATATTAAAATTTGGAGAACCATGATTTAGTTTCCATCCCTCATATTTTTTGCTTATTCTTGTACTTGATCTACCTCCAAGTCCACGACCAATTTCAATTAATCCAACTTTTTTTGTAATATTATTTTTCAGATACTTCGAAGCGAAAACACACGCAGATATACCACCACCAATTATTAATAAGTCATATGTAACATCAATTTTCATAGGTTTATTATTGACAGAAATTATCTTTCATTTTCTAAAAAACTATAAACAGAAGAAAGTTTCTCTGATGAAGAAAAATCAGATTCAATTACAGGTGTAATATTATTTTTTTTATAAAAACTAACTAAATCGTTTGTGAAATCAAAAAAATTCTCCAAGGCAAATAAACACTTTTCAGATATATATACCTCTTTCCAAGGACGAAATTTAAACCGTGTTATAAATTGTTTAGAAGGAATAAATAAACTTCCAAATAAATTTAATTTTTCTTCTTTTGCTACGTTTTTAAGATAAGTCACCTCATTCTGAAGAACTTTAATATCTGTACCATATTGAAACCAAATTGAATTTATTAACCCAGTCGAAATTTTTTTTTCGAACCTTTCTCTTTCTGAAGAAATATTATAATATTTTTTCAAATATGGATTGTAAGCTATACCTAATTTAACTTTTAAATTTTTTTCTTTTTTTAAATAAGCTAATACATGAACTGAGTCAAAGTTTTTTTTCTTATTTGATCCCGACACAAGAAGAATTTCAATATTTTTATAAGTCTGAGAACTTTTAACAAAATCTAAAAATTCCAGATAAGAATTTTCTTTATTTTTTGAATATTGATGATAAAGACTATAGTGATAGGTCACATTAAATTCATCATAGTTTTTTGATATATATTTGATAGTTGAATTAAATAAATCTTTCTTTATAAGTCCTTTACATGGAATATTAATATTTTTAATATTATTCAATTTGCAGAAATTAAGTTTATCGTCTAACTGAGAAATATTTTTAAATGACAATTCAAATCTTATATTATTGTTCATTATTTAGTATTCAAATTTCATCCAATAACATATTAACGAAAACATGCATCTGCTACGATTCTTATTTTGAAAGTCTTCTTTTTATTCTTAGCCTTTAGAAAATAACTGGGGGAAATCTCTAATGCAGCTTTTAAAGAAATTTTATCTTCTGCAGATTTTGCAATAATTTAATTAAACATTTCCAATTTTCTGGTATTACTAAACCGGGCCATGATAAATAAAGACCTAAAAAATACCGAAAAATAAAAATAAAAATAAAAAATACCTCATGACAAATAAAATTTTTAATTTTACTAATTAAAATAAATAATAATGATTCATATTGTATTTGAAAATAATTAATAAATTATTTCCTTTCTTCTTATCTCAGATATTTAATCCATGAAAGATTTTCATGAACACGAGAGGTTAGAATAACAAAAAAGTATTATTTTAGAATATGGCTAGCCAAGATTATCTAATTGCAATAGCTTTAATAGAGCAAAACTTAGTTAGAGCAATGCCTCTTGGAGGTAAAGAAATTAAAGATAATTTAGAGGAATCAGAAAATTTCAAGAAACTTGGAGAAGAGGTGATTTTAAATCTACTAATGAGAGTATTTCAAAGAAGTGATGAAGGTGCTTTAAAAAGGGTTTCTGAAGAAAAAGGTTTGCTCCTTGTTCATATGCATCCTAAAAGAATGCAGAAAGAGCTTCCATTCATTAAATCTGAATGGATAAGAGATGGAGATACACAACAGTTTCTAAAATACCTTGGCAATCTCTCAAAAGAAGTATGGACTGCATCTTTCGTAAAATACAAAGGGATTGAATTTACTTCAATCTCAAAAAATGATGAAATCTAAAATAGATATATATTTTCTTTTTATAGGATTTCTTTCTTTACAATGTTATTTTCCATTGCAACTCTAAAGCAATTTCTGCCATTACCAAAATCAAATGAGGAATAGTCAAAATCATTTTTTATATGCAACGCACAATTGCCCTCAATACATATACAAGATTTAATAATTTCTCTCTGAATAAGATCATTAACGTAAGGTTCCCTCTCTTTCTCTTCATCGAAATGCGGGCAGGCAATACCTTCAACTATGCCTAAGCAATCAATTATGGCTAATTCTTTAGCATAAGAATCAGTTATACCTTTATCAAACCAACAAATAGCCCCAGCACTTACTCCGCTCATTACAATTCCTTTTTCATAAGCATTTCGCAGAATTTTATGTAAATTCCATTCTTTCCAAACAGCTAACATACTTTTTGTATTTCCACCGCCAACATAAATGATATCTTGAGATAAAACTTTCTCTTCTAAGTTTTCTGTTCTAGAGAAGAAATCAATATGGCTAGTTATACAATCAAGTTTAGAAAATGCTCTATAAAAATTTAGTTTATACAAACTACTATCGCCAGATGCTGTTGGAATAAAGCAAATTTTAGGTCTTTTTTTATTACTTAAAGAAACTATATATTTTTCAATTTCAAGAGAGCCTAATGAACGTCCAAACCCTCCTCCCCCAATTGCGACTATATTTTTACTAGGCATATTAAATAAAAGATTTGTATATGAATTTAAGACAAATCACCAGCAAAGATCAACTGGAATTAAAGAAGGTTTATTTTGATTCAATTCAATCTTTAGATGAAAAAATTTATAGTCAAGAACAAAAAAGAGCCTGGTCAAGCCAAGCCTGGAATAACCCAAATTTTGATAAGTCAATAATTAAAGGAAAAGGATGGCTTATAAGCAAAAAAGGAATTATTATTGCTTTTGCCACAAGATATCCCACCGATAGAATTGCACTATTTTACTGTAAGGGTAAATTCCAAAGAAAAGGCTACGGCACCAATTTACTTCATAAATTAGAAGATGAAGCTAAAAAAGAGGGTTTAGATTCTCTTTCAACTGAAGCAAGTTTAATAAGTTATGAATTATTTCTTAAAAATGAATGGAAAATTATACGTAAAGAAAAAGTAATTATAAATAACATTTTTTTTGAAAGATATAAAATGACTAAAATTATAAAAATTAATTAGTAAATTAATAATGTCTGGCAAAAGCAAGGGATTAATTCTGATTCAAAGGGTTCTAATTTGGGCGTTATACTTTTTTTCAGGATTTATACTTTATTCAAAAAAAGGTATTTTGCCTTCATTGATAATTACTTTCTCAAGAATTATTTATCCATTATCTATTTTTTGGTTACAAATAAGAATTAAAAAAAGAACCAATTTTCTGCCTATTGATTCAAAAATGACAACTTCGCAATTGTGGTTCAATTTATTACCCGTTATTGCATCTCTATTAACTGTAATTTTTTCTTTAACTAATTCTTTCTTATATATCCTAGGAAAATTGATTAACTCTTAAATAAATTAATTATTATTTATTAGCTTTAGAAATTCCTCATAAAAAACATAATGTAAAGAAATTTGTTTTTTACTTATATTTGTTTAAGTTTTAAATAGTGATCAATAAAATCATGAAAAATATTTCATTAAAGGGAAATATCAATTTTGATAAAAAAAAAGATATAAATGATTATGAATTATTCTCTTTAAAGATCACAGATAGTTTATATAAAAAAGATATTGGAAAATTCCTTGAGACTCTCTCTTCTCACTTTATTTAGGAAAATATTCTTTTTCTGATCTTCAAATTCAAACAGTCACATTAATAAATAAGTATTTGAGGGATAATAAGTTTAATCTTAAGAATACTCCAATGCAATTATTTCTTGCTGACTGCCAATTCCCAGATATTGAGAATCAAGTGAAAGCTTATCAATTATTTGTTGAGGCTTGGGAAAACGGTGAAATTGCAAAATCAGATAAAACAGATAAATTTGAAATGTTATTTAGAGTTCATGCTCCAGGGGAGGGTAGAGTAGTTTGTTTATGTAAGGCAGATAGTGATAAAGAAATTTTCGAGCATTTTGCTCCATGGAGAGCCAAATTTGGCATTCATATGGAATTTACACCTGTAATAAGTTGTCAAAATGTTGTTGATTACCATAAAGATTTGTTCAAAACTTTAGGGTAATTAGCTTAAATCTAAAATTTATCGTGATTAAACCTTTTTCCAATCTTATTTATAAAAAAAATGATAAAAATTTTCCTTCTTCAAAAAATAAGCTTAAGGAAGATGAAAACGTCAAATCTAAGCCATTAATAATATTTGGTTTTATCCTCTCATTAACTTCCATCTTTTTACTTTTATTCACCATTAATAACAAATTTGGATGATATATAAGTAATTAGAACTATTACCTTGGAACAAATATGTTCTAATATTAATTTAAAACAACTAACTAAATGGCGTTTAACGAAGGGGGGATGGCATCGGGCCTTCTAATCATCGCAGTATCAATAGTTTTTGCTGCCGGTTTTGGATTCTTAGTCTTGCACTTTGTACCTGGAACTCCATTTTAAGTTATCCAAATGAATTTGATTCACAAAATATCTTAAACATTAACAGTTTCTAAATCCTGCATTTGATTACTATCAGAATTAGAATTCTTCTTTAATCTATAGGCATAAACTAAAGATCCTAAAGCTATGGTACTGGAGGCGAAAAACCCAGATATAAGTATCAAGGCAAAAAGACCGCCTAATAGACCCCCTTTTAATCTAAGCAAATTAGATTTAATTAAAAGTATTGATAGAAAAACAATAGTAGCTTTAAGGGAAGAGATTTTCAAAAAAGCAAATGGATAAAAAGGGTTTAAAAACATTTCTTTGGTGGAATATAATTTAGTTAATTCTAAAAATAAATTTAAAAAACCGCATAAAAAAAGACTCAAATGAGCCTTTTAAAATCTATATTAAATATGATGGTTTATGCATCAGGGTCAAAATTCTTTAGGTTTGGACCAGCCACAAGACCAACAAGACCAAAAAGGACTAAAGAACCAATTCCAAAGCCTGCTGCCCATGGATTGAAACCACCTAAAGCAAAAGAAGCTAATAAATTCATGATTTAAAACATAATATCTTCGAGTTAGCATACAGATTTTTATGAAAAATATACCTATATTGAGACATTTCTTCGTAATTATTAGAATCGTTTAACTATCCCTTTATGAAAAATCCACAAAATTTTTATTATTTGTTCTATTATCGAGTCATTACTATTTAGTTGGCGCACTTTAAGACCATCAAAACTGTTTTTTTCTAATGACTTCCAACTATACCTTTATTTATGATGGAGAATGCCCATTCTGCAATCATTTTGCTGAGCTCCTTGAGATCAAAAGCAAGTTAAATAATATTAAAATTCTTGATGGTCGTAAAAATTTAACTCTAATTAAATCCTTCCTAGATAAAGGTTATGACCTAGATAAAGGGGCTATTCTCCTGAAAGATGAAGAGATCTTTCATGGGGCAGATGCAATCAATACTATTTGCAAACAGATAAATAATCCCTCAAGTAATTTACTTATGTTACTTTCTAGAGTATTTAAATCAAATAAACGAACAATTTTGATATTTCCTTTACTAGTCAGAGCAAGAAGATTCGCATTGATATCAAAAGGTATATCAACATCCTTAGTTTAAAAATAAAAACTTTCTTAATATTAAATAACATATTTATAAGCTTCTGTACTAATAAATGATAATTAATTATTTCTTAGCTAGAACTAGGTGGTATCAACAAGTATTAAATGATAGAAAACTTCAATCCCTTTATTTCATTAGGCGGTGATAACCAAAAAGTTAATCATATGGCTGAAGCGGCACTTGAAATGAATTTAACTTGCAATGATTTGAAGAAAGATTTAAATTTAACTGATGGTGATGTAGTGGATATGTTGCAACTAGTCATGGATAGGTTTAAAAATAGTAATTAAGTAAATATCCTAATTAATCACTATATATCTATTATTTTTTAATGAAAACAGTACAAATTGAGTTTTCGAAATATGAATTAGTTAACTTTTTATGGCCTAAATTAATAGAAGACTACGGATTTGATAAAGCCAGAAAAATAGTTTCTCAAGCTATTGACTTACAAAAAATGAATAGGACTAAAAATAGCACCATGCCAATCATATTTTCAGGAACAGGAGGATTAGCTCTAATACCAATACAAATGCTAGAAAAAGAAAACTTTGATATTAGTTATAAAGATAATCAAGTTTTAATATTTAATCTAAAAAGAAAGTCATTCCAAATTTTAAATGAAGCAAACTAATATTAATTAGTAATTTCTCGATAAAGCCAAAATTACCTTATAGTCTAATAAACAATTAATTCATAATGATTTTTGAAGCGACCTACCTTGGTTCAAATGGTTGGCTTATAAAATTTAAAAAAACCAATTTAATTATTGATCCTTGGCTCAAGGGAGATTTAATATTTCCTCCAGGTGAGTGGTTTTTTAAAGGTTCATTAGAAGAAGAAATTTCAATAGATAAAAAAATAGATATTGTTTTGTTAACCCAAGGATTACCTGACCACTGTCATGTTCCAACATTAGAAATGTTCAGAAAGGATATTCCTATAATTTGCCCTAGAAGTGCTGTTGAAACATTAAAAAAAATTGGTTTTAGTTCAATTAAAATGCTTAAGCCAACTGAAAAGACAAATCTTTTTAATTTAAATTTTGAAGCAACTGCTGGGGCTCCAGTTCCACAAATAGAAAACGGATATATTGTTAAAGACGATCAAGATAATGGTTTTTATATAGAACCCCATGGATATCTTGATGAAAATTTAAAAAAGCAAAGTCTTGATGCAGTCATTACTCCTACAAAAAATTTAGAATTACCTCTTGTTGGTTCTTTTGTAAAAGGTGCTGATGTAATCCCTAAATTGATTAACAAATTCAATCCAAAATATATACTTTCAAGCACCATAGGCGGAGATGCAAAATATTCAGGTTTTTTAAATAATTTTATTTCAGTTCAGGATTACGAAGAGTCATTAAATTGTAATCTTGTAGATCTAAAGAGTATGCAATCTATTATGATTTAAATCGATCCAAAAAGATCTTTAATTAAGTCATCTAGCTTGAAAGTAACCCTACTTTAAAAGGAGCTCAAGAAATTCATTCATTTTTTATTACCTCAATACTTTTATTAGCTTTAAATAGTAGCTATGAATGTGAAAATTCAAAGCTTAATATTGTGATGAGAAATAATATTAATGGTGACTTTTCAATAGTAGAAAAGATATCTGAGTTAAAGCCAGGAGCCTTTATAAATATTAATTGGAATAAAAAAAAGCTTATGCTTCCATATTCTCCAAGAAAAGATTATATTTCCTTTTCAGATAAAAAATGGGACTGGAGGTATCAATTTAATAAGGACGGATCGCCTGATATTAATAATCCTTCTTTATACGAACTTCTACCTTCTGGGGAGATTAAAACACATTTTTGTGAAACAGAAGATAATAAGCCAAACTTATAATTTCAAAATAAGTATTCTAGATTTTTTAACTTCTGAACTTCTTTGTAAAGATGAACAATCCAAAAAAAAATAATAATATTTCAAGATATGTGAAACTTGAAGATTACAAAGTTTTTGATTATGAAATTCCAGAAATCTTTTTGGACTTCGTAATTAAGAAAAATGCTGTAAATGTTACGACCAAACTTAAATTAATAAAAAAAAATAAGAATACCAGAAATCTAATTCTTGATGGTACGGATATATTAATAAAAAAAATATTTATAGATGACTTACTACTGGGAAAGGAATACTACAAACAACAAAAAAATAACTTAAAAATTAAAAATATAAATAAAGATAATTTTTTATTAAAAATAGAAGGAAAAATTAAACCGAAGGAAAATACATCCCTTTTAGGAATGTATGAGAGCAATGGAATTATAACTACACAATGTGAGGCGGAGGGATTTAGAAGAATAAGTTTTCACTCTGATAGGCCTGATATCCTAAGCAAATACACCGTTAGAATTGAAGCAGACAAGAATGATTACCCTGTCTTACTTTCAAATGGTAACGTCGTAAAAGAAAATAATCTAACAAATAATCGACATGAAATAATTTGGGAAGACCCATATCCGAAACCCTCTTATCTATTTGCATTGGTAGCAGGGAAACTTAATTGTGTAAAAGACAAATTCATAACAAAATCGAATAAAAAAGTAAAAATAAATATTTATGTTGAG
Source organism: Prochlorococcus sp. AG-402-K16 (assembly GCA_003216795.1). GTDB lineage: Bacteria > Cyanobacteriota > Cyanobacteriia > PCC-6307 > Cyanobiaceae > Prochlorococcus_A. The sequence goes on from QCIH01000001.1 coordinate 71,483, forward strand.
TATGGCGATGAAAAATATGTTCAACATGCAATAAGTTCCTTACAGAAATCTATGAAGTGGGACGAGGATAAATATAACCTTGAATACGACTTATCATTGTTCAATATTGTTGCAGTCAGGCACTTTAATATGGGAGCAATGGAAAATAAAAGTCTCAATATTTTCAACTCAAAACTAATACTCGCTAATTCTGAAACAACAACTGATGAAGAATTAGAAAGAATAGAGGGCGTGATCGCCCATGAATACTTCCATAATTGGACGGGGAATAGAGTTACTTGTAGGGATTGGTTTCAACTATCTCTAAAAGAGGGTTTAACAGTATTCAGAGATCAACAATTCACTGCAGACGTTCATAATCGTGAAATCAAGAGACTTGATGATGCGAAATTTCTTATAAGAAATCAATTTAGAGAGGATTCGGGTCCAACATCACATCCTGTAATGCCTGAAAAATATCAAGAAATAGACAATTTCTATACGACCACGATTTACGAGAAAGGAGCAGAAATAATTAGAATGCTTAATAAGCTTGTAAAAGATGAAAATTTTTATAGAGGTTTTAGTAATTTCATCTCAACATATGATGGAAAGGCAGCAACAATAGTCCAATTTGTCGATAAAATTTTAGAGCACAATAAGGAAATCGATCCTGAAAAGTTTAAAATCTGGTACAAGCAAAATGGGACACCAAAAATTAAATTCAAGAGAATCTGGGATCAAACAGGCGAAAAACTTACAATTGAAGCCGCACAAAGTAATCCAATAAAGAAGAACCCATATAATGATTTACCTCTAATAATTCCTATAAATCTTGCTATATTTTGCGGTGAGAATAAAACGATAGAAAAAACAGTTGTTTTAAAAACAAAAAAACAAGAATTCATTTTTAGGAATGTAAAATCTTACATCCAAATTCCTTTAGTAACTTATTTTCGCGAATTCTCTTCACCTGTTGAGTGGGAATCAGACACTACCTTGGATGAAAAATTTTTAATCTTAAAATATGAAAAAGATTTTTTTACACTATCTAATACTGTAAAAGTATTTTATAAAAAAATTATTTTATGCAGATTAGATGAAAAACCAGATCATAAAATTGAAAATAAATTAATAAGCACCTTAATATCATTTATTAAAAATAAAGATATTAATTTATCTCTTTTATCAGAATTACTAAGTATTCCGACATTTGCTGAAATTGAATCGGAGATAGAAAATATAGACCCTTTAAAAATATATAAAACTATTGACGAATTAAATTATTTATTCGGTACCAAATTAAAAGAAGAATTATATTTTAAGCTCCAGGAAATAGAGAAAAATCTAGATAAAGTTTGGCCAGAAGGTAAAAATGAAAGAAAACTTATCGAAACTATTTGGAAACTACTCTTGCACGGTAATGATGAGGAAATTAAATGCAAAATAATTAATTATGTCGATAGTAATTCGATGACGCTAGCAAAAGCTGCATTGAATTCTTTCAGTAGGATTAATTGTCCTGAAAGAATAATTATTTCAAATATATTCTTCAATAAATGGAAAAATAATAGTGTCGTTTTGGATAGTTGGTTCTCATTCAATGCATCTATAGAAACTGATGAAAAAACAAACAGCATTGATAGATTATTTAAAAATAGTTTTTTTGATTCAAAATCACCAAATACTTTAAGAGCTATATTAAATACTTTCGTAACAAGAAATAGTACTTTTCATGCTGTGGATGGTTCTGGTTATAAATATATTGCACAAAAGATAATTGACTTTGATAAATTAAATCCAATCGTAATTTCACGTTTTGTGAAGGTATTTAGTAGATACAATTATTATTCAGAGCCTTACAAAAGTAATATGGTAGAAACAATAAAGCAGATTAAAAAAAATAAACTATCAATAAATACTAAAGAAGTATTAGATGCAATAATAGATTGATTTATGAATGTTATTTAAATAAATATAATAACAATAATTGTAAATATTAAAAATAAAATAAATATAAGATACTTTTTAATAAAAATATAATCAAATACATTTTTATTATTATCTTTATTCCACTTTTTACTTACGTATTCCTTAGTTATAAATTTATTAGGTCTGCCACAATATAAACATGTTGGGGAAGTTTTTAAAATTAAATTTTTACATTGGGGACACTTTTTTTTTTCCATAATTTAATCTTACTGAATAAAATTGAAATCAGAAACAATAAATAAAATAAGTAATTTAAATTTTATTATTATATTTTGAATAATTAAATATCATTGCAAAAAAATATTTGATTCTATCTATTTAAAAAAATTCAATATAATAAAAAGTTAGTATTTGGTTTGAAATGTTTGCTATTGCACTTGGAATGTCCCCTGTCGAAAAAATCACTGTTGCAATATCTGCTTCAATTTTTATAATTGCCTTTACATGGGTCTCGATTAAGGGAGATTTAAGAAAACTTGCTAATGAACTAATTGAGGATAATGAAAATAATCAGGATAATTAAAAAAATCTTTTAACCTACTTTGCATGCAAGCTAGGATAATCAATAATATGCCTTATTTCTTTTAGAGAAGCGCCATAAATTTTTTCACCATTTAAGTGAACCCCAATCCATTTTTCCTTTTGATTAAAAAAATTATTTTTATTACTATCACTCTCGAGATAATATTTATTATCCCAATTTAAAGTTATATCCCAACCTTTATAATTTTCTATCATCGAGAAAGAGAGAACATACTCAAATAATACCCAGAGAGACCTATAACAAAAACAAAGGAAATAAGTATTTTTTTCGTTATTTTTATTTAATATTTATGTGGTACTTACTTTTATTTTGCGAGCAGCTTCATTAGCATTTTTTCTAGCCAAATTAATGTCAGAATTTGATGAGAGAACAACACCCATTCTTCTGCCTTTTCTTGAAACTGGTTTGCCAAATATGAGCACTTTAGTCTTCTCAAATTCTAATGCTTCATTAAGACCTTCATAAATAGGATTTAGATACTCTTGGTTAGAGAGTATAACTCTGGTTGCAGAGGGTTCTATTAGTTCTATATGCGGTATTGGTAAGTTTAAAAAAGCCCTTAAATGTAATTCAAATTCATTAATATTTTGACTAACCAATGTAACCATACCAGTGTCGTGTGGTCTTGGAGATAATTCTGAAAATATAACCTCACTTCCTTTTATAAAAAACTCTACTCCGTATAATCCAGCTCCATTAAGGTTATTTAATATTCTACTTGTCATTCTCTTAGCTTCAATAATTAAAGACTCCTTGATATGTAAAGGTTGCCAACTACATTGATAGTCTCCATTAGATTGAAGATGTCCAATTGGTAAACAAAAAATATTTTCACCATTTTCTTTTCTTACAGTTAGAAGAGTAAACTCAAAATCAAAATTAATAAATTCTTCAATAATTACACCTTTAACCTTTCCTCTTGAATTTGCTTGTGCCTGTTTCCAAGCATTTTGTAAATCATTTTTTGTTTCAACCAAACTCTGTCCTTTTCCTGAAGAGCTCATTAAAGGCTTAAGTAAAAGTGGGAATCCAATTTCATCTGCTTTTTTTTCTAAATCATCAAATTCAAAAATATAATCAAATTTTGCAGTTTTAATTTTTAAATCTCTAGAAGCTAAGTCTCTAATTTTATCTCTATTCATTGTAATTTCTACAGTCCTGGCGTTAGGAACAATATTGAATCCTTCATCCTCGAGTTCTTTTAGGGCTTCAATTGAAAGTGCCTCTATTTCTGGAACAACATAGTCAGGCTTAAATTCTTTTATAACATTTTTTAAAATATTTTTATCTCCCATATCTATTACTCTTGAATAATCAGCAACTTGCATTGCAGGTGCTTTTTCATATCGATCAATAGCAATAACTTCTAATCCTAATCTTTTAGATTCTATTACTAATTCTTTTCCAAGCTCGCCGCTACCAAGCAATAAAATTCTCTTTTTAGAAAAAATTGATTTTTTCATATATAAAACTTATTCGTCATCACCAGAAGGTTGTGAAGATGTATCATCTGTAATTTTTTTATCTTTAGAAAAACTAAATAAAAAATTTCCTCCAAACAAATTTTGACTTCGCATGCGATTAGTTATTGATCTTGAAATTGCTCCTAAAAAAAAGATTCCAATCATTGCCCAAATAATTCTTTCTAAAGCAATTGCAGGTGAAAAACCTTGACCGGAGTTAATAATTTCAGTAAGTGGGTCTAAAGGGTCCAAATTTAATCTGATTAATAATATTAATTATAAAGGTTTAAATAAATGAAAAATTAAAACTTATAAAAGAAATAACCAAAAACACAAAATAAATTAAACACAATAAAGTCTTTACAATGTTATCTTCAAAGTGTGATTTTTTTTAGACATGCAAGTTGACGTACAAAATACTACTGTTCTTTCCGCAGACGGATCATCCATAAAGCTAGGTGAATATGCAGGGGAAGTAATTTTAGTTGTTAATGTAGCTAGTTATTGCGGAAATACTGCTCAGTATGAGGATCTTCAAAAGCTACATGATTTATATTCAAGCAAAGGCCTAAGAATACTTGCATTCCCTTGTAATGATTTCGGGAAACAAGAACCAGACTCTCTTTCAGAGATAAAAGATTTTTGCTCAACAAAATATGGTGTTAAGTTTGAAATCTATGAAAAAGTTCATGCCAAAGGCGACACCACTGAACCTTACACAACCCTCAACAAGGTTGAACCTGAAGGAGATGTTGAATGGAATTTCGAGAAGTTTCTGATCGGAAAAGATAGTAAAGTAATTGCAAGATTCAAGCCAGGTGTTAAACCGTTTGACGAAAACTTAATAGCAGCTATTGAAGTAGCTTTAGATTCATAACAACCTTCTTATCATTCAAATTAAAAATATTAAAAATAAAGACCCTTTATATTGAGTTAAAAATTACCAAATTATTTTAAAAAATATACTATTTTTGGGATTCAACCCTATCAAGGATACTTTAATTTAAAATCTTATTTATTATCAGAGTCAAATTCTACGTCTATTATTTCATCTTTAACAGTTCTTTTTTTAGGTCTAATTGATTTTACCTCAAGCTCTATTTTTTCTTCTTTAACTTCACTTTCTTCTGGTTGCTCTGACTTTACTTCTTCCTCTACTATTTCTTCTTTAACTTCATTTTCTTCTTTAACTTCATTTTCTTCTGGCTCCTCTGACTTTACTTCTTCCTCTACTATTTCTTCTTTAACTTCACTTTCTTCTGGTTGCTCTGACTTTACTTCTTCCTCTACTATTTCTTCTTTAACTTCATTTTCTTCTGGTTGCTCTGATTTAACATTTGAATTTGCTAAGCTTTGATCTTCATCTTTACTTAAAAGGAATTTTAATAGTTTTTTAAATAATAAGAAACCTTTTTCAATTCTTTTTGGACCTAAAATTGAAAGCAAAATAACTAAAATTATGAATATTTCAGGTGAATTCAAACCTAATAGTTTCATAAAGTTTCATATTCTATTTGTATTTTAGTACATGCTAAAAATTTAATCTAATTATTCTCAAAAGTTGGTAAATATAGTTCCCTATTTGATGCAATTAAACCTTCTTCTTTAAAAAAAATCTCTAGGTCTTTTAGATCATTTATATCAACAAATTCACCACAATTATCTAATATATTATTATGGGTGAAATTCCATAGATTATCCAAATATTCGTCATCATCTGGAAATGCTACAAATTTTAAATATGTATTATTCAAAGCATATTCACTAGCAAAATCAGAATCTAATCCTTCCCTTTTAGCATCACAAAAAACTTTAGCAAATCTTTTTCCTACAGAAGTTTGAGCACTCGATAAATCTAAATTACCTTGAAAAGCTTTTACATTTATTGGTGCAATAAAAATAATTATTGGGAGTAAAAAAGATACTAATATAAACAAAAAGATTTTCCTTTTTTAAATTTCAACTCAACATAAACTAGCAAAAAAATTAATCAATTAGGCCTATATAAGTAAAAGCACTTATTATAAATTAAGAAATAAATAGAAAAAATAAAATAAGCTTCATATCTGAATTTATAATAAATAAAGATTAAATAAAATTAAATTTATATGTCTTCAAATATAAATCTAAAAGGAAGGGGAATTAACAGGATAATTACGAGTAAGGTCATGCTATCGCCATTAGCAGGAGTTACAGATAACATTTTTAGGCGACTTGTACGTAAATGGGCTCCAAACTCTTTACTTTTTACAGAAATGATAAATGCCACAAGTCTTAAAAAAGGATTTGGAACACAAAAAATCAATCAAATAGATACAGAAGAAGGTCCAATTGGAGTACAAATATTTGATAATAGGCCATATGCTGTTTCTGAAGCCGCGAAACAATCTGAGGACTCTGGAGCATTCTTAATTGATATCAATATGGGATGTCCAGTAAAAAAAATTGCAAAGAAAGGTGGAGGAAGTGCCTTAATTAAAGACAGAAAACTTGCTATAGAATTAGTCAAAAATGTTGTAAATGCTGTTAGTGTTCCAGTAACAGTAAAAACACGACTTGGATGGGATAGTAAAGAAGAAAATATAGAGGATTTCTTATTTAAACTTCAAGATGCGGGAGCAACGATGATCACACTGCATGGAAGAACAAGAAAACAGGGTTTTTCAGGCAAATCAGATTGGGAAATGATCGGGAGACTTAAAAAGTTGTTGGAAATTCCAGTAATTGCTAATGGAGATATCAAAAATCCGGATGACGCTCTTAATTGTTTAAAAGAAACAAATGCTGATGGTGTGATGATTGGAAGAGGAATTTTAGGATCCCCATGGAAAATAGGAGAAATAGATTATGCCATCAGAGAAAATAAAAATTTTAAAGAACCAAGCACAGAAGAAAAACTATATTTAATTATTGAGCATCTTGATGAATTAATCAAAGAAAAAGGAGAACACGGCTTGCTAATTGCAAGGAAACATATCTCATGGACATGTAAAGACTTTAAAGGAGCATCAAATTTGAGAAATAAATTGGTTAGAGCTGTTGATAAAAATGAAGTTAAAAATTTAATAATTAAAATGATTAAAACTTTGAATAATGAAAAAAATACATTAGCTTAAAAAAAATTTATTTTTTAAATGAAAATTATTAGTAAAGAAACAAGTAAAAGAGTTTGTGATCATATGAACAATGATCACATTGATTCGGTTCACAAATATCTTATTCATTATGGAAAGATATCAAAATTTGAGAATGCTTATATGGAAGAAATTAATAACAGTTATATAAAAATCAATTACGACGGCCAGTCAGCAATTATCAATTTTAAAAATGAAATATCTGAAGAAGAAATTCATTCAACTTTAGTATCAATGATTAAAGAGATTAAATAATAAATATATTTATATAAAAAAAAATCTAATTTTTATTTTCATAGTAATCAGTTATCTTTTTACATTCTTCAAATGAAAGCACGCTTAATCTAGATGTTGCTTTTATTTTTAGAATTGCACAAACAGCTAATAAGTCGGAGCTATCAGCATTAAGTGCTTCAGAAAGCTCTAGGACCCTAAGACCTTTCATTATTATTAAAAAAAATCTTTTTCTAAATTATCAAGAACTTTGAAATCAATGGGCTGCATTTTTCCCTAAACCTGCAACAAATGGAAAAGTTTGTTCATCACCAAAAATATCTTCTGCTGAATAATTAGAAATATTATTTTTTTTATTATCAGGCTTAATTTCTTCAATTTCATTAGAAATATTCTCTTCAATGTTATTTTCAATTTCTTTTGCTAATAAATTATTCGTATTAGAAAATATTGAAAAAACTAATACACATAAAAACAAAATAATTCTTTTCATAAAAAAAATTTATCTAATACTATTGTTATATGACAATAAACTTATTTAGAAAAACTAGATAAATTTAAAACAAATCTAAATAAATCAAAATAAAAAATATTCATCTTCCCAACTTATTTCTATTTTTAAATCTAATTAAAAAATAAAGACCTAGTAACAAAAGAATTGCTAGGGAGTACTGATTAAGAAAAACATAAACTATATAAACGAGAAAAGGGAATAAACACGCCCTCTTGAAATTTAATTTTTGTTCCTTTGACATATTTTTCCAATTTAAATATTCTTCCCATTGAAAAATCTTCTTTATTTTTCTATTTCTATTTTTACGGTTAAACATAACTTTATAAATATAGTTTTGATGATTCTTATGTTAAAAACCAATATTAATCTACAATATCAAAATAAGTTTTTTTCATTGAATAAAAATATTTTTTAAATAAAAGATGAATTCAAAACCAGTTTGGAAAATAGAAAAAATTGTTTTACCTCAACATGCAGATCATGCAGGCGTAATGTGGCACGGTAAATATTTTAATTGGCTCGAAGAAAGCCGAATACATGCACTTTCAGAAGTAGGTATAAGTTATTTCGGACTAACTAAGAAAGGCTTCGATTTACCTTTAATCAATACTTCAATTAAATATAAATCTCCTTTATTTATAGGTGAAAAAATAAAAATCGAGAGTGAATTCAATATTGATAAAAGTCCTAGGATTAATGTAATTTCAAAATTTCTTAACAAGAAAAATGAAATCCTATCGATTGCTGAAGTCAATTTAGTCTTAATAAATAAACTTAATTTTTCTATAATAAGAAAAAGGCCAGATTTCTTAACGGAACCCTTTAATAAATTAAACGGTTGAAATTATTATGCGCCAATTGAATGATTTATGAAATTATCAATTATGAATATATTTCAAGTTATTGATTCTTATCAATATGAAATGGAATCAAGATATCAAGAAAAATCAATGCTTACAAATCTTTTTACAGAGCACAAATTCATAGGTTGGTTAGGATTGTTTATAGTATTTTTTTCTATCTTTGCAATTTTTGTTTTTCAATTCCTTGAGTGGGAAAGTAATGACAATAATAAAAGTTAGGAAGATTTAATGCTTATAATTCAACTGAATGAAATAAAAAATGGCTATCTACTTAAAAATAACTAACCCTACAGAGGTTGTAAAAAAAAAGACCTCAAAATGGCTTACAGATATTACACCTGAAAGAATTGATAGAAAATTGGTCGAGGATGAAGTAATAAAAGGCATTATCGAGCAATTAACATTAGAAGGCATAAAAGGGGAAATATCAGCAATTAATGGGTTTGAAGTAAATGAATCTTCAGTAATAACAAAAAATAATTTTGTTATTAGAAAAACTAAAACTTTTTAGATCGAAAATAAAAATCTTTAATGAAAATTTTTTTTATTTTAATTATTTTTATCATTTTTTTAATTTTTATAATTGTTAGGGATTATCAAATTAAAAAGAAAAAGTTCAAATTAAATAATGCCTTAAATTCAAATTTCTTTATTCAAACGATTAATAATTTAATAGAAGAAAACAAATACAATTTGTTTGAAGAGAGGATCAGATTAAGGGAAATAGATGCTTACGGTAACGAGGATTATAAAAAATGGATTGGGAATCCACCTCTTGATGAAAAAGCCATTGAGAAAAATATATTTAATGGCTCCAATCGATTTAAAGAGGGTATACCATACTTCTGGGAAAAAGTAATTTTAAAAAAATTTGGAAGTATGGAATTATTTTTCGAAAAGTGGAGATCGTATTGTAAAGAAAATCCTACTATTGATGATGAGATAATTGGATGTGTTAGAAAGCTCGAGAAAGAAGATTGGTTTGTATTCATAGCAAGTCAAATAGAGAAATCATGCTTAAACCTTATAGAAAAAAACTACTCAAGTAAAAACAAAGAAAACTACAAAAAAGGTATTAGATTTGAAAATCATTGTATGGAAATTCTCAAACAAAATGGCTGGCAAGTAAAAGAAACCCCTAATACAGGAGATCAAGGGGTGGACTTAATTGCGTCAATAAATGATTTGAGAATATGTATTCAATGCAAAGATCATGAAAAAGCTATTGGAAATAAAGCAGTTCAGGAAATTTCAGCTGGTAAATTATTTTGGAAAGGTACACATGCAATAATAGTCTCAAAATCTGGCTTTACAAAGTCTGCTAATCAACTAGCAAAATCAAATAAAGTGGAACTAATCAATGAATATCAATTAAAAGATTTAAAAAGTTTATTGTTTAAATAGTTTATATCAATTGTGTTAAGCCCTCTTTGTAAAGCAAAAGTGTTGTAAAAATCCCAGAGGCCCACATTAAACCTCTAGCTGTTGGGATATTACATACGTATGCTCCAATATATAAAAAACGAAAAATAGGATGAATGAATGCTGCAATTATTGCAATATTAGAGTCAGTTAAAGTAATCAAACAAAGAAGACATGCAGGTGCATGTATAGAAATACTTTCCCAACAATTTTGATGACACCAAACTGCTCTTTTACCAAAAGCAGGTAATTCATCGAATAAAGCCCTTGGAGCAGACATATTTTCAACAGAATATCCCGCTTTAACTCTACCTATAGTTAATGGAATAATTGATAATAAAACAACTCCAACTGATAGACAAAGGCTCCAGGCAAAAGCTACTTGCATGTGATTTAAATAATAATTATTAGCTTAATAATTGAAGCTCGTTATCGTGATAAATGAAAAATCATTACCATAGGTATAACTTTGGAAAAAATGCTGTAATTTATATTAAAAAATCATTTATGGATATTTCAAAGATAGTTTTAATTTTTGGCATAAGTTTACTCATATATTTTGCTTTTCTGTTTTCAGGATTTTTTCTAAAGAATAAAAATCTAAAGGCTCAGAATCTAAAAAAAGAAGAATAGATTATTAACGCCACGAAAATTTCTATTTTCTCAATATTTTTATATCTTTTTGGATATATTTCATGGAAATAAAATTTGATCCAAATAATAATAAGGGATATTGAAATTCAATAAGACAGCTGCTGGTATATGAATAAATTTTATAAATTTCTTAAAAGTTTTCTATTTATATCACTTTGGCTAATTTTATCTTCATTTTTAACCAAATATTGGAATACCTTTCATTGGGAATATATTTACTTAAACTTCAGAATTATATTTGATAAAGAATTTTGGTTTGTTTTAGAAAAAATTCTTTTAGGATTTGATATTGGTTACTGGTTAGAAGAAGCACTGAAATTCTTAAGTTATGAAATACCTAAAGAATCTTATAAATATTTTCCAATTTATTTCGTATTAAAGTCTATTTGGATAAAGAATTAATTAATATTTTTAATGGATTTTAATAAATTCTTTAAAATTATTGAATAAAGTCGGAGAATTTATTTTTCTTAAAACAAATAAAGTTCCTTTATCACCTCTGCAAATTCTGAGATTATTACTTAAATAAGTTATCTCTAACCACCCTAATTGTTCATTTTTTATTTCTTTCATAGCCTTTATATTTTTTCTTCCAAATTTAGGCCCTATAACACCAGCATATGTAAATTTTACCCCAATTCTTTTTTCATTTATATAATAAAGACTTATTAAAATACCAGTGCCAATAACTGATCTTATTCCTCTCGGTTTAAGTAGATTAAGACCATTTAAATTAAAGGGATCTAGAATTTGAAGGTTATCAATAAAAGGCGAATATTTTAAAAAAGGACTATTAGAACTACTCCACCGAAGCTCCCAGACGCCCTTTAAATCATTTCTATCTTTGCTGAAGGAAAAATTATGACCAATCTCAAGTTGTTCGGCAATAGTACGTATACTCTCTGAATTTGGAGATCTAAGAAGTAAATTTAATAAATCATCTTCGGAATACATCTGATAACCGCTAAATATATAAATAAGGATAAATACTTACTACTTTGTGCTATATTCTACCCAGAATATGTTGATTTGATGACAAAAAGCTATTGGCTAAAGAAAATTTCAATTCCAAATGCTGATTTATTTCTGGAATATATAAGGACAGTATTACCTTGGATTAAATCTGTGGGAGGAGTAATAGTAAAAAGAGATTTGATACAAGAATCAAACTCAAATGAATGGGACGGAGGGCAGCTTGGATTAGTAATAGAATTCGAATCGAAATTTGCTGCTAAAAAAGCATTTTATTCTGAAGTATTTCAAAAATATCTTCAGTCCAGGGATTTAATGGAACTAGTTACTATAAGTACTCTTTAAAAAATCAACCAGTAGCGACCTCACACAAACAACTTATAAGTATTTATTACTATTAAATTATTTATGTAATAATTATAACTTCACTAGCAATAGCATATTTTGCAAAATTTAATTGTAAAAGTAATCCGTTAATCAAATGAACTATTCAACCGAAAAGGACGATTATTTGATGACAACTCCATATACAAAAAAAATTCAGCAAAAATTTGAAAAGGTTAAATCTTTTTTAGAGCAAAATGGATTTAATCCTTCATCAGAGAGCTTAATGCAAGATATTGTTAGCTCAGAAGAATATATTGCTAAAAATGGCTTATAAAATATCAGAATATATTTAGAGTCCTTAAATAATAAAAACCGCCTATTAGAAAAGGTAATAATATTCCAATAAATAAAAATATGGATTTCTTTGATTCGCCTTCTGATATCGGGTTAATTTCTGGTTCAATTGCAAAACCATTTTGTCTACCACCGCTTTCGGTTGTATAACCTTTTTTATTCATAAATAAAATAATCTATGCAAATTATCTCATGTAAAAACTTATTTAAAAAAATTTTTTACATTTAGAATTAAACTAATTTTAAGATCTAATAATTGATTTCAATCTGAGATTTCAATTTGGCAGCTTTTTTTAAAAGACCTACAACTTCCTTACGACCTGTAGCAAACTCAGCCTTGTTAAGTAACTCGCTATATTTTTTTGTGATTTCTCTATGGTTCATTTTAAATGATATGTTAATTGAATTATAAAGTTACTAAAAAATGTTTTTGTATAAAAGATATCAAAAAAGAATTTAAGTACCCTTACCTACTTAAACCAACCTTTTTTCTTTGGTTTAATCTCTTCTTTAATAACTTCTTTTTTTCTCCCAAATAATCCCTTTTTTGGGACTGGTAAATTGTCTTCAACAGGTTTAGATTTTCTGTTAAATAAGCTTTTTTTAGGTTCTTTTTTAATTGATTCTTTTGTGTCGGAAATCTTTATTTTTTTAGGATTTGATTTTGAATTTTTGGGTTTACTGTCTGCGATTAAAGTTTGATATACAAAAAAACCAAATACAGCAAAGAAGCCTAATGCCTGTACTAGAGCAGTGCCAAGATTATCAAACATTTAGGCCTCAACTTTGTAAAGTGACTCTTTTTCTTTCGCTTCTATACATTTTTTTTCATAAGACAAGCATTCAATTTCCGCCTTCTTTTCAGTATGAGAACTGCAGCCACCTGCATTTGCATTAGATATTGAAAACAAAGCTAGTACCCCTAAAATTAAGGCACATGAGGTGTTAATCAGTTTCATGAGTTTTATTTTTATTATGGAAAAATAATTTCGCAATTGCGAAGATAACCTTCTCTTCTGCTAAAAGTATCCCGTTTTTATATATCTATTTGTAGTAATTAACTAAATCGATAATTAATATTGCTAGTAATGAAAAACCTAAAATGAAAGGTAAATAAGGATATTTATTTAATATTTTGTTTAGTTGATTCTTCGATGTTTCTTTTTCCTTTTTCTTTTCTCTAGGTGGTAAGCCTAACTCTTCCCTTCTCTTAGCTTCTCCCATAATTTTTAAACCATTTAAGACTATTTTATATAATTAGTAGAATTGTATTGTTCTTGATTTAAATTATTAACAGTTAATTTAGTTTAAATTTTGGATATATTAAAAATATAAAAAAAATTACATGATAGAAGTAGTTTGGTCAGTAAATATAATGATCGCAATTCTTATTATTGGTGTTGCCTGGGTTCTTTATTACATATTTACTTATGATCAAAAATTTACTTCCTAGAAAATGTCAGATAAAGATCTAAGTAATTTTCTAAAAAAAATAGAGCAACTTAATCAAATTGCTGAGCTAATAAAAAATAATCCTAGTAAAAAGTTATCCCTTTCAAAATGCAAGAATCATGATGAAGTAATTAGATTAACCACTGAATGGGGTTTTGATATTGGTAAAAGGTGGGGAGAATATTAATTGATTTTATTACCAGCATTATTAAAATTGCCATCAACTTCAAATTAAATTCCTAAGATTAATTAGTATTTCTTGTATTGGAGTTATGAAAGAAATTGGAGAGATAAAGTCAAATATATATAAAATAGCCGCTGTTACAGATAGAGGGCAAAGATTAAATAAATTAATTTCTCCAATGTATGAGGAAAAAGCTAATGAAATGGATGAATTGATTGAGACTATTAAAGACTTTAGTTTTGAAATATCAGAAAAATTATTGTCTGGAGAGTGGGAATTGATTTTTTCTAATGTTGAATTATTTCGAAGTTCTCCTTTCTTCCTTGCTATTGAAAAGGCATTAAATGATGAATTTAAAAGTAATCTTTTTTTTAAATTACATCAATTACAAGTAGGATCCTTTGGCATATCAACTATTGGGAGAATTGCTCAAAAGATTGATTTTGACAAAAAAGAATTTATATCTACTTTTGACACTACAATATTTGGGCTCACAACAATTCCTATCTTAGGTTGGTTCAAACTATTGCCTACATTTGGTGGAAGAGTAATAACTCTAGCAAGTGATTTAATTTTAAGAAATAAGTTGCTTGATATGAACTTACAAAAGACAAAAGTTTCCAAAGTTGATGGACTTAATAAGATTCCATTATTTAGTGAATTACTTATGGATAGATGGTATCCAGTTAAAGAGGTATGGAATAAGTTACCTTGGAATAAAGAATCGCCAAATTGCCAGGTTTCAATTGTATATTTAGACGAAGAAATGAGAATTATGCAGGATATGTATGGATCTATTTTTATTTATATAAGACCTTCAATTTCCTTGTTGAATTCAAATACAATCTCTAATGATTAATAAAAAGACAGACTAATATCTTTAGAAATTTTTGGAATAAATCCATTAAAAATTTATTTTAAAGATTAATTAATAAAAACATCTCACATCTTGAATACAAATAGGTTATGTTCATAGTGAACATTTTTTATTATGCTTAGAAATCAAGAAAAAAATTCAGTTGTTAGAGGAATATTCTTAATAGGAGGATGGGGCTTAGGTCTAGACAGATTCTACGAAGGAGATAAAAAAGGTGGTTTTTTATCAATCATTGGTTGGAGTATTACATTTTTTAGCTTTATCTTTCTTAAATGTTCAGGTTATAAATATGTTGAGGGTGTGAAAAATTATTCAGATTATTCCCCTAACCCATTAATAGTATTACCTTTACTGGCAGGAGCATATGGTGTCTTTCTAATAATTAAGAAGGCATTTAGATTAGCAAAGCAATTTGAAAATGCTGAATAATACAACCAGCAGGTAAATTCAAGATAATAATCCAGATCCTTTCAAATAAAATTTAAATAAAAGAATCACTAAAAAATTTACTATTGCTAAGGCTACTAAACCATTTCTGTTTTTTACATCTAATTTTTTGACTAAATTAGAAAGATAAACTACTGGATTTTCTGGCTCTTTATTATCCAAATTTTATTTATATATTAATTTGACAAAAAAATATCACAGTTTCATTTGAAGAATCAAAATTGTAAAGATGAACATCCAAAAAGAAATAAATAATTTCTAACCCATAATTCCTGCATTTCTTAAAAACGCTTTACCCATATTACCAATTACAAAAAATAGAGACAAATTAATTAAAAGGATTATTAATAATGCCAGCATTTTATAGTTTGGATTAGTTGAAATGCCATCAAATCCATTATTAAGAAATTTTTTAAAAATTGATTTGTCAATTTTTAGTTTTTGTTGCTCAGAATCAATTTTTACTTTTTCTTCTGGAGAATCTTGATTACTTGCTTTCTCTAGAAATTCTGTAAATGCCTTAACATTTTCTTCTTTTTTATTCCCCTTATTAAGATCTTTATAGTCTTCATTCAAATTGGGGGTCGATTCGATTGAATTATTTTCCTCAGGATTAAGTTTTGAATCTTCCAAATTAGTAGTAAATGCTAGGAGTATATTACACCATAAAAAAAACCTACTCGATCAATTGAAGAGAGGGTTAGCTAAGGTTAAAGTTCTTTTTCATATAATAATTTATTTTAATTAAATTTGCGGTTGTAGCATAATTAAGTTCTAATTTAGATTATATTCAAGCTGATATTTTCGTAGATATGTTAGATGCGAATACTAAAAAAGCATGTAAAGATGATCCCTCAATAAGAGAAATTAAAATTAGAAACATAGAACATGCCATTGAACAAGCCGAATTGATAATAAAAGAATCAAAAATGAGCCAAGAAGAATTAATCTTCTTAAAAAGAAAAATATCGGACTCAAAACAGGATTTAGAAATACTTTATTTAATGAAAATTCAATGAATATAAATTTGTTAATCTTTTAAAAGGATTGATTTTTTGCGAAGAAAATTAATTTGTATATTTGAAGACTTATAAAGTTTAAAGGGAATGTAAAAATTTCATAAAAGTTCTAGTTATGTCTAAAAATAATATATGTATACCCTTAAAGGTTGTTCCATACATCTTCATTTCTATTACTGCTATTGCAATAACAGCAGCTTCATATGTAATTACTTAGTTCTATCTGATATGTAAAGTTTTTAGATATTAAATAAATTAAAATATTTGTATTAACTAATCATATGAATAAAGTCAAAATAGCAATTTTAACAATATCGATAATCATATTTTCCCTTATTGGGATTAAAAAATTAATTTATATAAATCAAGTTAAAGATTTAAAAAACAAAGAAGAATCATTTTTAAATGAATCTATACGTGTTTTAAATGAATGCTTCGATCTAGAAAATAAAAATAAGAGAACTCTCAATAAATCAATTGATTTAATTGAGTATTGCTTAGAGGAATATGGATATAAAAACTGATTTCAAAACTTGAATGATGAATTTCCTTAATACTCCTCTAATATAAAAATAAAAATTTCTCATCAATAATCTTGTTATGTTCCATAATTTTTTATTAATAATATTTTCATAATTTAATTTTTTAAAATGACTAAAGTTAAATGTTCATATTTAGGAAATTTAAACTGTGAGGCTATTCATCTACAATCTGGAAGTCTTATTAGAACTGATGCACCTTTAGATCACTGCGGTAAAGGTGAAAGTTTTTCCCCAACTGATTTATTAGCAACATCTCTAGGTACTTGCCTATTAACCATTATGGCAATCAAAGCTAAATCGAAAGGATTTGATTTAAAAGGTATATATTTAAATATTGAAAAAGTAATGACACAAAATAGCGAGAGGAAGATAAAAGAACTAATAATAGATATTTTTATCCCAGAGAGCACTTCTAATGAAACTATTGATTTTTTGAAAAAAGCTTCCAAAGAATGTCCAGTTACAAGAAATTTATCTCAAGAAATAGATATAAAAATTAGTTGGCATAATGAATAAATCTCAAATATAGTAATTACATAAAAAATAATGAAATACTTTATTGGAATAGTCATTCTTTTATTTGGAATATATATAATCACAGACTTGGCATTAAAGACTAGGTATACAAGAAAAAGACTTTCAAAAGGAAAAAAATAAATCTTATAAATTTCAATTTTGCAGATTAAGGAAATAGATTTATTTTTATACTGAAAGTTAAGGCATATTTTAGTTTTATTTTTTCACTATTTTTTGGTCAATCAAACTAATCAAAGGAATCATAAAATTTACATTTATTCCAACAGTGCACCATGTATAAATTATAAGAAAAAATATTTTTATAAATAAATTAGGGGGTAAGGTGAAAAATATTTTGAAAAATCCTCCAATGAATAATACTAATATTCCAATTTGAAAAAGACCTTTGATTATCCATTTAAGTCCATTTTTTTTAATGTTTATATAAAACCAGAAAAAAACAAAACTAGATAACAATAAATATATAAAATTTATGATCATCTTTTCAGAGAAAATCTAATAAATTTGCCCTTATCAAGGCATGAAGACAATTATCACTTTTTTATCTGCTAATTTTTTTTAAAAATGGAAAAGTTATACAAAAAACAATAAAAACAAATTATTTTTTCTACTTTTTATCTTAAAACATTTTCGATTTTAGTAAATCAACTCTTTTTTGATTAACTCCCAAATCACTTTCTCCAACTCTTGATTCTGATCTTATTGATAAGATGTTTGATTCAGGTAGAAAGGATACCTCTAAGTCGTCTACATACTTCATCCATTTACTGGTTGCCTCAGCATGAAGATAATCTCCATCAATTTCAACAACCTCAGTTCTTGGAGTGTTTTCGATAAATGTTTTAATCACTTCAAAAGGTTTCTCAATATTATTTACCTCCCATTCTTCACGTACACAATGAGCAATCTCTACACAAGGTTTTAGTTCTATATGTGAGGCAAATGATGAAGAAGGGAATAAAAAGCTTGAACAAATTAAAATTGCTAAAAAAAGTATTTTCATTAACAGAAGATTTTACGAATCATAATCTAACGAATTAAATTACTAATTTGTAATTGCGACCTAATTATTTTGGAAGAAAGCATATATGTTTATATTCAGAATTTAATATGTATTTCTAATAATCCCAAAAAAAAGATCCCTCAAAGAGAGATCTTTTAAAATTGATTTATATCAAGTGTTTCCTTGTTTCCACTGAAATAAATCAATTCCTCCTACACACAAATTTAATATCACACTAAAATTCAAAATATGTAATGCTTAATGGACCTCTATTTTAACTGTCACATCTGAAAAATACAAAAAGTACTCAAACTTTGCTGCCGAGTACTTTTAAAATTATCAGAAAAAAGTGTGTGAGGAGTTTCTGATGTATTTAATCTACTTCGTAGGTAATTTAAAAGGCTACAGTATAAATTACTAATTATTTAAGTCTTTCAGAAAAATTGGACGTTGATGAAAAAAATAATCAAAAACATAAAAAATTCATGAAAGTCATTTTCAAAAAAATCATTTTTATTATTTCTGCAATTGCTCTTTTTTCAGTAATAGTGGGTGTTGTCAAATATTCGCTTACTTATATTGAAAATAATCCCGAAAAATACTTACCTACACAAAAGTAGGATAAAAATTAAGTATAAATTCACTTCAAAAAATCTATAAAGTGTCTTAAATATGATCTAAATTGACAGCTTGAGTCATGAAAATCAAAAACACTTCAGTTCTTAATCAGAATAATATTCATTTAAGTCAATTTAAAAATAAGCATAAATATCAAATACTTGAAAATTATTGGAAGAGAAGAAAGAAAGAATGTGAAAAAAATCTTTCAAAATTTTGCTAACCGATAATTATGAATTTTATTTTTTCTTTTTTATTAGCATCTGTAATGTGGGTACAAGTTCCACAATGGGAAGCTGACTGGTCAAAATGTGCTGTAGATGTTCCCGATTCGTCATGTCACTGGTACGTAGCTGCTCCCGATAATACTTTTGGGGAAGGATTTAATTGGGAAAACGCTCCTTGGTTTGATGCTAATGGATTACAGGATGTAGCTAAGATTGAGAAAGAATCTGTAGTAGAAAAACTTCAGAATAACTAAAGTTTCTATTTCATCAATTAACTTTTAAAAGTATTTAAATCTAGTTGCCTAGTAGTTAACTTTTGATTAATTAAATAATTTTTATGCGTTTCAAAGTAAGTCTCAAAAAAAATGGAAAGGAATTTGATGAAGTTGTTATAGCTAATAATAAAAAAGAAGCTATGGAAGTAGCTTTAAAAAACAACCCAGAAGCTCAAGCATTAAACTCTGATTGGACATTTAAGATTTAATTATTTGCGAAGTTTAGGAATCAAAAGAGATGCGACACAAATAACACTAATTGCAGGCCCAGGAGAAAGATTAAAGACTATAGAGAGAATAAATCCCAAAAGTGAGATACATAATCCAAAAAATGAAGACCTCATCATTGCAATTCTTAAACTATGAGCCTTATTTAGCCCTAACAAAGTTGGCGTAGAAAGAAGAGCAATTACAAGAATTACTCCCACTGCTGACATTGAACTAACAATTACTAATGCCGTTGTAAAACTCAAAGTAAGATTTAATAAAGAAACGTTTATACCACTCGCCGATGCACCTTCTGGATCCAATCCCACATAAACAACCTTTTCATATCCAAAAGTCATTAAAAGTATAAATACTAAAAAAGCAATTATTGTTCTAAGTAAATCTCCAAAATTTGCTGTCAATAAATCGCCAAATAATACTGCCTCCAAATCAATCCTTATTCCGAGTAAAGGGATTATAAGGACCCCAAATCCAAGCATTCCAGCGAGAATAGTATTCATAACTGCTTCATAATTTTCACTTTTTCTATTAGTTAAACTTTCGGCAATTACTGAGCCCAGAAGACCACTTATAACACCACCAATTGAGGGGTGAATTCCAAGCGCTAATGCGAGAGCAAGTCCAGGCAACACACAATGAGAGATTAAATTAACTTGTAATAATCTCTTATGAGTGATTAATACAGTTCCCATAGCTGGGCATAAAATCCCGGAGAATATAGTTATTATTAATGGAACCAGCCACCAGTTGCTATTAATAAAAGACATTATTCGAATGATTCGGTATGATCAAAAATACGGGACAAAAAAAGATTTCGGAAACAATGGTAACTAAGTCTGACATTACCAAAAGACAAGAACAACTTCTTGAAGAACTTAATAAATGCGAGGATGAATTGAGCGGTCAAGAATTGCATAGGCAGTTGATCACAAAAGGCAAATCTATGGGGTTGACCACTGTTTATAGAAATCTGCAAATCTTGATAAAGCATGGATTAATTCGTTCTAGACATCTCCCAACAGGAGAGGTTCTTTACACTCCCGTAGACAGAGATATTCATCATTTGACCTGCGTTCAATGCGGAGAGACGTCGAAAATGGAAGGTTGTCCTGTTAAAGATATTCATGCCCCTAAAAAAAATCCAAGAAAGTTTCAACTTTTGTTTCATACACTCGAATATTTCGGCCTTTGCCAAAACTGTTATCAAGCTCAAAATTAATAAGGAACATTTTCTAATCACAGAAATTATTTTCCTTTATAGAGCTTATGTTTATCGCATCTAATTTATCTTTTATTTGATCAGGACTACCAACTGCTAAAACACTTTTATCAAGAACGATTACTTGATCGTAGTTATTTAGAGACTCACCCCAATCATGGCTACTTACTAGCAAAGAAAGTCCCGCATCTGCGAGTTGACGAACAATTTTCAGGAAGTCCTCTTTTGCGGGGGGATCCAATGCCGCACAAGGTTCATCCAGAAGAAATATTTTTGCAGGGGACATAAGAGTTTTTGCTAATAGAGCTCTTTGTTGCTGTCCTCCTGAAAGAGAATCGAGTCTTCTATTAGCTAAATTAGCAATTCCTACTCTTTGCATTGTCGCTTCTAATTCACAACATTTATTAATCCAAGAATTAGGATATTCTAGAAGAGCCTTGATTTGAAAGGGGTTATTACTTCTTGATTTTGAATACTTTATTTGACCAAGAGATACCAATTTTTCAACTGTAATGGGAAACTTCCAATTCATAGAACTTCTTTGAGGCATAAGTGCCACTAGAGCTCTAGATCTATATAAATTTTCACCGTCTATTTTTATTTCGCCTTTATCTGGAGTATTTTGTCCTTGCAATATCCTCAAAAGAGTGGATTTACCGGCACCATTTGGACCTACTAGCGCTGTTAGAGTTCCAGGTTTAATCTCAACCGATACCTTATTTAAAGCTGGCTTACTTTTTTCTGTGTATGCAAATGTTAAATTTTCAGCGACTAAAGTAGCCATTAATTAATCTTCATGAAAAAAGTCACTTTACAAGCTTACCAATAATACAAGCTGCGTATTATTTTCATAACATTTGATACCTTTTCTTGCCAGGTGCAATGAAAATGATTATCATTTTTAAGTATTTAATAATTATTTATGTCAATTTTTAAAAGACTTTTATCAAATAAAACATGTTCAAGTAAGTCAATTATTAAAAATTCCGTAATCGCTGGAACGATTATATTTTCTGGTTTTGGGCAGGATGTAATGGCTAAAGGGAAGTCATACGTAGCAGTAGAACCACTAGTTTGTGATTTAGTTAAATCAATTGCGTTGCCATCTGACGAAGTTACATGCTTAGTAGATAGAAAACAGGATGTTCATGACTTAAAGATCAATCCAAGACAAGCTCAATTAATAAATAGCGCAGACAAAGTATTCACTCTTGGCAAAGAAATGACTCCAAGTATGAGAAATTGGGAAAGTAAAAAAAATACTGTTGTTGTAGGTGTTAGTGCAATAGACGTAGATGATCATTCTGATCATGAAGGTCACGATGACCACTCAGACCATGACGGACATGACGATCATGCTGAACATTCAGCTAAGGTAGATGATCATTCTGATCATGGAGGTCATGATGATCATGCTGAGGGTGCTTTCGAATGGGCAGGTAAATTCCAGCTTTCTAAGGGTTCATACAAATGGTCATTTGAAAAAGTCGATGGCGAATATGCAGATCCTGCAATGAAGATGGTGATTCTCAAATCTAATGACATAGAAGGGTCTGAAGATTTAGCCAAAGAATTATTAGGATCTAAAGACTCAATAAGCAGAAAAAATGATGGAACTTTGATAGCAAGTAATAAAGCTTTTGTTCTTAACTTCGATCAAAGAAAAGAAAGTACTGTTTTTAACGTGGATATCAAAGAAGATGGTGAATATATATTTTTTACTGAACACATGCCTTTTGAGTTTGAAGCAACTCAACACTTTTTTAAAGACGTTTCAAATAGTGATGTAGAACCAATAGCACAAGTTCCAGACGAAGGAGAGGGGCATCATCATCATGACCATGGAGGTCTAGATCCACATGTATGGCATGATCCACATAACATCATAAAAATGGGAGATCTTATAAGCAAAAGTTTAAAGAAAGATATTTCAGTTTTTAATAGAGGTGACAGAAAACTAATTAATGAAAGATTCGAAAAAGCTGATTCTCTCTTAGAAGGCTTAGATAGTTGGATCGTCGAACAAGTAAGCTCTATTCCTGAGGAAAACAGAGTAATTGTCTCTAAACACAAAGCAATGGAATACTACGGGGATGCATTTGGTTTTGAAACCATTAGTTTACTTGACTTTCTTGGAGACTCCTCAAGCTTAAGGCCAGACAACATAAGTTCTACTTTAAAAATGTTAGATGAAGAGAAAGTTCAGGCAATATTTCCTGAACAAATTCCAGCATCTAAGTTATTAAGGAACTTAAGTAGACAAAGTTCAGTTCCTTTAGCTTCTAATCAAATATTCGTTGATGGATTGATGATGGATGGTAATACGGTTTCAGTAGCCGTACACAACACTTGTACAATTGTTGATTCATTAGGTGGAAGCTGTGATAAAGAATCTGGCTCCAATCTTGAGTCTGAATGGTACAAACTTTCAGATTAAATTTTTCTAATAAAAACGGTTTTCATTTCTTATGATTACTATTATTAAACTATTGTTTATTTGGTAAAAATCATTAAATGAGCATCAAAGATAAAGTTCCAGTTACTATTCTCACTGGATTTCTAGGTTCAGGGAAAACTACTTTACTTAATAGAATACTAAGTGAAGAGCACGGGAAAAGAATAGCCGTAATTGAGAATGAATACGGTGAAGTAGGGATAGATCAAGGGCTCGTAATAAATGCCGATGAAGAAGTGTTTGAGATGTCAAACGGGTGCATTTGTTGTACTGTTCGCGGTGATTTAATAAGAGTCCTTGGCAACCTTATGAAAAGAAGAGATAAGTTTGACTATGTTTTAGTAGAAACGACCGGATTAGCAGATCCTGGGCCAGTCGCGCAGACATTTTTCATGGATGAAGAAATTAGTTCTGAATTTACTCTTGATGGAATTGTAACTTTAGTTGATGCTGCTCATATTGATCAGCAGCTAGGAAGAAGTGATGAAAGTTCAGAACAAGTTGCGTTTGCAGATGTTCTTGTCCTTAATAAAACTGATTTAGTCTCTGATGATGCACTAGATACTCTTGAATCGAGATTGAGAGATATGAACCGAATGACTCGAATCATTAGAGCCGAGAATGCCCAAGTACCAATCGAAACAGTCCTAAATCTAAGTGCATTTGATCTCGATCAAATCCTTAAACGCAGACCAACATTTCTTGAACCAGAATATCCTTTTGAATGGACAGGTGTTTACGACCTTGCTGCAGGTAAATATGAATTAATGCTAGAAGAAGGTCCCGATCCAGAAATGTCATTAGTAGCTTTCGCTAATCAAGGTGAGAGTGAAGAAGAACTTAAAGATGGTGCTGAATCCTGCGTAAGACTTTATGCAGAAAAAGCTAAAAGCATAGAACCTGGGAATATCATTCCATTTGGAGATCATATAAACCTTAAATTGGAGGATAAAGGAAATAAATCATTCATATTAGATATCGAAAAAGGATCAAAGATAGGTTTATATACACAGCACACTGCTGAAGAATTCAATATGAAAATCATTAAAAGTGAAGACAATAATTCAAAAGAGATCCCATTTAATATTGAAAGATTCTGGCAAGCCGAGCACGAGCACGATGATGAAGTAACGTCCATTGCAATTGAACGATTTGGAGATGTTGATCCAGAAAAACTTAATACTTGGTTGGGCAGACTTCTTTCTGAAAAAGGGGTGGATATATTTAGAACTAAAGGTTTCATTAGCTACTCAGGCAACCCACAGAGAATAGTTTTCCAAGGGGTACATATGTTATTTACAGCGCAACCTGATAAGGAATGGGGTAACGAACCTCGTAGAAACCAACTTGTTTTTATAGGTAGAAATTTGGACGAGAAAGAGATGAAAGAAGGTTTTGAAAAATGCCTGATATAGAATCATTTAGCCCAAGAGGCATGTTCCACGAGGGATGGACAGCTGAAGTTAATGATTATGCCATAGTTTGTGGTTGGGCTACTAAAGGAAAGTTATTCATTGTTGGGGATGTAGCAGGAGGTATTTTTGCCTTTGAAGGAGATACTGGGAAAATTATTTGGAAAAAAGAAAATACACACTCTGCTGGTCTATTAGCAATGTCCATTCATCCAGAAGGAGAGATTTTCGCAACTTCCGGTCAAGATGGAAATATTCAAATATATAATTGTCACGAAGGTAAAGTAATTAAAACTCTCGATCTTGGCAAGGCTTGGGTAGAGCATCTTAAGTGGTCAAATGATGGCTTATTTCTTGCAGCAGCTTCTTCAAAAAAAGTATATGTTTTTAATGAAATTGGTGAAGAAAAATGGGTATCAGATGATCATCCAAGCACAGTGAGTGCAATAAAATGGTCAAATAATAATGAGCTAGCTACAGCCTGCTACGGGAGAGTAACATTCTTTGACATAGTAAATAATAAAACGAATCAAAAGCTCGAGTGGCAAGGATCATTAGTCTCAATGGAATTAAGTCCTGATGGTGATATAGTCGCTTGCGGGAGTCAAGACAATTCAGTTCATTTTTGGAGAAGATCAACCGGAATGGATGCTGAAATGACAGGATACCCAGGAAAACCTAGTCACCTTTCTTTTGACGATAGTGGAAAATTACTGGCAACTAGTGGCAGTGAAAGAATTACAGTGTGGAGCTTTATAGGTGACGGTCCCGAGGGGACTATGCCGGGAGAGCTATGGCACCATACCGAACCTATTTCTAGCCTAGCCTTTTCAAATAAAGGCATGCTTGTAGCTTCCGGATCTAGAGATGGTTCTGTTGTCGCAAGTTTTCTAAAAAAAGACGGTAATGGTGACCCAGTTGGGGCTGCATTCGCAGGCGATTTAGTGGGTGCACTTTCGTGGAGACCTGATGATTGTGCACTAGCTGCAGTTAACGCAAAAGGTGTAGTAAATGTTTGGAAATTTAAAGTTCGTACTAACCTTTTTTCAAAGGGATTTAAGTAAAAAGTAGAAATTTATTAATTACCAATAGTTAGCTTTTAAATGTCTTTCCATACAGATGACTTCACAGTCATTATCTATACCTTTTGGGTGAATATCGCAATATGAGAGACATTGAAAATATTCGTCTATAGGATTAGATTGATCAGCTTTACTAACTTCTTTCGAATGATTCATAAAAGAGTTCCTCAATTATTTAAAATCAAGATAGTCGAATTAAATATCAAAAGAAATAAGCAAAACTTACTAAAAATATCTCAAAAAAATTAAAGCGATTGATTACCACTTTCGGACATTTTTAATAAAAAAGCAATGCGTATAAAAACGGATTGTCTTTAGAGAAATATTCCCCTAATTTTATATTGTTGAGTTCTAGGAGGTCTTTCAAAATGATCGATAGCCTGCCTGAAATTTCGGAATAAAACGAACTAATTTAATTAACTGCTCCAATTATTTTTTATTAATGTCTAAGCTTCCTTCTTCTGCATCGTTTAGGTGCCCTTTAAGAAACAAGCTTAATTCTAGAGTTTTTGCCCCAGTTAAAGACAATTAGTTAATTTTGGTAAGCATTAGCTTAAAAGAAGTTAGCAACAAGGATCGATGATTTAGGTACGTTATTAACTTCAGTAAAAAATATAAGTAAGAGATAAAAGAGGGCTTAAATTAGCCCTCTTTTTTTTAATAAGATGACTTTCTTCTAGTTTTATAGATAATGATTAAAAGAATAAAATAAAATGGCTAAATATTATTGCCCATATTGCAATCCTAAATATCAATTTCAAAAACAATCCTCAAAAGGTAATTTGATTTGTGGCTTGTGTGGAGAGGATCTTGTAAAAAAACCATTTATTAAGTTGAACCAGATAATCGCTTTAGTTGCTGCTTCATCATTACTTTTACCGTTGATATATACTTTTATTTTTTTAATTAAAAATCAATTAAATCCTCCTAGTAAAAATTATCAAGCAAATAGTACTTTAATGATCATTATCAAAGAAACAATTTCATAAAACAATTTTAAAAATCTCGAGTGGTCAACCTCTACATAGTGATTTATTTAAACAAGAATTTTTACTCTCAATATTTATTTGATCATCAATATTTTTTAATTTGTTTTTATTACTTATTACTTTAACTTGTTGCCCACAATGTTCTTTACAACCTCCATTAAATAAATTATGTGCATATAAATTGGAACTATTCGTAATTAATAAAAGAAAAATTATTTTATAAATTTGCATAAAATAAGACTTCATTTTTATTATGATTTTATCGGAATTAGTAAATAAATAATATCAGTTAATTCCAAGGAGTGTTTATAAGACCCCAGATATCAAAGAAGAAAAATAAAACTGCAATAACAACAAGATCCCATGCTCTTTCCCTAAAAGCCCAAGGAGCAATAAAAACTTCCCCAAGTCCATGGAGTGCCGCCCCAATAGGTAAATGATCAAGAACAAGCAAACTGTGAGAGAGAATAAAAAGAAAGCTTGCGAAATATCTAAAAAAAACAAATTGCCAATTACTAGAATTCATACTTTTTTAGATTTTTAAAAAATATACTTCAATGATCAAAATAAAGAAATAGATCGAGTTAGGAGATGTTTTTTTTTGTAGCCATAAATACGAATAAAGATTTGAAGCTAAAGTAAAAGTTATTAAACCATGAAATATATGTTTTCAAGCTATCGTCCAAAAAATAGTTTTGATGAATACTTTAAAGATAACGTCAACTCTGCAAGAGAAATATTAATTCCACTTCTGTCCTCTTTAGATAATATGGGTCTTGAAGAGTTAAACAGGAATCATTCTGCAGCAAAAAAATTATTATTAAGACATGGTGCCACTTTCAGATTAAACGATACTGGTTTAAAAGGTACTGAGAGAATATTACCTTTTGATCCACTGCCAAGAATAATAAGTAAAGATGATTGGGTAACATTAGAAAAAGGCCTAAAACAAAGGCTTGAGGCAATTGATTTATTCCTAGACGATATTTATAATTCTCAAAATATAATTAATGATGGAATAATTCCAAGAGAGTTAATCGAGAGTTCAGAAGGTTGGAGACCTCAAATGATAGGTTTCAAACCTCCATTAAATAAATGGTGTCAAATTTCGGGACTTGATTTAATAAGGGACAGAAAAGGAGATTGGCATGTTTTAGAAGATAATTTAAGGTGTCCTTCTGGGGTTGCTTATTTTTTAGAAAATAGATTAGTTATGAAAAATATTTTCCCTAATCTTTTTTCTGGAAGAATAGTAAAACCAATTGATGAATATCCATCATATCTTTTAAAAACTCTTCAAGAACTTGCTGTTTGGACAGACACTCCCAAAATAGTTCTACTAACTCCTGGAATTTTTAATAGTGCATATTTTGAACATAGTTATTTAGCGCAAGAAATGGGCATCCAATTAGTACAGGGTCATGACTTAATTTGTAATGATAATTATGTATATTTAAAAACTACCTCCGGTTTAAAGAGGGTAGATGTCATTTACAGACGAATTGATGATGATTTTTTAGATCCTCTTAATTTTAGAAAAGATTCCTGCCTTGGTGTTAGCGGATTACTTGATGTTTTTAAGGCAGGTCATGTTGCTTTAGCAAATGCACCTGGGACTGGAATAGCAGATGACAAAATGATTTATTCTTTTGTTCCAAAAATGATTAAATATTATCTTGATGAAGAAATTATTATTAAAAATGTAGAAACATATATTTGTCATTACGAAAAGGATCGGGAATACGTTCTAGAAAATTTACCAAAACTTGTTGTTAAGTCTGTCGCTGAAGCTGGTGGATATGGAATGTTAATTGGGCCTCACTCAACAAGCAGTGAAATAGAGGAATTTGCTAATAAAATTAGAAAAAATCCTAGAAATTTCATAGCACAACCAACATTAGAATTATCTACTGTACCATCGTTATGTGATGGAGAACTATATCCATGCCATGTTGATTTAAGACCATATATCTTGAGAGGAAAAGATTCATGGGTTAGCCCAGGTGGGCTTACGAGGGTAGCATTAAAAAAAGGATCATTAGTTGTAAACTCTTCTCAAGGTGGAGGATGCAAAGATACATGGGTTGTAGGTAAATAATATGCTTTTAAGTCGTGTAGCAGAATCTCTTTATTGGATCAATCGTTATTTAGAACGAGCAGAAAATATATCTCGTTTTGTGGAAGTAAGTGAAGCAATGTCATTAGATTGTCCACCAGGAAGTGCAGAACCTTGGCTCCCGTTAATTGATGCTTCAAGCGACAGAGAATCTTTTGATAAAAGATTCCCAGAAAAAAAGCCTGATGACGTTATAAATTTTTTAATAAGAGATCGTTTAAATCCAAACAGCATAATTTCTTGTATTCAATTAGCTAGAGAAAACGCACGACAAATAAGAGACGTGTTGACAACAGAAATGTGGGAGCAAATTAATATTTTATATTGGAATATGCAAGAAGGAGAAGCAATATGGAATAAGCCAAGACAAGAACAATTAAGTGAAATAAGGAGAGCATGTCAGCTTTTTTATGGAATTACAGATGCGACTTTAAGCAAAGACCTTGCTTGGAGATTTAGCATTCTTGGAAGATTAGTTGAGAGAGCTGATAAAACATCGAGAATTTTAGATGTTAAATATTATTTACTTCTCCCCAGCCTAGATGAACTTGGAGGTGTTCTTGATGAGTTGCAATGGATCGCTCTTTTACGTTCTGCTGGAGCTTATCAAATGTTTAGGAAAGCAGAGCAAAATTCTATTAAGCCTGAATCAGTTGCAAGATTCCTTTTACTGGATCCAATTTTCCCGAGATCAATAAGATACTGTCTTGATGGGATAAGCAATACTCTTAAGATGATAGATACCTCTCCTCCTCCTGAAAATCCTTCCGAATTAGAATGCATGAGAGGCTTACTCAAAGCAAAGTGGAGTTATATCAGAATTGAAGATATAATTAATGATGGTTTACATGAGGCAATCGATTCATTGCAAATTGATTTGAATAAATTAAATGATCTCATTCAAGAAAAATACTTTATCAATTAATAAGTTTTTTAATGAGAATTAAATACCTTCACAAACTTGAATATAAATATGAAGAGCCTGTTCAATTAGGCGAGCATAGATTGTGTATAAAGCCAAGGTCAAATGGATTCCAAAAGCTGAAGAATTTTGAATTAAAAATAACCCCAGAACCAGAAATTATTTATCCATTACTTGCTGCAAGTGGCGAAGAGATTAATCGAATTAGATTCAATGGAGCAACAGATAATTTAATTATTGAATCAATAAGCGAAGTTGAGACCATTAAACATCCAAATATTATTGATGGGGTAAAAAATAGAGATCTAACATTACCTTTTTGCAGAAGTATCATAAACAGAGATTTACAAGGGGCATTAGAGGGATGGATGCCAAATGGACAGCACGATCCCTCTGCAGTTGAACTTGCCCAAGAAGCATTAGCAGGAAGTTTTAATAACGCATTATCGTTTACTTACCAACTTATAGAGATTATTCAAGATCGGGTTAAATATACAAAAAGACATACAGGTCCTGCATGGCCAGCGAGCAGAACACTTAAAGAACGTATAGGTTCATGCAGAGATTTAGCAATGCTAATGGTTGAAGCTTGCAGGTCTATAGGTATCCCAAGTAGGTTTGTAAGTGGTTATCACTTTGAAGATCCGTTACCCTCTGAGTTGGATTTACACGCTTGGGCTGAATTATATATTCCAGGTGCTGGTTGGAGAGGTTTTGATCCAAGCGGAAAAGGATTAATAGATGATAGATATTTAACATTGGTATCCTCTTCAAAATCTAATTTAACCTCTGTAATTACAGGAAACTTTATAGGAAAAAATAATCTAGAAAATACTTTATCCTGGGAAATCAAACCTCTTGAAATTAAATAAACACTAAATTTTCAATCTTTTAAAATAACAAAAAATTTAAATAATAATATGTTTCTTTTTTAGTGTTAATTGATACGTTCTTAGATATATATATCTGTTTTCATTTGTTTAATATTTAAAGAAAATTGAACTCAAGTTTAGAAATTCCATTTATCAAATCAAATAAATCAAAAATGTTTGAATTGATAAGTTATGAAAAATTTCGTGATACAAAAGATGTAAGATTTTTTGATATTAGTGTTAATAAATCAAATTATAGAGATCTAGTTATTCACAGTGGTCCTGCGGTTAGTCCTCCAAATGATGAAGATTTTAATAATTGGCAATTTTACATACATCACAATCAAGAAGATAATCTATTAGCTATCTCTGGGGGTAGAACATTTTTTCTTGTCAATTTTGGTTGGGATTATCCTTTTTATAAAGTTAGATTAGAATCTTGCGGATATATTTTAAGGATACCTAGAGGAACTTTTCATAGATCGGTATCTGACGAAAACGGTTCCGTCGTTTTAAATCAAGCCATTAGAGATGAAGGCGGTACAGTTGAATCTGAATTCAAAGTTACCAATAGCAAAGATAACAAAAAACTTCTAGATTGTATAACTAATTTAGAGCCTAGATTTAAAATTTATAGTGTTAAATAATCTTAAAAAGGGATTCTAAATTTATTCAACGATTTTAAAAATTATCTATTTGATATAAAATAAAATTAATCAAATTTTCAAAATGAAATTTTTTAGGTTTTTAAAATATTTTTTATGCATAACTTTTTCTTTCTTAGTGTTATCCTCTCCAGTTTTTGCTGGGGCTAATGTTGCTGTCAAAGGAGAAGGAGATGAAGTACCAAGTTATGTAAGATCTAATATTACAGGATATAATTTCCATGGAGAGGATCTTCATTTGTCTTCTATAGCTGGAGCAGTGGCAAGAGACGCAGATTTTAGTGATGTTGATTTACATGGGACAACCTTAACCCTATCTGATTTAAAAGGTTCTAATTTAAATGGAATCGACCTGACTGATACTCTTTCTGATCGAGTTAATTTCCAAAAAACAGATCTTAGAAATGCTGTTTTAATAAATATGATCGCCTCAGGTAGCAGTTTTGCGGGAGCTCAAATAGAAGGAGCAGATTTTTCTTACGCTATTCTTGACAGCGAAGACCAAAGAAATCTTTGTGAAATTGCTGATGGGATCAATCCCACAACAGGAGTTTCAACAAGAGAAAGTCTTGAGTGTAGTTAGAACTAAAACTATAAGTAAACTTTTTTATAAATAAACTTTCTTACCATTATTAAATTTATAAATCCTTTGTTCATCATCTTGAAATATCATTTCACCATTTAATTTGGATTTCTTAAATTTTGAAAGCCTTGCTCTGTGAATATTAGATTTCTTATTAATATTTTCTTCGTTATCATAGCTCCCAATATAGATATTTATATTGGGGTTTGAAAAGGTTTTTTCTTCCTCTCTTAAAAAAATTCTTTCAATATTTGTTTGCGTGCTTTGAAGTTTATTTTTAAATTTGTTTAATTTTATGTTCTTTGGTTTTTTAGATTTAATTTTTTTGTAGACCAAAAAAATAATTCCTAAAATTAGAAAAAATAAAAATATATTCATTAACTATTTAATTTTTATTTTAATATCTACGCCTAAGTTACTTTTAGTAGTTAATATTTCTTTTCTTAAGATTCCATAAGTAAAAATTCTAGATAAAGTTTTCAAAGATTTAAAAACCAAAAAAACAGTAAATAAAAAGAAAACAATAATATTTTCTACAAGAATATTTTTATTTTTATTATCTAGATTGCTCATGTAAGTGTTAATTCAATTATTTTTCATCATTATTTGCATATGGTCCGAAAAATTCACTAGCGTCTCTTCCCATTACTTTAGCAAGATTTAAACTTTTATCTATATCCCATTTGGATGCCATTCCATAAAGAATACCCGCAGCAAAAGAATCACCACATCCATAAGAATCAACCTTTAATTTTTTGTTTTTAAGAGCCTTATATCTTCCTCCTGGGAATATTATGCCGCCCTTCTCTCCCTCCGTTTTAATAGTATATTTGGGTTTTAACGATAATTCAGAAAAAGAAAAAACTTCTCCGGGATCAAGATTACTGCCTATTAATCCATCTAAAAGAACATTTGAATTATTAATTGTATTTAATCCTACCCTTGGTGTTGTACACAGTATTGAAGCTGATCTAGCCATTTTAAAAATCTCAGAATCAGATGCAGTAATAAAAATTCCGTCCATTTTTTTTAAAATGTTCCATTCTAAATTGTCTTTATAAGTTGGAGCTAACCTTTCTCCAATAACTGTTATTGCTCTTTCACCTTGAGAGTCAATTAAACTAAATCCTCTTCTAGTTGGTTTGTCACGCCAAGCTACATGCAACTTAATTCCCATATTTGAGAGAATCTTGAAACACTTATCTCCATAATCATCATTACCTAATGACGTAAAAAAATGAATTTGGTTTAAAGTTAAATCAGAAAGTATTTTCGCGATAATAGATCCACCACCAGCTGGATACTCAAGGGACTTTTCAGAATGAGAAATGACTCCGGGTTTTGGTAATTGATCAACCTTTAAAAAATTTATCCACTCAACATGACCAACAACGGCAAAATTTAAATCTCCTTTTTTAAATTTATAGTCTTCAACTTTATTATTCTTTTCAACAACCATAAGCTTTTAAATACTATTATTAAAAGAAATATTTTTGACAAGTGAATTTATTTAACATTTTAAAAGATAATAAACAGATACTATCTTTTCTTTACCTTTTTCTATCAATTTTGGGAGCTGTTCTGCCAATGTTAGCAAATTTCGAATTTGCTAGAGAATATGGAAACAGCTTTGATATAAATAACTTCATTTCTTTAGCGAATGCAAACCCTGCAGCTCAGTCAATTTCAAGAGACTTATTAGTAGGTGCAAGCGCTATTTTTATATGGATAGTAAATGAATCAAAAAAACTAAACATGAAGAATATGTGGGTTGTATACATTGGAACTTTTCTTATAGCCTTCGCATTCTCTGCACCTTTTTTCTTATTTCTGAGAGAGAGAAGAATTATTGAATTAGAAAAGATTAATTAAAATAATCTCTTAAATAGAATTGTAAAGGAAATAAAGCAACAACAAGAAATTGAAAGCCAGATTATTGAAGCATAACCAAATAGATCTAATATGCGTCCTGAAATAAATGGTCCAAAAAAATAACCCATAGCGAAACATTGTGATAATAGAGCAAGTGCAAAACCTTTTTTATTTGAAGGAGCTATTCTGAAAACGACATCTGTTGATGTTGGAAGAAATGAAGCAGTCCCTAAACTTACTAAAATCAATGCCAAAGAAATTAAATAAAACGCTGGGATATTTAAATAACTAGAAATAAATAATAAAAATGAAGCGAAAGTGAAATTTATTAAACTAAATTTCAAGCCAAATAATCTTTCTTTCTTAGATATCCAAGAACCTACAGGCCATTGTAAAAACAACAATAAAATTAACTGAATAGAAATGATAAGACTAATAAATTCTTTGCTTAATGCATTACGATATATTCCACCTTTAACAAGATCCAGAGGCAAAGTTACTTGTATCAAGGCTAAAGAGGTAGTTATCAATAAAATAGATAAAATTATTATGGTTGAATTTTTATTCCATTTCAATTGTTCCTGATTAATTGGATCTACTAATTTTTTTTGAAAATTTTCTAAGTTTCTTTTTATAGAAGAACTATTTCTAGATATTAAATAAGTGATAGCTAACATGCAAAATATATCATTTATAAATATTGATTTAGAGTACAAAAAATTCGTCATATACCCCCCTAAGAATACCCCTAGAAATATTCCTAAAGCTTCCGAACTTCTAACAAGGGCATAAGCTTTACGTGTTTCGATAGGATGACAAAAGTAGGGCACCCCAAACTCGGCAGCAGGCCAATATATTCCTGCAGCAGCCCCAACAAGTGATTGTCCAATTATGTACAAAAAAGTATCTCTTGAAAAAATTAGGCATAAGCTAGCGGCAATACTTAGTATTGAAGAAATAATTATCGGAAATTGTATTTTTCCCGTTTTATTAAGATAATTACCTGTAAAGAGTCTTGTTACGGTTCCTATTATTGCTGAAATGGTAAATCCCAGGCCAATATCTGTCGCCGATAATCCTAGGTTATTAAAAATAAGTGATGTTAAATAAATAACACCTCCTGCTCCAAATGCAGCGAAAAATCTTATCTTGGTTATTAACCTCAAATGATAAGGAAATTGAATCCACCAATTTTTGCTAATTTGTAAACTATTTGGACTAATCACTAGTGAAATTCATTTTTATAATTTTTTTTAGTTTTTGTGGTGTATTTTTTAATAATGGTTTAAAGGCTGCTGAAAAGATAAATATTAAGTTTGAAGAGATGGAAATCCCTCTTACTATAGAACAATTATCAAAATTAGAAAAATACAAAGATGATTCAACAGAATTAATAGATTGGTTAAAAAAAAATGGATTTATAAGAGTTTTTGAATTATCAAAATTTTTAGAATTTCCAGTTTTCAAAGAAGAGGGATTAAATAGAGAAATATTAAGAAGTTGGATAGGGCGTAAAATTCTTACAGAATTAAGCAAAAGTATTAAAGTTCCAAATGACAATAATGGAACAGAAATATATAACACTATAGAAAATTTATTAGATCAAAAAAAAGAAGTTTCAACTTTAGACATCATAAAGGCATTACCATCGGAAGAAATTGCACTAGATATTGATAATCTAATTTTAATAATTTCATCTTGGAAAAATGAATTATCAATGCAACAAGAACTGTTGTCCAAATTAAATCAACTTGAAAGAACTAAACAAAATGCCTTTAAAAATACTGAAAAAAAATCAACTAGCGATCTAATAAAAATTGAAAAAAAAATTTATGCTCCTCACCGAGTTAAACCTTTTGAAATTGAAATATGGAAAAGCAAAAAAACAAATTTTGATAAAGAATTGATAATATTTATGCCAGGACTTGGAGGCGAAATTAATAATTTCAAATGGATAGGTAACGAATTAGCTAGAAGAGGCTGGCCGATATTATTCATAGATCATAGAGGGAGTAATTTAGAATCATTCATAGAAGTACTCGATGGTAAGGGAACAATACCAGGGAGTGCAGACTTTTACTTATATAGAATTAAAGATTTAAATGCTGTATTGAAAGCTCATGAAAATGGAGAATTTGGTTTACCTAATAATTCTTATATTTTAATGGGGCATTCACTTGGTGCTTTAATAGCACTTTTATATGAAGGCAAGAAACCTACTGATCAACTTGAGAAAAAATGTGATTCGGCATTAAAAGACTTTGCGGTAACAAATTTATCAAAATTACTTCAATGTCAGTTGAGTGAAATACCATTCCCTAAGAAAAATAACACTAACAAGGCCAGTGCCATAATAGGTTTTAATTCATTTGGAAGTCTAGTATGGCCAAAAGAAAATAGTACAGGAATTAAAGCACCAACTCTTCTGATAGGTGGTACTTATGACCTTATTACACCGTTAATGAATGAACAATTTAGAGTTTTTTATGCTTTAGATAATCCATCAAATAGATTTCTAATTATTGAAGGAGCAAGTCATTTCTCTCCAATAAGAATTAATAAAAGCTATGAAGAAAATAATGACCTCTTCAAAATAAGTGAATCTTTTATTGGTTCAGAGCCAATATTAGTACAAGATTTATCTACTAAATTTATAGTTGAATTTTTAAAAAATATTAAAGACCAAAAGATCCCTAATGTAGTTAAAAACCAAAGAGATTTGGGACTTGACTTCCATCTTTTAGATCTTGAAACGATAAAAGAAATTTCCGAAAATTAGTACTCTATTCGTGGATCTAAATATGCGATTAAAATATCCACGAAGAGATTTAGAGAGACTATAAGCATAGAGGTAAAAATTACAATTCCTTGAACCAAGGTATAGTCTCTTTGCGAAATAGCTTCATGTAATCTTAAAGCTATACCTGGCCATGAGAAAGTCACCTCGAACAAAAGAGCACCTCCTGCTAAAGAGGCCATAGTCAAGCCAGAAATAGTGACAATTGGCAATAGAGCATTAGGCAATGCATGGTTTA
Source organism: Prochlorococcus sp. AG-402-K16 (assembly GCA_003216795.1). GTDB lineage: Bacteria > Cyanobacteriota > Cyanobacteriia > PCC-6307 > Cyanobiaceae > Prochlorococcus_A. The sequence goes on from QCIH01000001.1 coordinate 108,566, forward strand.
AAAATATTTTTTTCCTCGATATTCCTCTACATAAAGCAGCATTTACATAATCACTTTTTAATGTCTTATCCAAATTTACTCTTAATGAGCGGCTGAATATACCACTTAATAAAAAGCCAAGGGTAATCGAAGGAAGTGCGAGATGATAAAGACTATCTTTCAAGGCAATAATATTATTTGAAAGAATACTATCTAAAACTAGAAAACCTGTAATTTGGGGTTGTTGCTGAAATATAGGAAATCTACCTCCAATTGGGGAAATATTAAAAAATACAGAAAATAATAATTGAGCTAACATTGCACCCCAAAAAGGAGGGATCGCATATGTTGCAATTCCTAATATTCTCGCAATATAATCAGTCTTTTTCCCTCTATTTCTTAAGCCAATTAATCCCAATGGAAATCCTATTAGTATGGCACTTAATATTGAAAAGAATCCAAGCTCAAGACTTGCAGGGAATGACTTTATAATAATATTAAGGACTGGCTCTTGGGTACTAAGAGATTGGCCAAAATCTAAGTGCAATATATTTTTAATATATGAAAAATATTGATTGATTAAAGGTTCATTTAGCCCCAATTTATTTCTTAGAAATTCCCTAGAAACCTCATCTGCACCAGATCCAAGTATGGCATCGACAGGATCGCCAGGAGCAACTCTTAATAAAATAAAAACTAATGAAGAAATTATCCATAACATTATCGGTATTAATGAAATTTTTAATAAGGAATAATTTAGTAGTTTATTTAAATTTCTACTCATTAATTAACTGAAGATCACTCAATGAAATTATTCCTGCGCCATTAAAAATAGGTTTTGATATTTTATTTTGTGACCATGCTTTTTGAGAGGAGATCCAAATAGGAATATAAGGTATTGAACTTGCTGCTATTTTTTCAATTTCAACAAGTTTTTTTAATCTTTTAATTCCACTAATTTTTTCACTCTCAAGAAATAAACTTTCCACTTTATTAGATCCCCAAAAACTACCGCTGTAAACTGATTCTCCTTTTTTACATATGCCGTCAACTATTTCATTACAACTTAAAAGAGGGGTAAGATAAGCCTCTGGATCTGAATAAGCCCCAGTCCAATCGAGAAGAACTGCCGTATAAATTCCTAAACTTAGATTCTTATAAACTGTTGTAGATTCAACCCCATTGAGTTCAATATCAATACAATCATTCAAAGAATTTTTAATTTCTTCCTGCCATGTCAGAGCAATAAGCTTGTCAGCTGGTACATTCGATCTATAAGTAAGGGGTATTTTTAGAATATTTCCATTGCAATAATTTTCTTTTTGCAATAATCTTCTCGCTTCTAAATAATCATATTTAGGCCACAGTTCTTGATTATCTTTTTTTAGTATCGGAGGAATAATTGATCTAGATGGTTTCCTAAATCCATAACTTACTTTCTCACTAATCAATTTTCTATTAAGACTTTTTGCCAAAGCCAATCTTAAATTAAGATTACTTAAGGGATAAGAACTAGTTTTAAGGCTTATAAAACTTAATTCAGTGAAAGGGCTATTACCTTCATTAAACTGTTTATTTTTGCTTAAATCATTTAAACTTTTTCTCTGACTATCATCAATTGAATTTGATAAAAGCACGTCAATTTGTTTACTTTTTAAAGCCCCAAAAAGAGATGATGAATTTGAATAGCCCACAAAATTAACGCCGTTATTTAAGGGCTTTTCACCCCAATAATTCAAATATGGGTCAATTGATTGAACTTCATTAGAAAAACTGGTCAGCACATACTTGCCTGTACCAACAAATTTTTCATTTAGAAACTTATCAGAATATTGTTTGTAAAATGTAGGAGATATTGGAGTTAAATTTACTGATGTGAGTAAACCATTTAAAGAACTTGATGGTTTATTCAAGTTTATTATGACTGAATATTCACTTGGCGTTTCTATTGATTTAATCTTATTTCCTAAAATATAGTTCATTGTTCCAATCCTTTTGAATCTATCAAAGGTAAACTTCATAGCATTTGAGTTAAATGCAGTTCCATCGTGAAAGAAAACATTCTTTCTTAAATTGATAGTTATTTGAAGTCTATCCTTTGAAATAACTGGCATCCCGGAGGCCAATTCAGGTATTAATTCTCCATTAGAATTTAATTCATATAATGTGTCTCCAAGAGAACTAATTAATTGAATTGCTTTAAGAGTACTTGCTCTAGCTGGATCTAAAGATTCAATTTTTCCAGAACTTGCTACTATGATTTTTTTAGATATTCTTTTTGAGCCGCAAGAATTCTGCAAAAAAGAAATTATAATTATAAATATTGATAAAACAATTTTTTTTTTCATATTTCCTTAGTTCTTAATTATTCTGAAGAATTATTTGAGCAGAAAATTTGTAAGGTTATTTGACTAATTTCTAAAGCAAATGTTTTTTTAGAATTACAAGCAAAAGGCCACTCTCTCACCCAACAAATTTCTTTACCTCTATTTAAACCAATTACTTGAAAAGTCTTATTGCTATTTTTAATTTTTACACAAGCACCTTTATAAAGGTTTTCAGAAAAAATTAAATTATTATTTTCATTATTATTATCTAGTAGTTTTGAATAAATCATTAAGGTGCTAAAACCAAACACTTACTTTCTTCGGTTTAACAAGCTATAAAGAAATTTGCAAACTATTTTTTTAAATACAACTTAATTGACTTGCAATAAACTTGACTTCATTTAGGGAATTTATTTCATCTTTCGATCTCTCAAAATCTCCATTATTCACCTCATGAGTAATAACGACAATTTCAGCTTTGTCCTCACTCGCATCGAGTTGAACAATTGATTCGATTGATACATTATTCTTTCCAAAAATATCTCCAATCTTTCCTATTACACCTGGACTATCAAGACAAATAATTCTAAGGTAATTTTTTTTATTTATTTGTGAAGATTGGATGATATGACAGTTTCTCCAGAAATAAAAAGATAATAATGGATCGATTGAATTACTATTTTTTCCTGAGGCGGCGTGCAGATTTAATATATCTGACACTACTGATGCAGCAGTTGGGCCACTCCCTGCACCTGGACCATATAACATTATCTCTCCGAGAGGATCAGCCTCTATCAATAAGGCATTATTAACTCCCTTAACTGTTGCCAATGGATGAGATTTAGGAATCAAAGAAGGTCCTACCCAAATATTCAAAGCGAGTGAATCATTACTATTAATTTGCCCCCTTTCGGAAAGCGCTAAAAGTTTTATTTCAAACCCCAATTTATTGGCATATTCGATATCCTTTAGATTAATTTTACTAATACCCTCAGAATGAATCTCCTCTCTTTTGATTTTCCCTCCAAAAGCAAGTTCACTAAGAATTGAAATCTTATCAGCAGCATCATGGCCCTCAACATCTGCAGTTGGATCGAATTCTGCATAACCAAGGCTTTGAGCCAATTTTAAGGTCTCCTTGTAATCAGCTTTTTCATTTGTCATCTTTGAAAGAATAAAATTTGTTGTGCCATTTATTATCCCAACCATTTTTTTTATGCTGTTACTTTTTAATGATCTTTTTAAGGGTTCAATTATAGGAATCCCCCCGCAAACTGCCGCCTCTGACAATATATAAACTCCTTCTTTAGATGCAGTTTTATATATTTCTTCTCCATATCTTGCAATAACTGCTTTATTTGCTGTAACAACAGATTTACCTAATTTTAATGCTTGCAGAATAATATCTTTCGCCAAATCAACCCCACCCATTACTTCAACAATTACATCTATAGAGGGGTCATTAATTAGTTTAAATGGATCATCAGTTAATAAATTATTATCTAGCTCAATATCCCTTTTTTTATTAAGATCTTTAACTGCTATTTTGACAACTTCTATTTCTTTTAGAATTGGATGTAAATCAACTTCAGAACTTAATATTTGATAAATCCCTGAACCTACAGTTCCAAAACCTACAAGCCCAATTTTGCATTTTCTCATTTTTTACTTCTTTTTACTTTGAGTTTAATTTTATATTATTGGGCCTACAAAAATTCATTTGCTTGAGACTGCATTTTCAACAATATGTTTAAAAAACCATTCGACCGAGAAGGAGTTAAGCTTGATCTCAAACCAGTATCTTCAATAAATTTCTTATCTATTTTAATAACCTCATCTGGTGTTAATTCATTTAAACCAGTAATTAAAAATGCTAATAGACCCTTGGTTATTAGGGCATCAGAATATCCTTCCCAAAATAATTTACCGCCTTTAATATTTGCCTTAACAAAAACTTCTGAAACACATCCCTTAACTTTATTTTCTTCAACAAGGATTTCATCATCTGGTTCTTTCAATTTTTTCCCTAACCACAAAATGTATTCATATTTTCTTTTTGGATCATCTGATTTCTTCAACTTTTCTACTAATCTTGATAAATTATTGTATTTTTCCTGATTTTCCATTTTTTTAAACTATAAATTTATCGCTTTATCAGCTTTCTATTATACAAATATTTCTTTTTCTGTGATAAACCCTGACAAAGGAATATCCCACTCAGCTCTGGTTAATGGACTCATACTTACACAGTTGGAAGTTAATACTCCAATGCATGGAACATTTCTCCAATTATTATCTGTTCTTAATTTATCAAAATAACCTCCTCCATAACCTAATCTTGTTAAATTTTTATCTACAGAAAGACATGGGACAAGAATCATACTTATCTGGTTATAACTTAACGAAAAAGAGTTGTTTGGACTTAGTATCCCCTCAGAATCTTTTGTGAGAGGTTTTTCATCCCATGGATAAAATAACAATTCATTTTTATCTTTACATCTGGGCAAAGCTAAAGAAAATTTTTCCTTAAGACTTCTAATATCTACCTCATTTCTTAGAGGCCAATATATTGCTATATAACCAATATTTTTATATTCCTTCGAAAGTGAATCAACATATAATTTTACATTCTTTTCTACATTTTCTCTTTGATTTAGAGAAATCTCATCTCTAAGTTTTCTAAAGGTGTACCTCTCCAATTTCTTTTTTTCAGAAATAGTCATATTGAATCTTCAGTTGATGCCATCTTCATTTAGTTTTGTGAGAGCTATGGCCAAGGCATCTGCCGAATCATCAGGTTTTGGAGGTTTTTTAAGTTCTAAGCTATACATAACAGCCTCAAGAACTTCTTTCTTAGATGCTTTTCCAGACCCAGCAATAGTTAATTTTATCTGAGCAGGAGAATATTCACTAACATGAATTTTTTTTGAGGCCAATACCATCATAATTACGCCTCTAGCTTGAACCACACTAATGGTAGTGCTTGATCTGTAAAAGAAAAATTTTTCTACCGCCGCTGATGTTGGATTCCAATGATTAATTAATTCATTAAGATCTTTGAATATCTCATAAAGTCTATCTTCTTCTTTTTTATCTTTGTCTGTCTCAATGACACCGCAATCTAATAATATCTTTTTTTCATTTTCTATTTCAATAATTCCATAACCAACTCTAGCTAATCCAGGGTCAATCCCAATTATTCTCACTGTAATTAAGCTTCTGCAGACAATTGAAATTTTGAAAGATTTTCTTTTTCATCTAAATCAAATACTTTACAGAAAGCTTGAATGACTCTTTCACCTGAATCAACTTGCTCTAAGGGATCTTTTCTTAGTCTGTGTCTCAAAGAGCAAGAAATAACCCTTGCTATATCATCTTCTTGCACTTCAGTTCTGCCCTCAAAGGCTGCAATTGCCCTTGCCGATCGATTTGTAACAATATCTCCACGTAAACCATCAACATCTAGTTCTCCGCAGATTGCAGAAATATTCAATCTTAGGTCATCGTCCATTTGAACAGAATTTAATATTTCTTGAGCTTTAATAACCTTTTGTTGAAGTTCATCCTGTTGTTTCTCAACGCTCAATGCAAACTCATCAGGATTATCGTCAAAAGAAGTTCTTTGATCTACAACCTGAACCCTTAATTCAGCATCTCTAACTGTCTTAACCTCAACACTCATCCCAAACCTATCTAATAGTTGAGGTCTTAATTCACCTTCTTCTGGATTACCTGAACCAATAAGGACAAATCTAGCAGGGTGTCGAACTGAAACTCCCTCCCTTTCAACTGTATTCCATCCTGAAGCAGCCGAATCTAAAAGTACATCGACTAAATGATCATCAAGTAAATTCACTTCATCAACATATAATAAACCCCTATTAGCTTTTGCTAATAACCCTGGTTCAAATGCCTTAACACCCTCACTTAAAGCTTTCTCAATATCAATGGTTCCACAAAGTCTGTCTTCAGTAGCCCCTAAAGGCAAGTCAACCATAGGTACTTGTTTTTGAATACTCTCTAGATTTTCTCCTTGAGTAATTTTTTCCAAAACTTCTTTACTTTGTAAATCAGGATCGACTAGAGAACTATTATATGGATCGTCTTTAACAACATCGATTGCAGGCAACAAATCAGCTAAAGCTCTGATTGTAGTAGACTTTCCAGTCCCTCTATCACCCATTATCATCACACCTCCAATTCTTGGATCAATAACATTTAATAAGAGAGCCAATTTCATTTCTTCTTGACCAATTACAGCTGTAAAGGGAAAAACTCTTCTTTTCTTTGTTGTAGGCACAGTTTTAGTTTTCTTAAATATTCAAATAATCAATAGATGCTACTTCAGAAAATGTTTTTAGTAAATATCCCTTTCAAATTAAAACCACAAAGAAATAAAAACTAAATTAATTAATTATGTAGCTAGTTTCCTTTTGAATTGTTCAAAAACCAGTTTATTTGATGGACAATTCCTCTTAAAACATTTATTTCGTGCATTGATGTATTTGCCCTCAAAATAAAACTCTTAAATTTACTGATTTTTGCCTTAGAAGTATGTTTTAAAAGATATCCAACCTTCAAAAGTAATTCCTCTATCTCCAAAAACGAATCATGAATTTGTTTTGATGATGCAAGATTAAAAACTTTTATTTCTTGATCAAGGTTTCTTTTTGAAGACTTATTTAATTCATACAAAGCTATTGAAACTGCGTGAGAAAGATTTAATGAAGGATTATTCTGAGAAGTTGGGATATTAAAAGTTTTATTTGCTAAAAGCAATTCACCGTTAGTTAAACCTCTATCTTCTCTTCCAAATATAATTGCTAAATTATTTATCTTTTTAAAGGATAAAGCCCAATCAAATATATCTTCAGAAGATCCAAAAAATGAATCTTTATCTACATCAATCCTTCCAGAAGATGCTAGAACTAAGTCACAATCAAAAATTGCTTTTTGAAGATCATCAAAAATCTTACAATTTTCAAGATATTTTTGACCTTTAAGGGCCATTTTTTTTGCTTCTAAAGAATATATATCGCATTTCGGAGAAACAATTCTTAATTCATCAACTTCAAAGTTGGAGCATAATCTAGCAACGCTCCCAACATTTAATGGACCATTAGGTTCAACTAATATTACCTTTAAATTAGAAAAATTTTTACCCAAAATCACTCAAGACTATGAAGATATTTTAATAAATTGGACATATTTACAGGATCAATTTCAAAACTTGGCATTGGGGGAGTTAGGCCTCCAGTAACTTGTTTTATTATCTCTTTATCATTCAATCGTTGAGTTACTGAGTGTAAGTCTGGCCCCACTAATCCTCTTGCTGTAATCCCATGACATCCAACACAATTTATCTTAAAAAGAGCATCTCCTTTCTCAGCAGAGCCATTAAGCTCAAGAGTTTCAATAATATATTTGTTATTTTCTTGATGTTTTACGAAAAATATTGAAAAACAAATCAATAAAACTACAAATGCAATAAAAACGATTTTTAAGAATTCTCTTTTAAAGTCTCTTTCTGCTGCAGTTGATGAAGATGTTGACACAAAAAATAGTCTCTATGTAACAATTGTGAATAAGAAATTTAAAAAAGGCAAAAAAATGATCGAGCCTCTTCTATGTGGAATTGTTTTAGGTTTAGTTCCAATAACTCTTCTTGGATTATTCGTAAGTGCATGGAATCAATACAGAAGAGGTTCAGGGATGCTGGACATTGATTAAAAATGTTAATCTTGACTGCCCATAATTTCTTACATCTATAGTTTCCCACAAAGTACTTTTTTTAATAAATAGGTTTGGAGAATGTTCACAAATAACTGTTGAATCTTTTTTTAAAAAATCACAATTGAATAATTGATCTAAAACTAATTCATGGAAATCCACATCATAGGGAGGATCTAGATAAACAAAATCAAATTTTAATTTATTTAAATCCATATTTCTAGATGATAAGTTTCTCTTATGATTTGGTTTTGTCCATTTCAAAACGTCTTTACAAATAACTTCGATATCATTTCTCCTGTTTTCTATATTCTCCAACGAGAGTAAATTTTCTAAGCAAATTTGTGCGTTAGTTTTGTTTTTTTCAATTGCAATTATTTTGCTTGCCCCGTGATTATATGCTTCACAAGATATTGCCCCTGTTCCACTAAATAAATCTAACCAGTTACTATTTTCAACTCTATTATTCAATATATTAAATATGGCCTCTCTCACTCTCAAAGTTGTAGGTCTCGTATAAGAATTATTTGGACTTTGGAGTTTTTTACCGCCTATTAATCTTAAGTTAGTCTTCATCGCTAAGCATCTGTTATTGAATATTACTTAGCCATCTTCTCAAAAGTTTTTCACCGGTTTTTCCAGATTTTTCCGGATGAAATTGACAGGCCAATAAATTATCATTCTCAATCATGGCAGTTAATTTTTCAGAACCATAATCAACCTGAGCTGCAATAATATTTAAGTCATCTGGGATCGCATGATAGGAATGTACAAAATAGACCCAATTATTTAATTCTTCAATACCAAATAAAGTATTTTTTTTTGTAGGTAAAAGTTGGCACCAACCCATGTGTGGGATTCTTTGGTTAACAATATTGGGTATTTTTTGTATTTTTCCATTTAAAATTCCAAGCCCTTGAACTTTTCCTTCATCACTAGATTCAAAAAGGAGTTGAAGACCTAAACATATCCCAAAAAAGGACTTCCCACTTTTAATCCAATTTTTCAAGTCAGTTATCAAATCAGTATTTATGAGATTATTCATCGCTGGATCAAATGCTCCAACTCCAGGAAGTATTATCGCCTTACAAAGCTTGGAATCATTAAAGTTTTTAATTAATATAATTTCTTCTCCAAGACTTTCTAGAGATTTTGTTACAGAATGAATATTACCCATTCCATAGTCTATTAGTCCAATTTTATGCAAAGGTTTTAAATTTATAAATGCTTAGTTAAAGTGCTCGAAAGAGTTGCTTTTGGCACAGCACCCACAACGGTATCAACCTTTTGACCACCTTTGAAGATCATTAATGTAGGAATACTTCTAATTCCGTATTGACTGGCTACATTTGGATTCTCATCGGTATTTAATTTAAAAACTTTAATTTTACCTTCAAAGTCTTTTGAGATTTCTTCTACAACTGGAGCGACCATTCTACAAGGACCGCACCATGGTGCCCAAAAATCAACCAATACTGGTAGATCACTTTGCAGTACATCCTTGTCAAATGAAGAATCAGTTACGGCTGGAGCTGATGACATAATTTAAGTATTCCTTTTTGAAAATTTAGCAGGCAATTCTTTTAAGTGATGATTTCATTACAGATAAAATAATATAAGTAACAAAATATCTAAAAAAGCCCGATTAATCGGGCGATTTAGTGTGTGAGGAGTATGGGGTTTCCCCCATCATTTCATAATAACTCCTAATTAGAAAATTTTTCAATTTAATACTTAATTCACTAAAGTTTTATAATTTTGCTCTAAAAGAACTACTTACCCATCCCAAGCTGCTGAGCTTTTTGATAAACCTTACCTTCTGTAAGTAGCGATGGTGCAATAACTATTTCAACTTCTTGCATTTCTTTAATATTTTTTGCCCCTAGAGTACTCATTGAGGTTCTAATGGCTCCTAATAAGTTATGTGTACCATCATCAAGTAAGGCAGGGCCTTTAATTATTCTTTCTAAGGATCCTGTAGAACCAACTTCAATTCTTGTGCCCCTTGGCAATACTGGACTTGGAGTAGCCATACCCCAGTGAAATCCTTTACCTGGAGCGTTTGAGGATTTAGCTATTGGGGATCCAATCATTACAGCATCTGCTCCACATGCTAAACATTTACAGATATCTCCACCCGTCACGATTCCTCCATCACCAATAATAGGAATATAACGTCCACTTTCATGAAAATAATCATTTCTGGCCGCACTACAATCAGCAATTGCAGTTGCTTGAGGAATTCCAATTCCCAGAACTCCTCTTGATGTACATGCCGCTCCAGGTCCTATCCCAACCATTAATCCTGCAACTCCTGAGTCCATGAGAAGTTTTGCAACTTCGTAAGTAACACAATTTCCCGCTACAACTGGGACATTCATAGATTGGCAAAGATCTTTAATATTTAAGGTTTCCTTACCTTCCAAACCAAGATGTTCAGTTGAAACAACTGTTCCTTGAAGAAAAAATAAATCTATTTTGGAATTATTAAGTGTTTCTTTAAACTTAATAGCAGCTTGAGGAGTCCCACTAAAAGCAGCGATACCTCCTCCTTCTTTGACCTCATTTATTCTTTGTAAAATCAATCCCTCCTTGACGGGTTCACTGTATATCTTCTGCATTAACGGAACAAAATCATTTTTCCCGACTGATGCTATTTGGTTCAATATTTCATCAGGATTTTCATATCTTGTTTGTATACCCTCCATGTTAATAACCCCTATAGAACCTAATTTTGTGAGTTCTACAGCCGTATTGACATCGACAACACTGTCCATGGCACTAGCTACGATCGGAACTTCTCTTTTGATATCACCTATTGACCAAGAAGGATCAGTCAAATCGTAATCAAGTGTTCTATTCCCAGGGACTAAAGCTATTTCATCAATGCCATAAGCCCTTCTGACTTTTTTATTTAAACCAAGTTCAATATTCACGAAATTTATTCTTTATTCTGATTAAATTAACAACTAAAGGGGTAATAAGCCAAGGTTTATTTAAAAACAACAGGTTTTATTTTGATTTGTGTGTAAATGTGAGTATTTGGGAATTAAATAAATATTTTTTTTTATTCATTATGACAATCAGCGATTATTATTAAAAAAAGGATTTTTAAATGTCTGATATTTTAGATTCTGATAACTCAGGATTAAGCGAAGATAACGACCGAATTATTCAGACTGACCTAAGAAACGAGATGTCTCGCTCATATCTTGAGTATGCAATGAGCGTTATAGTAGGGCGTGCTCTTCCAGATGCAAGAGATGGGTTGAAACCTGTTCATAGAAGGATTCTTTATGCAATGTATGAACTTGGTTTAACTAGCGGTAGACCATACAGAAAATGTGCAAGAGTTGTTGGAGAAGTACTAGGTAAATATCACCCTCATGGCGATACTGCTGTTTATGATGCTTTGGTTAGGATGGCTCAGGATTTCTCTATGAGGATGCCACTCATAGATGGCCATGGGAACTTTGGTTCTGTTGATAACGACCCTCCAGCAGCAATGAGATATACAGAATCTCGTTTACAATCTCTTACAGATGAAAGTTTATTAGAGGATATTGAATCTGAAACTGTAGATTTTGCAGATAATTTTGACGGTTCTCAGCAAGAACCAACCGTTTTACCTGCTAGGATTCCTCAACTACTACTAAATGGATCTTCTGGAATAGCAGTAGGAATGGCAACTAATATTCCACCTCATAACTTAGGGGAATTAATTAATGGTCTTAAATCAATCATCAATAACCCTTCGATTGAAGATAGGGAACTTTTTGAAATAATTAAGGGTCCTGATTTTCCCACAGGTGGTCAAATCTTAGGCAGAGATGGTATCAGAGAAACATTCAAGACAGGGAGGGGTTCTATAACCATGAGAGGTGTAGCAAATATTGAGCAAATTAAATCCAGTGGTAGAGCAGAAAAAGATGCAGTAATAATTACAGAGCTCCCATTTCAAACTAATAAAGCGGCATTGATAGAAAGAATTGCTGACTTGGTTAATGAAAAAAAATTAGAAGGTATTTCTGATATTAGAGATGAAAGTGATCGAGACGGAATGAGGATTGTTATTGAACTAAAAAGAGATGCCTACCCACAAGTAGTTTTAAATAATTTATTTAAGTTAACACCTCTACAAAATAACTTTAGTGCAAATATCCTTGCTTTAGTAAAAGGAGAGCCCACAACACTTTCACTCAGGAAAATGTTAGATGTATTTCTAGACTTCAGAGTGGAGACAATAAGACGAAGAACAGGGTTTTTATTAAAAAAGGCTGAAGAGAGGGATCACATTGTAAAAGGTCTTTTATTAGCATTGGGTTCTATGGATGAGATTATTAATCTAATAAGATCAGCAAAAGATACAGTTTCAGCACGAGAAAAATTACAAACTGATCATGAGTTATCTGCTACACAAGCAGAAGCTATATTACAAATGCAATTAAGAAGATTAACAGCACTAGAAGCTGATAAAATCAAAGGGGAACATGATGAGTTAACTCTAAAAATTAACCAATATCAGCAAATATTGAATAGTAAAGAAAGAATTTTTGAAATTATTCTTGAAGAACTTAATAAAATCGACGAAAGATTTTCCTCTCCAAGAAAAACAGAAATACTTGATTTAGGCGGGGGTCTAGATGATATTGATCTTATCGCTAATGACAGATCTGTAGTTTTATTGACGGAAGCAGGTTATTTAAAAAGAATGCCTGTTAATGAATTCGAATCTACAAGTCGTGGGTCTAGAGGTAAAGCCGGAACAAAGACACAAGAAGATGATGAAGTAAAACTATTTATAAGCTGTAATGATCATGATACTCTTTTGCTTTTTAGTGACAGAGGGGTATCGTATGCTCTCCCAGCATATAGAGTTCCTTTGAGTAGCAGAACAGCTAAAGGTACTCCATCAGTTCAACTTCTCCCGATACCAAGAGAAGAAAAGATAACCTCGCTAGTTGCAGTAGATTCTTTTGATAACGATTGTTATCTATTAATGCTAACCAAGGCTGGATTTATAAAAAGAACTTCACTTTCTGCTTTCTCAAAAATTCGATCAAATGGTTTAATAGCAATAAATCTTGAGGATGGAGATGCTTTAACTTGGGTTAGATTATCAAAAGAAGGTGACAGTGTTTTGATTGGATCAAGAACAGGAATGGCGATTCATTTCAGGCTAGATATTAACGAATTAAGGCCACTAGGCAGGACAGCGAGGGGGGTTAAATCTATGAACCTGAGAAAAGGAGACAATCTCGTTTCTATGGATGTTTTGACATCTGATTTAGTTGATCAATTAGCTAGAAGTGAAGATCTCACGAAAGAGTATGATGAAAATCTTGAAGTTGACTCTTCAGAAGGTCCTTGGGTACTAATTGCCAGTGCATTTGGACTAGGCAAAAGAGTACCTGTAACCCAATTTAGGTTACAAAAAAGAGCAGGCATGGGTTTGAGAGCAATAAAATTCAGAATTAAAGATGATGTATTAGTTTGTTTGAAGGTCCTTGGAGAAGGGGAAGAATTACTTTTTGTGTCTGAAAAAGGCGTAATAGTTAGAACAAAAGCAGATAAAATATCCCAGCAATCTAGAGCCGCTACTGGAGTAAAATTACAAAGATTAGATGAGGGTGATCATTTATCAGAAGTTGTATTAGTTCCTCATGAACAAACAGATGAAACAGGCCAATCTAATCAAGGCAAAGAAAATTAAAAGAACATGGGTTATTAGATAATATGGAAATACTTGATATTCTAATTTTAGGTTCCGGACCTGCAGCACTATGCTTGGCTTCAGAATTAGCCAAGCAAGATCTAAATATTAAAGGGATATCAACTAAATCTCCAAATGAAAAATGGGAGAATACATATGGTATTTGGGCTTCTGAATTAGAGGAATTAGGATTAGAGTCTTTGTTATCTCATCGGTGGTGCAAAACAGTTAGTTTTTTTGGAAATGGCGAAAATAAAAAGGGAGATAATCCTACAAAACATAATTACGATTATGGTTTGATAAATCAAGAAGCTTTTCAAAATGAACTTTTAAAAAAGTGTAACGGGATTGAATGGTTGAATGAAACAGCAAAAGATATTAAAGAGAAAAATAAACTATCTGAAGTGATTTGCTTTTCAGGTCTAAGAATAAAGGCTAGGTTAGTCATTGACGCAAGTGGCCATAAAAGTAATTTCATAAAAAGACCAGTACAAAATGAAATCGCTCAACAAGCTGCGTATGGGATCGTCGGTAAATTTTCATCGCCACCAGTTAAAAAGGATCAGTTTGTTTTAATGGATTTTCGTCCAAATCATTTAAACAGTGAAGAAAAGTTATCATCTCCTTCATTTCTTTATGCAATGGATCTTGGAAATGAAACTTTTTTTGTTGAAGAAACATCATTAGCTAGTTATCCTGCCTTATCCCAAGAGAATCTCAAAAAAAGACTTTTCAAAAGACTGAATAGCAAGGGTATTCAAGTAAGTGAAATTTTTCATGAAGAGAATTGCCTTTTTCCAATGAATTTACCCCTCCCATTTAAAAAACAATTTGTACTTGGTTTTGGAGGGTCTGCAAGCATGGTGCATCCTGCATCAGGATACATGATCGGATCTTTATTAAGAAGAGCTCCACTCCTTGCAAAAAAATTAGCAATCTTTTTAAAAGAACCCAATCACAGTTCTCTTGAACTAGCAACAAAAGGTTGGGAGATCCTTTGGCCTAACGAGTTAATACAAAGGCATAAACTTTACCAATACGGTCTAAGAAGATTGATGAGTTTTGACGAAAGTAGATTAAGAAGCTTTTTTTCAAATTTCTTTAGATTATCAACCAATGAATGGGTAGGTTTTCTTACTAATACACTTCCACTTCCAAAACTAATTTACGTGATGAGTAAGATGTTTATAAATTCACCTCTAAAAGTAAAACTAGGAATGCTCAAGTTAAATTAGTATTTTTATTTTCGCCAATCATCAATATTAATATCTGGGAAAACATTATCTTCTTCCTCAATAACTTCAAGAAATTTTAAATTAATATTGGAATGATTTTTAATCATTTCAACTATTTTCCAGAACCTGAACAAATGTCTTTCTATCCTCTCTTTTGCGAGCTCAGTTGTAGTTCCAGCTCTAAGTATAAAACTCCAATCAGAGGACTGAGAGAGAAGTAATTCTCTTCCTGCTTGCTTGAAAAGTCTTGGAGATAAGTCATTATCAAAATTTTTCGAGCACAACTCAACAAAAGTTGAGCCTGCTTTAGTGATTTCTGGAACAATCCACGCATTTGCATCATTAATCCAATAGTCATGATAACCTCCTTGTCCCCAGCTTGATGGTGATGGATCGCAAATCTGAAGATTTGGCTTTTGAATTAAGAATTCTTTTAAATTTGTAAGCTTAATTGAGAATTTACTAGAGTTTTTTAAAATATTTTCAATAAAAAAAGGTCCCTCATACCACCAATGACCAAATAACTCTGCATCAAATGGAGCTAACAATAATGGCTTAAAGGAAGAGGATAATGTTAATTTTTCTAATTGTTTGGATCTCGCGCGAAGATAAGAATCAGCATGTTCTGCGACCTTCTTTTTAGCTTCATTTTCTAAGTAAAAAGCCTTTTCCCCTAATGGCACCTTATCATCTGTAATCTTATGAAACTTCAAACCTAAAGGTCTTTTAGTTGAGATACCTTTCTTTTGGAGTTTGGAGATAGGTAATTCCCATCCCAAATCTTTATGAAATTCCCTATAAACTTTATCTCCCGGGAACCCATCTTTTGCAGACCAAACGGGTAAAGTTGACTCACTATCTCTTCCAAAGAAGGCGACTCCTTTTTTCGAGCATATTGGAGCGTACACACCATACCTGGGTCTTGGTGTAGCGTTTAGAATACCGTGACCATCTAAAATTGCATATCTAATTCCAGAATTAAAAAGCATTTCATCTAAATTCTCATAATATGCACATTCAGGTAACCAAATACCTAAAGGCTGAGTTCCAAAAATATTTTCATGGTTCCTAATGGCTGTATTGATTTGTCCTTTAACAGTTTCTGGATTCTCCCTTAAAATTGGTAAATATCCGTGTGTAGCAGCACAAGTAAGAATATCCAAATTTCCAGAGTTATTTAAAACTTTAAACTTCTCAATTAAATTTCCAGAACATTTTTGCCAATACAAGTATTTGTCATTAAGGTTATTCATTAAAAATTCAGAGGCATTTTTTTCTTCTTTTGGCAGTTCATTCAAGAAGTCATTTCTTGTCTCAATCCAGCTTGGGAATGTTTCTTGAATTTTTTTATTATCTAAAAGTGATAATAATGTTGGAGACAAACTAATAGTAAGTTTGGTATTTAAGGGATTTTCATTTTTGGAAGATTCTATTGATTGAAGAAGTGGTATGTAACATTCCAAAATCGCCTGAAATAACCAATCCTCTTCTAAGGAGTTTTTTTCATTTTTTCTGACATAAGGTAGATGAGCATGTAAAACTATCGCTAACTGGCCTAAAACATTATTTTTAGAGTATTGCCCATTCATACTTTTTAAATTTATGCCTATATTTCTATAAAAAATCGAAATTATTTTTTATAACAAGAAGGCTTTATTCTTAAAACAATACTTTAAAAATTTAAGTATTTGATTTATTTTTTCAGAATTTTAACCAATATTATTTAAGTTATAAATTTTCAGCAAATTTTTATTGAACTAAATCTAGTCAAATTTTTTTAATTAGCTTAATATAAGCTTAAGTTATTAACTCTGATGTCAAAAGATCCTGGAAGAATTTTGATATTTGATACAACTCTTCGAGATGGAGAGCAATCTCCTGGTGCCAGTTTAAATCTCGAAGAAAAACTTGCTATCGCCCATCAATTAGCAAGATTAGGGGTAGATGTTATTGAAGCTGGATTCCCTTTCGCAAGTCCAGGAGATTTTAAAGCTGTTAATAAAATTGCTAATGCCGTAGGGAAAGAAAATGGCCCTATAATATGTGGTTTAGCTAGAGCGTCTAAAGGAGATATAAAAGCATGTTACGAAGCGGTAAGTCCAGCTCCCATGAAAAGAATACATACTTTTATTGCGACAAGTGATATTCATCTAAAACATAAACTTAAAAAATCCAGAAAAGATGTTCTTCAAATAGTCCCAGAAATGGTTAATTATGCGAAATCCCTAGTAGATGATATTGAGTTTTCTTGTGAAGATGCCTCAAGGAGTGATCCTGAATTTTTATACGAAGTGATTCAACTAGCAATTACTGCAGGAGCGACAACAATAAATATCCCTGATACTGTTGGATTTACAACTCCTGGTGAATTTGGCAAACTAATTGCAGACATAAATAAAAATGTTCCAAATATTGATGAGGCAGTAATATCGGTTCATGGTCATAATGATTTGGGGTTAGCAGTAGCCAATTTTCTTGAGGCAGTAAAAAATGGAGCAAGACAACTAGAATGTACCATTAACGGAATTGGTGAAAGAGCCGGGAATGCCTCTCTAGAAGAATTAGTAATGGCACTTCATGTTAGGAAAAGTTTTTTTAATAGTTTTTTCAAAAGAAATCCAGATTCCCCAACTCCTCTTACGGCTATAAGAACAGAAGAAATAACAAAAACCTCTAGACTTGTTTCTAACCTAACTGGAATGACTGTACAACCTAATAAAGCAATTGTGGGAGCTAACGCTTTTGCACATGAGTCAGGTATTCATCAGGATGGTGTTTTAAAAAATAGACTAACTTACGAAATTATCGATGCAAAAACTGTTGGTTTGATTGACAACAAAATCTCTTTAGGGAAACTTAGTGGAAGAAGTGCGGTAAGAGCAAGATTAGAAGAGATGGGATATGACTTGAGCCGAGAAGATTTAAATGATGCTTTTGCTCGTTTTAAGGATTTAGCTGACAGGAAAAGAGAAATTACTGATAGAGACTTAGAAGCAATTGTCAGTGAACAAGTTCAACTCCCAGAGGCTAAATTTCAATTAAGTCTTGTACAAGTAAGTTGTGGTAACGCCTCTAAACCTACTGCAACCATTTCGCTTCTAAACACGGAAGATAACAGTGAGGATACTGCTGTATCAATAGGGACTGGGCCCGTTGATGCTGTATGCGAGGCTTTAAATAAATTAGCTAAAGTTCCTAATGAATTAATTGAATTTTCTGTTAAGTCGGTAACAGAAGGAATCGATGCTTTGGGCGAAGTAACAATAAGAATAAGAAGGGATAATAAAATATATTCTGGTCATTCTGCTGATACAGATGTTGTAGTTGCTGCAGCGAATGCTTACGTTAATGCTTTAAATAGACTTGTATTTTCTGAGAAAAGAAATTCAATTCATCCACAATTTGATAATTTAGAGAATTCTGATAATAAATTTCTAACTAATCCTGCAAATTAAATTATTTTCTTAGGATTATTATTAAGTAGTATTAAAAAATAGTATCTTAATAATGTAGATTAAACAAATAGTTAAAGCAGTAAATAATGAGAGAAAGGGTACTTGGATATTGGGCACTTTCGTGGGTTGGCTTAATCGGCAACATAATTGCACTTCCAATAATCGCATTAATAATAAGTTATGGGCCTCCACTCAAAGTTGCAAATATAACTCTCGCCATAAGTCTTGGATGGCCTGCAGCAATTGTTGGAATAGTTTCTTCAGCAGCTCTTCTAGCAGAGAGAAAATGGGGAGTAACTTTAACTCTGGTATCATTATCAATGGTAATTTCTGGCATGGGTCCTTATTCAGTTGTAAGGCTCATAACTCTTCAAGACATTTATGGAGTTGGTGGGTTTACTCTTTTAACAACATTATTAAGTACGCTAGCTCTTCTTTATTGGTGTAATCCGAAACATCGAAGGAGTATTAGGTTATAAAATTGAAAATTAAGAAAAGGTATTATTTTTGCTAGTTGGATACTGAATTCTTCTGTGTCTAATTCTTTTCCACACATTCAAGAATGCCCTTTTTATTAGAAAAATTTCTCCTTTCGATAAATTACTATCATCTAATTGCCCATCTTTTTTACGCGAAGAAATAATATTAGAAATTGTTTTCAAAGCTTCTTTATCAGATGCATTAATATTCATAGCTCTTAGTGCTGCTTCACATCCATCGGCAAGCATTAAAATAGCTGTTTCTTTGGACTGCGGAATAGGGCCTTTGTACCTAAAGTAATATTCATTAACATCGAGATTTTTTTCTTTAGCTTTTTGAAAAAAATATCCCATCTTAAGAGTACCTTGATGTTCAGGAATAAAATTAGCTATCAGTTTTGGCAGTCTATTCTTTCTTGCAAATTTCAAGCCTTCATCAACGTGAGCCTGTAATACTTCTGCACTTTTAATCGGATCATCTAATTCATCATGCGGATTTTTTGAACCATCCTGATTTTCAATAAACCAATTAGGTGCATGTAATTTTCCAACATCATGATATAAAGCTCCAGTTTTAATAAGATCAATATCACCACCAATCATTCTTGTTGCTTCCTCTGCTAAACCACATATAAGTAAGGTATGTTCAAAAGTGCCAGGAGCTTCTAGAGACAATCTTCTAATTAGAGGTTTCTCTTTATCAGCCAATTCGAGCAATCTTGCTTTAGTTAATAATCCGAATATCGATTCAAAGATAGGCATAAATAAAATTGTAAAAAGCATAGCTATTGCCAATACCAAGGAATCAGAAAATATATTCCCATTAGCTAAAACAAAATCTTGCTGATTAACAAGAGAAATTTTATCTTTACCTATCAATATCCATTGACTCAAGAACGATCCTATGGGGACAAAAAATGATAGTTGAAGTAACTGAGCTCTACTCCTTATTCTTCCTCCAAGAAGAGATACTATTGAAGCACAAACTAATAAAATAAAAAATAAATTGTTATTGATAACAATTTCTGGGTCAGGCCAAATAAGACTAGCTATTGATACCCAAGCTAAAGCTGTTATGCTTCCCATTCCTTGAGATATTATTAATGCCGGTGGAATTATCATAGATAATGGACTTATGGTTGAAGCTGAGGCTAATTTGGTAACTTGTAATGCTAAAAGAAGAGTCATGATCAAAAAGATCTGTCTTGAAGAAATTGTGGGATTCTCTTTTTTTGAAACTAATATCAAAACTCCGGAAAAAATAAGTATTTCAGTAAAGGTCAAAAACCAAGAAAAAATATCTGCGATATTTAAAGGCGAGATGAGAAGTAATTTATAAGAAGAAATTATTGATATTAAAATGCATACTAAAAAAATTATGAGATTATCTATTCTTGAAATTTTAATTGGTAGTTTTACTGGGACTTGACTTCGCCTCCAAAGATAAAACGATTTTTTTAGGGGAGTTATGATGTTTTGCACAGAATATAGATAAAACTATTTGAATAATTTAAAATTATAGGCATGCTAGGTGTAAAAAGGAGATGTTTTTATAAATGTCATTAAAATTAGACGGTAAAAAATTATCTCTTGAAATTGAAGGAAGATTAACTGATTATATCTCTAGTAATAAAATAATTACAAAAAGGGCTCCCGGTTTAGCCGTAATAAGAATAGGTGAAGACCCCGCGAGTGGTGTTTACGTTAAAAACAAGGAAAAAGCATGTTCAAGGATTGGAATAAAGAGTTTTATCTTTCATCTAAAAGATAGTGTAGAGCAAAAAGAGGTTGAACAATTAATAATCAAACTTAATTCTGATAAGGATATTGATGGAATGCTACTTCAACTTCCCATCCCAAAGAAGTTTGACGAGCAAAAACTGATCAGCCATATTAATCCAAGCAAAGATGTAGATGGACTTAATGAGATAAATATCGGCAAACTAGTAAAAAATGAGCCTGCGATGAGATCATGCACACCAGCAGGAATTATTAATTTATTAAGATCCCAAAATATAACAATTGAAGGTAAGAAAATTGTTGTCATAGGAAGAAGTTTGCTTGTTGGTAAACCTCTATCGCTTATGTTGTTGAATCTTAATGGCACGGTAACAATTACTCACTCTAAAACATTAAATTTGAATAAAGTTTGTAGAGAAGCCGACATCCTAATTGCGGCTGCGGGGAAACCCAATCTTGTAGATTCGAGTTTTGTGAAAGAAGGAGCAATAATTATTGATGTAGGAATACATAGATTAAAAAGTTCTGATAAAAATCAAACCAGATTATGTGGCGATGTATTATTAGAAGATGTCATTTCTAAAGTATTTGCTTACACACCTGTACCAGGAGGTGTTGGACCAATGACAGTAACAATGTTACTTGTAAATACTATTTTTAGCTGGCAAAAACAATTTGGTTTATCATCAACTCTTAATGACCTTTTGCCATAGGATCCAAGATGAATTTTTTTTTTACTGAAGGTATAAAATGACTGAAGTTATAAATAGTATTTCTGATTTTGAAAAATATCTTAAAAAAACAAAAAAGGTTGTAGAAGAAGCACTTGATTTTTCCTTGGGCCCCGAGAATCCAGAAACATTAAGAGAATCAATGAGATATTCCCTCTTAGCTGGGGGGAAAAGAATACGTCCAATTTTATGTTTGGCTTCTTGCTCACTCGCTGGCGGAGAACCATCTCTTGCAGTTCCTACTGCGGTAGCAATAGAAATGATCCATACAATGTCCTTGATTCATGATGATCTGCCAGCCATGGATAATGATGACTTGAGGAGAGGTAGGCCGACAAATCATAAAGTATATGGTGATGCAATAGCCATTCTTGCAGGCGATGCTTTGTTAACAAGGGCCTTTGAAATGGTCTCTTTAAGGAGCCCTGGAGTCGATCCAAATAGATTATTAAATGTAGTTGGCGAATTATCCCTAGTTGCTGGTGCACCAGGCCTGGTCGGGGGGCAAGTTGTTGATTTGGAATGCGAAGGCAAAGAAGTCGACCTTGAAACTCTCGAATATATTCATCTTCACAAGACTGGGGCTTTATTAAAGGCCTGCGTTAGAACAGGTGCGATGATCGCAGGAGCTAACGAAAGACTATTACAAGCTCTGACAACATATGCAGAGGGGATTGGTTTAGCCTTCCAAATAATAGATGATATTCTTGATTTAACTTCCAGCAGTGAAAAGCTTGGTAAAACTGCAGGCAAAGATCTTTTGGCTGACAAAACTACTTACCCTAAATTACTTGGAATGGAGGAGTCAAAGAAAAGAGCATTTGATTTAGTTGAAAAAGCAAAAAAAGCAATTGAACCTTGGGGCGCAGATGCAAAGTATTTAATATCCTTAGCCGACTTTATTACAAATAGAGACAGATAATTATTTTTAATTTATGTCTGATTTTTTTTCCTTTTTTAATAATTCAGTTCTTTTCTGGAGCCTATTATCCTGTTTGCTAGCTCAATTTTTTAAAATTGTATTCAATTTCTTTTCCACTGGAGAGATAAGATTTGGAATTATGTTCGAGACGGGTGGTATGCCCTCGAGTCATTCCGCCTTAATAACTGGCGCTGCATCTGGTATAGGGTATGAATTAGGATTTGACAGCTCAATATTCGCATTATCAGTTGCTGTAGCACTAATAGTTATGTATGACGCAAGTGGTGTTCGAAAATCAGCTGGAATTCAAGCTGCAGAAATTAATAAACTATCAAAAAAACTAGACCCTCAATCTGAATTACTGTTAAAAGAAACCCTGGGTCATACGAAAATTGAGGTTATGGTGGGAAGTTTTTTAGGACCATTAATAACTTTGCCTGGAATGTTTTTTTTAGGTTCTCCTCTCAAAATATTTGATTTGATAATAAATTAAGAATTCTTTGAAAAAGTAATTTGGGTGGCCTCTATAAAGTTTTTTGCGACTTCTGGAGAACTTGGCAAATGTAAGTGAATCCAACTTGCATGTAATTTTTCATCAAAAAAGCCTTCATTTTTATATTTGGTTTCCCAAGATTTAATTTTCCATGGGGAAGAAAGGTTCTTCCGATGCTCAGCTTTTCCAGAATCAATTTCAGATAAATTATTTTCAATTTCCCAATAATGAAATTCATGTCCTCTAACTAATTGATTTTGTTTAATGATTGGAGTATCTTTTAAACCCTCAATGTATCTATAACCTACTGAAAGTTTACTTTTTTTTGATCTAAAAGGAAGGATACCACTCATTTTATGATTATTACCATTTTCATCTTTTATGAAGTCTCCTAAAATCATCATCCCTCCACACTCAGCATATATAAATCCATTTTTACGGAATTTCCTTAACGAATTTAAGCTTTTTGTAGAGTTACTTATATGATCAGCATATTTTTCAGGGAACCCCCCAGGAATAATTAAAGAAGAAGCCTCATTAGGTATTTCTTCATCATCATAAATACTCCATGAAATCAATGGTATACCTATTTCACTCAAAAACTCCTTAGTTTCAGGGTATTGAAAATGAAAGATTTTATCTTCTGCAATAACAATAGGTTTACTTTTATCTATTTTAAAATCTTTAAAATTGAAAGAATTAAACATTTTCTTTTGAGGAGATTTCAGAAATTTAATAAGAGAAAATACATCAAGATTTCTTTCGGCGAAATTTGCAAAATATTCAACATCAATTTCTTTTCCATTATCCATTGGAGATATCAAACCTAAATTAGCTTTGTTTAAAGTTATTTTTGAATCAGATGGTAGAAAACCAAGAATTTCGATATCTTCATTTTTAAAAACTTCTTTGATTAATTTTTTATGTCTATCTGAATTAACGTTGTTAAATATAATTCCTGCTATTGACAATTCACTATCGAAATCTCTAAAACCCCGAATAGTAGCCAAAAGAGAAGCTACTTGACCTCTTGCATTAAGAATAAAAATTATTGGAACATTGAGAAGTTTAGAGATATTTGCTGTGCTGGAGTAGGTTGTTGAACCTAGTCCATCAAACAGACCCATTGCTCCTTCAATTAACGAGAATTCATATTTCAAAGAATGTTTAAAAAAACTTTCTTGAACCCATTCCTCACCACTTAAAAAAATATCTAAATTCCTGCAAATAGGTTGGCCAATTGAGCTGAGTTGTTGTTGGTCAAGATAATCTGGGCCAACCTTAAAAGTTTGTATTTTTATACCTTTTGAATACGCCCAACAAGATAGCAAAAGAGATAATGTAGTTTTCCCACTATCAGTTGAAGGAGAAGATATTACACAAGGCATCTATTAGTTATTCAAAGCATTAAATATTTGAAGAGATATTTTAATAGAATTTTCAAAAAGAGGACTGGTATCACCTCTACTACTTCCCAATAATTTACTTACATCGTACTCTGATGTAGAAAAAGAATTTGGAACAACTTGTTCTATTAATTCCATATTAGCCATTCCCCCTGCTTCAAGTCTCATACATTCCACTGATTCACAACCAAGTATTACACAAGTGTTATTTTTTTGAACCTCACTAATTTTTGAAATCAGCCTCAATCCAATAACTTGTCCTAAATGAATACTAGGATTTCCCAAAGATAAGGGTTTAATTGATGTAGAAATTATTTCGCCATTAATTCTTTCAAACTCTATTTTTGTTGATTCTGTATCCCTTTCAACTCTTAGAAAAGACCAACCAAGTTTATCGCTAATCCATGAAATCAAAAACAACGCTTGAATCATATGATCTCCTGCGATATCAATATCAATATCAGTAATATGATCTAAAATTGGTCTTCTCGAAGGCGGATCAAAAATCATTGCCAATGATTCCCTCCAATTTTTCAATCTAACCCAATTCAAATCATTAATAGCTTTGTTTGAATTATTTAATTGATCTAAAACTTTTAAACATCTTTGAGGTGATCCAAGAGCAGTATCAATTATTAACCTTAGACCATAATCAGTGAAATATTCGAAGATTTCAGGCGACTCATCCAAGCTTCCATTCCACCACAACCAAGAAGGTAATTCATCAATAGATAATTCATCAATTATTTTTAATCCTTTATTAGATATTGAGGCCGAGCCCCCCCTAATAACAACTAAATCCCCACAAATAGGTTGCATAGCTGGGGTATCACTTAATGGACAGTAAGCGGATACAAAAGTTTTGATATCTGAATTTTTATTTAATGTTGGCGCTAGAGTTATTAATCTTCTTGGATTCAATGTACTTATCGTTGATTCAAAAAATTGTCCTCTAAAATCTTCAAAGTCTTTATTAGATAAATTTTGCTTCAACAAATTCAATAATTCTTCACTATTAAGTGAAGTAGTGATAGGAAGTCCTTGATCTAGTATAAATTTATTAGCAACTTCAATTATTTCTGGACTTAAATTTCCAGTAATTGGTCCATTTAATAAACCTTTTTGAACCAAACATTGTTCTAGCCAAGCAGGCTGCCAGATCATTAATGTGAAAGTGTTAGCTCCACTATTATCTTTATCTTCTGAAATCCATAATTTATTAAGGTAATTAGAAATTTCCTGATAAGGCAGTTCTAAAGGGGTTTGTAGTGTAAGTTGAGGTTTCATTTTTAGGGTCTACGCCAGAAAATATTATCTTTTGAAATTAATTGATCTGACTCAGGAGGTCCCCATGTCATAGATTCATAATTATAAATAGGTAACTTCCAAGGAGAATTATCCATCAATTCTATTAATGGGGTATAAAGTTTCCAGGCTGCTTCTACCTCATCACTTCGAGTAAATAATGTTGGGTCAGAAAGCATTGCATCAGCCAATAATCTTACATAGCCTTCATCTGAGGGTTCTCCAAATGATTCATCATAAGAAAATTCCATCTCAACAGGTCTTGATTTCATTCCAGAACCAGGAGATTTTACCTCAAATTTAAAAGTAGCACCTTCATTTGGCTGAATTCTAAGGACAAGTTGATTTGGGGCAGGATTTATTATTGTTGATTCAAATAAATGAACAGGAACGTCTTTAAAAGTCAAGACTATTTCTCCAAGTCTTTTAGGTAGTCTTTTACCTGTTCTCAAATAAAAAGGAACCCCTTGCCAACGCCAGTTATCCACGAAAACTTTTGTCGCAATATAAGTTTCTGTTGTGCTGTTACTATAAACACCATCTTCCTGCCTATATCCTTTGAGTCGATTTAAAATATTCCCTCCCTCTCCATATTGACCTCTTATGCAACAATTCCACGGTTCATTTTCGTCAGCAAGTTTTGAAGCTTGAAGAACCTTAGCTTTTTCATTTCTTATTGCTTCTGGTTCAAATTTCCCAGGAGGTTCCATTGCAGTAACTGCAAGCATTTGAGTCATATGATTTTGAAGCATATCACGTAAAGCACCAGAGCTTTCGTAATAACCTGCTCTATCTTCAACACCAACTGTTTCAGATGAAGTAATTTGAACACTTGATATATAATTCCTATTCCAGATTGGTTCAAAAATAGTGTTAGCAAACCTCAAAACAAGAATATTCTGAACTGTCTCTTTACCTAAATAATGATCAATCCTATAAATCTGACTTTCTTCAGCGCAACTTTGAACAATCTTATTCAATTTTTTTGCACTTGAATAATCTCTTCCAAAAGGTTTTTCAATCACTAAACGACTTTTCTTAGGGTCATCTAAAAGGCCAGCCCCTTTTAGAGCTTTACATCCACTTGCATAGAAATTCGGAGATACTGATAAATAAAATGTTCTATTCCCATGAGTAGCTTGTGTTTTATCAATTTCATTTAATCTTCTAGAAAGCCTTACGACATGATCACTTTGTTGTAGGTCAACTGGTTCATAGAAAAGATAATTAGAAAATTGTCCCCACTCCCTTTCTTTTCCAGATATTTGATTTGATAACTTTACTTTCATCTTTTCTCTAAAATCATTATCAGTCCAAGGTCTTCTAGCACAACCAACTATTCCAAATTCACTAGGAATTCTTCTTTGCAAATAAAGTTCAAATAAGGCTGGTATTAATTTTCTATGAGTAAGGTCTCCACTAGCACCAAAAATTACTAAACATTGTGGAGGTATGACTCTTTCCTGCCGTAAACCTAATCTTAGAGGATTACTTAAAGTTGAAGGCATATTTTTAGTATTCTTTATTTAAAATCCTCTTTTTTTCAAATATTAGCTACATATTGTGTCTAAACCAAAAAGTATTTAGTATGTGAAACTTAAATCTAAATATCAAAGATTTAGTAAGTTTCTACGTGCCATCTTCCTGCTTTTTTTAGTTGAGGTCTTAATTCTGACCAGTTCAATCCTTTTTCTTCTGCTGCCTTAGTCATTGCTTCATCTATTCCAGGTTCCATACCCTTTAATCCACAAAGATATATATGTGTCTTTTCATCTTCAATCATATTGAAAAGTTCATTGGCTGACTCTAAAACTCTGTCTTGAATGTACATTCTTCCACCTTTTGTATTTTGCTGTTCGCGACTAATAGCTTTTGTATATTTAAAATTATCTGGATTCTCAGCAATGTATCTTTGAAGATCTTCTTCGTATAACAAATTAGCTGATTTTGGAGCACCCATAAATAACCAAGCTTTACCTTTGAAATTCCATTTATTTTTTTCTTTTTCAGTTGATTCGAACATTCTTCTTAAATAAGCCCTCATTGGTGCTATTCCAGTTCCAGTGGCTAACATAACAATGTTTGCGTCCTCTTCATCAGGGAGAAGCATTTCTTTACCAACAGGACCTGTTATTTTTACTTTATCTCCAGGCTTAATATCACATAAGTAAGTAGAGCAGACGCCATTAATGGTTTCGCCGTCTTTTTCATACTGAAGCTGTCTTACACAAAGAGAAACTGTATTTCCATTAAAGTCATCACCGTGTCTAGTGCTAGCTATTGAGTATAGTCTTAATTTATGAGGTTTTCCATTAGCATCTTCTCCAGCAGGCATGATACCAATACTTTGACCTTCTACGTAATTTAAAAATGGATCACTATCTTTAAGGTCGAAAGTTATGTGATTAACTCTACCGATTGCTCCTTCTTTGAGAAGACTATAATTTTCAATAACTGTTCCCTCATATGGTGTTTTAGGACGGTAAATATTGACTGGAACATCTGCATGTTTTTTCTTAACTATTTTTGCAGCTTCTGTTTTTGGAGCTTCTGTTTTTGGAGTTTCTATTTTTGAAACAGCGACTTTTTTAGGTTCCACAGCTTTTGCCTCAGGTTTTTTTGTATTTGCTTCTTCAACAAATTTTAAAGCTCTTTTATTAAAAGTTGTGAGTATAAAATAAAAAACAGCTATTACCACTGGTATATGAGCTAATCCTCCTGCGATTACTTTTGCTTGTGAATACATTTTTTAGATTTCATTAATAAAAGATTATCAATATGTAGTTTAATTTGTAGTGATTTTACAAAAATGGTTACGTTTTGAGATCGGAATAAATAGATGAAATTATTTTTATTTTTCCGTATTTGTTGTTTTTATCAGTATAGTTACACAGAAATAATTTTTAACTAATTAAAAATTCATTGTATGAACAATCCTCAAGAATCAATGAATCATTTTAAAGACAATGATTTCAGGACAATTGAGCAGACGATGGAAAAGCTTTCTGGCGGAACAAGACGACTAGCAGCTCAACTTACAACTTCTGCAAGTATCGATTCCTTGTGGAGTGTTTTAACAGATTATGATCAACTAAATCTTTACATCCCAAATCTTTTATCAAGCAAGAAAATATTTCAGAAGGGAAATAATGTCCACCTTAAACAAGTTGGGGCTCAGGATTTCCTTGGCATGAAATTTTCAGCTGAAGTTACTATAGACTTAATAGAGGATAAGGAGCTTGGCCTCTTAAAGTTTAATTTGATAAAAGGAGATTTCAGGAAATTTGAAGGTAGCTGGAAAATGCAAAAAATTAAAAATACTTCAAAAAATTCATTAATTTACGATCTTACTGTTCAAGGTTGTCAATGGATGCCAATAGGGATGATAGAGAAAAGACTGAAAAAAGATCTTTCAGAAAATTTAATTGCCGTAGATAGGCAAGCAAAATCATCAAAAAGATCTTTGTAAATTTAAATTAATAGCCCCAAGGGGATTCGAACCCCTGTCGCCTCCGTGAAAGGGAGGTGTCCTAGGCCTCTAGACGATGGGGCCAGGAGATTAGCATAGCAGCTTATTAAAAACTAAGAGTAAGGCTAGCCTTTCGTCAAGTATTGTTGCTCTTTGTTTTGTCCTTGCCAAACAGGAACTGTGAAATGAAAGCAGGAACCTTCACCAATTTCAGATACGACCCATATTCTTCCTCCATGGACTTGCACAATTCTCCTACACACTGATAACCCTATACCAAATCCTGAAGTTCCTTCAGAAGTCTGCGGTAGTCTAACCCTATCTAAAAAAATTCTTTTTTGTTCGCTCAAAGGAATCCCTGCACCTTTGTCACAAATTGTTATTTCTACCCATTGATTTGTCTTATGAATCATAGTGATTTTTATAGATCCTGAGTCTTTAGAAAATTTAATAGCATTTTCAATTAAATTTAAAAATACTTGCCTCATTCTTCTTTGATCTGCAAATACACTTGGCAGATCAGATGGAATATCAGTATCAATTTCAATATTCCTTAATCTCCAGAATTTTTCTAATTCGAGTATTACTTCAGCACTAATATTACCTAACTCAATTTTCTGAGGATTAAATAACGCTTCCCATTTAGTTGTTCCAACCTCCAAAAGATCCTGAGATAAGAGTTCAATCTCTTCAAGACGTCTTTTAATTACCTCCTGTAATTTTGAAATATCTATTTGTCCGAGTTTTTGACTTTGAACAGCCAAAGTTGCCGCAGTTAAAGGTGTTCTTAATTCATGCGCGACCATTCTTAATAATCTTTCCTGAGATTCTATTCTTTTTGTTAATGTCTCATTTTCTTGTCTTAGAACAAGAAGTTCGTCTTCCAATAGAAATTCTTTTTGAGTTCTTATTGAATCAATTTTGGATGGCTGCAAATTAATCCCAAGATTTTTTGTTAAGCCTTCCTGTGACCACCTTGGCAACCATTTTTGCAACTGAGAGAAAATATTACTTCCAGCAAATATTTGCTTTGGAGCTGGGGAAACCTTTATAAGAGCAGGAATAGCAACTAATCTATGTAATTCAAGTAATTCTGGCTGCTCTGTGGGTTCAGAGATCTGAAGAGATATCTCAAATTCGCAATCATCTGATTCTAAATAAGCTATCAGAGACTTAATATCATTACTAGAAAGTTGATTTCTAGCTGCAACAAGTATTAGTTTTAGCTCTTTTTTATCATTCAAATGAATTCCTCTGAAGTGTTGAAAAGCTGTTAATTCTTATGAACACCTTAAGATATTTTTTTTTATTTTACAGATAGGCTATTAAATAAATAAGACTTTTTTATAAATGGTTGCTATTAATCCAAAGAAAAATCTACATTTTGGTGAAAACCCTCCTGAAATCAATTTAAATAGTAATTTAAAAAGGTGGTTTTCTAGGAATATTGGATTATGGAAATCTAATAGAACGTATTTTCTCGATGAAGCACAAAAAACTTATAATTTAAGTATGAATATAAATATTCAAGCTCTAGAGAGTAAATCAGAATGGGAGTCACATTATAAATTTACTTGGTATCCAGAAAAAAAATATAATTTCTTTGACGAAAATCCCCAGTATAAAGAACGAGGAGAAATGCATGCATTTTTAAAAGGACATCAACTTAAGAGGGAAAAATTTTATCTTAGTAATGATGAAGGCATTTCAAATATTAAGCAAGTCGACGAACACGAAATGATTTTTGAATCTTCTTACAAAGATTGGTATATACTTGAACATACAAGACTTGTAGATTCTGATAATTATAGATTTAGGGTCATATATTCATGGAAGAAAGATATACTTAAAATAGTAGAGAATCATCACGAAATTAAAAGTATTAAATAAATTTTATTGGCTGATTTATTTAAAAAATAAAAAATGTTATCTTTAATAATATGAATTAAAAATAAATCAAATATGAGTTTAAAAATTTCTAAAATTTTTGTAATCCCTATAATTTTTTCATCTTTTTTATTTGATGCAAATAATGAATTTAATAAAGTAAATGCAAATGTTAAAAATTCGCCTGCCAATAAAAATGATTTAGATTTATATCATGGGATGGGTGTTTCATTCCTATGTAATGCGACAAGAAAAGGATTTGATTTAGATTTCCCAAAAACATTAAACGTTGCTTCATCAACTTTCGCATCAGTAGTTTCACAAAAACATGGAGGGAAAATAATAGAAAGAAAGAAAGAACAAACAGTTGATATGAAGCAATTACAATTTATTGCATCTCTACAATTAGTTGAATCTGCTCTTCAAGTTTGTCCGGATAACGTTCCTGAAAAAATTGAAAAACAATTTAAGATTGAAACTGAGAGACTCAAGAAATTACAAGGATTGTAAAATTATTATTCCTTTTATCTAAACATTGAACTAACGGAACTTTCTTCGTGGATTCTCCAAATGGCTTCCCCTAACATATTTGCGACAGAAAGTACTTTTAACTGTGGAAAATTATCTTTATGTATAACTGGTATGCTGTTAGTCACAATAACCTGTTCGAAAAGATTCTTAGTACTTAATCTTTCATATGAAGGAGGGGAAAATACAGCATGTGAGGCACATGCAAATATTCTATTAGCTCCTTCTTTTTTTAGTAAATGAGCTCCAGAACAAATTGTGCCTCCCGTGTCTATCATGTCATCTATAAGAATAGCCGTTTTACCTTTGACTTCACCAATAACCGTTAGACTTTCAGCGATATTATGAGCAGATCTCCTTTTATCAATGATTGCCAACGGCGCATCCTTCATTAATTTTGCAAATGCTCTAGCTCTCGCCACTCCTCCTACATCAGGGGAGACTACAACTATTTCTTCTAAATCTAAAGTTTCTAGATAATCAATTAATACAGGTGAACCATAAATATGATCACAAGGTATATCAAAATAGCCTTGTATTTGAGCTGAGTGTAAGTCCATCGCAAGAACTCTATCAACTCCTGATTTCTCTAGTAAATTAGCAGTTAGTTTTGCAGTTATAGACTCTCTTCCAGAGGTCTTTCTATCTGCCCTTGCATATCCAAAATAGGGGATAACAGCCGTTATTTGTCTTGCAGAAGCTCTCTTGCATGCGTCAACCATGATCATAAGCTCCATTAAACTATCGTTTACAGGAGCGCATGTAGGTTGTACGAGAAATACATCACAACCTCTAATAGACTGCTGAATCTGGACATAAAGTTCACCATCTGCAAATCTTTTAGATATTAAAGGTACATTTTCAATCCCTAAGTATGATGCAATTTCTTCAGCTAATTTAGGATTTGTCGTCCCACTTACTAACCTTAATCTACTATTAGTAAGATTAAACTTAGATTCTTTACTCTGCATTGCCGTGATAAAACTTGTCACGAAATTTGCACCATAAGACTATATTCTTATCGTAGTCGTTTATGTGAATTTCGCAAAAAATAATGACTAGATGTTTTCAAAAGTCATATGCAATTAAGCAAAAAATTGTTGATCAAAAATTAGAATTTATATTTATTCAGACTTAAAAATCAGGAATGATATTTGTCAATTAAAAAAAATTTGTTTATGGTTGAATTTAGATAATTAAAAACACATTAAGTGTAAAGAATCAAAATATATTTAAAACATGCATCTAGAGTCAATTATTTCAAGAAAATCATTAGGCGTACTTATGCATCCAACATGTATTCCGGGAGGAAGAGAATGTGGAACTTTTGGTAGAGGAGCTAAAGAGTGGATAAAAAAACTGGAAAAGCATGGAATTGAATACTGGCAATTTTTACCTCTTACACCTACTGACTCTACAGGTTCTCCATATAGTTCCCCATCTAGTTTTGCATTAAACCCATGGTTTTTGGATATAGATGATTTAATCGAAAAAGGTTTTATCTTCATTTTAAATAAAGAAAATCTAGGTCCAACAAGTCAAGATAAAGATCATTTTGATTTTAATATTGCGGATGACCTAACAAAAAAAATAGGTCTCTTCCTTTTGCAAGGTTGGAGTTCACAATCTGAAGAAAGAAAAATTAATTTTAACAAATGGGTCAGCAGGAATTCTTGGGTTGAAGATTATGCAACATTTGTCGTTATAAGAGAGGAATTTAATATGTTGCCTTGGTGGGAATGGCCTAAAGAATTTAAAATAAAAAATAAAAAGTTCTTAAAATCATGGATAAAGAAAAAAAGTGAAGAGATACTTATAAAAAAATTAATACAGTGGCATCTTGATGAGCAATGGAGCGACATTAAAAAATTTGCGAAATCAAAAAATATTAAGCTAATAGGAGATTTGCCATTTTATGTATCCAGGGACAGCGCCGACGTATGGAGTAATAAATCATTATTTTCAATTTTTAAAAATGGAGATTTAATCTTTCAAAGTGGTGTTCCACCTGATTATTTTTCATCAACAGGACAATTATGGGGTACCCCAACTTACTTTTGGTCAAAACACAAAAGGACTAATTTCGATTGGTGGAGAAAAAGATTTCAAAGACAATTTGAACTTGTGGACATATTGAGATTCGATCATTTCAGGGGTTTAGCAGGTTACTGGAGAGTTAATGGCAGTTCTAAAACGGCAATTATTGGAAAATGGATAAATTCTCCAGGTAAAACACTATTAAATAAAGTAAAAAAGGATCTAGGGGGTAACTATCTACCAATTATTGCAGAGGATCTGGGAGTAATAACTCCAGATGTAGAGAAATTAAGGAAAGACTTCAAACTTCCTGGCATGAAAATATTACAATTCGCTTTTGATGGCAATAAAGATAATCCTTATTTACCTAAGAATATTGAAGGAGAAAATTGGGTTGTTTATACAGGTACTCACGACAACTCTACGTCTGTTTCATGGTGGAAATATTTAGATTATGAATCCCAAAAAAGAATAAAAGATGAGTATAAATTTTCAGAAAATCCTTCTTGGGATTTAATAGAAATTGGCATGAAAACTAATGCTAATCTCTTTATCGCTCCATTACAAGATCTATTATCTCTAGACGATTCAAGTAGATTAAATAAACCTGGCACCACAAAAAATAATTGGAAATGGAAGTTAAATCGTCCTTTAGAAGAAATAGAAGATAATATAAGTATGTTTGGTGAGCTAGGAAATAATCTTGGAAGGACTCTAAAGTAGAATTTATTTAAAATTATTTATCAATCATATGATTTTCAATATTTTGAATCTCTATAACATTTACATTTAAAATAAAGTATCGTTTTAACATAAATATAGTTAGAACTAATATAAAAAAATACAAAAAACTTCCTTGCCATGTATTGATAAGATCGAATTTCCTTAACAGAAAATCCTTTCCCTCTTTCTTTAAAATTTTTCTTTCATCAACTGCTAACTTTAATAATGTATTTTTTTTTAATACTAAGCATTCCTCTAATTTAATTAATATAGATCTTATAAAAGGATACTCTGGCCTAATATTTTTATTATTATCTTCAATAGAGTTTATTATTCGTTCAGGAATTTTTGAAATGTATGACAATTCTTCAATTGTGAGGTTTTGTTGAATTCTTGATTCCTTTACTAACTTTGCAATTTCAATATATTGGTCAACCAATCCAGAACTTAAGTCTTTATTTTCAGATTTTTTGTTAAGTAAAAAGAAATTTTTCAAAATATTCATTTAATTTCCAAAAATAAATAATCCTTTTTACTTCTCATTTTTAAAATATTACATCCAATTCTAATCGAATTAAAATCATAAGTAAGTTAATTAGATATAAATATAAAAACTAAACTGTAGAAATAATATTTTGAAATGCACTTTTTGCTATATTCAGAGGGCTAAAAGTATCCCTAATTAAAGCTAAGAGTTTTTTTGCATCAGTAAATTCTAATTTTTCATCTTTTATGAGACTTAAAAGAAGATTCTTCCTAACTTCGGATCCTTTTTTACTTACAAATAATTTCAATCCAGCGTTTGCAACTGGTATGAGATCTGAATTAATATTCTCCGAATCTCTAAATAAAATGTTTAGTAAACTTTCAACTTTTTCTATTTGGATTTGACCTTTTTTATCAAAAACAACTTCTAAAAGTATGTCTAAAATCTCTTCAGAATTATCAGTCAGTAGTTTTTTTGCAATATATGGATAAGCAATTTTTAGAATTTTAAATTCAGGATCTAACCTTAATGCTAAACCCTCTTGACTAACAACGGCTCTTATTATTAAGGCAAACCTACTGGGAACTCTAAAAGGATAGGAATACATTAGTTTTGAGAATTTATCAGTTACATTTTTAAGATTAAAATTACCAACCTCAGCGCCAAAAGATCCTCCTAGAACTTCTTTTAATGGTTCAACAAGTTTTTGAAGATCTTGTTCTTTGGTTAAAAAACCTAATTTCTGGAAATCTTCTGCGAGAAGATAATATTCTTCGTTTATTATGTGAACAATTGCCTTAATAAGAGTAAGTCTATCTGAATTTGTAATAGTATCCATCATTCCAAAATCAACATAAGCTAAATTCCCACAATCTGCATTTCCCCCTTTGAGAGCAAACATGTTTCCTGGATGTGGGTCTGCATGAAAATATCCAAATTCAAATAATTGCTGCAGTCCACTGATCACGCATGTTTTTATAAACGAAGCAGGTATTAAATTATTTTCCTCTAGTAAAAATCGATCTCTTAACTTAACTCCATCAATCCAAGAAGTTGTGATTACCCTTTTGGATGAAAACTGTTTTTCTAATTTAGGAATAAAAATATTTGGATTTTCTTTGAATAAATTTGCAAACCTCAAAGCATTTTCGGCCTCTTTTTGATAGTCAATTTCATCAAAAAGTGCCTTACCGAATTCATCTATTATCTCTCCAATTCCAACACCTATATTTAATGGTAAGAGTGGAGATAAGAAAGTCCCTAAAAACCTTAAGATTACAACATCCCTTCTTATAAGAAAATATAAATTTGGCCGCTGTACTTTCACAGCTAAAAAAGTATTATTTAATTTTGCTTTATAAACTTGACCTAAGCTTGCTGAAGCAATAGGACTATCTGGAAACTCTTCAAATAATTCATTAGCATTGGATCCAAGTTCCTCTTCAATAATTTTTAAAGCAATTTTGTGATCAAATGCTGGGAGATTATCTTGTAAGTTTGTAAGTTCAGTAAGCCAATCTTGTCTAACAAGATCTGGTCTAGTTGAGAGTGCTTGGCCTAATTTTATAAAACAAGGGCCTAAATCCGTTATTACATCAAAAAGATATTTTGAGAGATTATTTTGTACATTTTTATTTTTACTGTTACCTTGAAAAAGTATTCTTAAAAAAAGAAAAATAAAAGTTAAAAGGATATATAAAACTCTCGGGATAAAAATCCATGGTCTCAAAATCAACCAAAGAAAGTCTTCTTTTGCTGAATATTCCGAATAAGATCTTTTCATTAAAGTTAAAAAATATCAAAAAAGATTACCATGTAGACCATTCTATATATGTCAATAATACTTTATGAGCATTTCTTCTTTTCTAACCAAAAAGTTCTTAAAGTCTTTATTCTTTCCCGCTCATAACAGAGGGACAGCTTTACCAAAGAAATTAGTGAAGTTATTAAAAAATCCACCTGGGTATTGGGACTTGCCCGAACTACCAGAAATAGGTTCCCCACTATCCCAAAGCGGATTAATTGCTAAATCTCAAAAAGAATTCTCCGACAAATTTGGAGCTAAAGGATGT
Source organism: Prochlorococcus sp. AG-402-K16 (assembly GCA_003216795.1). GTDB lineage: Bacteria > Cyanobacteriota > Cyanobacteriia > PCC-6307 > Cyanobiaceae > Prochlorococcus_A. The sequence continues at coordinate 145,284 of QCIH01000001.1, forward strand.
TTTTTTGGAGTTAATGGAGCTTCCGGATTAATACAATCAGCAGTAATTGCAATGGCAAATCCAGGCGAAAATATCCTGATGCCTAGAAATGTTCATATAAGTGTCATAAAAATCTGTGCAATGCAAAATATAACTCCAATATTTTTTGACTTAGAATTTTCAACCATAACGGGTCATTACAAACCAATTACAAAAATTTGGTTGAAAAATGTATTTAAAAAATTAAATTTTGATGAGAATAAAATTGCAGGGGTTATTCTTGTAAATCCCTCTTATCAGGGTTATGCCGGAGATTTAGAGCCTTTAATAGATTGTTGTCATCAAAGAAATTTACCTGTTTTAGTTGATGAAGCCCATGGTTCATATTTCCTTTTTTGTGAAAATCTTAATTTACCAAAACCGGCTTTATCATCAAACGCTGATTTAGTGGTTAATTCATTGCATAAGTCACTCAATGGATTAACTCAAACGGCGGTACTTTGGTACAAAGGGAATCTAATAAATGAAGATAATTTAATCAAAAGTATTAATTTGTTGCATACTACCAGTCCTAGTTCCTTATTACTTTCTTCATGTGAAGAGTCAATTAGGGACTGGCTTAACAAAAAAAGTTTATCAAAATATCAAAAAAGAATTTTAGAGGCAAAAAGTATTTATAAAAAATTAATTCAAAAAAATATTCCTCTCATAGAAACTCAAGACCCCTTAAAAATTGTTGTAAATACCTCTAAGGCTGGGATTGATGGTTTTACTGCTGATAATTTTTTTTATAGAAATGGACTTATTGCCGAATTACCAGAAATGATGACTCTCACTTTTTGCTTAGGATTTGGAAATCAAAAAGATTTTCTTAATTTATTTGAAAAGTTATGGAAAAAATTACTAATAAATTCCAAAAAATCAAAAGGTTTAGAAGTACTCAGATCGCCCTTTAAATTAGTTCAATCACCCGAAATCGAAATTGGAATTGCTTGGAGAAGTAAGACTCGGCGTATTTCTTTTTCACAATCATTAAATAAAATATCTGGAGATATTATTTGCCCTTATCCTCCTGGGATACCTCTACTAATTCCTGGCGAAAAAATTGATATAGATAGGTTTAATTGGATAAATAATCAAAGTTTATGCAACAAAGATCTGTTAAATTTTAATATAAGAGTCTTAGAAACATAGCAATTTCATATGAGATTAAAAAGCGGGTTATTTATAGGAATTTTTGGTTTAATTGTTGTTTTGATGGGGGGATGGGTTTTTACATTGGCAACTGCTTTGCTTACATATCTAGCATTATTAGAATTTTTTAGGATGGCAGAATTTAAAGGAATAAGACCAGCTACAAAAACCACATTATTTTCATCCTTTATTATTATAGTTTTTACTTATCTTGAGACTATTGGTGTGCTTGAAGGAGAAATTTCAAATTCAATTTTGCCAATCTGTTCAGTTGGGATATGCACTTGGTTACTTTTGCAACCAAAACCTGGGACAATTTCAGATATTGCAGCATCTATTTTTGGATTATTCTATTTAGGTTTTTTACCTAGTTACTGGATTAAGTTAAGGGGATTAGATTCAGTGATAATAGAATCAAATCAGGGTTTATTGTCGCTTGAGAACTTGTCAAATACTACAGGTCTTCATTTAACTTTAACTTCTTGTTTTTTAATCGTAGCTAGTGATATTGGTTCTTATTTTATTGGGAAGTCATTTGGTAAAAAATCTCTATCTCAAATATCTCCGAGCAAAACTATAGAAGGTTTAATTGGAGGAATATCCTGTTCAATTTTACTAGCAATATTATTCGCATTTTTAATGAATTGGGAAAATCCATTAATTGTTGGAATAATTTATGGAATTTCAATTTCTCTTATGGCATTGGTTGGAGATTTAATTGAATCTATGATGAAGAGAGATGCAAAAATAAAAGATTCCGGAACTTTTTTACCTGGACATGGAGGGATTCTTGACAGAATTGACAGTTACATCTTTACTCCATCTGTTTTGTATTATATTTTTATAATACTCAAGTATCTAAATTAATTGAGAAATATTTTATTCCAAAAAATAATCTTGGATAATTTTACTAGATAATAATGGAAGATCTATATGCGGAAGATGACCACAATTTTGTAACCCTACAAAATTTAATTTTTCAATATTTCCTATTTTTTTAAGCTCTTTTTTTCCAAGAATTCGATCATTTTCTCCACATAATGTTTTAGTTGGTATATTTTGAATATATTTTTGAGTTCCTGCAAACCCGCCACTTTTTGCAAATGATGCAAGTGAATCCCTCCATCCTTTACAACCTAAATGAATTGAGGCAATTTGTTCTTCCATCTTACCAACGCATTCATCTGGAAAAGCAAATGCTTGCCTACAAAGACTTTTTCTAACCTGAGGCAATCCAAGAAATGAGGCGCCAATTTGGTTAAGAGGAAAAGGGATACTCTTAGGTTCTCCAAATAAACCGGCGGGGGACAAAAGGATAATTTTATCAATAGAATCAGGAATTTCATAAGCAAGTTTTAAAGCTGTTGAGCCTCCCATTGAGGCACCTATAATTTTTAAATTCTTTGTTATTTTTAATGTCTTAAGGAGATCAATTAAATGGGAAATTATTTTCGAGGAATTGAATTCATTTGTTGCGCACCTGGGACTAAAACCAAAACCCAGAAGATCAGGAACGATAACTTGAAAATTTCTTTTTAGTGATTTATATATTCTTCTGAATTCTAAAAAACTACTATCAAAGCCATGTAGAAGAAGTATAGGTTGACCTTTTCCTCCCATAACTACTGGGAATTTTATGGAGTTCCAATTTTGGTTGAGTTTTATCCACTTAACATCATTTGCCAAATAAATACCTAAAGGATCTAATAGTGACGATTTGGCACTTTCGAAAAATCCTATATTTAAATCACTTAATTGTTCAAAATTGTTTTTAGTCAAAAATATTTATGTTTTAATTTTTTGTTGTTCAAAATTTGAAATAACCTCTATTATATCCCGTTTATTAATTTCAAAAGGCAAAAAATGAATCTCAGATTTATCTCGACAAGTAAAATCAGCAATTTTCTCTAAATTATTATTTTCAAAAACATTTATTCCAAGTTGTCCGATAGTAGTTGGCAAATTCAATTCTTTCATAAGTACAAATAATTGTTTAATTGATTGATCAGCTAATTTATTATTATTTTTCATTTCTTCTAGTCTTAATTGCAATAATAATCCAACCCCCACAATCTCACCATGCAAGAATTTATTAGGAGGGATTATCTGAGTAATTGCATTATGAATAGCATGTGCTGCTGCAGTCCTACATTTTTCTCCACCGATACCGCCAACTAATCCTGCTGTAAGTCCACATGCTTCTACAGTATTTTGCCAAGATGGATTATTTTCAAATTGACCCTTGAATGCTTTTCCTCCATCTATTAATAGTTGATCTCTTAAAACTCTTGATATCTGAATTGCTTGTTGAACAAGACCGTCATCTATTTTTGAACTTGTTATTGAGGATTCGTACCATTTTGCCAAGGCATCTGCTATGCCACTTGCAAGTGTTCTTGATGGGGCTGTTTGAATAAATTTATGATCAAAAACTAGTATTTTCGGACAAGATCCTAATGCAACATCTTTTATAAATTGACCATCCTTTGTATAAATATTTGATAAGGCTGTCCAACCAGCGCATGTAGAGGCGCTAAGGGGAACAGTAATACAAGGGATATTCAGGGAATCGGCTATATATTTTCCAGAGTCTAGAACTTTGCCACCTCCAGCTGCGATAACACAATCATTATTATTATTTAAAATAATATTCTTAACTCTTGTAATATCTTCGTAACAACAATCAAATTGTAAATTAGCAGAATTTACATTAAGTTTTTGATTTTTTAAATCATTAAAAATATTATTTCTCAAATTATTCGTTTGAATCCCTCTGCCTAGAATTAATGGACTTTTAGTTAATTTAGTAATTTGAGGTAAAGATTTTTCCCAAGCAGAATTTCCCCTGTAAATAGTTTCTGGAGAGATAGACTGCATATTTACTTTGAATAATTAGAAGTTAGCACCTGCTAGCTCTTGAGAAGATTCTTCAGAAGAAATATTTATTGTAACTTTTTTATTATCATCTATATCAACTAAAGCATTATCGCCATCTTTTATTCTCCCAGAAAGAACTTCTTCAGCCAAACTATCTTCTAGTAAACGCATAACTGCCCTTCTCAAAGGTCTTGCTCCGTATGAAGGATTGTAACCTTCTTCAACAAGTCTTTCTTTGAAAGCATCGGTGACATTCAATTTAATACCTTTATCATGTAGTCGGACAAATACTTCTTGCAACATTATTTCAGCAATTTCTTTAACTTCATCTTTAGTTAATTGTCTGAATACAATTATTTCATCAAGTCTATTTAAAAATTCAGGCCTAAAGTATTGCTTAAGTTCTTCATTAACTAGTGATTTAATTCTATTATATTGGCTATCTTCAACTGAGTCGCCTGAGAATTCGAATCCTAGTCCACCACCACCTTTCTCGATTACTTTTGAACCGATATTAGAGGTCATTATTAACAATGTATTTTTAAAATCTACAGTTCTACCTTTAGAATCAGTTAATCTTCCGTCTTCAAGTAGTTGCAATAATAAGTTGAAAACATCTGGATGCGCCTTTTCAACCTCATCAAATAAAACGACGGTGTAAGGACGTCTTCTAACAGCTTCAGTAAGCTGACCACCTTCATTAAAACCAACATAACCAGGAGGCGAACCTATAAGTTTACTAACTGTATGTCTTTCCATAAATTCTGACATATCTAATCTAATCATTGCTTCTTCACTACCGAAGAAATATGAAGCCAATGATTTAGTCAATTCAGTTTTACCAACACCAGTAGGTCCAGAAAAGATAAAACTTGCTATGGGTCTATTAGGATTTTTTAATCCAACTCTTGCTCTTCTTATGGCTCTTGAGACAGCCTTTACAGCTTCATCTTGTCCAATTAGCCTTTGGTGAAGTGTTTCCTCCATATTAAGAAGCTTGACTGATTCAGTTTCTGTTAATTTTTGAACAGGAACACCTGTCCATGAAGCTACAATATGAGCTACATCCTCTTCACTAACTAGGGGACTTTGTAAAAGTTTTGAATCACTTTTTACAGAATTATCGGAATCAGATTGATCTCCAGCTGTAGATTCTTTTTTATTGTCCAAAACCTCTTTAATTTTTGCAGACAATTCCATTTCTTTTTCACGTAATTGGCCAGCTTGATCGAAATTTTGGTCTCTTACAGATTCTTCCTTCTGTTTTTGGACTTGTCTGAGTTCTCTATCTATTTGTTTTGCTTCAGGAGGCAGTTTAGAGTTTATTAAACGTACTCTACTTCCTGCCTCGTCGATGAGGTCAATAGCCTTATCAGGTAAAAATCTGTCAGATATGTAACGATCCCCTAAATGAGCGGCAGCCTCTAGCGCATCATCAGTAATTTTTAAACGATGATGTTGTTCGTAACGCTCTCTAAGACCTTTTAAAATTTCGATTGTATCTTCTATGGATGGCTCCCCTACCATTACAGGCTGGAATCTTCTTTCTAGAGCAGCATCTCTTTCAATATGTTTTCTATATTCATCTAAAGTTGTTGCTCCAATACATTGAAGTTCACCTCTAGCTAAAGCTGGCTTAAGTATATTTGCTGCATCTATAGCTCCTTCAGCAGCTCCAGCACCAATTAAAGTATGCACTTCATCTATGACAAGAATAACGTTACCTGCTGATTTGATTTCTTCCATTATTTTTTTTAACCTTTCTTCAAATTCACCTCTATATTTTGTTCCTGCCACCAAAAGACCTATATCAAGTGTCAAAACTCTTTTATCTTCAAGTATGTCTGGAATATCCCCAGTTTGTATTCTTTGAGCTAGACCTTCTGCTATAGCTGTTTTACCTACACCTGGCTCCCCAATAAGAACAGGATTATTTTTTGTCCTCCTACCTAGTATTTGAACTACACGATCTATTTCTGAATGGCGTCCTACTACTGGATCCAATTTTGATTCACTTGCTAATTTTGTTAAATTTGTTCCAAATTCATCAAGAGTAGCAGTTTTTAAGTTGCCTTTAGTTGTACTTGCCCCTGTACCAACTTCGGCGGTTTCACCAAGCATCCTTATAACTTGAGTTCTAACTTTTGTAAGGTCAATATTAAGATTTTCAAGAACTCTAGCAGCCACACCTTCACCTTCTCTTATTAAACCCAATAATAAATGTTCTGTACCAATGTAATTGTGGCCAAGTTGACGAGCCTCTTCTAAAGATAGTTCTAAAACTCTTTTTGCCCTGGGAGTAAAAGGTATTTCTACAGCTACAAACCCTGAACCTCTACCTATTATCTTTTCTACCTCTATCCTGGAATCTTTTAAATTAACTCCAAGTGATTTAAGTACTTTCGCTGCGACTCCAGTTCCTTCTCCAATTAACCCCAAAAGAATTTGTTCTGTTCCAACAAAATTATGACCAAGTCTTCTAGCTTCCTCTTGGGCAAGCATAATGACTTTTATAGCTTTTTCTGTAAATCTTTCAAACATTAGAAGATTAAATTCCTATTAATAACCTACCAGTAATATGTCAATTTTGTGTTCAGGATGAGCTTTTGTGAATACCCAAAAGTATAATTTATCAAATAAATTTGAACTTTTTTAGTGATATGACAAGAAATTATAGTAATTTCAAGGATTCTGGTAATCCGAACATTTAAATTTTTACATTATTTTGTTGTTAATTTTTTTTCTTTTAACAGAGCATGTGAACCATCTTTATAATAATTTTTTCTTATTCCCACAGTAGAAAAATCAAAGCGATTATAAAATCTTTCAGCGGTAACATTGCTATGAGAAACCTCTAATAGTAATTTCTTTAAATTTAATTTTTCGCATTTATTTATTAAATAGCTCATAAGATAAGATCCAAATCCCTTTTTTCTAAATTTCTTGTTTACGACAAAATAATTTATTTGAGCTTCATCGAGAACAACTTGAAAAACACATATACCAATGACTAAATTTTTAATTAATAACCCAAAGATTTTTGTGCCATCTTTTTTGAATTCGTTAGCCCATTGTTCTTTACTCCATAGAGAAATCGTATTTGAATCTAATTCATAACATAAATCAATATCTTTATTATTTATTTGTTTAATAGATATCATTTATTATGTATTTATATCTAGAAAATTCAAATCTAAAGTCATTATAAAATATGACAGTTTTGGCAAAGCTTTATTTGAAGTCATCCCATGGAAGAAAAACAATCTTTTTTAAAACAAAAAATTGACTTGGAAAGTCCTAACAGAAATATTATTCCCATTACAACATCCATTGAAAGAGATGGGAAATTGTCAGTTGGTGGATGTTCTATTGAAGAACTAGTTAAAAAATATGATTCTCCTCTTTATATCTTGGATGAAATCACTTTAAGAAATTCTTGTAAAGCATACAAAAAAGCATTACAAAGATATTATCCAGGAAAATCCTTGCCTATATATGCTTCTAAGGCAAATAGTTCCATTTTTATGAGTAGTCTTGTTTCCTCGGAAGGTTTAGGACTTGATGCTGTTTCAGAAGGAGAGCTATTAACTGCTATCAAAGGTGGGGTTCCAAATGAAAAAATTGTTTTTCATGGTAACAACAAATCAGACAAAGAATTAGAATTCGCAGTAAGAAATAATATTAAGGTTATTGTAGATAATGATTACGACTTAGAGAGATTAGATGAGATCTCAAATTCATTTAATCATGATTTAGAAATAATGATTCGCTTTACTCCTGGGATAGAATGCCATACACATGAATATATTAGAACTGGATCATTTGATAGTAAATTTGGTTTCGGGATAGAATATTTAAATAATCTATTTAACAGAATCAGCAATACAAAGCACCTAAAATTAAAAGGTTTACATGCGCATATTGGTTCACAGATTTTTGAACTAGAGCCTCATAAGGATTTGGGAGAAATAATGGTAAAGGTTATCCTAGACGCCAAAAAATTTGGTCATAATATTGAGGAACTTAATGTTGGCGGGGGTTTAGGTATCAGGTATACAGAAGGTGATGATCCTCCTTCAATTGATGAATGGGTAAAAACAATTTCTTCTTCCGTTGTTGAAGCTTGTAAAAAAAACAACTTAGGTTTTCCCACATTAATGTGCGAACCTGGTAGATCTATTGTATCTACAGCAGGTATAACCATTTACAAAATTGGGGCTTTTAAAGAAATTCCTGGTATTAGAACATATTTATCTGTTGATGGTGGTATGAGTGATAATCCAAGACCAATAACATATCAATCAAATTATTCTGCATGTTTAGTAAATAATCCATTTAATATTAATTCCAAAAATAAATATACTATTGCTGGTAAGCATTGCGAATCTGGAGATGTATTGTTTAAAGAAATTGAACTAGCAGAATGTAAAACGGGAGATCTTATATGTGTTTTTGGTACTGGTGCATATAATAATTCAATGAGTTCTAACTACAACAGAATTCCAAGACCTGCTGCTCTCTTAGTTAAAGATGGAGAGGCAGAAATTATTCAAAAAAGAGAAAGCCCATTGGATCTTTTAAAATATGACGTATTACCTGATCGCTTTATCAAACAAAATTAGGTACATTTAAATTAATTTTGTTATTAGTGTGAATTTCTGGGGGATTATAAATTTAAAGCTTTTATTAGATGTCTTATTTGCTGTTGGTTTCGGACTATTATTATTCTCTAGAGTAAAAGAACAACGGACATTATGGCTTCTAAGAGGATATTTGTTTTTAGTATCATCCGCATGGTTTATTCAAAGATATGCATACTTACCACTAACATCAAAATTAATTGATGCTGTAGTCCTCGCTTGCTCTCTCTCATTAGCGATACTCTGGCAAGGAGAGTTAAGAAGATTAATGGAATTATTAGGCACTGGGAGGCTAGCTGTATTACTAGGGAATCCACCAAAGGAATTTAGAGCAACATCAACTACCATTACTCAGTTAGTTGATACTGCCGGTAAACTCTCTCAAAATAGAAGAGGTGCCCTAATCGTTGTAGATTTGGGGAGTGATTTAAGACCTGAAGATTTTTTATATTCAGGTACCAATATTGAGGCACAATTATCAACTGACCTTTTAATAAATCTTTTTGCTACAGATACGCCTTTACATGATGGAGCAGTTCTTGTGAAAGGAAATAAAATAATTTCTGCTGGCGTAATACTTCCTCTCTCAAGACAAGGAATAAGTAGATATGGCACAAGACACTTAGCAGCCCTAGGTATTACAGAAAGATTTGATAGATGTATTTGTATTGTTGTTTCTGAAGAAACAGGTACGTTATCATTAGCTAACCAAGGCAAACTTGAAAGGCCAATTACCAGCAGCAGGTTACAAGAACTTCTTGCAAAATTGATTGGGAATCAAAACTCTATGGGAGCAAATAAAGCATCTTTAAGTAAAAATGTTTTATCCCAAAAGACAGACTCGAGTGATAATATCATCAGTGATAATAATAAAAAAGAGTCAGAAAAATCAGAAATTTTTATTAACAAAAAGGATTAACTCATGAGTTTAGAAAAAGTCATAGACGATAAAATTACTGACTTATTAATAAAAATAGATAAGAAAAAATTGCCCAAACACATAGCAATAATTATGGACGGCAATGGGAGATGGGCGACTAGAAAAGGTTTACCCAGATCATTTGGACATAAACAGGGCGTCAGTGTATTAAAAAAAATTCTCAAAACTGCAAAAAATTTAGGTTGTAAAGTAATTACTGTTTATGCTTTTTCAACTGAGAATTGGTCAAGACCAACAAAAGAAGTTGATTTTCTTATAAATCTTTTTAGCGAAGTTTTAAAAAACGAAATTAAAGAGATACATGAAGAATCAACAAAAATAAAATTTATTGGAGATTTAACTCCTTTCCCAAAAAACTTAAAAGAAATAATCTCTAGTTCAGAATCACTTACTAAAAACAACAACAAATTTTTATTCAATGTTTGTCTTAATTATGGAGGTAGGCAAGAAATAGTAAAAGTTGCAAAAGAACTAGCATTAAAATCTTCTGCTGGGGAAATAAAACCAAGTGAAATTAATGAAGAATTATTCAATTCAGAGCTTCTAACTGGAGGGATTAATGATCCAGAATTACTAATAAGAACTAGTGGTGAAAAAAGGATAAGTAATTTTTTATTATGGCAATTAGCATATTCAGAAATTTATATATCTGACGTACTTTGGCCAGAGTTTAATGAGCATGAATTTCTTAAAGCAATAATTGATTACCAATCAAGAAATAGACGTTTCGGCGGTATAGAATCATTATCAAATGAATCTTTTGAAGATTCTCAATATTTTTCTTAATAAAAATGGCTAATTCGAATAATCATTTATTAAAAGAAATTAGGTTCGATTGGGATAAAGAGGAGATATTGAAAATACTTAATATGCCTCTTATTGATTTAATGTGGGAATCACAAACCATTCACAGAAAATTTAACAAATACGACATACAATTAGCTTCATTGTTCAGCGTAAAAACTGGTGGATGTGAGGAAAATTGTTCGTATTGCAGCCAATCAATTTATAGTGCTAGCGAAATCAAAAGTCATCCACAATTTCAAGTTGAAGAGGTTTTAGCAAGAGCTCAAATAGCAAAAAATGAGGGTGCAGATAGGTTTTGTATGGGTTGGGCGTGGAGAGAAATTAGAGATGGGAAATCTTTTAATGCAATGTTAGAGATGGTTAGCGGTGTTAGAGATTTAGGAATGGAAGCATGCGTAACTGCTGGAATGCTTACAGAAGAACAAGCATGCAGACTGGCTGATGCAGGTTTAACCGCTTATAACCACAATCTTGACACTAGTCCTGAGCATTATAAAAATATTATTACGACAAGAACTTATCAAGACAGACTAGATACTATCAAAAGAGTAAGGAATGCTGGAATAAATGTTTGTTGTGGAGGGATAATAGGTTTGGGGGAAACTAATGGCGATAGAGCATCTCTTTTGAAAGTGCTTTCAAACATGAATCCACACCCTGAAAGTGTTCCTATAAATTCTTTAGTAGCTATTGAAGGTACTGGTTTGGAAGATAATCAAGAAATTGATTCTATTGAAATGATAAGGATGATAGCTACAGCAAGAATTCTTATGCCTAAAAGTAAAATAAGATTAAGTGCAGGGCGAGAAAAGCTTTCAAAAGAAGCCCAAATTTTATGTTTTCAATGTGGGGCAAATTCAATTTTTTATGGAGATGAGTTACTCACAACTTCAAATCCATCTTTTCAATCAGACAGAAAACTCCTTAAAGAGGTAGGTGTATCATTTAACAAAGATTTTAAAACTCGTGAAAAAACATTATCTTCTTTATGAAAGGCAAAAATTATAAAATAGTTTCTCTTTACTCTTTCTTCCCATTTCAAGAAAACTTAATTATTGATCTAAGAAATAAATTATTAGAACTCGAAAATGAAAACGATCTTTCAGGTTTATTAATTTTTGCAAGTGAGGGTATTAATGGAACTATTTGTGCTGAGAAAAATGTTATTGATATTGTTATCAATTTACTTAATAAATATGCCGATAATAGAAATTTAAATATGAAAGTAAATTTCTCAAAAAAGAAAGTCTTCAAAAAGTTAAAAATAAAAATCAAGAAAGAAATAGTCACCATGGGGGTCTCTGGAATAAACCCTTCAGAAAATAATGGAACTTATATTGACTCAGCTAATTGGAATAAGTTAATTAAAAATCAAAATACAATAGTCATTGATACTAGAAATCATTATGAGGTCTCTATAGGTACATTTAATAACTCTATAAACCCAAATACAAGAAACTTTAGCGAATTCCCCAAGTGGGTAGATGATCATCTGGATAACCATTTAGAAAACAAAGAGTCTACAAATATAGCAATGTTTTGTACCGGAGGAATAAGATGTGAAAAAGCCACTAGTTTGCTGAAAAAGAAAGGTTATAAAAATATTTATCACCTACAAGGGGGCATCCTTCAATACCTTGATGATATACCACAAGAGAAAAGCCAATTTGAAGGTGAGTGTTATGTTTTTGATAAAAGAGTTGCTTTAGATCAAGAATTAGAAAAAGGCTCCTACTCAATTTGTCATGCATGTGGAATGCCAGTTTCAATTCAAGATCAAGAAAGAAAAGAATATAGAAAGGGTATACAATGTCATTTCTGCATAGACCAATTCAGTGATGATGATAGGAAAAGGTTTGAAGAAAGACAAAAACAAATAGATAGATTAAAAGTGGAAAATCATAAAATTTATAAGGACTAATTTTCAAAATCATGAAAGTTGAAGAATTAGAAAAATTAGCCGGTAGCATTGGGTTATTAATTAAAATTCAAGTTAGAGAAACTCTTGGATTATGTTTCTTTAGAATCGTTATTGCAGAACAGAAAGATAACATAATTAAGATTTGGGCCGAAATGAAAGGTTGGACTTATTTAAATAAACAAGGTATTCAGCTTGATACATTAAGAATTCTTAGTAAATCTCCTGCTTTTGTTTCGGAATTAATATGGGCAACAACTATGGCTTGGGCAATTGAAAAAAAATCAAGTAACAAAGTAAGACTTTTAGCTATTTTTGATAGTGAAGGATATAGTAAAAAACTTGTAAGATATTTCAAGTTAATAGGATTCAAAATTGTAAAAGAAGTTGGTTCTAGCCCAGTAGATCTTTTATTAAGATTGGTTTGGGGAGGTGCAGGTACACTTATGAACGGAGAATGTATTTCCATATTAAAAAAACTTGAAAAGAAACTCTCTTTAATTGAAGAAAGTTAACCCGCATGGTAACTACTTCTAACTAAAGGACCAGAAGATACTTTTTTGAATCCTAATTCCTTAGAGAAGCGATATAAATATTCAAACTCTGATGGATCCCAATATTTCTTAACTGCCAAATGATTGAATGAGGGCCTTAAATATTGGCCAATTGTAATTTGATCACAATCTATTTTTTTAAGATCATAAATTGTATTTTTTATTTCATCCAATGTTTCCCCAAGACCTAACATAATGCCTGATTTAGTTTGAATATGAGGAGCAATATCTTTTGACTTTTCTAGTAAACTTAGTGATTTTTTGTAATTTGCACCCCTCCTAACTTCTTTTTGCAGTCTTTCAACAGTTTCAAGATTATGATTAAAGCATATTGGATCTTTTTCTAAAATCATCTTCAATCTCTCAGTCTGAAGGTTATCAGTTTCATTAAAATTTTTGCCCCCACCCCATAAATCGGGAGTTAAAACCTCTATTTTAATTGTTGAATCAATTTTTCTAATCTCATCAATTGTAGTTATAAATAAATTTGCTCCATGATCAGGAAGATCGTCTCTAGCTACAGATGTCAAAACAACATATTTCAAATTTAGTACTTTCACTGCTTCAGCGACTTGAGTACATTCATCAATATTGATAGAACTAGGTCTACCTTTATTTACCTGACAAAAAGCACATGAACGAGAACATATCGATCCACCAAGTAAGAAAGTGGCTGTTCCTGAGGCATAACATTCTGCTCTATTTGGACATCTTGCTTCTTCACAAATAGTATGAATATTTGATTTTTTGATTAGAGTTTGTATTTTTTCAAACTCTGAAGCTTTACTAATAGGAAATTTAATCCAAGAGGGAAGTCTTAAGATTTTTTCTTTATTGATTAGATTATTGTCTCGCATTGTCTAATTTAGTTTTGTTCTTCCTTCTAACGCCCTTGCAAGTGTAACTTCATCCACATATTCAAGTTCACTGCCCATTGGGAGGCCATATGCAATTCTCGTAACTTTAGCAAAAGGGGCTAACAATTTCCCAATATAAAGACCTGTTGTATCTCCCTCAACACTGGGGGTCAATGCCAATATGATCTCATCTATTTCAGACTTACTAACTCTTTCTACCAAGCTTCTTATTTCTAAGAGTTCGGGGCCAACAGAATCCATTGGAGATATTAAACCACCAATAACATGGTAAACACCTTTAAATTCTCTGGCGCGCTCCAAAGCAAGCAAATCTTTAGTTTCTGCTACTACACAGATTAGTTTTTGATTTCTTTCAGTATTTTTACAAATTTCACATTCATCTTCTGAAGTCAAATTAAAACATTTTTTGCAACGACCAACATTACTATGTGCTTCTAACAGAGCCTTTGAAAAATCTCTTATTGTACTTTCAGGTTGTTTTAAAATAAACAGAGCTAGTCGTTGCGCTGTTCTTGGACCAATCCCTGGGAATTTCTCAAAATGACCAATTAATTTTGAAAGTGGTTTGGTATAAGTAATCAAAATTAAACTATTTCTAGGAATAATTTAGACGCAAAATTCTGAATTGCCATAATTGTTTGCTTTTAATGTCTTATTATGTTTTTAGTTAGTAATTTCAAACAAAATGAAAAATATTAAATTTAACCCTTTCAAATTTTTATTTTTGATTTTTTTGTGTTTTACACTGAGTGCTTGTAGCGGCGGACTCAATGCGGGATTAGAAGCTTATCAAAGTCCAGATGGAAGATATGCCTTTTTGTATCCAACAGGATGGACTAGAGTAAAAGTAGATGGAGGACCTGAAATTATTTATCATGATTTAATAAATAGTAACGAGACCTTAAGTTTAGTTATTTCTGATGTAAATAAAGAGGTACAATTAGAACAATTAGGAAGTCCAAGTGAAGTAGGTCAAACATTAATTGATAAAGTCATTGCTCCTGAAGGTTCTGGTAGAGAAGTAAAACTTATAAATGCCAATAAGAGGGAGACATCTAATCATATTTTTTATGATTTAGAGTATGAATTAAATTTAAATGAACAGGCAAGGCACGAATTAGCTACTGTTGTAATTGATAGAGGAACACTTTACACTTTTGCTGTGGGTACAAATGAAGAGAGATGGAATAAAGTTGACGGTATATTTAGTAATGTAATTGAATCATTTAACTTCTTAATATAGTTTAGAAATTCTATACTAGATTCCTACTTGAACATTCCACAAATCAGTATATATTTTGTCCTGATCTAATAGTTCTTCATGTTTTCCGCTTTCAACTATTTTACCTTTATCAATAACTAGAATATTATCCGCATTTTTTATAGTGCTTAATCTATGAGCTATTACTATAGTTGTTCTTTCTTTTGTGATTTTAGATAAGGATTTTTGAATTAAAGCCTCTGTTTCATTATCAACTGAGGCTGTAGCTTCATCTAATATTAAAATTGGAGCATCCTTTAAAACAGCTCTCGCTAAGGCAATTCTTTGACGTTGTCCGCCTGAGAGCCTTTGGCCTCTTTCCCCGACTATAGTTTTGTAACCATCTGGTAATTCTTCAATAAATTTATGAGCTTCAGCAATCTTTGAAGATTTAATAATATCTTTAAGACTTGGGTTGAATGATCCATAAGCAATATTTTCTTGTACACTGCCATGAAATAAATAAGTTTCTTGACTTACTAAAGAAATACATTTTCTTAAATCCCTTAAATTAATTTCTTTGATAGAAATGCCATCCAAGGTTATTGAGCCATTATTACTATCATAAATCCTAAGTAGAAGTTTTATTATTGTACTTTTTCCAGAACCTGTTAGGCCAACAATTCCTAATGTTGAGTTATTTTCAATTTTGAAATTTATGTTTTTTAAAGTTAAATCTCGTCCAGGATAATTAAAATTTATATTTCTAAAAATAATTTCTCCTTTAATATCTTTAGGTTCAATTTTTATTTTTCCATCTTTTATTTTTATAGGCGTATCTATTAGATCAATCACTCTATCTATTGAAGCCATAGATCTCTGAAAATCATCTAAAACATGCCCCAAAGTAGTTAAAGGCCATAATAGTCTTTGTGTAATAAACACTAAAAAACTATAAGTACCTACATCAAGTGTCTTATCCCAAGTTTGAAAACCTCCAATTAATAGGATCGCTATAAAAGCAAATAAAATTGCAAATCTTATAAGAGGGATAAAAGCAGAAGATAATTTTATTGCAGCCTTATTACTTTTTTGATAATCGAGACTTTCTTTATTTAATCTATTTAGTTCCCATTTTTCTTTAGTAAAACTTTTTATGGTTAGAATTCCACTCAAATTATTATTAAGTCTTGATGCCAATAGTCCAGCTTTATTTCTAACATCTCTGTATTTTGGAGCAAGCTTCCTTTGAAATTTAATTGATCCTAAAAATATAATTGGAATAGGAAAGAAAGCAAATAAAGCAATTTTTGGAGCGACAAATATCATTGTGCCCCCAATTATTAGGACAGTTATAAATAACTGAATAATTTGATTAGCCCCTTGGTCTAGAAATCTCTCGAGTTGATTTATATCATCGTTCAAAATAGATAATAGCCTTCCAATATTATCATTTTCAAAAAAATCCATATCTAATTCCTGGATATGCTCATAGGCTTTAATTCTTAATTTATGTTGCGATACCTGAGCCAAATTTCTCCATAAAATCGAATATAAATATTCAAAGGAGGATTCGCCAGACCAAACTATTCCTGAAGCAAATGCAAGAAAAATCAATTGTGCTGGAACTTCTTTTATCCCATAACCAGCAATCCATGAATTCTGTTCCTTTACAACTATATCAACTGCAAGACCAATTATTACAGGGGGAGCTAAATCTAATATTTTATTAATTATGGAACTGAGAAAAGCAAAAAATAGTAACCTTCTTTCTTCAATAAGATTTAAATAAAGTCTTATTATTGGATTTTGATTGTTCTTAGACCTCATAAAATAACAATTAAATTTTTCTATTATGATTTAAATTTTCTTTAGTTTCTAATTTACATTTAGTTTTTGCATTTTGATGACTTGCAGTTTGCGCAAATTCTTTGTAGTAACAATCACAAGTTTCGTTTGCAATTTTCTCACTATATACTATTTCTGCTTTCAACATCTCCTCTTTGACACTCCGAAGACAAAATAATTTTATGATTGAATTTTGTTTAGCTTGAGCTAAATAAAAACTATTTAAAGAGTTGAATAGGATTATCAGATTCACAAAAATAAAGAATTTATATTTGCCAGCTTTCATTCTCTATACCTAATTTCTGACTTTAATTTTTTTTAATTTATTTTTAGTTTCTCTATGCAGATCTCTGGGTAAATCTACCAAACTGTAATCATTAAAAATCTGTATCTTACCTATGGATCTACCATTTATATTTGTTGAGTTACATATTGAGGATATAATATTTGCAACTCTAACCCCATCAAATTTACCAAAGTTAAATTTATAGGTTTCAAAAGAATCATTTTGATAATTATTTCTTCTATTTGAATTTCTCATACGATTATTAATATTTCTATTTGATCTATTTCGATCAGTATTATTTTGTTTAAGAATCCAAGAATCATCTTCATTAACAAAGAATGATTTATTACCTATTACTAAATTAATCGCCGCCATTGCAATATTTGAATCATCCATAGAGTATTTTTCTTTTAAATTATCTAGTACATCAATAATCAAAGCTTTATTTTCTTCATTTTCATCTCTAGCTAAAGAACTCTCATTAACATTCTCTAACAGTTTCTCCATCCTTTTTTCATTTATAATTTTATTACTTGGTATATTCATTTCTTCAATTTTAGTTCTTGTTGAGTTTTCTAAGTTTCTTAGAAAATGTTTTTCTCTTTGATTAACAAATAAAATTGCTTCTCCTGATCTGCCTGCCCTTCCAGTTCTTCCAATTCTATGAGTATATGTTTCCTTGTCAAAAGGAAAATCATAATTAACAACAAGTTTTATCCTCTCAACATCTAATCCCCTAGCTGCGACATCAGTTGCAACAAGAATATTAATAAATCCCTTTTTTAATCTATCTACAGTATTTTCTCTTTGGTTTTGTGGTATATCACCATTAAGTACTGCTACAGTATGACCTGAATTTTCTAAAGCTTCAGCAATTGAAGTAGTAAGTAGTTTTGTCCTTACAAAAATTATTACTCCCTCATTATTAAGTTCTAATATTCTTTTTAAAGCATCTAACTTATGATGCCTTTGTACATATAGAAATTTTTGCGAAATTAATTGAGTTTCTTTTTTGACACTTTTAATTAATATTTCGGCGGGATCATTTAAATATTTTTTTGCTATATTTCTTATCTCACTAGGCATTGTTGCTGAAAACAAAACCATCTGTTTATTTTCCGGAAGCTGATCTATTATCCATTCAATATCTTCAAGAAAACCCATATTTAACATTTCATCTGCCTCATCTAAAACAAGACAATTTATTTCTTTAATTTTAAAAGTTCCCTGCCTTATATGATCCATTATTCGACCAGGGGTCCCAACTACTACGTCAACTTTTCTCTTCAATGCAGAAATTTGATTTCGATAGTCGGTACCTCCATATATTGCAACCGTCTTAAAATTACTAGATTCAGAACTATAACTTTTAAAGGATTCTGCTACTTGAGTTGCTAATTCTCTTGTAGGAGTCATAACTAAAACCTTGGCATTTAATTCTTTATTATCTGAAAGTTTTTCTATTAATGGTAGTGCAAAAGCTGCAGTCTTTCCTGTTCCTGTTTGTGCTTGGCCTAGTAAATCTCTGCCTAACATTAATTCCGGAATTGCAGCTTTTTGTATGGGAGTTGGATTTTTATATCCTTTATTTCTTAAAGAATTTAAGATCGATTTATTAAATCCAAAATCGAGAAATCCATTCTCATCATCATTTCCTTTGGATACTTCCAATGGTTGAGATTCAATTTCTTTTTTTTTCTCTAAGTTTTTTAACTCAATCAGGGAAGCATCTTCATTCTGAGATTTTTCCAGATCACTACCAAAAAAGTTACTATCTTTTTTTAAAGCCATTTTAAATGCCTAATAATCTTCTGATTAGGCATTCAACAAATATCTAAATTGACTTGAATTGTTGACTAGCCTACAGAGCCGAATTATTAATCTAACATCTTGGGGTTAAGATCTTACTAATTTCTCAAAAATAAGATTTAATTTAAATAATATATATCTAGAAATTTTTTTGCTCTTGTAACTGCAGTATAAAATAACCTTCTTTCAAAATTATCTCTGCAAAAGATATTTTCACTATCTTTTTGTTCTTTTACAGCATATTGATTTCTTTTATATTTTTTGGACCATAAAATGCTTACTTTCTCAGATTCACTTCCTTGAGATTTATGAATAGTAATGGCTATTGCTGGGACAACATTTTCTAAATTAGATGGATCAATTAATGCAACAATTTCTTCGTTATTATCATTAAATTTTCTAAAAAGATATTTTCTTTTATTTTTTAAACCTATAAGTACTCCAATATCTCCATTTGACAACCCAAGTTCATTATTATTTTTTGTACACATGATCGGAACACCCTCATTAAGAGTTTTAAGGTCATAGGGTTTTCTTTGACCAAAAACAATTTCATTTAAATATTCAACACTCCATATTCCAGAATTTTTTTCACATAAAATCAAGTAACTTTTTAAATCCAGAAATATCTTATCTACTAAATCTTTTTCATTAATCAATAAATTATCAATACCATCATCAAATATATATTTTTTTTTACTTAATTTTGAAGTTGAAATATTTAACTTATTTAAATGACTTGTAATTGAAAAAAATAGATCTTTTGGAATATCTTTATCTCTAGTTGTTGAAAAAGTAACTTCGTTTGAATTATTTTCTTTTTCTAAATCTTTTAGCTTTTGATTAAGTAAAGAACAATCTTTATTAAATATTAAACTACTAATTAATGCTATGTCTCCAATATTTCTATAAGTTTTTTCTAAATTTACTACGCAAGAACTAATTGAATTATTTTCACCGTATTCAAACAAATAATTCCAAATAGAACAATTATTAACTGGAGATAATTGATTTTTATCTCCAACGAAAATAATTTTACAATCCTTTGCTAGTAAACTTAAAACTGATTCAATCAAATCGATATTAACCATTGACATTTCATCAATTATAAAAATATCAATCTCTTTTAGTTTAAATTTCAATTTAAGAGATTTATTTTTAGAATTTAAAATCCATCTATGTAAAGTTTGAAATTCTATTTGACCTAGAAATTTGCTAAAGGAAATATTTCTTTTATCATTAAGAGTTTCTTTTAGTCGAGCGGTAGCTTTACCCGTTGGAGCAGACAAACCAATATTTAAAAAGTTATCAATTCGAAGGAGTTCTAGTATTAAGTTTATTATTAAAGTGGTTTTACCCGTTCCTGGTCCTCCTTGAAGGAAAACTAAGTTTGAATATTTAAATATATTTTTAATTTGATTAATTTTATTATCATCTTTATAGATTATCGAGTTCTTTAAATTTTCATTATTTATTTTTTTTAAAAATAAATTTGTAACTCTTTCTATTTTTTTTGACCATTTTGATAGGGATAATTTTCTATTTGCTAATACGAATGGAGAATTAAGGGAGCCTATCAAGCCTATACTTTTTAGAACATCTATATGTTTATTGGGCCAGCCATTTTCTAATAATTCAAAGATTATTAAACTATTATCTACATCAATAATAGTTTCACCATTTTTTTCAAACTCTAATAAAATGTTTATGGCATCTCTTACGAAATTTCCATATTTTTTTTCATTGAATTTGAAAATACCTAAGATTAAATTAAATATATGTACATATTTGAACTTTTCAATATCTGTAATAGTTTTAGTCATTCTAAAAAAGGTTATCTAAATAGTTAATTCTCTTTAAAGGTGCTTTACCAATAAAAATACCTGGAGATATATCTTTCGACTTAGATTTTTCAAATAATTCAAAATCTGGCAATCCTTTTAAAAAAAAATAAATATATCCTCCTAGATGTTTATTTGGTTGATAATTTTTAATTCGCCACTTTAATAATCTATGCAATGCTAATAAATAAAGATGAGATTGCAATGGATAATGATGTTTAATCATTTCATTTCTCATATTTTCATAGTTATAGTTTATTGGTAAACAATCACTATTATTACTTCCAGAAATCAAATTACTTTTCCAATCAATTACCCACCATTTACTATCTTCCAATCTATTACCTACAGGGAGAACACAATCAATACATCCTGAATGAAAGCCTTTATTCATAATTTGAAGATCATTTATTTTATTCGCATATTCTCCACCAAATTCATATTCCTGATCTAAAAGAAAACACTTAGATATATCATGGGAATTAATATTTCTACCTTCATAAGATAGAGTCAAATCATATTTTAGCTCTTTAATTAAGTTTTCATTTGGAATATCAACTAGTTTCTTGTTTTTCAATTCACTCCCCAAAGATATATTTATAATTCTTAAAATGGCATCTTTTACATTAAAAGCCAAAGAAGGATCAATTTGATGAAAGTTCAATTCCTCAATAATTAAATCAATTAATTCTTGATTATTATCGTTTCTAAATTCAAATCTTTCTATTATTTTATGCAAGCAAGTTCCAGCAATAGTTCCTTTTGGAAACTCGCTCAAGGGATTTGGATAAGAAAAATAATTTGGATAATTCTTTGATTTCTTAATATTAGAATCTTTGATAATTGATATATTATCTTCATAATCTTTATATTGATTAATGACTGCATTAATATTTTTATCTTTACTTATCCATGAAGAATAACTTGAATACGATATAAATTGATCATAATTAAATTCTCTAGATATTTTTTTATTAATGTTATCGATTTTCCAAATATTATTATTCAATCGGTTTATTTGGAACTTAGCAAAAATTTCTTTTATTTTCTCTTTTTCTATCTTTTCTTCAAAATTAGACTTATAAATATTAATATTTTCCAAATTATTAAGTAAATCATTATTTAAAATATTATTTGTATCTTCTAAATCATTGAAAACTATAAGTTTATATTTGCTCCTTGTAAGTGCTACATAAATTAACCTCTCACTCTCTTTAAATAAATCTTCTTCTTCTATTAATTTAAATTTTTCAACCTTCGCATAATTATTAGAAATATTAATGTATATGTTTCTATTAATATTTGATTTCCAAATAGGTCCTTTAATTTTATTTGACTTATTAGAAATAATTGAGAGATATGGACATAGGACTATATCAAATTCCAGCCCCTTACTACTATGAATGGTAGAAAGATTTATTCCATTTTGAAGATTATAATCTTTCGTCAAAAAATCCTCTCCAGTACAAATTCTTAAAGTATGATCTAGTTGATTTTTATACCAGTTAAAAACTTTATTGAGATTAAAATCATTATTCATTAATTCTATTTCAATAATTTCTGAAAGTTGAAATAAATTTGAATTTAAATCTAAATCTTGAATAATCGAGCAGGAATTATAATTTATTAGAAGTTCATTCACAATATTTAGAAACCCTTTTTCTCTTATTTCCTGGGACCAAGTAATGCATTTATTAATTAAAATTTTTAAATTATTACTAATTCCATCGTCAGATAATTCCTCTAATTCTATTTCTATAAACTTTGAAGCAGAAAGCAAAGTTATATTTTTTAGAAACCTTGGTTTTAATAAACATTCAATGAATAAAAATAGTAGAGAACTTGCTTCTGTATCAAAAATATTTTGTTTATTTTGGATTTTACATGGAAGGTTTAAATCTTTTAATTTATTTTTAAAGTCCAAGCATTGTGAATTATTTAATGTGAGAATCGCAATTTTATTAATATCAATTTCTTTATTATTTAAAATAAATTTAACTATGTAATTAGTTACAAGATCCTCTATTACAGAATCTTTTTTTGAAAATTCCACAATTTCAAATACATCCTTAAATTTAAATTCAGAATTAATATTTCCATTAATTTTAGAAGTTAATTTCCTATATTTTAATTTTGATTGTTTAAGTCCATTCTTATAAAGTTTATTGAGAACATCAATTAACTTTTTTGATGATCTATAGTTATCGGTAAGACTAAAAACTTCGAATGCATTAGATCTTGCATCTAAGTAAGTTTCAATATCTCCCCCTCTAAATTTGTAGATTGCTTGTTTTGGATCACCCACACAAAGTAAAAAATGATTTTTAGTATTAAAGAACTTTTTTATTAAATTCCACTGAGTATTATCTGTATCTTGAAACTCGTCTATTAAGACACATTTAAATCTTTTTTGAATTTTAGATAGAGTAATACTATTACTAAGTTCTGAATCTAGAAATGTATTTTCTACAGTCTTTATAAGATCATTGAAGTTGAAAATAGAAAAACTTTTCTTTAGTTCAATTAATTTTATATAAGCTAATTGGGTAAATATTCTTACAAATTCGGTATAGAACCCTTCTTTTATTTTATAAATTTTATCTTGTAATAAACTAAATTTAGAAAAATCTAATTTTAGGTTATGTTTTTTAATTTCTTTAGATATATTTTCAATGTAAAAATATTTGAACA
Organism: Prochlorococcus sp. AG-402-K16; assembly: GCA_003216795.1. Classification (GTDB taxonomy): domain Bacteria; phylum Cyanobacteriota; class Cyanobacteriia; order PCC-6307; family Cyanobiaceae; genus Prochlorococcus_A. The sequence goes on from QCIH01000001.1 coordinate 168,747, forward strand.
AAAGATCATCTTTAGAGACTTCATACAGAAAATCAATCACATTTTTCGAATTAAGCTTTTTGTTAATCTCTTCAATCCAACAAATTATTTGATTAAACTTATCATTTCTCGGATTCGCAGAATATATTTGACTTTTACCGCCACTCTCCTTAATTAATTTCCCCAACTCAGTAAGTTGTAAAAATAATTCCTTACCTTTCTTATTCCATTCCACGCAAAACTCATTCCAATTTAAATAAAAAAAATCATTAAAATAATTGTTTAAATCACTAATCTTATATTTATTATTTATATGAAATTTACAAATATTTTCTTGATCTATATTTTTTAAAATTTCCATAAAAAATGACTTATTTATTCTACTTCCAAATCTAGAACTTATTTTTTTTTTGTTGACTGCTGAAATAAGCTCAGGACTGAGATTTAGAAAATCATCAATCCACAAATTATCTATTACATCTTTATACAAATTATCTATATTATTTTCAATGCATGGATCTTGAGTTACTCCTATTTCAATACTATATTCATCAATAATATTATTACAAAAAGCATGGAATGTAGTTACTTGTAATTTATAAATTTCATTAACAAAATTATCAATTTCTGATATAGTTTTTTCCTTAGATTTTTCCTTCTCCTTAAACTTTAGATACCAATCCTTAAGGGTATTATCAATCTTACTTTCATTATGATTTTGCAAATATAATTTTAAATCTTGAAATCTCAAAAGTATTTTATCTCGTAATTCAGAACACGTATTTTTTGTAAAACTTAATAAGAGTATTTCATCTGGTTTAAATTTCTTCTCCAAAACATTTCTTAAAACTAGATGAGCCAAAGTGAAGCTTTTCCCAGTTCCTGCACTTGCTTCTACTAATTTAAATTTATTATCTAATTTAATTTGATTAATATCCATATCTTTATTGAATTAATATTTGACCTCATTTTTATAAAATAAGTAATTCTTAAATTTATTTTTTAAATATTGCTCTTCTATAGCAATCTTAAATTTAATTATTAAAATTAAACTTATTAACAAAAAAAAATAATAAATAGATAACTTTGTTATAAAAACGCCAAAGGATATAAATATTAAAGAATAGTACATTGGATGGCGCGTAAATCGATAAATACCATTAGTAACAAGATTGCTATTATTTATAGGTCTTGGGAAAGGGGACAAATTTCTTCCTAAGTCTTTAATTGCAACTAACAATATTATGAAAGCAATTATGATAATTAAAAAACCCAGAAAATAAGAAAAAGGAGTGACTTGAATTATTTGTTTTTCTGGAATAAATTCCAATTTAAAAAAATGGAGACTAATAATAAGGAACTGTAAAAAAACAAGGATCATTTCATAAGAAGCTTTTAAAAAAATTTTTAACTGAAATTTAGTCATTATTTATTTCTTTAATGCTTCAATAAGAGGACCATATAATCTGAATGATAATTTATCAAAATTATTATTTCCCAGGAATAAGTCTGGTTCTTTTTTATTTCCAAAACATAATTTCATTTCGATATTATCTCTTTCTCCTTTAGAAAAAGTTTTATTACCAATCCATCTATCAGTAAAAGCTTTTTTCTCATTTTTTGATTTGATTTTTGCTTCTACATATTTATAAGCACTTTCTGGAGGGAGAGGTAAACATTTTTCAGAATAATTTTTAAAAATATTTATGTATTCCTCTAAAATTAAATTTGACTCCTTTGCTCCGGGTGATTGAATAATTTGAGATTTATAATTATTATCTACTCTAAAAATTACTTTAGTCTTTTTTACATTCTTCTTTAAAGAAGAAATGAAGAGTAATTTTATCCAAGCCTCTATCAAACGACTTAAACCTAGTTTCGAATGTATCAATTCAATTACAGTGTCATCTGCCATGAAATATTCTTCTTTATTCGCTTTTGATTTAACATAAATTCTATTAATATTATTATGTTGATTCAAACTTTTAGATAGACTTTCTAATAAATCTTTGATTTCTTTTTCTTTTATAAAAATACTATTATTCGGGATAATAATCCCATTTTCAACCAATTTATTATTAATGTTCAATTTTTTTAAATCATCAATAAAATTGTAGTTATCAATCTCTAATTCCTGGATTATTTTTGTAATTATTTGCGACTTCTGCAGATTACTTATATTCTCCTCATCTGGATGATGAATAAACATATCCTTGGGAGAAATATTTTTTTTATTTAACCAATATTTTTGTGGAGTCTTGAACCAATAAATCAGTTCTGATAATTTGTAATTTTTAATATCAGATTTTTTTTCAATCCAATCTATATCTTCTACTAAAGAATAATTTCTTTCAATTATCTTAGAACTATCAATATCAATTATTTCTTTTTTATTTAAATCAGAATCCTTTATTATTTGTTCTCTTTTGCCTTGTTTTAAAAAACTATCTAAATAATAAATTAACTCTTTTATAGGAAATGAAACATCTAATTTTTTATTATTTTTGTCATTCTCTACCCAAGAAACAATAAATTTATCTCTACAAGCAATTAACAAATCTAGAAATAAATATTTCTCTCTTTCAAAAACTGATGGATCGCCAAGGTGATATTTATTATTTAATATATTAATATTTTCATTCTTTGATAATTTTGGATAATAAACACTATTCATGTCTATTAGAAAGATTACCTTATGTGGTATGTGCCTTGCATTCTCAATATCACTTACAAGGATCTTGTTGAGACGTGATTTGCTTTGATATTTAGCTTCATTTATGCAAGAGATTAATATCTCTCTAAAAACATTTAACAAAATAAGATCATCAGGTATTAAAGGTATTGAGTGATTATCAAGAATTCGATTTATTTCACTTATTTCTAAATAAAACTTTCCATTAGAATCAGCAATACTTTTTAATACAAACTTTATCTTTTCAACCCAACTTGAGTAAGAAAAAGATCCCCTTAGCAAATTAATATATTTTTTAAAATCAAGTAATAATTTAACCCATTTATTCAAATCCAAACTTATATTTTTCAAACTAAATGGTTTTAAATCAAAAGTACTTAAATTTTCTTCTTTGTCATAAATTAAGCCTAAAGTAATTCTATTTATGCACCACTCTAGAGTATTTTTTCCTTCCCCTAATCTTTCATTTGCATCTAATCCCCAATGAAAACCAGCTTGGGTTAGTAGGAAAATAATTTCATCCTTCTCAGTAATATCAAAATCAAAAATGTTCTGAGTTACTTTTTTAGAAAGAATATAATCTATTTTTTCAATTGTAATTTTCTCATTTGCTATTTCAATGATGTCAATTAAAAATTTATAAATTTCTGGAGAATCATAATTATCTTCATCAATAAAAAAATAAGGTATCTTTTCACCATTAATTAACTCATTATTGAAGATATACTTTAGATAAGGTTTGATTTGATTAGTTTGTGGAGATAAAATTGCAATATCACTATATTTAATACTCTCGCAAGAATTTATTATTTCTATAATCTTATTTCTTATATATTCTAATTGACTATTTTGATTAAAATGCTCACAAAGTAATATTGAATCATCCCTTTCATTTACAAAAAAATCATTGCTATTATTATCAACTAGTCTTTTTTGTATTTGATTAAGAAGAGGAATATCTTTCTTCTCATGAAAATTAGTTGTTGGATCAATATATATTAAATTATTTTTTAAATTTATGCCTTCTTTATAAATATTTTCCTCAATTAATTTCTGAAAATTTGCTCCAAATTTACCAAATATTTTCTCTATATTTGTATTTTGTAAATTCAATTTACTTTTAAAATTATCAAATGCCAACGCACCTTCAAGAAAATTTATTCTATTCCATAAATCATCTCCTGCAGATAATAAATATAAATTTACCTTAGTAAATTTTGAAAGTTCTGAATAAAAGTTAATATGTAGTTTGGATAAGTTATTATCGGAAATAATATAAATTTGATTTGGTACTTGAAATTGAACGTTTTTAACTTTTGTTAAATGCTTTATTAATCTAATCATGTATAAACATGAAGGCTTTTCAGATATCTTCTTCTCTAATAATTTATATAAAATAGGCTGCCAAAATTGATCTGAATTTAAATTTTTAAATAGATTAAGTGAATTAATTTCATATCTATTCCATTCAGCAATCATTTCAGGTCTAAAAATTAGATAATCAATGAAATTATTCGCGATCTTTTTTGTCAGGTTATAAAGGTCTCCATCAATTGTTTTTTCATTATCCAAATATTTATCTATCCAATTTTTAAGCGGGAATGATTCTTTAAAGCTATTTAATTCTTCTAATGAATCAATAATACCCCATTTAATTGACTCAAAATTCCATAAACCCATATCAATTCCAGGGAAAAAATTTGTCAATAATGATTCAGTGAAATTTGATATTGTCTTAAATTCATAAAGAGCACTTATTTTGTTTTTTATAGTTATTTGTTCACTTAACCACTTTCCTAAAAAATAATTAGGAACAGCTATTTCTAAATTATCAGTTATGAGAGGGGGACATATTTTTAATTCTTCTGCCAAGAGCTCACTAATTACTTCAATTTTGTTTGACTTATATATATTGAGCAATTTACTGTCTGGTTATGTTACTCAACTTTAAAGGGATCAGTTATTTCTGCATTAGGAAATTCGAATTCCCCAACAGCAACAAACTCTAAACGCAGCTTTAAGAAAGTTATAAATTTTTTATCCGTCGATAAAATAGCAGCTGGAGGTGATGGAATCTTTGCTTTTAGATCAACAAATTGGGCGGTTTGCAAAAATGATGGATTTTTTAAAAGCCAAAAATCTATTTCTTTATTATTTTCTTTATAGTTCCTCATTCTCTCTTTCAAAATCTCCTCAATTGGTTCTTCAACAGTTAAAAACTTTTCACTTGCCGCGACGAAAAAATATGTTGTCATTTTGAAATTTAATTTGATGTAATAAGGGACTTCATTTCACGTACAGACCTTTCTAAGCCTATCGCTAAAGCCCTCGCAACAATACTATGACCTATGTTTAACTCGTTCATATTGTTAATTGATGCAATTTTTTTAACATTATTATAGTTAAGGCCATGACCAGCATTTACAACTAATCCAAGGTCATTTGCTAAATGTGTAGACTCTATAATCCTTTGTAGCTCTTTATTTTGTTCGGATCCCGATAGTTCTGCATATTTTCCAGTATGTAATTCTATAAAATCAAAGCCTATTTCTTTGGAATAATTTATCTGTTCACCAAGAGGATCAATAAATGCACTTACGTCTATATTTGAATCCTTTAAATTCCCAACAGCCTCCTTAAGGTATTCCACATTACTTTTTAAATCCAACCCGCCTTCAGTAGTAACTTCCTCTCTTTTCTCGGGTACAAGCGTTACATAATCGGGAACAATTTTTTTTGCAATTTCTAACATTTCTTCTGTAGCAGCCATCTCTAAATTGAGTTTTGTTTTTATAGTCTCTTTCAGAAGGAATACGTCCCTATCTTGTATATGTCTTCTATCTTCTCTTAGATGCACTGTTATGGAATCTGCCCCTCCTAATTCAGCTAAAAAAGCAAATTGCACAGGGTCAGGCTCGACAGTTTTCCTTGCTTGCCTTACATTTGCAATATGATCAATGTTTACTCCTAAAGTAGCCATAATTTTAAAATCTTAGTTTCTAGACAATCTAGTAACCGCCCAATAATAGCTAATAAAAAAAGGCAAACACTTAAATTATTAATATAAAGTAAATAGAACTTGAAAAAGAATTCCTTAAATATCTGGCATAAAATCAACCCTGTATTGGGATTTATTGCAATGTTCGTTACTCAGGACGTTGTTTTGAGATTCTTTTTTAGAAAAAAGAAAATATTAAAAAATGGTTTTTCGATTCCCATAAATTCCTCTATCATTTTGGCTCCAACCCACAGATCAAGATGGGACGGCTTAATACTCACAATGGCAATGGGCAGAAGAGTAACAAAAAAGGATTGTAGATTTATGGTTACTAAATCCGAAATGAGAGGAATACAAGGTTGGTTTTTAAAAAGACTTGGATGTTTTTCAATAAATCAATTATCGCCATCTCTCTCAGCTTTAAGATATGCGATTGATCTTATAGAAAAAGGAGAACAACTAGTTGTTTTTCCGGAAGGAAAAATTAATAGATACGGAAAAAAATTAGTTCTAAAAGAAGGGCTATATAGATTAGCTAGATTAGCTACCAAAAACACAACCTCTATAACTATTATTCCTATTGGAATTGCTTACAGCAAGATACCTCCGAACTTTAGGGGGGAATTTTGTTTATCCTTTGGTAAACCAATACCAATAAATGATTACTCAAACTTTACGATCAAGGACTTTAATAAATTTCTAAATGAAAAAATGACTAAAGAGGAAGAAAAAGCATTAAAAAAAGTAGGTAGATGAATCTGCAATAAGTTACTATGAATTTTAATAATTGAAAAAGAAAATGAAACTCTTAAAATTAATCCCAATTTTATTTATATTTTTTGGAAATGTTCCTTACAAAAATGAAGTTCATGCAGAAATAAAGAATTCAGAAGATTTTAGAGTACTCTCAAATGAGAGTAAAAAGCTTTCCATCTCAAACGTTGAATATTTTATAAAAGAAGGTGATAAATATATTAAAAACGCGGATTTTGAAAAAGCCAAGGATTCTTACTTAGACGCTAGAAAATTAGCAAAGCAACTTGCGTCTTTTTATTCTGATCTAAATTCATCGTTCAAAGGAATTGATGCGAGAATACCAAATGAAATGCAAAGGAAAGGTAAGCAAACATTACAAATTTTGGCAGAATCAAATGAGAGATTAGCCTCTTTGTATATAAAAACTGAAAAGCCTGAGGTTGCAGTACCCTTACTTGTTGAAACAATTAGAATAATGTCACCTAATAGCCCTGAAGGCAAAGAAGCTTATGAAAGATTGATCCAACTAGGATTTGTTGAGACAAAATACAAAGGTTAATCAAAATTTACTATGATTACGAAAACAGAGGTTATTAAATTAATCACTAAAAAAATCCCAAGTTCCCAAGTTTTTGTTGAAAACCTCAAGGGAAATGATCATTTGCAAGTAACTGTAATTGCATCTGAATTCAATGGATTATCATTAGTTAAACAACACCAGCTAGTATATTCTGCTTTGAAGGAAGAATTAGCTTCAGAGGCTATACATGCATTGGCATTAAAAACAGAAACTCCAAATTGAATTATGGACAAACTAACAAAAGATAAAATACAAAAACTGATTGATTCTAATCCCTTGATGGTTTTCATGAAAGGGACAAAATTAATGCCTCAATGCGGGTTTTCCAACAATGTAGTTCAAATACTAAATTCCTTAGGGGTAGAATTTGGTACTTTTGATGTTTTAAGTGATTTTGCTATAAGAGAAGGTATCAAAGAATATTCAGATTGGCCAACAATTCCTCAAGTTTATTTAAAAGGAGAATTTCTTGGTGGATCAGACATTCTTATAGAGATGTACAACTCTGGATCCCTTAAAGAAAAAATAGAAATTGAATTAGCGTCTTAAGACAATTAGTGAGTATAAATACTGTATTGATTAATAAAAATTAATATTTTAAATCCTTTTTTTATCAAAAAAACCTTTATTTCCATCTCCATCTGGATCAATAAAACTTGACGGATCTAAAATCCATCTTTCAATTAATCTTTCTAATTTCTCTTGATCCTTTTGCTCTAAACTACTGCAATTCCTTAATGCTTGGAGATAACCATCACTATATAATTTAAGATCAGATGGCGTATGAAAACGAGTAACTAAGTCTTGGCAACTATCACAAATTGACTGAAAATGACGAATTGCTTTGGGGTTTTCAAATGATGTCATAATTCGATAAATTCTGATTTTTATTTTGCATTTGTTATACCTTATTAAAGACGATCAAAAATTGCCTGGCCAAACAGTAATTAAGAATGCAATCAACTGAGCAAATCTTAGCTTCAACTCCTGGCAGTTCACAATTGCCTACGAGCTCTCAAACTCCCTCAAGAGTTCTAGTTGTTGAACCTCACCCCACACTTAGAACAGTCCTTGTGCAAAGGCTTCGCCAAGATGGCCATTTAGCTGCAGCAGTAGGTACAGCTGCAGAAGCTATAGACTTATGCAGAGAACAATCACCTGACTTATTAGTTAGCGCAGAAATCCTCGAGCAGAATACTGCAATGAGGCTAGCCCAACAACTGGGGTCTTCAGTCATAGTTTTAACGGCAAGATCAGGTGTTGAAGCATTAGTAAATCTATTAGATGAAGGAGCAGATGATGTTCTCAGAAAACCTTTTGGACTTGAAGAGCTTGCAGCACGTTGCAGAACACTTTTAAAAAGGGGAAGGATAGGATTACAAGAAAAAGTTGCAGTTGGACCTTTAGAAGTTCATCTTCTTTTAAGGCAAGTTACTCTAAGCGAGAAGCCCGTTGAATTAAGCCCTAGGGAGTTCGCACTGCTTTGCGCCCTTTTAATGCCACCCGGGATGGTAAGAAGTCGTCAAGAGCTATTAAGGATGGCCTGGCCTCCCTTCAGTGGCGGACCTAGATCTGTTGATACTCAGGTATTAACTTTGCGGAGAAAATTAGAACAGGCTGGATTGGGAGAAGGTGGGGGAATAACCACTGTTAGACAACAAGGTTATAGATTCAGTATTGATAATATTTAATTTAGAAAAGCGAAAAGTTCACCAATAATCATCAAAACTGATAGTAATGTCAGGAATTTATATGTCCATAGTGGTGAAATATAAGATATTTCATTAATGGAAATCCCAGTATTACTGGAAACAATTAATAAGAATTTTTCAAAGTTTTCCACTCTTTGTGGGACAAGAAAATTATCACCTTGGAAAGTATTAAAGTAATAAACTTTACTACCCTGACTTGTTGGCAAAGATTTGATTAATTTAATATCTTTCCAAGAAATCTCCCAATTTTTTTTTCCTAAGAATCTAGAAATAAAGCTACTTTTATATGAAATTTTATTACTACAAGTTTCTACATAATCACTAGTGATATTGATTACCAAATAAAGTCCTAAGGCAAAAATTATAAAAGAGGGGATTTTTAATTTTTCGATTGAGATAAGTGGTAAAGGAATTGTAAGCGCTAGATAAAGAGAAATTAACGAACATTTGACAAAAAAACGAGTTTTAAATTTTTCAATCATTTCAGAAGTATCCTTTTAGTCGGGCAGTTTAAAACTGTTTATATTTAACTTGGCACCTATTTTATGAGCGCATGCGTATCCACTAAAAGCAACTGCATTTAGGCCTTGGCCAGGGAAGCATGAATCCCCTACACAATAAAGGTTTTGAATTTTTGTGGTATTAAAAGGCATTGGCAAAAGTCCAAGCAACTTTTTACTAGGAATTGGCCCATAACTACCTTGATATCTTCCCAGAAACTTTTTATGAGTTTTGGGAGTACCAATTTCTTTGTGATCAATATTTTGTTCAAGATTAGGAAGAATTGTTGATATTTTTTCAATAAGAAATGAAAAATATTTTTCTTTCTTTTGCAAATATTCTTTCCGTGATAGGCCTTCCCACTCACTCATCGATGAAGGAGTAAATGCATGTACGATATGCTTTCCTTCTGGAGCCAAAGACGAGTCAAGCAAAGTAGGTATAGAAACAAAAATTACTCCCTTTTCGTTTTCTAATTCATCCCAATTTTCAACAATTATATGATGACAATTAAAATTATCGGATATTAGATTTTTTTCTACTCCAAGGTGAATCGAAACAAAAGAAGGTGAGGGTTTATAAGTTTCTGACCACTTATATTCACTTTTTGGCACGTTATTACTAGAAATTAATCCTTTAGTATTATCTTTTAATCCAAATGTATCCCATCTAGTGGAGTTGGATACAATAATGTTTGAATATAATTCTTCCCCATTTGAAAGTTTAACTCCTACCGCTTTCTCATCCTTTAAGAGAATTTCAGTCACATTGGCTTTATATCTAACTTTTCCTCCTAATTTTTCAATACCAGAAACAAACTTCTCTGCTATCGTTCCAACTCCCCCTTTTGGATAGTTTATCCCACCAGCATGCCTATCTGTAAATACCATTCCCGCATTAATCATAGGGGTTTTTAGAGCTGGCATTACAGACCAACAAAAACATTCGATATCGATAAATTTTAAAAGTTCAGGATCTTTTATAAACTTTCTCGCAACGTCTCCAGCATTTGCTGGTAACCATCTAGCTAACCCTAAACAGGATAATGGAGATTTAAAGAAAACTTTAAAAAGATAACTTGGATCCTCTATTGATAAAAGAGGCATTGAATCTAAACATTTAAAAACACTTGCGCAAGTATCATAGAATTTCTTGATACCTTTTTTTTCCTTGGGGAAACTAGCTGATAATTTGCTTATAAATTGCTCATAATTTTTATCTACAGAGATATTAAAGTTATGTGGCAAGTGATATTCCAGTTGAACAGGATCGGGAATAGTTTCGCATTTTTCATTTACATCTTTCAAAGCACGAGTTAATAAATTGGTATAACCTTTCTCTCCAAATCCAAAAATCATTGAAGCCCCTACATCAAAGGTATAGCCTTTTCTCTTGAAAGAGCCTCCACTTCCGCCAGGAATAATATATTTTTCAAGAACTAATACTTGAGCTCCTTTTGCCGCCAATTGTGAAGCAGTTACTAACCCTCCTATTCCTGAGCCAATAATAATTGCATCGAAATTTTTCTTATTTAATTCCATTTTTTGGATCTTTGATAATCAATCTTAGTAAATTTTGCTAAGTAAGTGGTCTTTATCAAAAAAAGAGTCTAGTTCATTTTTAAAGTCATTCAAGACTTCTGTAGATCTTTCTTGATAAGCTTTATACCTTAATCTTTTATCTTTTATTCTTTTAGTTAATTCTGGAACTAAACCAAATGAAGCAGGCATTGGTTGGAATTTATTTTTTTTCTGATTAGAGAATATTTGATTTTTGTTACTAATAAAATTCATTAGAGAACCAATCATTGATTCATCAGGAAAACTTACTGGTTTTTTACCCTTAGCTAATAATGATGCATTTATTCCTGCAAGCAAGCCTCCTGCTGCTGCTGCTGCATAACCTTCTGTCCCAGTTATTTGACCCGCAGCAAAAAGATTTTCTCTTTTCATAAATTGCAATGTCGGTAAAAGTAATTTTGGAGATTCTAAAAATGTATTTCTATGCATTACTCCAAAACGTACAAACTCAGCCTTTTCTAAACCAGGAATCATCCTAAATATTCTTTTTTGCTCAGACCATTTGAGGTTAGTTTGAAAACCTACCAAATTTAGCAATTTTCCTCCTAAATCTTCTTTCCTTAATTGGACAACTGCATGAGGTCGCTTTTTCAATCTATTTTCCCTATCAAATAAGTCTCCCCATTTTGGATTCCACAAACCAATAGATTTCAATGGTCCGTATCTCATTGTATCAACTCCCCTTCTAGCAATTTCTTCAATTGGTAAGCAAGCTTCAAAGAAATTAGCTGACTCTTTCTCAAAGTCTTTTAAATTAGCTTGTTCTCCTTCAATTAGTTCATTTCTGAAATGGATGTAATCATTTTCATCCATAGGGCAATTAAGATATGCCGGATCTCCTTTATCGTACCTACTAGCTTTAAATACAATCTCTTGATCAATGGTATCTCCATAAATAATAGGACTAGCGGCATCAAAAAAATGACACTCATCTATACCTGTAAAGGCTTGGATTTCATAGGACAATTCATCGGCAGTTAAGGGACCAGTCGCAAGGATTGTTATATTTTCTTTGCTTGGGAGATCCAATTGTTCAAATCTCTTAATTTCAATTAAAGGATGATTAGATAAAACATTAGTTAAGGCAATACTAAATTTTGATCTATCAACCGCTAAAGCTCCACCTGCTGGTACAGCAAATTTGTCTGCTGTTTGAACAATCAATGATTTGAAAATTCTAAGTTCTTTTTGCAATAGACCTGCAGCTCTATCAGGACTTAAAGCTCCAAAACTATTGCTACAAACTAATTCTCCAAATTCACCCGTATGATGAGCTGGAGTTGATTTGATAGGTCTCATTTCAACTAGTTTGACTGGTACACCAGAATTTGCTACCTGCCAGGCAGCTTCTGATCCCGCAAGACCAGCACCAATAACTATTACGTCTTTATTTAACAAATTGGATTAATCCTTGCCCAAAAAGTCCCTATTGAATTGCTCTCTTGCTGGTTTTTGTATATTGAATATAACCCAAGCTAAAGCGGCAATAATGGGGGCAAAAACTACGATAGTTCTAAGCATTTTAGAAATCCTATTAACGATTAAATTATTTTAACTTTTAACTGTAAATTTAGAGAGAAATTTTAATTTTTTATTTCATAAGTTAAGAATTGTTTTTCTATTGTTCAACTTGAGACAAAAAGTTGTTTTTTTTACCTTAAAAAGGGATAATTCCATATGTACTCGATTTTACAAAATGGGTCGCTAGCTCAGCGGTAGAGCATCCGGCTTTTAACCGGCTGGTCCTGAGTTCGAATCTCAGGCGACCCACATTTTTATTGAGTTCATCTTCTTAACCGCGAAAGATATAGATCCAAAATTTAACATAAGCATATCTTCAAACCATGCAGCTTTAAATTTTTAAAGGTTCTGTGTTAAATTTCATGCAAAATTCTTCATTAGATAAATCTAGTATTACCCTCAGGGGATCTCAAAATACAAAAAATTTTTAAATCGAATTAAGTTGCGGAGATACTATTTTATTCTATTTAAAACTTCAAATAACTTATATAAATTATCTGAAATTTTTCTTTCAATCCTTACTAGAAAATAGGAAAATTTATTACTTAATACAATTTTGTAGCAATTCTGTTACAATAGGGAATTACTTCCACCAAATAATCAAATTTCGCAAAAAAAATCTAAAAATTACTTTACAAAGCTTCATAATCCCTGTTACAATAATTCATATACATTCTTTTTTTTAATCATGACACCTGAAGCAGAACGTTTTAACGGTTGGGCAGCAATGTTAGGTTTTGTTGCAGCAGTAGGCGCATATGTAACTACTGGACAAATTATTCCAGGTTGGTTTTAAATTTCTTTTTTATAGAAATATAAAATTCAGCTTTTAGCATCAAATACTTGATGTAACCTAATAGATATTTATGTTATCTAAAATACCCTCAAATAACTTGAAATTAAGTTTTTACTTGATCTCAAGATTTGAGGAATTTTTATTGGAATTTAATTTATTTAGTGCCTAAAATTACTGGCCAAAAGCCTAAAAAATTATCGGAAGTATTACGATAAGAAGAGTTATAAAAATAATAAATCACAGTTTATTTGGCTAAATGACCTTAGATTTACTTAATATAAGTTCCTGTTAAACAAATTTATTCTCTAAATTTGATAATTCAAGATTTCTTTTTATCTATATTATCCAAGCATGTAGAACATAATAAGTGACCTTTTTTACTCCAAAATGTTTTTGTTGATCTTTCTATATCCTTTCTGCATATTAAACATTTAAAAATTGGAGACATTCAAATCATTATCCAGAATTAGAGTTTATCTTCTTATTAAAATAGAAGCTAACTATAGATATAATAATAAAAATTAATTTACTTATCATTTTTATTTAGAATCTTCTTATTTAAATATTAAAAAATTTACTTTAAAAACTTTTTAATAAAAAAAGACCTGCTGTTAAGCAGGTCTTTCTTTATGTGTAGTTTTTTCTATCTAATTTATTAGAAAGAGAATGAAGTTTTAACAGCTACTCCTGTTAAATCATCAGAACCTGAAGCTGTCTCTTCAATGAAAATACCTGGAGTGATAGTCATTGAATCATTTACTGGATAAGAGTAAGACGCTTCATAGATAAGATACTCAGTAGCATTGTCAGCAAAAAGTCCAGTAGTTGCAGCTGCAATGTTTACTGAACCAGGGCCAACCTCTGGGAAGCTTAGACCAACAAAGTATCCAGAACTATCAGTTCCGCTTGTTTCTGAAGTTTCGTAACCAACACTTAAGCTTGCTAAATCAAAAGAGTAGTAACCATTAAGACCCCAGGTTGTTGTCTCAGCGCCTGTTCCACCATCATCACTAATGTATGCAACAGCTACTCCGTAACTGTCTGCTGAATAAGCAGCATTAATACCAAATGCGTCAGCAGCATCACCTAAGATTTCAGTATTTCCAGATGTTACTCCACCAGCTAGTGAGAATCCAGAATCAAATGCATAACCTAAAGCTGCAGTAACACCTTTACCACCTGCACCCATAGAGTTACCAGTACCACAGTCGTCTGGTGTTGCATCAGTGAATGCGCTATAGGTACAAGCTCCTGTAAATGCAGTACTTAGGTCAGTTGAATCACCAACTACCATTGTTGCTCCACCAACAGGGAATGAATAAGTAACACCATCAACAACTAAGCTAGTTCCACTGTCGAAACCCATTTTGGTTCCAATTGGAGATAATGATGCACTACCGTTATCGATAGCTATATCAAGTGAATCTTCACCTGTGAAACTTGTTGATAAACCGATGTTAAATTGAAAATCTAAACCTGTTGTTTCGCTAGTTGTATCACCGTCTATAGAACCTAGAACAGAGCCAACGCTGAATGATGCAGTAGTTGTTTCTGAGAAACTACCAGCTTCAAAGTTGTTTAGTCTAGCTTCTAGACCGTCTACACGGCTATTAGTCACTGCAATTTCTTCTGCAGCGTTGAAGTCATTAATAGTGACTTCGTTCGCAGTTGCTGCCATAGGCGCTAATAGGCCTAATGATGCAGGAGCTACGAGCAAGCTCTTGAAAAGCTTCATAAATTTCCTCACACGAAATTTAAAGTACACCTCAAGATAGTGTATTTAGGCATACAAAATCAAGTATCAACGACTACATTTCTGAATAATTTGTGCCACTTTCTCAAGTTGTACAATCAGTACATGGTTAGTTCAATTTATTTCTTTTGTTTTTTTTATCTGATTTATTGATTTTAGAATTCATATTTTTTTGGAAATTCTGAAAGAAACTTTTTCTGTTTTGTATTTTTTCTTCTTTTTATTATCAACCGCATCTACGTACCATCCAGAAGCTAACCTAGTGTCAATTTCTTCGTAACTCTCTTTTTGATTTAATTTATTTAAGGATTTCTTTTTATAATCCATAAATTCCCATGATTTTTACTTTAATAAAAAAAATATAGCATTTAAATATAATTTGAGCAGTAAATTGAATAGTTAAAAGTTTTTATTTGGATTTTGAAAATTATTTTTCTTTGGGGGTTTTATTTCCTGAAATCTTTAGAAAAAAGAAAAAAAAATTTTTATTTCCCTCAACAAAAAAAATAATTAGTTATATTTTTTTTAAATTTACAAACCTGAGGAGCACAAGGTCAAATGACTCATCTTAATTTAATAGTGAACTCTTTACCAAGAGATTTATTAGAATTTGTTTTTTTTCTTGCAGTTGGTTTCACAGCAGGATCTGTAGGTATCATTTAGTTCTACTCAACTAAAATTTTATTTATTTGTCAAATTAAATTTAGGGTAAATATAATTTGCTGAAATCATTGAGATTAAATAAACCTATTTTTCAAAATTTATCATCAATTCTTTCAAATCGAAATAATCGACTTAACAGGAAAATTAAATTTTGACCTACCTTTCAATCCAATCAATTCAACAACGGTAAGTAAACCTGAAATTTCCTTTCTTTGTTCTTGAAGCAATTTCGAAACACAATCAACTGTACCTCCCGTGGCTAACAAGTCATCTACGATTACGAAAGTATGAAATTTTTTCAGGGCTTTACTTTGTATAGAAAGAGAATTTTTTCCATATTCCAAATCATAATTTCTTGATAATAAATGCCCTGGTAGCTTTCCGGGTTTTCGGGCAACAATCATGGGTTTAGATGATTCTAGAGCAACTGCAGAACCAAAAATAAATCCCCTAGCATCTATGGAAATTATTGCTTCTGCATTTTTTAAAATTTGATTTGAAGACATTTTTAAAATAAGGTCCTGAAAAATATCTGGATGTTGAAGAATTTCTAGAACGTCTTTAAAATCAATACCTTTTTTTGGAAAATCCTTATAAGTGAGAATCAAATCTTCTAATTTTTTCATAACGTCTAAGTCTTGAATGTAGTTCAGATGGATATCCTATAATGATAAAAAATTAATTATTACATTTCAAAAAGTTAGGGTTAGTGAGAAACTTTTAGTAACGCGGGTGACCTCTAGAAATTACAATTGCACAAAATTTTTTTATCCTATAGCTAAATCAACGGCTCTAGATAATGTCAAGCCAAATATATCTAAAACAATAAACCCATTTATTAGCCTCAATAATTTAGCTGATGTTGTTTGGCACGATTCATGAGAATAATTAAAAAATATCTCTGCTGAAAAAAAGAAATATTCAATAGCCCCAGGTTTATCATCTAAAACAATAGCTGGTGGGACTTTATTATTTTTTCTTTGAAGGTTTAATCTCCAGTACCACCAAGAAAAACAAATTATAATAATGGGAATAAATAATAATAACTCCGTTATTAAAAGAATTGGACTTTTAATAGGTGCTACCAGCAACAAATTCATAATTACGAATTCAATAATCCAACATAAAGATAAAAATATTGCAACAAGATCAGTCGCTAATCGTGCTGACTTGCCAAATAATCTCCAGATAATAATTATAGAAATATAAACAAAAAAAATGCCGCCAATTAAATGTTCATGATTTGTTAAAGCATCCAGAAAACCATGAGAAATTTTCAACAAATCCTTAACTGAGCCATCTCCAATAGCATCTAGTTCAAGATTCCTATCGAATTGTTCAGTAAATATAAAACTACTTAACAGTACAAATAGTTCAAGAGGTAAAAGTAACCTTTTCAAGATCTGCATGTTCGGAATCCTTTTAATTAAATCTATCAACCAATTTTATTAACATCCCAATTTCTAGTAACAAACAATCTATTTATCTTGTGACAAAATAGCGAATAACTCATTTTCTAGCCTCAAAAGTAATTTTTTATAAAAAATTTAGGAATTTAGCTTTTTATAGATATCTGTTATGAACTAAAATCTTATTAGCTGGGTGTGGCGCATTTTGGTAGAGCAGGTGTTTGGAGCATCCCTTTTTACAAGCTAGACTTATTGCAATAACTAACTTTCTTACTTTTATAACAAACTAAAAAGCTAAGGAAAGCGACAAAACTTTACTAGCGCGGGTGCCGCTCAATTAGAAATTTTAATAAGTTTTTTGTTTAAACCTTATTATTGCAAATAACTTCAAACTTCAAATAAAATTCTTTAAGCTCAAAAATATTTTCATTACTTAAATATGTAGTAATGTCTCTAAAACTCGACTTTTTTGAAAATGGCATTAATAATAAGAAAAAAAATTTTTTTAATAATGAACCTCTCCAAGACTTCTGCATTATTAGCATTTTCTTTGGGTTCCTTTTTGCCTCTCTCAGCTAATGAATACAAATTTGAAGAAATCAAATTTGATCAAACTGAAAAAAAGCAAAATATATATGAACCAAAAGACAAATTAGATGAATATATAATTAAAGCCGCAACTTATTCAACTAAGTTTGTTCCCCTAATGAATAAAGGTGCTGAAGGCAGTGAATATACTGATTTAATGTTTAGTGATGGTAAAAGAATTTTAGCTGATGCAGGATATGACTTTGTAAATTCAACAGCTAATAGTTCGATTCAAAGTATTCCATTTTTTGCTCAAACAACTGTAAATATTTCTGGAGGGACAGAATCAGATACAAGTTTTTCTTTAAATAGTTTGATGAAACTTGGAGAACTGGCAAAAGATAATGAAGGAGATCTTAAGACTCTTGCTTTTTCTCAAGCAAGATTTGCAACTGCAACAAATGCAGAGGGTTCCACTACTAACTTTGGTTTAGGAATTAGACATCGTCCAAATGATGTTTCAATGCTTGGTGCAAATGCTTTCTGGGATTACAGAATGACGGATTATAGTAATGCTCATAGCAGACTTGGTCTTGGAGGAGAATATCTATGGAAGGATTTTGAACTAAGAAATAACTGGTATATGGCCATAACTAATGAAAAAGATGTAACTATTGGAGGTGTTTCTTATAAAGAGAGAGTAGTTGATGGCTGGGATGTTGAGTTGGGATATAGATTACCAAATAATCCAGAACTAGCATTTTTTGTTAGAGGTTTCAACTGGGACTACAGAAATACGCAAGATAATTCAGGATTAGAAGGATCTGTAAGTTGGCAAGCAACACCTCATGTCGGATTAGAAGCTTATGTTTCTAATGAAATATCAGCTGCATCTACTTCAAGAAATTCTAACCTTCCTGGGACAGATGAAATCTTCTTTGGCTTAAGAATGAACCTTACTTCTAGTCCAGTGACATTTGGCAAAAAAGATTATAAGAAGAATATGATTACACAAATGACTCAACCTGTAAAACGTAAATATGATGTCCTTTTAGAGAGAAATAAAAATTCCTTTGTTAATAGAGTGGGAGGTTCTTAAGAATGAGAAGCTACTCATCAACAATGTTCACAAATCAATCAATTCTCATGAAATCTAAAAAAACATTATTTAATTCTCTCCTTTTCGCATTCGCTTTCATAGGCTCTTTATTTGCTATCGATAAACCACTTAAGGCAAGTGACTCAGGTCCTGTCTGTCCAGACCCTTCCTCTACTACAATAAACAGTGTTTTTGATGAATCAGATCCCAGTGGAAGTTTTGTTGGACTAACTGGAGGATATGGTGAAGATGGTGGAGGATTTTGTCGTGGAACACCTACTGAATATGGCGTAACAGTTTTTAAAATGGGTTTTTGTACGAAAAATCCAGGCAATCCAACTGGTTCTACAATTCTTGAAGGATTAAAACCTGATTACAGTAGTTGCACTTGGGCATTTGAAAATACTGCAGGAGAGGAAGCTGATTTTGGAGCTGGAGGTTCAATTGATTTGTCTGAGGTTGCGTCATCAGAGCCTGCCGCTGGAGTTTACCCTCATGCAGTAATGTTAATTTCTAAGGATTTTAGAATCAAAGGAAAATATGGGCCAATTGGTGGGCAAACATTCTATACAACAGAAACTTTTGAGGAATCAACAACAGATGTCACTAAATGGAAAACAGTAACCGCCCCTTTGACTTCATTTGTCGGGCCAGAATATTGCAAAGCAACCACAGAAGGAGAGGTAGTCTTAGGAGGTACAATAAGTGCCTATTTACTAGATACAACAGGAACAATGTTAGTTAGTGATTCAAGTGCAACAGGCACTCCATGTACAGGACAAGAATATTTATTAGGTGTTATGAATATGTCTAGCGATTTAATAATTTCTGATACTACTAGTGGTTTAAAGATGACTTTCCTTGTAACTAATAATGGAATGAGTGTAATTACAAAAAATAATCCAGGTACTTTTCCGACTGAAATAATAATGGATTCTGGTCCATTTAGCGTTACTTTTGAAACTTTTTAGACTCACAATTTTAAATAAATAATTTGGGAAAATATGGAGGCCAGCTACTTCAAAAGATTAATTTCGAACGATAAAACATATATTTTTCTAATGACAAAAGTCATTTTCTAACCTGAAAAGTGATTTTTTATAAAATATTTTTCAATTTGGTTTTTTAGAAACTAGATCTTATGAGGAGCGAGGATCAGCTTGGTAGCGCGGGTGCTTTGGGAGTTACCTATTATATAAACCAAAAGTTTCGCAATAACTAGATTAATTAAAAATATTACAGATCATTTAGTGAGACTTAGTGAGAATTTTTTAGTGACGCGGGTATTAAATCGTCTTTAGACTTTTTATTTAATTACATCTAGGTTTATTTTTCCAAACAGGAGAATCACAATTAACTTTTATTCCACCAGAAGAAGATTTTTTTTAGCTTCTTCAATACCATTTAATCTATCCCTCTCTTTTGCTTCTAGAACGATCCCATACATTTGAGGACAAAATTCATCAAGGATTTGTTTTGCTTCTCTTGCAGGTTCGACTAATTGATTCATGCTTTCAGTGAATCTACCTCCAAAGAAATTAGAATATCTTTTTCCTATATATTCATCTGGGTTCCTAACTTGAAACCATCCTTCTCCATCATGAGACCAATCCGCAGAATATTCAGAACAACTAGCAACAACTTTAATTGTTTTGCCTTTCTTTGTTTTTCTAAAGAATAAATCCAGGTCAAGAAATCTCCATACGCTCCATTCTCATCTTTTGCCTTTATTGCACTCTCTCTTAATCTAATAATTTCTCCAGTATCTCTTGTCCATGTTCTCAATCCATCTTCTACATCCTTCAATCTTTTAGTATCTAAACCTCTCTGAATTGTTTCAACACATCCAGCGAAGTCAGTTGCCTTTAAACAAAATTGTGCTGTCTCTTTATCTATTTCAGCATTAACAGCATGTGGTAAAGCTAGTGCTACTAGTGGGAGTAGTAAGCGTTTCATTTTTAAATATTTTTGAGCAACGCGGGTGTTATTAAACTTCCCGCTGAAATCAAGAAAAACATTAGTGACAATTTAGCGAGGAATAGTGAATTATCCTTAAAAATTCCATTTTTTATCAATAATTTTAAAAATTGCTCTTTAACAGATGCATGTTATGAACTAAGATCTTATTAGCGGGGCGTGGCGCAGCTTGGTAGCGCGGGTGCTTTGGGAGCACATTTTGACAGAGTTCAAAAGCATTGCAAATACTTGATATTACTATTTTCTTAAAACCTTGATAGTGTTCTTCTAGTGTTCCTGTGACAACAGCGCGGGTGCTCTAAGTGGTGCTATTTCAGTTTTAATATCAGCACTAGCGCGGGTGCCTTCCAAGCAACCGCTCTTAATAAACAGTTCACCATCAAAACCTAACTTTTTCATGTGCTTCACCCATAGAAGTTCATCATGCAGACTGAAATCATCCGATTTCGAATTATTTCTTGTAGACCATAATGGGTGTAAATTTCGATAGTTAAAACATACTTTAAATTTTTTCTTAATTGGTACTGTTAAAATCTTGTTACATTCAATTGATAAATTTTGTCAGGGTTTTTGTCAATTTTTAATAAATCAATATTTAAGGCATCACAAAATGAATGGATGGATGAATTTCTTTTATATTTATAAACAATTAATTTATCAAAAATTTGTGACATAACCGTAAGACGATCTTGCCATTTAAATAACCAAGAATCATCTCCTAGATATCTATAACTATTTTTATCATTTTTTTCCTCATCTAAACCCATTTTTTTAAGTTGGCTGGCCCATGAGCTCTTGAATTCTTTCTCTTCTCTTAGGCAAATAACTACAGAAACCTTGATTGAATATTGAGAAAAAAGATTATACAAAGCTTCATATTCTTCATAATGCCAAAGAAGGCTTAGTCCTTCATTGCTAAAAAGAACTTTATTGCAGTTCTTGTTTATGCCTATTTCATAAATTAGATCAATCTCATTTTTCACTTTTTCTTTGAGATTTTCTAAACTTCCAGTGAAGGCATCTTTCACTGGTGAACTACGTTGATCAGCAAGAGTCACTATATTCAATTCATAATGATTAGCGGTATTTCTCCCCATAAAATCAGTTGGAATCAATATCCGTTGAGCTTCTAATGCCGCTTGATTTCGCAACAAAAATTCTTGAATCGATTTTGTCCCTGTCTTGTGTTGACCTAAGTGGATAAAAGTTTCCATAATTTATATAAATATTTTCTTTTTAACTGATTTTAATACACCTTATGATTTTATTAAAACTCATTTTCCAGTCTCAAAAGTGATATTTTATAAAAAATTTAGGAATTTAGTCTTTTATAGATGTCTGTTATGAACTAAGATCTTATGAGCGGGGCGTGGCGCAGCTTGGTAGCGCGGGTGCTTTGGGAGCATCCACCCTTAGAACATAAAGTATTGCAGTAAATAGGATAAGCGTTTTCATAATTAACCCTTGTACGCATATGTACGCAAATTTATCCAAAACAATCAAAGAATTTGATGTTTCCTACCGCAAAGGAAGAGCAAAAATATCAGATCAAGAGTTTGACTCATTAGTAAGGAATTTAAAAAGGATTGATCCTAATAATTCCTACTTTCACCAAAACAAAGTATTGCCTTCAATGGGCAATGGTAACTATGAGGAGTTCTTAGAAACTCTTCTTCAAGACACCAGATTAATCCTTACACCAAAGCTAGATGGCTGCGCTGTTGGTCTTATGTACATCAAAGGAAAGCTAGTTCAAGCAATTACTAGAAAAGGTAAGGACAAAACCGAAGCACTAAAAACAATAAAAAATATTCCTCATAAATTGCCTATTAATATAGACATCCAAATTAGAGGGGAACTATATGGGCATGGATTAAAACCAACCAAGTCTCAAGCATTAGCGGGTGGCCATTTAAGAAAAAAAATTCCTACAGGAGAAGGATTATCTTTTTGTAGTTTTGAAATCCTAAATTCAGAACTAAATAAACACACTCAACTAATACAACTTAAGAAGTTAGGTTTTGAAGTTCCAGAACATAAATTTACTAATTATCTAAGTGAAGTAGATCTATATCGAAAGCTTTGGTTAGAAGGAAAGCTATTTTCTTCATATCCAATGGATGGATTTGTATTAACTGTAAATAGTAGAAAATTGCAGAAACAGCTTTATCAATATCAATATGCAATCAAATGTTGATAGGTGTTGTCATAACAAAACCTCACACATGCCGATATATCTCTATTTAAGGGTTGTCACTAGATCTAACTCTTCCTAACATGCCTACAACACTCAGTTGAGAAGAGGCTTCATCCTAATCACTAACACCGAGAGTTTATACCTTATCTTCTATACCTTATGAAACCCAACACTCTTACTAAAGGACTAACTCTATGTTTACTAAAAAATGGCTCACAGCAGCTGAGACCGCCAACATACTTGCTTTTTCAGAAGCAACTCTAAGAAGACTTAGACAAGGAAAAGTCTTTAAAGCGGGAGTACATTACAGAAGGAAATTTGCGGGAAATCATAATAGTCCAATTCTTTATGACATAGAACTATGTGAAGCTGCTCTAAAAGAGAGAGATGCTAGGGATGCAAGAGAACTAGAACTAGCGAGGGGCTAATAATGACAAACAAAAAAAATGACTCTCACGCCAATGAGAGCCAAAAAGATTTTGCTACTTTCAATTTACCATTTAATCAAAGTGAATTTGCAAAACACTTAATATTAAGTTGGTGCAAAGAGTTAGAGGACGGAACTAAAGACAAATTTAAAAAGATCCAAGGTTGGAGATGGTGGCAATGACAAATATCAATGGTAAGTGGATACGGAGAGAACATTTTGATACTGAAGAAGATAGAAAAAAGGCAATGAGAGATTGGCATAGAAGGTACTATGAAATCTTTCGATCAGATGATCAATTCTGTAATTGGCTTAAATTACCTTGGAATGATAAACCAGTAACACCTAAGTATTTAGAAGAATACGAGCAACAAAAAGCAATTCTTGAAGAATTTTATAAATATCAAGGTGCTTATGATGGGTTACCTGAGTGCCATAGATTTTATGGAAATGATGGGAAATATCATGAAATTTTCTATGAAGAACACCGAAAAATTATTGCTCATTCTAGAAAAAAATCTGATGAGTTTTTAAGAAAAATTAGAGGAAGCAGAGTAACTCAAGGACATACACCCGCGAAGAGAAAGCCTAATAGATCAATTACAAATAATCCACCTAGACGGAAGAAGATTTATCGTGACTAAATTAACCACAGATCAACCCTTATCAATATCGGTTGGTTTTTTAAAAGATTTTCCAGAAGGCTTCCAAGGTAATCAACACCAAAAAATTAAAGCGGGTACATTAACAGAAAATTTAGTTGATCATTATGGAAATAAATTAGCTTTCAATCTTCTTTCTTTAGAACCAGAATTTGATGGTAATTTTATAGATCTTGAATACTGTCAGTTGTTCTATAACTACCTTTCAATAATGGGTTATGAAATAGGGAAAGAAGCTGCATTTGATGCATTACTTACAGCTGCAAGAAATAATCAATATCACCCAGTTTGTAGATATTTAGAAAATATAGTTTCTAATCCATCAATCAAGCCTATTAACTTAGATACTGTTGCAAGTGAATATCTTGGAACAAATTCTGAATTGTACAATAAGATCCTAAAAACCACTCTTCTAGCAGCTGTAGGAAGAGTTAAAGATAGAGGAATAAAGTTTGATAATTGTTGTGTTCTGGTTGGTAAGCAAGGAACAGGAAAATCTACTTTTTGGAGATTTTTAGCTTCTGATCCTTGGTTTTGTGATACATGGCAACCTAGAGAACAAGACTTATTTATGGCAATTCAATCAACATGGATATTTGAAATTGCAGAATTAGATAGGCTTAATCCTCATGGTGATAAAGCTGCAAGATTAAAAGCACTTTTATCAAGTTCAGTTGATAAATTTAGACGACCCTATGGGAAGGCTGTTGGTATATTCCCAAGACCTTCAATATTAGTTTCATCATGCAATAGGAAAGATTTTTTAAATGATCCGACAGGAAATCGAAGATATTGGGTGATTGATTTAGGAGAAAAACAAATTAACAATAATAAGGTTCTTAGAGATAGAGACAGCATTTGGAAAGCAGCTGCGTTGGCATATAAAAGTGGGATGGTTCTAGACCTTCCACAAGAATATGCGACTCAAAGTTTCTCTATTAATAATGATTACGAAGCAGAAGATCCATTCCTCGCGAGAATAGAAGAATGGGTAACAAAGCCACACAATAAATTCAGATTTACCACCGAGCAAGCTTTGGTGAATAGTGGTTGTAGAAGTGCGGAGAATGTAACACCAAATGACTTGAAGTTATGTGCAGACTGCTTAAGAAAACTTGGTTTTGATAAAGGAAATCAATCTAGATATAAAGACCCTATTACAAATAAAAGTGTTAGAGCTAGGTATTGGAGTCACCCAAAATGGACAGAACAGCAGAAGACCCAATCACCAAGAAAATCTAATTTTGAACCAAGAGCATTAATCTGACTCAAGTGGCTCAATGCACCAAAAAGACATGAGTCAGCGCAAATCCATGTTGGTGCAATAGGTTAAAAGGTTTTGTCTCATGTCTCATTGGAAATCTACAAAAAGTGTGTTTTTTATATAAATATCTAATTATTAGATACAGCAAGTTTTCAAAACCCCGCTGTGACATGAGACAGCTTTTTTATTACGAAATAGATATAAAAAATAAGCTAATTTAAGCAAAAACAAGCCAAATTAAGAAAATTTAAGAGATTTATAGCGATTTAGAAGAGATTATGAAAAAACCTATTTGTCTCAATGGATCTCAGGTAAATCCTAACACCTTTTTTAACTAAAATATATTAGTTGCATTTTTTTATGGATTACTATCGCCAAATATAAATCGAGTGTAAGAACGTATTGATCAATTACCAAAATGGGTCCTTTGCAGAGTAAATGGGTGGGTAATTTCGGACCCCAAAAATCTACTAGGTGAAGGGTTAAAAAATTAGACACACTTTTACAATCTCTTACTCATATAAATGGACTAGAATAATTGCATAGCAGTGAATCTCACCAAATGTAAATTTTGTAAGATGAAACCAAAATCATTCGAAATTGAAGCCTTTACTATTAGCTATGCAGCCAAAAAATTAGGTTATAAATCCACCAAAACAATCTATCGACTTCTCAAAAGAGATTTATTAGAAGACTATGTTTTTTTAGAAAAATCAGGAAGAGTTTATTTAATATTAGAGCCACCAAATCGTCCAACTTTAGCCAATAAAATTAGAGAAAATATTCAATATAGAAGAAATAATATTATCATGCGGTGCAAGTAGTAAGCGTTTCATTTTATTTAAAAATCATCAATAATACTTAAAGTCAGATAATCATTTATTTGATTTACATTAACTAAATTTCTTGATGTAAAAATTGTGGGGATAAACATACAAGTTATCATCAATGAAGCAAAAGTTAGTACATATACTTTCGGTTTTAAACTAAAACCTTTAAGCCTTTTATGTAAAAAATCTGAGTTAAATCTTTTTGATTCTTGCCTGTTAAAGATGGCTTTCTCATTGCAAGACTAAAGCTGAGTGGATGGAACAATCAGGAATGACTTATGACAGGGAATCAGAAGTTAATTAATAAAATCTAACGTATAACTTATTCGCAGGAACGTTTTCTATGCGAGGAATGATCTGTCAAAGAAGTTATCCATTCCTTGATCAAAAAGAGAGACTCTTTATTTAGGCTGTAGTAGACCCATCTACCTTCTTGTCTATCAGAGATAAGACCAGCTTCCTTCAAAATTTTTATGTGATATGAAATTCTTGATTGAGATAACTTAGTTAATTTCATAATATCGCAAACACAAACTTCTCCATCCATCATTAGGTCAATTATTTCTAGCCTAAAAGGATCAGAAAATGAAACCATCAACTTAGATATATTTTCTTTTTTTACTTTGCTAATATCTTTTAACAATTTTAAATTAATTAGATTTTCCTAAATATAGCTTAAATAAAAAAGATTTCATTAATCAAAACATCTTGATACATCAAATTATTTTGATGTATAATTTCAATAGAAAATTTCAAAGTTATGAAAATTGGAATTAATGGTTTTGGAAGAATTGGCAGATTAGTTTTCAGAGCATTATGGGATAGAGCTGATATAGAAATAACTCACTTAAATGAGATAGCAGGAGATTCGAATGCTGCTGCACATCTACTCGAATTTGATTCAGTCCATGGCAGATGGGTTAAAGATATAAAGGTTAAAGAAAAAGAAATAATAATTGATGGAAAGAAATTAGCTTACACATCTTTTAAAAATTACCTTGATGTTCCTTGGGAAAAATCTTCTGTAGATATTATTTTGGAATGTACAGGAAAGAATAAAAAGCCAGAAAAACTAAATCCCTATTTTGAATCTCTAGGGATGAAAAGAGTAATAGTAGCTTGTCCAGTTAAGGGAATTGTTGCAGGAGCTGAATCACTTAATGTTGTTTATGGCATAAATCAAAGTCTTTATGACCCTTCCAAACATAAATTAGTAACTGCAGCATCCTGCACTACAAATTGTTTAGCTCCGATAGTAAAGGTAATTAATGAAAATTTTTCAATTAAACATGGTGCTATTACAACTATTCACGATGTCACGAACACTCAAGTTCCTGTAGATTTTTATAAAAGTGATTTGAGGAGAGCAAGAGGATGTATGCAAAGTTTAATACCTACTACCACTGGGTCTGCTAAAGCTATCGCTGAGATCTTTCCAGAATTAAAAGGAAAATTAAATGGACATGCAGTCAGAGTTCCTCTACTTAATGGTTCTTTAACAGATGCAGTTTTTGAATTAAATAAAGAAGTGAAAACTGAACAAGTAAATATGGCACTTAAGGAAGCTTCAGAAACTTATTTAAAAGGAATTCTTGGCTACGAAGAAAGACCTTTAGTTTCTGCAGATTATGTAAATGACTCTAGAAGTTCAATAGTTGATAGTTTATCGACGATGGTTGTTAATTCAAATTTATTAAAGATATACGCTTGGTATGACAACGAGTGGGGTTACAGCTGCAGACTTGCAGATCTTACTGAATACGTAATCAAAAAAGAAATTTAATTTATGTCTTTATGAAGTTATCTAATATTCAACAATATAGTGTTGTAACAGCTAACTATTGGGCGTTCACGCTTACTGACGGCGCATTAAGATTATTAGTTGTTGGTCACTTTCATGAGCTAGGTTACACAACTCTACAAATTGCTTTACTTTTCCTTTTTTATGAGTTTTTTGGAATAATTACTAATTTATATGGTGGTTGGATAGGAGCAAGATATGGTTTAAGGCTTACTTTATGGATTGGGACTATCCTTCAAATCATTGCTCTTTTCATGCTTATTCCAGTTAAGGAGGATTGGCCAGTAATATTTAGTGTCGTATACGTTATGGTTGCTCAAGCAGTCAGTGGGATAGCAAAAGATTTAAACAAAATGAGTGCTAAAAGTGCTGTTAAGACAGTTGTTCCAGAAACAAGTAATGGTAATGATACTGGCCAAAAACAACTTTTTAAATGGGTTGCTATTTTAACTGGATCTAAAAATGCTCTTAAGGGAGTTGGGTTCTTCTTGGGTGGACTTTTATATAAGTTATTTGGATTCAATAATGCTGTAGGAATTATGGGTTTTGGACTCTGCATAGCCTTTTTATTGACATTAATTTTGCCTAGAGAAATTGGTAAGATGAAAACCAAACCAGCTTTTAATGATCTTTTTTCAAAATCAAATGCAATAAATATTCTTTCAGCAGCAAGATTCTTTCTTTTTGGAGCAAGAGATGTTTGGTTTGTTGTAGCTCTTCCAGTATTCCTAGATATGGCATTTGGTTGGGACTACATGGAAATAGGATTATTTCTTGGGGCCTGGGTAATAGGTTATGGAATTGTTCAGGCTTCGGCTCCAGCAATTAGAAAGATGTGGGGCCAGAAAGAAAGTCCAGATCGTAAAGCTATCCAATTTTGGAGTGCCGTATTAATGGTCATACCTTCTTTGATAGGAGTCGCATTATGGAGAGAAAGTTCTCCATCGATAGCAATAATTTTAGGACTTACTATTTTTGGATTTGTTTTTGCAATGAATTCCTCCACACATTCTTATATGATTTTGGCCTACTCTGATAATGAAAAAGTCAGTTTAAATGTTGGCTTCTATTACATGGCAAATGCTGCTGGAAGACTAGTTGGAACATTACTATCTGGCTTACTATTTATGATTGGGAGAAATCCGAGTATTGGTCTTCAATATTGTCTTTATTTTTCATCACTTCTAATATTATTATCTTGGATTTCGAGTCTTAAATTACCATCAATCAAACAAAGCTTATCATCACCATAAAAACTAATTTTTAGAAATTAGAGTATTTAAATGGCAAAAATATCCTTAATTGAACTTGCAAAAATTTTTCTAAAAATTGGTATTTTCAGTTTTGGAGGACCATATGCTCATATTTCTTTATTCGAAGATGAACTTATAAATAATAAAAAACTAATCTCTACCCAATCTTTTGAAAAAGGTATTGGTTTATGTCAATTGCTTCCAGGGCCAATATCCACTCAATTAGCAATATATATAGGTCTTAAAATTAATGGTTATCTTGGTGGATTGATATCCGGTATATGTTTCATTATCCCAGGATTCATTTCGGTATTAGTTCTTAGCTTTTTTTGGCAAATTTATTCTGGATCAAAATTTCTAAGTGATTTAATTTATTTTAATCCTCCTATTATTGCAGGAATAATTTTTTCATTCTCATTAGTTCTATTAAAAAAAAGATTAAAGTTTGATCGAATATTATTCTCTAGCTCAATATTATTTCTACTTATATTTGCCAAATATAATAGTATTCAATTTCCACTAATTACAATACTTACTATTGCAGGATTGATAAATATATTTTTAAAGAAATTCAAAGATATTTTTTATAGCTTGGTCCCTTTATCTATATTTTCAACAACCTCATTTTTGAGTAGTACACTCTTTTTAGATATTTTTAAGTTCTATAATTTTTTGAAGGATTCTTTAAACTCAAAATTTTTAATAAATTACCTTAATCTATTTTTATTATTTTTCAAATCGGGACTTTTTATATTTGGAGGCGGATTAGTAATTATTCCTTTAATGAGTGATTATGTTATCTCGCAAGGATGGTTAACAAATAATGAATTTATTGATGGCATAATGATTGGCCAGATAACACCTGGTCCTGTCTTATTAACTACAAGTTTTATTGGATATAAAGCAGGTTTTTCAATTGGAGGTATTAATGAGGCTTTAAAATATTCATTTATATCAACGTTTGCAATATTTTTACCAAGTTTTATTTTGATTTTTGTTTTTGGGAAAGGCTTCATAAAAAACAGATTTAAATCTATTAATTACTTTATCGAAGGAGTAATCAATACAATTCCAGGAGCAGTTATTTTCTCTGGCTTTAATTTAATTGAAGATAGTTTTTCATCAAAATACTTTTTAATTAGCTCTATTTTTATAGTTTTAATCTCCACACTATTATCTTTTTTAAAAGTAGTTCCCACCTACATACTTATTCTTTTTTCTTTAATATTAGGTTTATCAAAATATTTGTTTGCATAAAAAAGGAGGAAATAAATTCCTCCTTTTAAATATTGTCTTACGGTTTATTTACCGATTCTTTTTACCGCAGCTCTTGACTTCTCAAGAATATCTCCTTTTAAGGGGACAAATCCAAGAGATGGAGCTTTATCTTGATACTCATCACTTAACAATGTATTAAAGGCTTGTTTAATAGCTTTAGTATTTCTACCATTACCTTCTTCATAAGCAAGTATCCATGTTAATGAAGCTATAGGATATGCTCCTTTTGCTGTTGGATTAGGATTTTTACCAGCAAGATTTTCATCTAAAGTAATACCATTGAGAGCTTTAGCTCCTGCCTCAACTGTAGGCTTTACATATTCTCCAGAAAGATTCTGAAGTGCTGCAGCTTTCACATTACCTTTAATGTATGACTGGTTAACATAACCAATTGCACCAGGAGTATTTTGAATAACACCTGCCACACCTGAATTACCTTTTGCTCCAACACCTGCCGGCCATTTTACAGACTTACCTGTGCCCAATGTCCAGGTTTTTGAAAACGCTTCCATAGAGTTTGTAAAGGCTTTAGTTGTCCCTGATCCATCAGAACGATGGGTCCAAGTCAATTTCCCTGGTTTACAACCTAATTCTTTCCAATCCTTAATCATTCCCATAGCAACTTGTACTGCTTTCTCTTGGGAAAGTTTCAAATCACATTCGTAGTTATAACCAAATGCAATAGTACCTCCAACCATAGGTATCTGAACTAATCCTCTAGTAACTTTTGCTATATCTTTATCTTTCATGGGATCATCAGACGCACCAAAGTTTACAGTCTGATCAATAAATGCTTTTCTTCCAGAACCCGAACCAACAGCTTGATAATTAACTCTTGGGCCGCCAGTTTTTGCTAGATCAAAAAACCATCGAGTGTAGATTTTGGCAGGAAATGATGCTCCAGCACCACTTAATCTTGTTCTAGCAGAAACACTTGTACCAGGAACACTTGTACCAGCAGCAATGGCTACTGCAGAAGTAAAGACCAAAGCTTTCTTAGCTATGTTCATTGATTTCATGAATTAACGAAAGACAACATCTTTATAGCACTTAATTTGAACACAAATTCTATCTAAATTAAAAGTTTATCTTTTAATTAATTAGTTCTTAACCCTCATTTAAACTAAATCTTGATTAGAGCTTTTTTCGTTTGGTTTTGAAAATATTTAAAAATAAACTTAGGTTGATTTTTAACATTTATACAAAAAATCATGAAAAATATGTAATTTTTTTTTCTCAATTTAAGGGTAGTTTAAGGTCTATTTAAATCTTTCTTTTTGACTTTATTTCTTACCCGTTTCTTAACCTTAATCCGTTCTCATAAATATGGATTTATATCCATTTTTACGTGTTGAGGTTCATGAAACTTTTTCAAAAATTAATTGCTGCTCCTGCCTTAATTTCTTTGGCATCAGGTTTCGCAATAAACGCAGCTGAGATCAATTCAACAGATCTTAGTGATTATTCAAATTCTAATGATTTAGTATCTTTAGGCGATTTTAAATCAGATACTTTATTCCCAGGAGATTGGGCTTACGATTCATTAAAGGATCTTACAAATAGTCCAAAATTCAATGGAAACTCAGTCTCTCGTTTAGAAGCTGCTGCTGAATTAAGTAATCTAATTGCAGGTGGTGAAGGCTTAATGAACGGCGCTGCAATTGACAGGTTAAGTGATGAGCTTGGTTCTGAGTTGGCAATTATGAAAGGAAGAGTGGATGGCCTTGAAGCTCGTGTTAATGGAATTGAAGCTGGCAGTTTCTCAGAAACTACTACTTTTAAAGGTGTAGGTGAATTCTTGATCGGTGCCTCCAGTAATGGTGGTACTGATAGTGATGAAGCTGTTATGGCTCACTATCATTACTCATTCGATTTAAATACATCTTTTACTGGTGAAGACAAATTAAACGTTGAGATATCATCAGGGAACCAAATCACTTCTGCAAACAGTGATACTGGGAGGACTGTAGGTGAAGTTCTCGATTTCGGAGAGCCCGCATCAGATGCTTTAAGAATCGAAGATATTAACTACACTTTCCCTGTAGGAGAATGGAAATTATCCGTTGGTGAGTCAATGGATGCTTCCAAAAACTGGCCAAATGCCTGTGCAGTAAACAACATCGTTGATGCATTAGGAGATTGTGGAGCTGCAAACTCTGTTGATCTATCAGGAGATATTTCTTTTAGTGCTGGCAGAAGTTTTGGAGATGGATGGGATGTAGGTATCGGAGTTTCAGCAAATGATGGTGAAACTACAAAAGGTATGTTCACTAAGGAAGGAGCTGATTACTACGGGGCTGCTCTCGGATACTCATCAGATAATTATGCTGTAACTCTTGCTTACTCTGATAAAGATAATGCTTCATACTGGGGGGCTACAGCTGCTTATACTCCAGATGGGTTCCCAACAATAAGCGGTGGTGTTGAATTTGGAAATCCTGAATCATCTTCAGAAAATACTACTCAATATGTAGTAGGTCTCTCTTCCGATCTTGGTGAGGGTAACCTATCAGCATCATTGGGAACAAAATCTGGTTACACGGATTCACAAACAGAGCTATACGCTTACGACGTTAGTTACTCTTATCCATTAAACGATGCTATGACTATTACTCCATTTGTTTATGTTGTTGAGCAAACCGGTGATGATGATACTGGGATTGGTGTAATTACATCATTCAAATTCTAATCAGAATTACAATGTTCAAAAGACCTCCAGATTGGAGGTCTTTTTTTTTCATCCTATAAATCTGTATTAAGACAAGGAAAGATAGTTTCAAAAATTGCTCCACCATCCTTATGATTAAAAGCCTTTATAAAACCTTTATTGTTGTTGATTATTTTTTTTGTTATTGAAAGACCTAAACCACTACCACTTTTCTTGAATTTTGTCCTTGATGGATCACCTCTATAAAAACGAGAGAAAATATCATTAAATTCATTTTCTTCTAATCCAATACCTTTATCTCTAACTCTTATAACAACAGAGCTATCTCTTTTAAAAATTTCAATTTGAATTTCTTCATTAGCTGGGGAATAACGAATAGCATTGTCCAAAATATTTATAAAAGCTCTTTTTAAATTTTCAATATCACCAGATATAAAATATTTTGTTGGTATCAGTAATTTTATTTTTACATCTTTTTTTTCTGCAAGTGGTTTTATGGTTTGCCAAGATTCCATAACTAAATCTGAAATAGATACTTTTTTATTTTCTTGAAAAGCGTCGTTACTTTCTAGCTTAGAAAGTTCTAAAGTTTCTTCGACCATTTTTCTTAATCTTTTAGATTCTTTCTTAAGTCTTTTAACAAGATATCTATCTTTCTTTGATACTACTGCCTCCAGTCTTTCGCCTATCAAAATAAGAGATGTAAGAGGTGTTTTCAGTTCATGAGACACATCATTGATTAATTGATTCTGTCTTTTTTTTATGGATTCAATTGATAATTTACTCTCCAACAATATTAAATAATTTTTTTTCCTTGCTCTAACAATATTTACAGAAATGGGTTCCCCCGAAAAAATGCAATCTAGGCTGATTGGGAAATCTTTTTTTCTTGAATATAAAATCTTATTTCTTAGTACTTCGAGCTCATTAATATCATTAATTGCTTTTCCAATAACATCTTTATATTTAATAAACTTAATGAGAGATAAACCTTTCTGATTGATAAATTTTATTGTTAGATCAGATGACAAAATCATCCATCCTTGAGATGAATAATCTAACCAAGATAAAATTTGCTGTGGTTTAACTTTATCAAATGGAAAATCAAAAATTTGTTGGTTCTTAGTTAATTCAATATTTTTATTATTTTTTGAAAATCCTTTAACCTTGGTTTTCCATTTCTCATAAAAGAAAGTTAATACCTCTTGTAGCGTTTTCATTTTCATCCAAACTTATATCCAAAGCCTCTAACAGTTTTAAGAAACTTTGGAGCTGAGGGATCTTCTTCTAATTTCTCTCTGAGCCACCTAACATGCACATCTACAGTTTTAGTATCACCGATAAAATCAATTTCCCATATTTTTTCAAGTATTAAATCTCTTGACCATACCCTTTTAGGATTTTTCATAAATAATTCTAATAATTTAAATTCTTTTGGAGATAATGTTATTTCTCTATCGAAAGAAGTTACTCTGCATTCTTCTAAAAACATTTTTATATGATTAAACTCTATGACGGTTTTTGAGTTTTCTAAACTTTTTTTATTACGTTTAGATCTTCTTATTAAGGCTCTTGATCTAGCAATTAATTCATTTAAACCAAAAGGTTTTGTTAAATAATCATCTGCACCAACCTCTAAACCAAGAACCCTGTCTGATTCATTATCTTTAGCACTCAAAATTAGTATGGGTGTATAATTTTCTTCATTTCTTATTTTTCTGCATAACTCTAATCCATTTAACCCTGGCAACATTAAATCGAGAATTATTAGGTCAACATCATTTTTAGTATTTTCGCCAATAAAATCTGAAGCACTTAAACCGTCTTTAAAAGTTAAAACTTCAAAACCTTCGCCTTTCAATGATTCACTTACTGTCAGCCTAATACTCTTATCATCCTCTACAAGAAGAATTTTTGAGCCCTGCAAACTTTTATGATCTTTAATAGTCATTTGAAAACCCAACAAATTAATTTTATATAATCAAATTTATTTGATGTAATTATTTCATAATTAATTTACATTGAATTATTATTTTTTTCATTAAATCTTATTTCCTTTTTAATTTTCCCTTAAACCCTTTTATCTAAATTTAGATTGTCTCTTTAATCTTCCTCACACATAATTTTAAAGAGACAAATTTATTGAATTTAATAATAGATATTAAAACTAATATCCCATAGAAGCATAATAATAATCGTCATCTTCATCTATATTTGTCACTACCCATTCTGGCGGAAAGTCACCAATTTTTACGTATTGATAAAGCTTATCAACATCTGGATCGTAATAAGTATCATTAATTTTTGGATCTTTGATTACTTTGCTTGGATGCATAATAAAAAATATTTCTACTCTTTTTTTATAGATTATTTAGTTTAAAGCAGCTTTAAATCTCATTTAAATATTTTCATTTGATCTAGTTGACCCAAGACTAATTTAACTTGTAATTAGTCATGATTGTTTTAATTAATTTAATCAAAAATATTTTTAACTTCCACTTAATAAAATTGCCTTATTGGATTCTGTGGAGTAAAGCCTGTAAAGGTAACTGAATTTTCTCCGGTAAAAGGCTCCAAACCAAATACTCGAGATCGATGGATTAAGAAAGTTTTTCAACTAGGACTTAAAGGTAAGTGAGAATAATTAAAGTGAAAAGAGTAGAAAGTAAGTTACAAGATTCAGTAAAAGAATCTTCTATTAGATAAAAAAAGGAAGTGGAGGAGCTTTCTTATTAGTGAAGTAATCACAATTAGGACTAACTCTTTTTAAGTTGTCTAAGTATTAAGCGTTTCATTTATTTCCATTTAATACGGATTTGACATCACTTTGAAAGTTTTCTGCATTTTCAATCTCTTGAGATCGTATATCACCCTTCCCAAAAAATGCCCAACGAGGGTGTGGAATTTCAAGTGCTCGTTGCGTATTTTTTCTATTATCTATTCGATCAAACCATGCTTTTAAATTAGGTAGACCATCAATAGGGACATTTGCCCAATAATAAGTTCTTGCCCAAGGATAAGTAGCAATATCAGCAATTGTAAATTCGTTACTGACGATAAATTCATGTGATGCAAGTTGTTTATCAAGCACTTCAAATAAACGACGACTTTCATCTACATAACGCTTTATAGAAAACTGATTATTCTCGCCATTTAAAGCAGCAATCCTTTGAAAATACATCGCTTGACCCATCATTGGACCTATTCCACCAACTTGAAACATCAACCATTGCATTGTTATAGATTTTTCATTGGCATTCCTAGGTAAGAACTTATTATATTTTTCGGCGAGATACCATAAAATTGCTCCACTCTCGAAAACTCGGAAATCATTATTTGAACGATCAATAATAGAAGGGATTCTTCCATTGGGATTTATATTTTTGATGTAATCTTTATCCTTCTGTTCGTTCTTAGAAAAATCAACATACGTAAGATCATATTCAATGCCTGCTTCCTCAAGAAAGATTACTGGTTTCCATCCATTCATAGTTGGAGCAGTATAAAGATGTATATCTTTTTGAGAAGTTTCCTCTACTTTTTTTGCAGGTTCTTTCATTAAAAATCTTCTCATCATAAGAGTTTGCATTAACTATAGTTGGTAATGAGAGGACTGCTAATAAAGGAATTAAAAATCTTTTTCTCACAAAAAAAAGGAGCTAATTGCCCTTTATTGTAGATCGACTGTCAATAATTAAACCGCTTGAAGTTCTCTAGCTTTTATAAATGCTTTTTTAGTAGTTGTAGTTTTAGCATAATCATACGATTCAAGATGTGTTCTTAATGTATGCCCCATTGCATCAGCAACACTTCCCGCATCAATTCCTAATTGATGACCTCTTAATGAATAAGAATGTCTAAAGCTATAACAACCAAGACTTTCACCCCTTTTAGCCATTAATGCTTTAAGAGAAATCCAACCCGCTTTCTGTTTTAACCATTTACCCATCTGATCACCAACACCCTCAACAGTTTTGCAATCTGGCATACATTGATAGGGAAGTTCTAATAGACCCGCTTTGTACAATCTGACTACTTCTTCATAATGAACATTGCCATCATTATCAACTAAATAAAGAGGTTCTAATATTCTTGGTTTTGTTACGCCCTGACCCGATCTTTTTTCATACATACACCAAAGTTCATCTTTTCTCTTTTTATAAACCAAGTGTCTTAACTCAATAGGTCGTAAACCAAAAACAGCACAAAGCTTCATTGCATTAACCCATTTTTTAGCAGCGATTATGTGATGCGGTTGCCCTATTTCTGTTGGTAGAGAATTTATTAAATTAACAAACTCTTGATCTTCTATTGATGCTTTTTTATTTTTAGCTTTTTTAGCTTTTTCAGATGGTCTTCCAATGTATTCTCTTAAGTCATCTGGTGGAAGCCAATGATTAGGATAAGTTTTCTTAGTAACGCAATATTTTAAAAAAGAAGCAAGATTTCTCACTCTTTGTTCTCTAGCTCTACCACCAAGTTCATAAGTTAATGGTTTTGGTGCAATATTATTTCTTGCCATAAAGTCAGTAACCTTTTCAATTCCATTTTTTGCACAAATTTCTAATAATTTATCTGCATTTATTGGAGCATCTTTGGTTTTTAATAAGTTAACTGCATAATCAATGACAGGTTCATACTCTTTAGTCCAAGTTATATCTTTAATACCAGTTCCCATCTCTTTTTTATATTTTTCAAAATCTTCTTTAGCACCAACCCAATCATGAGAATAAGTTAATTTAGGAGCTAATCCCGCACATACAGCAACAGCAGAATCAAAATCACCGCCATTATTAGCCATCTCTACATAGATATTCCTAACCCGCGTAATAATATCTCCCATGTCTTGGGCAGAGTAAGAAAAAGGAATATTATTTTTCATAAGCTGTGCAGATCTCATCCCTTCACCAGTTCTGACCTCTAATCTTGCAAGTCCTCTATGTTCTCTAACAGTCCAACCCTTTGCAGTAGAAGACCTAATGGCCATCTTAAAACCATTTACCCATGCTTCATTATTTTTAAGTTTGGGCATTAATTTGCGTACATATATGCACAATGTACGCAACTTGTACGCAAAATGCAACCTAAGAGTGTCTTCGGGTTATAACAAAGGTTGACTAGATATTGCACTAAATCCATTGACACTATTATAATCTAAGTAAGTAAAACGCTTGTTATTACTGCAAAAATTCTTTTTGTGACTATGTTTACTAACATCCCTGTAATAGATTAGAATGATGTTTAGCGGGGCGTGGCGCAGCTTGGTAGCGCGGGTGCTTTGGGAGCACTAGGTCGCAGGTTCGAATCCTGTCGCCCCGACTCAATCAAATCCAAGTCATACTAGCGAGTTACCCAGACTCGCTTTTTTATTATTTGTTGTCTCATATTAAGAAAAGGTAGCTAGAGGGGTAGCTAGCAAACAGTTCATGCGGTCATCACTTACTTATCTAGTGCCTTCTATTAATAGATACTATATTGTTCCCCACATGCTTTGACAATTGTTTTTAACTGAGCTCTGATACCAAATAAATCAACATTAGGGTTAGTTTGATATTTTTGAAAGATTGTAAAATAATTTTTTAGTTCATTATTTGCTCTTACAAATCTTTCGCACATCATTTCATAATCTTCTAATTCTTGGAATTTAGTTCCAGTAGAAAACTCATCAACAAAAATAGGCCATCTTCGTTTAAATGTTTGCTCATCATAAAAATTTGCATTAACAGCAGTAGGTAAAGCGAGAGCAGCTATTAGAGGGAGTAATAAGCGTTTCATTAGTAATAAAAACGTTTAGTAACAGATTCTTTTTCCCCTAATTTCGCTCTTTCTATTGGACTATAAAGTTTACCTTCTTTAGCTCCCACAAATTCCCATCCCAAAATTTGTCTTGTTTCTTTCTCATTCACACAATACTTGGAAGGAAATGTCCCTTTACTCCCTCCCCATATTGACTTTATTTCAATTCTATTTTTTTTCCACTTTTCACACGCTTTTTTTGCTTCGCTAAATGAAGGGTATTTATTTGATGAACAACTTGCTAAAAGTATTGGTGGCAAAAATAGTGAGAGTAGTAAGCGTTTCATTTAATTCCAGCCATAACAATATTTCTTTCTTATTTCTAAATCTGAAGTAATACAAGTTTCAAATGCTCTTTTAACAAAAAACTTTTTTTCTTTTTTACTTAATTTTCTAAAGCTACATTTTGTACCTGCTGTACTAGGAAAATAAGAATATTTATCATTAGGTTTTTCTGGGAAAAGATAAGTTTCAGGGAATTTATATTTTTCATTTCCATAATCTTCGAACTTCATAACCCTGCCAGCTTTAAATGAAATTAAATGTTTTGGTTCATTATCTGCACAGCGTACTTCTATCCCTTCATTAAAAAATGGATAAATATATACACCTGCATTAGCTGAAGGAATTAAGCCTAATAGAAGTGGTGCAAGTAGTAAGCGTTTCATTTTTAACTCATATTAAATAAATTAAATTTACGATCTTTAATTATTAATATAAAAATTGGAGTTGTTACCAGTAGATGCAAAGGTTGGTATCCCTCTAGCCAAAAACTTATTGCTAATTCGAGGCCAATAAAAAAAGAGTGAATTATTATAAATTTTTTATTGGTTAATTTAGCTGGTTTAATAATATGAGAAATTTTGTATCCTAAAATCGCGGCAGGTATATTTAGTAAAGTAAATAAAATAGTAACTTTTTCTTGAGGAATAACGCCATCCCACATGTCTTGAATGGACCATTTAAGAAATAGGATAGAAAATAATGAAAACAATATATATTCTGCAAACAAATCAGCTAAAGCTCCAATAGGAACGAAACCAATAAGTCTTAATTTATTTTTAAAATCATCCACAACTAAGAAGGCATTTATTTCTACATTTTAGATCGACTGTCAATTATTTTTTTGATTACTATAAGATGGCACTCGGTTGCTTGTGGGGTAGCTAGAGGGGTAGCTAAGTGACGAACTCATGCGAATTAATGCGATCGCAGGGCATGATTTTGAGTCTCAAATACGTTCCAAGACAATAGAAAACCCTAGTTATAATCTATATTCTTATCTTTTTCTCAAAGTTACATACAAGTGCTTTGGGAGCACTAGGTCGCAGGTTCGAATCCTGTCGCCCCGATTGACTTCTCACGATTCTTAAATAGTCCTTGGGCGATCCCTGGGCGATCATTTGCTATACCTTGCATAGCTTTGCATACTGCATCGCCCGCTAAAACAACTAAATAAGCAATATTAAACAGACTATTGCTCCAATACTAAAAATTAAGATCTACCCTTGCGAGTTAATAGTCTTTCAAAATAATCATTTTTTCATTTTAAATAGGTTTTTATTTATTAAATTTAAAACCCGAACCACAAGAACTTTTTGTCGCGCCTTTTGGAGTACTAATCAAGAATCCTCCTCCGGATAAATCCTGATAATGATCAAGTGATAGTTCATCTAGTAAACTTTTTTGAGATTCTGGAGCGTAGACAGTTAAGCCATCAGTTCTTGCAATCGGAATTCCTGATTTTTCCCAGATATTAACTCTCAGAAACATCCATCCATCATCAAGAATATCAGGTTGCAAATATAGGAATATTTCTCCAGGTGTACCACGATAAATTGATTGCCTGAGCAATTCATTTGAAGCAGCCTTGGTAATAGTTAAAGAACTCAATTTTCAAATACACTTAGTACATAGATTAATTATTTTTTAATTCAATAACAAGCATTCCATAGTGTTCTCACTTTATTAGCTGCGTAATTTCTCTGAATTTTTTATTTCCTCTCATAAGAAATATCTAAAAACAAAAACAAAAATGATTTTCATTTTCATTTTGGTGTAAATTTTATACATCAGGTAGTTTTTTATGAGTCAAACTTGGATAATATCAGGGCCTCCAGGATGCGGTAAGACAAGTTGGATACTTAATACTTTTAAGAATCACTCTGGAAATTGTGGTTATGTACGTCTTGGCGGATATTCAGAAATTAATTTAGAGCAAGCAATAAATTCAAAAATTGATTTTGCTTTTTTGAAAGATCAAATTCCTAATTTATTAGATTTGTCAAGTTCAAAATTGCCCTTAGAGGTAGAGAAAGAGAATATTTTGATTATTATTGAATTTCCTCAATTTTTCATACCTAAATTTCAGGGTATTAGTGGTATTGATTTGAGAGTTATAAAAGAGCTTGAAATATATAATCTTCAACCAAATAAATATTTGCATTTTGGCAGAGATCTAGAATTACCAATAAAGGATACTTTAGATTTTAAAGCAATTGAATCATGTAGTATTGACCTCAAAAAAAATATTTGGGATCCTGCAAGTTTAAATACTTTTTGGTTCGAATTAGTGAACGGTGCTTATGGAGACGTATATAGAGCAAAAGCATTAATGAACTTACCAGATGGTCGTTATATCTTGTTTAACTGGATATTGACTCAGAAAGGTTCTCAATATCAAACCTTAAATCAAGTTGCTCCTCTTAATGGAAGACCAGAAAGACACTCTGAAATTGTCATACAGGGGAAAAACTTAAACTTCCAATTAATAAAATCAACTATCAATAATTGCCTTCTTAGTGATGCTGTTCTAGAGCATCATCAAGCCACACTTAGAAATTCACAATTACAAACTTCTCGAAATTAATTAAAAATGAATCAAGCTGTTATTTCATGTTTACATGCAAATCTACCTGCAGTAGAAGCCGTATTAAAAGATATTGAATTACAAGGGATTACGAATATTACCTGCCTTGGAGATTTAGTAGGTTATGGTCCTCAACCTAATGAGGTTATTGAGTTAATCAAAGAGAAAAAAATTGCCACTTGTCAGGGTTGTTGGGACGAAGATGTAGTTGATGGATTAGATGCCTGCGATTGTAGTTACCCTTCTCAGATCGCTGAAAGGAGAGGTCATTTCGCTCATCAATGGACTACGGGAAAATTAACAAAAGAAAATAAGGATTTTTTAGCTAATTTACCCTATTCAATTCGTAAAGATAAATGTCTTTTTGTTCATGGTAGTCCTAATAGTCAACATGAATATCTGCTGCCCGATATGGATGCATTCGCAGCTCTTGAGAGAGTTGAAAATGCCAAAGCTGAGATTCTATTTTGTGGACATACTCATCAACCTTATATACGTGAACTAGCAAATGGTTCAATTGCCGTAAAGGTCAAAAACAGTGGTTCGAAAGATATTCAAAAGAAAGAAATGAATTTGCCGATGCGAAGAATAGTAAATGCAGGTTCAGTGGGAGAGCCACGGCATGGAGGAACTAAAGCTACTTATGTGGTTTATAACGACATCACTAATGACGTAAAAATTAGAGAAGTTGAATATGATATCGAACTTACCTGCAAAGCAATAATAAATGCTGGTCTTCCTCCGATTTTTGCATGGCGTTTAAAAAACGGATTTGAATTTGCCGAACGAGCTGAAGATGCTTCTCATGTTTGTGAAAGATGATAGAACGCTGGGCACTTATAAGTGGGTTAAAAGGGGATCTAGATACTTATGAACTTATTCAAAAAGATTTAAAAAAAACTCCTGGGAACATAACCCTCTTTGTTTTGGGGGATATGATAGGCCCTGAAAAAAACTGTAATAAACTTCTACACAGATTAATTAATCCAAAAAGTAATGATTTACAACCATGGTGCATATATGGTTGGTGGGAAGAACAAATCCTCTTAGAAAGTGGTTACCGTGGCAATCAAAGAGCTGAAGCTTTGAGAATAAATAAAGGTGAAGAAGTGGTCAAATCTCTAATAAATGCTGTTGATAAATCATTTCTTGATTGGATAGCAGCACTTCAATTTGGATTTGTTGAACTTGATTGTGGTTTAATTCACGGGAGCTCAAAAGATGTTGGCGACGATTTAACATTAGATACCCCGCCATTAACACTCCTGGATAGACTTACACGTCTTCAAGTAAACAGATTATTTACTGCGAGAAGTACACAACAATTTCATTTGGAATTAACAGAGGGGATTCTTAATTCGGAAGTACACGATTTAACCGGAAATCATAAGAAGGAGCAGAAGGTTCCTCAAAAAGCTGTCATTGGTGTTGGAGCAGGCAAAAATTATACTCTCTATGATGTAGGGACTGATAATACTCAATTCGTAAGGGCTGGATATCAATCAGAAAAGAAAAAAAATGGATTTGGATTACATTTTTAAACACTAGGTCGCAAGCGGGCGATCCTCGGGCGATCAAATGCTTAACTTTGCAACACTTTGCTGCATATAAGACAATTCTTGAGACTCATTTTGATAACAAATATTTGAAACTAAAGTCATAGCCTCACTTCGTTCTCATGGGTACTGTCGCAATTTGCTGATCGAGTGCTTTGGGAGCACTAGGTCGCAGGTTCGAATCCTGTCGCCCCGATTGGGATTACAAAGATTGCTAATATTGCTCGTGGGAAAAATGTGGGAAAGAATATGGACAATAACGGACTAAAACTATTTAATTCTTAGGTTTTCCCACATCTTTCGGCTTGTGTGAGTTTTTCTTGTTGCAATAGCTCTAGTTCGTGTAATCATTAGTGGTATCAGGCGAATGCAGTAGAACAAAAACACACCTTGTTTCTAGTCTGGCTTTCCTTGTTAGCTCTATAACGTACGAGCTAGGTGTATTTAACTTCCTTTTAATTGATTGCCTAACAACAGACCCACATTTAATAAAGGTAAAAAAGTCACTCGTTCTAATATGACTAGACACGACTCTTACGGTTGTGCCTTAGATTTA
Source organism: Prochlorococcus sp. AG-402-K16 (assembly GCA_003216795.1). Classification (GTDB taxonomy): domain Bacteria; phylum Cyanobacteriota; class Cyanobacteriia; order PCC-6307; family Cyanobiaceae; genus Prochlorococcus_A. Next base: position 212,448 of record QCIH01000001.1, read on the forward strand.
TTAGCCTTCGAAGAAGGTGGTATGACTATGAAAGCCGAAAAAGATTGGGAAGATACTGTTGCTATTGCCTATCGGGAACTAAAGGGAAATAAATCACTAAGGAATGACCTTAAGAAACAATACGGACACGAAAAGTCCTTTAACTCTTAAAAACAGAGTATTTACGGAGAAAGCACAAGAACTATTAGGCGTTGGTAGAACTTTCCTTATGGAAAAGAAAGCTAATGGCGAATTTATAGTAGGTATTCATTGGGTTTATTCTTCAGGACGACCAAAAAGTCGCATTTTGTGGGATATTCCAGCAATACAGAAGTGGCAAGAAGAAAAGTCTATAGAGCACTTAGAAGCAGCTACTAAAACTGCTGAAAATATAGAAGTTTTTGCGTAGGGGGTAGAAAAATGACAAATAAAAAAACCACCTCTGGCAAAGGTGGCTCTAATAACGAAAGTAGTCCTAATATAGCCCCTACTTGGGACTTTAAAAGAGTACAGGAAGAAAGTCAGGCACTTTTTGACACATATAAAAATATGCTCGAAAAGCCAGAAGCAAAGGAGCTTTTACTGCGTGAGTTATGCGAACAAAGGGCAGTAATGTACCAACTTATAGAAGCGTTTTCTATTAATAGAGAAGTTAGTTCTGGAGCAGCTAATAACGCATCTAAAGCGGTTAAGTTGTACGAAGAATTGCTAAATCTAACAAGATCACAAGGCAAGAATTTTTCCAAAAGAATAGAAAAATTAGAAGATTACGAAAGCAGGGGGCTTTGATGATATGCAAAGCTCAAAAAGAAATAACCCCTGTCCTGTCTGCGGTAGGACAAAAGACAGCGATTGCCGTTGGGATAATGACGTAATTTTTTGCCATTGCGGAAGTAGTTTTGCACCGCCTAGCCATTTAAAAATTGGCGATATTATCCGTCTTGACGGTAAAGATTGGGCATTAGTAAAAACTAACTCTGGGCATACTGGTCTATGTCATGTATTTAAACCGCATAGACATATAGAGAAAACTTACACACCTACACCAAGACAAAAGCAACAAGGCCAAGATAGAGAACAATATTTATTTAAAGAATCAGTTAAAGCGGTCGAAGAATATATAAAGCTAGCTAACGCTGCATTAGAGGTAATTAACTACGAATATTGCAATTTAAAGCAAATTAAGGAATCAAAAGCATTAATTAATAGAGCTTTTGACGAAGGTAAGGAACTAAGAGAAGTGCTAGTAGGTGTTAGACGGTTTAACAAAAATATTGAGGAATTTATTGAATTATTTGACGAAAAATATCGCCCTATTAAATACCAAAAAAAAGCATCTGACGAATTTTGTTGGAATCACTTAGGAGAAATAGACGAATGAGCTACTTAGATCGTGCCCATCTTCCCCCAGAAGAAAAACTAGCAGCTTTAAAAAGTGCTTATGCAGAACACTTAGACCCTGTAAAACCTGACCCAATGGCAGAAAAGCTATTGCAGTTAGACGAAGAAGTCGACAAGTTTTTCTTGCCTGACTCAATAATTAAGCCTACTGACCGATACATATATATAAGAGACTTTTCTAAAGCTATCGGTATTAAGTTAACCGAAAAGGAAATCCACCAAAAATTATGGCAGGGTCGTAAACGGTTCGAAGGTGTTGCAGAAGGTTTTGACCCGCACGTTCCTATAGAAGTACCAAAGGTCGATTGGGCTTGGGACGGTTTATGGCGTAGCAGTACTCAAAACTTATTAGTGTCATTGCCTAAATGTGGCAAAACTACATTGGCAATAGATGCAATCGCACATTGGCATAGAGGTAATTCAGAATTTTTAGGTCATAGATTTATTGGAAAATGTCCACCGTTAATAATTGTTGGAACTGATATGGCTCTCTCTGATTGGTCGCCTTTACTATGTCGTTTTGGTCTGGCTAAAAAGATAGATGACGACCACATAGACCTATTAGACCCAATAGTTAAATTATTTACTGCGGATACACCTATTCATTTAGATAGGGACGGACTAGAAAACTTAGTTAATTTAGCTGCGGAAAATGTAGGGGCTTTATGGTTATTCGATAGTTATTCGAAGTTAACAGCACCGTTAGGATTACAGGAATCTAGTGCGGAAATAAGTTACCCAATGCAAGACTTAAACGAATATTTAAGTCCATATAAAGCAACGCAAGTGATTATCCACCATAGCGGAAAGCAAAAGGGTGCTAGTCCTGTAATGGCTTCCAGAGGTAGCACTTCTTTAACTGCTGCGGTTAGTCAGATTATTAGCCTTAAATGGTTTAACAGAGAAGAAGATCGAAACGACAAAAGGATATTAATAGAAACAGAAGGACGGTCGACAGATGTTTCTTTATTAATAAGCCAAGAATCGCAGGGCTTTATTTTGGAAGGAACTGTAGAAGAAGAAATAGAAAAGCAAAAATATAACGAAAAATTAGAAAATTTAACTGATAATCAATACGAAGTATTAGAGCTTATAACGACCAGTAGTAAAGAAGGCATAGAAATAACTACTAAAGACTTAAAAGAACAACTAGGTCTAAGTAGTAAAACAGCCTTAAGAACGTGCAGGGCTTTAGTTAAAAAGTCCTTTATTCTGGAACGTGTAGGTAGTAACGATAAGGGAAAAATATCATTTTTTAAGTTAAAACCTTAAGTGGGTGTCCCTAGTGGGTCGGGGGTTTTGTGTCCCTAGTGTCTTTAGCTTAACGATATTACTAAGGACGCTATACCCACAAAGGGCGTGGGACACTAAGGGCATACCTTAACTAATGGCACTAAAGACGCTAAAGACATCTAAGTAATAACTAGCATCTTTAATTATGTTAAGAAACTGTAATAATTAAATAGGTGCAAATAAGCTGCAATTAGTGCAATTTAGACGCTTTTAGTGGACATTTAATGTTAATAAGAATTAAATACAGACATCTACGAACAAGTCGCTAATTACACCTAATAAATATCAACAATTAGCAAGAAATTAGGCTCAAAATTATATAAGTTACATAAATATTATGCGTAGACCGCATAAGACAGATAAAGACTTATCTAACAGACCTAAACCCTCTGAAGATGCGTTGCAATCTGCACAATATAGACGCTACTTGCGTGACCAATTAGAAAAACAACTCGGACATTATCGAGACTAATTATGGAAACAATTAACGAAGTAACTCTGCAAAGACGCTATCTATCTCTAATTGATGAGACAGAAGAAGATCAGGCAGACACTTTAAAGTTTTCTTTTTCTAGTGAAAAGCCTGTAAGTCGCTATGCCTTTGACGAAGTTTTAGACCATAGCGAAGCAAGCGTAGACATGACCCGACTTAATGCGGGTGCTCCTTTATTGTTTAACCACAATCCAGACAAGCCTATAGGTGTAGTCCAAAGAGCTTGGTTAGATGATCGCAAAGGATATGCACGAATTAAGTGGGGCACTTCCCAATTAGCGGAAGAAGTACGCAAGGACGTAGAAAACGGAATCCTTAAATCAATTTCGGTCGGTTATCGAATTAACGAAACAGACACCGAAGAAAAGTACGGAATCGTAAGGGCTACAAGTTGGACACCTTATGAGCTCTCGGTTGTAACTATCCCCGCAGATCATTCGATCGGAATAGGGCGGTCGTTAGTAGAGCAAAAACCAGAAAAACAACCAAAAAAGGAATTTTTAACTCAAAAAACAATGTCACAAGCAATTTCGACTATTAATGACGGTTGGACAGAGTACGAAAGAGAATCTAGTCAATTTTCTATAGTTCGTGCTTTACAGGCAAGTGTTAGCGGTAATTGGTCTAATGCAGGACGTGAGAGAGAAGTTCAGCAAGAACTAGCTCGTCTTAATGGCAGAGAATCACAAGGAATCTTTGTACCAGAAAACGGTTGGGCAAAGAGAGACTATACAAAAGGGTCATCTACTCAAGGCCAAAAGTTAATTGGTACAGATCATTTAGCAGACCGTTTTGTAGATGTTCTTAGAGCAAGATTAGTAGTCGCAGAAATGGGAGCTACTATGTTGCCTGGACTTGTTAGTGATGTCTCAATTCCTAGAAGAACTGCGGGCGGAACTGCGTACTTTGTAGCGGAAGCGGGTAACGTAACCGAGTCGACAGGTACATTCGACAATATTTCTATGTCGCCAAAAGTAATGGGGGCATTTAGTCAGTTTTCTTATTTAATGCAGCTACAAGCTACACCAGAAATAGAAGAACTTATTAGACAAGACTTTATTGCTTTACTTGCACAAAAATTAGACCAAGTTGCTATTAATGGCGGTGGTTCTAACGAGCCTAACGGAATACTACAAACTAGCGGAATTGGCAGCGTAGTTATCGGTACAAATGGCGGGGCGATCACATTAGATAAGATGCTCGACCTTAAGCAAACAGTTGCAGTAGATAACGCAGACCTTCCAACTGCGGGCTTCCTAACTAATACAAAAGTAGAGAACGCTTTAAGCAAATTAAAAGACGGAAATAGCCAATACTTATTAAGTCCTTACGGTGGCGAAATAGGTCAGCAACAACTAGCTAATAGAACATTTATGGTTAGCAACAACGTGCCAAGCAACCTTACAAAAGGAAGCTCTAGCGGTGTATGTTCAGCAGCTATTTACGGTAACTTCTCTGACTTATTAATAGGTATGTTTGGAAGTCTTGAACTACTTGTAGATCCTTACACACAATTCCAATCTGGCGGTGTAGGCATTAGAGCTTTACAAGGTGTCGATATTGCAGTTCGTCACGCTGAATCCTTCGGAGCAATCCTAGACATAACTACATAAGTAGTTAACCAGAGGGGTTAACGTATTGGGTGTTTTGTTTCTTCGCACCCTTCTTCCATAGTTCGATCGGGCAGTAGAACGAATATGTTAATCCCTCTATAAATCCCATTCTCAATAAGAATCTATAGGCCATATTTTGACACCCTATATATGGAAAATAGGTTCTTTTTCTCTGTCTGTGTGTGGGTAATTTCGAGCCCCAAAATTTTTCTAGGCACAGCGTCCATATCTAGTGGACACTTTCAATTCTCAATAAGGCAAAATAAGCAAAAATAAGGGCATATTATACCGCATAAATCCAGTTAGCAACTACTTTCTTATGTATCTCTAAATTGGTGTAAAAATGAAACCAGTTAATGTAAAACTTACAGTTAGTCAGGCAGCAAAAGAGTTAGGTTACAGTTCCAGATCGACACTTTATAACCTGATAAAAAAAGGCTATTTAAATAATTATTTATGGGTAGATGATAAGGGCAGAAAATACTTAGAAATGAACCCTGTAGGTCGTAGATCACTTAAGGCTTACTTGCCCGCAATTATTAAATGGCGATCGGATTGCGTACACCTAAAAAAATAACGTCCACTATATGAGAAGTTGACGCTAAAAAATTATCGTGCTTTCAGATGACCCACGAATATAGATAAAAAAAGAACCTAGTACTTTATTGCCATAGCCCAATGTGGGTATGTTCCGTAAGATTTTTCTCTAATAAGTTGTAATTTTCTGCTATTTATTTTGACTACTATTCCGTCTGTTGGATAGTTTGCAAATAGCTTTTTATCTAGCCATTGCTTTCTATACATTTCTAGTTGAGTTGTAAAGTTAAGCGTTTTATATTCTGGAATCGTAAAGCCTAATTTTTTTAAATATTTAAGCGAATCGTGTTGGTTAAGTTTTCCGTTAATTATCTGGAAAGCACAAAAGCTAAGATGATCGCTTTTAGAATCAGCAGCCCTAAGATAACCGCCCGCCTGTCTTTGAGAATAACTAGGTCGTTCATATTCTGACGGATTAAAAAGTTCGCCCCTTATCTGGGTAACACCTGTAATTTTTATCTTAGTTGGTACGTCTGGAATAGCTGCAATTTTATTAGTTAAGTCTTGCCCTTTTCTACTAATAGCTTTTTCTAATAGGCCATCACGATATTGCAAAGCGATCGCACAACCGTCTATTTTTGGTTCGACTATTAATCTAGTATCGGGCAATAAACCTTCTATAAATTCTTCTATCTGATCTTTAGGTAGAGAAGGTAAAGGCAAAGATTTTTTATTCGTAAAGTAATCGCAATTAGGGTCTATTCGTAATAAGTTGCGTTCTAACTGGTCGAATTGTTTATCTGTAATCAGGGCATTTCCTGACCGATAATTTTCGTCATACCATTTAATTCGTTCTTCTAAGTATGTCGTCATGCTGCTAACTGTTTTGCAAACTTGTCGCTTATTCCATCTGGAATAAATCTTGCGTAATTTTGTTGATGCACTTCGGAAGTATGACCCATAACAAAACTAATATCTTTTATAGATAGTCCTAACTCTGTAGACCGTTCGTGGGCTACTTTTGCGAACCTATGTCTAAAGGCATAAGGCACGAGTTCTTCTTTTAGTTTTTCTGCTTGTTTTTTAAATTTAAGCCAAGTTTTATTACGTCTTAATCTTGTACCTAATGCTTCCCCGCCTTTTCCGTCTTGTCCTAAAGGTGGCAGTTCTTCTTCCAAAGATACACGTTCTAATAAATTCCAATCAATGCAACCCTGTCCGTCTTTTACATATAAAGGAGCTAATTTTCTAGGTTCTGTCTTTTGACCTTTAACACCGCCCATAGACTTTTCATACATATTCCATAGTTCGCCATCTTTAACGACTAGATGTCTTAGTTCCTCTGGTCTAAGTCCATAAACTGCTAGTAATTGATACGCAAATTGCCATTTTTTGTCCGTTTCTGACGCTATTAGCTCCAATATCTGCGAATCTGTCAGGGCGTAGCCTATTCTTTTCTTTTTTAATGTTTCTGTAATTCTTACAGGTGCATAGATATTAGATAATTTTCCCCTTAAAACTGCATAATCTAGGAATTTTTGTAATGCTCGTCTTGCTATCTGTCTCGATCTACTACCTTGTTCCCATTGCTTAAGTGCTTTAAGCATTAAATCTTCGCCATCAATAGGCTTTTTTTTACTGGTTAATAGTTCCTTAGTTTTAGTTAATACAGGCTTGTAAGATTTTTCCCAAGTAGTCTTACTAACTGTTGGTAGAAACTCTCTAAAGTCTTTAATAGTTTCGTCTAGGTTTATATCTGATTTAGAGCTAGCAGTATTAACAACCTCGCAAGACTTAGCCAAAGAAAATTTGCCTGTATCTGAATAAAAGTTCTTATATATTTCTATGATTCTGCGGGCTGCATTAAATAGACCTTTTTTGTCCCATTCATATTCCAATATTCTTGATTGCTTTTTACCTTCGTGTAAAACTTCTAACTTTACGCTTCCTCTACTTTCCGATATATACCAAGCAGCCCCAGAGTGCATTTCTGCCCGCATAGCCTGTCTAGCAGCTTTAACCCAATCGTTCTTATGTGTAGTAACTGGCATGAGCACTAGGTCATTTAATATATCTATTGTGGGAAAAACGTGGGAAAAAGTCAACCTCTAGTGAACATTTACGAACAATACAAAACAGTAGAATATTGCTACTACTGTTGTTATGACTAAAAAGTCTAAATATAGCTTAATTTGACCAGTTGCTTTGGGAGCACTAGGTCGCAGGTTCGAATCCTGTCGCCCCGACTCTTAAAAACCAAGTCATACTAGAGAGTTACCCAAACTCTCTTTTTTTATGTTTATGTCTCAAAGTGAGAAAGGGGAGCTGTAGGGGGAGCTCACAGGATGTACTTTGATGTAAATTGTGCCTAGAAATAGCTCCTGAAGATACTTGTTTTCTTCCACCCTTCATCCAGTAGTTGTTTGTATTCCTTACGAGCTGCTTCGATAGTTTCAACTCTGCTTCCTTTCATAACTGGTTTACTACTTCTCTTATAAACACACCCATAGGAAATCATCATTGCATCAATACTAGGACTAGGGTTTGATACATCTTCAAATGGTTCAAATACTTTTATTCTTGATCTGTCTTTATTTATAAGAGTAAATTTTTCCATTACTACTTATATGTATTGAGTAATGCTATGTAAATTCCCAACAATATGAATATTGACATGCCTACACCGATAGCTTCATTTGGTTGATTATTCCAAAGCTCCTGAAAATATCCCATAAAAAAATTCACTCTCTAGTAAAGAATACTAAAGGAAATAATTATGGAACGAATAGAAAAGTATTACGAAGAAATTGGAAAAATAATAAAAGATTTAACTTTCTCTTATGTGGACAAACAAGGTGAGCTTTGGGATGATAGAAAAAAGAATGGGAGAAAATTTGATTACTAAAGTGGATGATACTTCTTGGCAGAAAGAGTTCTTGGAGATGAAGTTACATTCAACCTCAGATGTAAGACTTCTAATGCAAGGTGCAAAAGGATTCAGAGAGGCTTGGCACTTAGGTACTTTGCATGAAGAATACAAAATCATGAAACGTAGAGAGCACCAACAACAGCAGTAACTAAATAACGAATACCAAAATACAAAAAGCCAAATTAAGTATCAAACTTAAGGTTTTAGAAGTAAATTTCATAAACAAAAAAAGGGCGGCAGATTCGCCCTAAATAAAAAAGCTTGATAATCCCCATCACCCAGCTCTTTTAAAAATCCTAGCACTATATATGGTGTTTGTAAGTATTAAAAATTACCTATCAATGGGGTTGTTTGTTCCTTTTTAATTTGTCATGATAGAGATCCCCATCATCCAGGCTCGCAAGGGTCTTTTTTTTTGCCTGTAAAAACGATTCAAAAAGCAACATATACATATAACAGTCTCTCTAGATACACAAAAAATCTATCACAAAGTATTAGGATAATTTTACTAAAGGTAAGGTATTCAATATGTCTCTAAAGAATCAAACTAATGATATTTATCCATGGGATTATCAAATAGGAGATGATAATTTCCAATTAGAACCTTGGATTCTAGAGAAAGGGAAAGAATTTGTGTCTATTGAGAAAAATATAGATAACAAAGGTTTTTTTTACTTACAAAAGAATAATGAGAAACGTCTTTCTCTTAACTCTTTACAAATAAAATCAACTTATAATCAATTGATGAATTTTGGTTATAAGTTACGAATAAGCAATCTCTAATTTTCTTTTGATTTATAGTAATAATCTTCAGAATCGCGAAGTAATAATAACTAATTATTTCTATTAAATTTATTGTATTTTTTATTGTTGGGTCTGTCTCTTTTCTCAGCTTCGTTGACCCTTATCTCTCTTCCCATCCATTCAACATCTTGAAGATCATCAATAGCTTTTTTTTCCGAATTATAATCATTTAAATCTACGAAAGCGAAACCTCTTTTTCTTCCTGTTTCTCTATCTAAAGGTAAATAACATTTTTTAACTACTCCATAATTACTAAAAAGTTGTTCAAGATCTGCAACCTCAGTTTCCCAAGATAAATTTCCAATAAAAATAGTCATTTCATTAATTCTTTATGAAGGTCAAATAGATGCTTAGGACTAGTGAAGTTATCTCCAATCAAATGCTTCCATTGTTCTTACTCTAACTCTTTATTCGCTATGCAACGAGTAGAAAAACTTACATATATATTACAAACCCATTGCTCTTCTCAGCTTTGCAGCCTCATCTAAACCTTCCATAATTGTAAATGTAGAATTTTCAGTAGCTTCTTTTCTTAGCTTTGAAAGTTCTCTATATTCTTCAGATTCATAAGCTTCGACCGCATCTTTCATGGAAGGGAATTCACAAATAACGGCTAAATCAGCATCTTCTGTCCTCTCTTTTCCTTGAGGCTCTGTATCTTTTGCAAAGACTTGGCCTCCAACCTCTTTCAGCCATGGTTCAACTTTATTTACATATTTATCAAATAAATCTTGATTAATTATTTTTGCAGTCGATATCCAATAACCTTTAGCTCCTCTTTTATTCATTTATTTATCTATGTATTTCAAATAGACTACATCATTTCGTGTTGATCAAATTTATTTTTTAACTTTGCTGCTTTATGGATTAATCCAACTGCTTCTTTTCTTCCTGTCGCTTGTTGCGCCTGGCGCATTAATTCAGCATATTTTTTGTTTAGTTTTTTCATTTGTTTGTTTGTTTAGTGTCAAAAACGCAGGCTTAATAAGTGATTGTCATTTTTTGAATTAGCTCTATTGAATAGATCAACACAACTTGTTTATCAGAAAGTATTTGACTCTTGCAGGTGGGATTCTTTTTCAAAAATTCTTTAGCTGGTCAATATTGCTTAGTCTTATCTCTACCTGAGATTAATTAACAATAACACAAGAACAAAAATAGCTATTTGAAAGATGCTTAACTCTCTAAATACCTGCAAATAAATTCAAAGTTTTCGTAGTCCATAGTTATTGTCTTAAACCTATCTGTTTCTATTTTTCTATTCCCAAAATTCTGCAATTCAACTTTAATAGATGGATGTTTTATTGAGTACGATGGAGTAAAGCCAATACGCTTTGCACGTTTATGCAAATCCTTTTTAAGTCGGGGATCACAGCCACAGAACAAGATAGTTGGCCTAGAAGAATTACCTATGGAAGCATCAGTAATTCTTTGTTCTAAATCGGATGCAATATTTTCGAGAACTTTCATTTAAATTTTTTTACTTCGAGAGACATAATTAATAACCAATATTATTTCTAGGGTTAGTTATGTAAATTATTAAATTTAGAACGTAATTAGCAGGCAAGTTTAATGGTTTCAAAAGTAGCAAAGCAATTCCTTGAGTTAAGTTAAATCCTTTTTCTTCCATAAATAAAAGAAGGGGTTCATTTATACATTGTAAATAGATTGTCAATTAATAAATTGGTCAAACGGTCTTGAATCAACAACTTAGTAACTTAATTAAATTATTAAAAACTAGTATTTATTTAGTAACTTATCGGATATGAAAATAATTTTAAAAAGTGAAACTTCACTAGGTCTAGAATCCTACGAAGAACTAGGTTTTAATTCCGAAGAGGAACTTGAATTAGAAATTTCTAAACTTACTAAATTTAGACCTGAATTTGATACTAATTTGGAATAAGTTGATAGCGGTTCAAAAAGTAAAGGTTTAATTTAATATTATCTATTTTTTTATTATTGGTTTTAATTTGATTCTCCCAAGTTAATTGCTCAACAACCATTAAAAAAGTCAGCCTGTATCCCTACTAGCTGACTTTCATGACGATGTAAGTTTTGAAAAACTATACGAATGTATTTGATGTTGTGATGCTTAAAACAACTGCAACAAAGAATATGTAAGGAACCACCTTGAGGGGTACATATCCTTGTTTTTTAGATATAAAATCCATTTATACAAATCCCGGAATAATTTGTCCAGTTGTTAGGTATGCGCCAATAAGAGCAATAAAGCCAATCATCGCGAATCTACCATTGAGCTTCTCAGCTACAATTTTTTCCTTCTCAACTGTTTTTGTTTCGTTCATTTGTTTGGTTGGTTGTTTAGCTAAGATGCTTCCTAATGCAATCTTTAAACAAATCTAATAATAGAAAAATATAAATGTGAGTATAATTACTTACTCTCATACCCTCCATAAGCTGTACTTATTAGGCTTTTTTAGATTTTCTCAATTTTAAAGGAACAATTATTCAATAAAAGTTAAAAAGAGAATTAATAGCTATTAATAAATAAAGGATATTAATGAAACAAAAAATCAATATAAATTTTTTAGAAAAATACATATCTCATTTTGTAAATGATATTGAATATAAAAGGATTACAAAAAAATTAGAGGAATATGATTTAATGGCTGACGTTGATGATCAAAGATTTCATCACTTTTGCTCTTAAATTTAAGTGTATGGTCCAGAGTTAAAAACATTATTTCTGCGACCTAGTTAACATGAGGCACTAGGTCGCTCAGGGGGGAGCTAAAGGGGGAGCTGAGGCTACATATTTTGTATATAGAACTATATACTTTGTACAATATTGAGACTCAAACTCGTTCCGCTCTCTTGGTTATAACCTAGTCATAGCTTAGTTTTGATTTATAATCTCAAATAAAAGATCGAGTGCTTTGGGAGCACTAGGTCGCAGGTTCGAATCCTGTCGCCCCGACTCTTAAAAACCAATTCATACTAGAGAGTTTCCTAGACTCTCTTTTTTATTGTTTACATTCTTAAATGAGAAAGAGGCTCTAGGGGAGGCTCTAGAATCTTCGAAGATCCAAAAAAGGCTTACCATTTAGGTTCAGTCACTTGCCATCCTGCTGTGATTAATTGTTGATACTCTTTCCTGGCTTCTTCTATTTTTATCTCTTTTCTTGTTTTCATAAGTGGTGGAGATTCGCCATTAGAACCAACAACAATTCCAGAATCTACAAACATATACTCAAAAAACTTATCTGTATTATTTTTATTCTTGATAAATCTTCTTACCTCAGTCAAGTTAGGGCATATTAACCATGCTTCCTCAGTTACTTGCTTAGAATATTTATCCATACAGTTCTCTTTTACTTAGTTAGGATTTGATCAAGATATTTTGCATATAAAACATTATTCATTTGTTGACTCATTGGAAGATAAGTCAAATACATTAGTATTTCTTTCTCATCGTTTTTAGTGATCATATATTGAGAATTTTGTTTCCTAATCCATAATTTACATTCAGAAAATGAGGGATAATTTGGTTCTTTATCAATAATCCAATCCGCTAGTCCGTTAAATAATTTTTCTTTAACTTCCTTGTTCAAATCAAACACAAAATAAATATAGTTCCAATACTAAAATTTTTGTTCCAAACCTGCGAGTTAATCTTTAACTAAAAGGTTTAAAGCTCCTAAGGTTGTTGTATTAACAGCAAGAACAATCACCCTCTGATTGCGGATGAACTGAAGTTAAAGCATCTGCGATATCTCTCAACATATCAGCGACATATTCTGGAGGGCATCCAAATTTATGTACATAAGCAATGCTTTGTTTTGCCATCTCCGTATATGCTGGCAAGATCATGCTATCAAGCTGTTCCTTTGTGGGTTGCCACTTTAATTCATAATGATCTGACATTATTTTTGGATATAATTACTTTCAACTTAGTGGTTGATAGGATTAATAACAATGAAACTATTTACTTTTAAATGTATAAATTAGTAATTAGAAATAAAGCTCATTTAAAAATGATTTTCATTTTCATAAATAGTTTTAGTTTTTGCTAGAATATATTGAACCAATGGACTTTTAGCAAAAATATCTTTATATTTATCGAAGATAATTTATCTTGTTATGTTTACTTCTTTTTTTAAAAATATTTATCTAAATAATTTATCTATTTCTGACAATAAAGTATGTAGTGGGTGTGGCTGCAGCTGTCCTTGCGAATGTAAAGATTGCGAATAATGCTCAACTTGTGGCGGTAATTAAATATATTAACTTTGAAATGGAGGGGGCGCTAGTATCTTCGAACATCTCCAAAAGGTGCTTGATTTATAGCAGAGGTGTAAGTAGTAAGCACTTCATTTAAAAGTAATTATCAGGAAGATCTTTCCCATAATTCATAAAATATAAAAATTCTGTTCTTAAGCAAACCATACTTCAACTGTAAAATCGTCCGCAAGTTTTGGATGCTCATGTAAATATTCACCAATTACTAGATTGGCTAAGTGTTTAATAATATTAAAGTCTTTTTTTCTTTAAAAAATGTTGAAAAACAAAAAGTATGTTTGTAAATCACAAATTTTCTATTTATATTTAACTTAATTAATAAATACCTAAATTGACAAATTCTGAACAATCACCAATTTTAACTTTCAATGACAAAAAATATGATATAAATTCTTTACCAGACAAGGCAAAAGATCTCATTAGAGCTACTCAAGTAGCTGAAACACAAGTAAAAATGCACGAAGATAACTTAAAATTAATTAGCATTGCCAGACAGACAATTACTTCTCAACTGAAAAATGAGCTTGAAAATGTTACTCCACTAGAGTAAGAATTATTTTTGTTGAGCTAAAGGATCAAAAATATCGCTAATAATATTGAACACAGATGCAATTATTGGTTTATCCCTTAATTTAATCTTGCTACTTACTGCCATTCCAGATCTTAACTCATCAAAACTAAACTTTCCTTTAATTTCTGACGCTATAAGCTTTATTTCTGCAATATATGTTCTTCGATTAACTCCAGATGTGGTGTCAGTTGAGACCGTGGGTGAAATACTAAAAACTTCAGCGATAATTCCTCCAAAGTCGTCTGAGGGGAAAGCGTCAACTTCAACTATAGCTTCCATTCCAACTTGAATCGGGGCACTAACTTTTGAAGGAATCGATGCTCTTGCTATTAATTCATTATCAGGAACAACAGTAATAACAACATCATTTGCCATTATTCTTTCCCCTGGACTTTGATATTTTATGTTTTGTATAAATCCCTTTACTGGGGATACTATTTTAAATCTATTATTTTTTGCCTCAAGTTCTAAAATGAGAGTAGAGAGTTGTTCTAATTGCTCTGAGTTTTGAAAAAGAATATTATCTTTTTCTAATAGATTTGCATTATAATTTTTTTCTAACTGGTTTAATTCTAAATTAGTTTGCATGTACTGAACATCAGATATGGCGCCAGCCTTATTCAATAATTCATATTTTTCAAGAAGAATTTTTTTAAAGTTTATTTCCTCACTTAACTGTCCTAATTTTAGATCATAAGATTCAAAAAGGTTTCTCCTTTGATTTTGCGCATATTCAAGTCTTTTTCTAGCACCATTCAGCCTGGCTTTAGTTTCATCATCTTCATAAATTAATAACAAAGTATCTTTTTCCACATACTGATTAGTTTTAACAAAAAGCTCTGTGATTTTTCCAGGGTCCATTGCACTTATCTTAACTTCAGGCGTAATCGTTGTTAATTCTCCTGTAAGAATAATTGTTTCTTCAATGGTAGTAAAAATAGACCAAATTATAATTGATATAGAACCTGTACTTAATGTCCAAATAAAGATTCTAGACCAAACCGGAGGTGGAGGTAGAAGCGTAACATCTGCATTAATATTTTCTGAATTACCGAAATTACTTAAAACACTCGATACTCTATCTTTAATGAAAACTTTGGGGTTTTTTATAAAAAATTTTATTTTTTTTAAACGAGTTTTTTTAAATAAAAAATCCTTGTATGAATTCAGTAATTGGTAAAATCTTTGCTTTTTTATAATTAAATTGCTCTTTTTATAGTAAAAATCAATAAAAGAATATTTTTGCTTATTTAAATTAGAAATCAAAGATCTGCTTAATTTAAATTTCCCAATAATTTTGAATTTTCTTATTGAGATTAAGTTATGTAATTTTTTGTTTTTAAAAAAAAAAGAAACTTTTTTCTTAATTTGTTTTTTCCTTAAAATTTTTTTAATTTTTTTATAAAAATTCATTAAATTTTATTCATTAAACTGGGAATTATAAAGTGCATAATATCTTCCTTTTTGCTTCATAAGTTCTAAATGGCTTCCTTCTGAATCAACTTTACCATTGTGCATAACTATTATTTTATCAGCTTCAACAATGGTAGATAACCTATGAGTTATCATAACCATTGTTTTATCTTTAAATTCCTCTCTCATATTGCTAACCACTTGTTTTTCAGTATCAACATCAAGTGCTGACGTTGCCTCGTCAAGGACGACTAAGTTAGGCCTCTCTAACAACATCCTAGCTAGAGCTACTCTTTGCCGCTGCCCACCCGATAAACCTGAACCCTTCTCCCCAATAGGGGTACCATATCCAAATGGTAAAGTCATTATAAATTCATGAGCGCAAGCCGCCTTCGCAGCATCAACTACCTTTTCAGCAGAAATCTCAGGATCTCCTAACGCGATATTACTAAAAACTGTACCCTCAAAAAGCATACAATCTTGAGGAACAAAACCAATTTGTCTTCTCAAACTATATAAATCTACTTTTGTAATATCAAAGTCATCAATCAAAAGTTTACCTGAAGTTGGCCTATATAGCCTAGGAATCATTTTTAACAATGAGCTTTTGCCGCAACCACTTTGTCCAACTAGGCCTACAAAAGAGCCATTCTTAATTTCAATATCTACTGAATTCAATACTGGACTTGCAGTTGTACTATATGCAAATCCAACATTAATTGCCTTTATAGAACCTTTTACTTCTGGCATTTCTATGTTTTTATCTTCATTTTCTAATACTTCTAAGGGTTGATTTACAATATCTCCAACTCTCTGAAGAGAAAGTGACATTTCTTGAAATTGTTGCCATGATCCTGACAACCTAAGCATAGGTTGTGTTACGTAACCACTAATAATTCTAAAAGCGATCAGTTGACCTAAGGTCAACTCATTTTTAATAACTAACCAAGAACCGATTCCGATAACAGCTATATTATTTAATTTATTAATTAATTGACCAGCATTTGTGCTACTAGTGTTCGCGAGTATAGCTTTAAAACCTTGATTTATTGATTTTAAGTGCTTGTCTTCCCATTGCCTTCTTGCATTATATTCAGCATTTTGAAGTTTTATAGTATGAATGCCTCCTAAAATTTCCACTAAAAATGCATTAGTTCTTGCTTGAGCCTCTGCTCTCAATCTAATTAGTTTTTGAGTTATTGGAGTAACTCCAACAGTCACAATAAATAATAATGGTACAGAAAGAAAAACAATCATTGTCAGTAAAGGACTGTAGAAAACCATAACAGTGAAATAAAGTACTGAAAATATTGCGTCTAGAACTACTGTAAGAGCAGTTCCTGTTAAAAATCTTCTTATATTTTCTAACTCGTTCAACCTACTTGATAATTCTCCTACTGGTCTAGAATCGAAAAAGCGGGCATTAAGCCTTAACATTCTGGATAATATTGCGGAGCCAATACCAATATCAATCCGATTTGAAATTTCAACAAATTGGAAAGTCCTTAAACTACTAAATGCGATCTCGAGCAAACTAAAAACTACCATTAAAACTACCAAAGGAGATAAGGCCTCTGTAGCCCCTTTAGCTAAAACCCTATCTATTATTTGTTGAAATAAAAGCGGAGTCGCCAACTGAAATAATTGATTAAGAAAACTTGCTGCAAAAACTTCAACAAGTTGTGTTCTAAATTTTTGTATATAAGGGAAAAGCCATGCAAGGTTAAAACGATTTTTTGGTGTATTCAAACCAACCTCTAATGTAATTATTTTATTTTCTTTTTCAAAAAAAATATTTGCTTCTTGAGAATTTAAAAATTTCATCCCTTTAATGGGATCATATAAAGTAATAAATTTTGAGTTACTTTTTAAAATTAAATTACAGATACCTTCATCATTAATCCATATAGAAGGGGCTGGTATTAATAAGGGATTTTTTCTATTTATACTTACAATTTTCACATTAAGGCCAAATCTATCAAGTAAATTTACAGTATTGTTGATCCAAGATTTTCTTTGTTCTTCGATTATTTTTGAGGCCCGACGAATCGTTTCTGAACGAGTAGGCATATCAAAGAACTTTATAATCATAGAAATTATTGCAAAATAGCTTTCCTCTCTGTTACTAGCATTTATTAATTCAAAATCTAAATTATTATTTTGAAAACTTTTTGATTTATTAGTATCATATTTTATTTTCTCTTTATTTCCATCTTTAGAGCTCAATGATTTTGTTATTTTATTTAGTTGATCTGTTGTTTCTATATTTGTTTCGATAGTTTTATCTTGTAAATTTATATCTGACAAAGAATTTTCATCATCTAATTTAACTATTGATATTCTTCTATGATTTTCAGAAAAAAATTTTTTATATATTTCTCCGTTAATATATTGCCCATAATTAAATCCACTATGAGGTTTATCTAAATAAATAATCTTATCAGTTTTTCTTATCTTAGATATATCTTGAGAAATATTAAATATTTTCCCTAAATCATTAAATAAATAATTTTTATTCAAAAGGAATTCTTTAAAATTGGTCTGATTTAAAAGAAGTTTGAATAAGAAAATTAGTTCAAAATTACAAACCTGATTTTTAAATAAATCAAAAATTTTAATGAGTTTTTCTTCTGATAAATCTTCAATATTTAGAAGATAATATTCACAATTAGTGTTCGCTCTTACCTCACCTTTAATGTTTGAATTTAACAAATTTGTAAAGCCAATAAAAAAAGGTGCTTCAAATAAACCCAGAGTCTGAGATTTAAATATTTTTTCGTTGTCAATTAATCTTATTGTACCTTTAGTTAAGAATATTAAATTATTTTTTGAAGCTTCTGAAGAATATATTAAAGATCCTATGTCAGATTTTTTGAAAGTTAGATTATCTTGAGAAATAGACAATAATTTACTATATTGTTCTTGATTAAATTTCATTCGCCTAAGAAATTATTAATCATTTCTTTATTAATTTGCAGAGAAAGTTGCCTCACCTTTGAATTTAAAAGCATTTTACCTAATACCTCTTTGGTTGATTGATTTAGTTCACTATCAAACCTATATTCTAATCTTAAAATAACAAACCACTCATCAATAGGAAAGGGTTTGAAAAGCTGTTTAGGAGTAGCAGTTCTTAATCTTGAAGAAATCTCAGGATGAGGTACTGTTAAATCGCAAGGCCCCAAAATTCCCTGAGTTTTCGCTTCAGGACCTTCGCTATATTTCTCAGCAGCATCTCCAAAACTCATTTCTCCTGATTCTATTGAATAGTAAAGATGTTGAGCAAGATTTTCATCCGCAATCCTCAAACAACTATATAACGTTCTATCTAATCGATCTTTAAATCTTAAAAAAAGAGCCTCAGCATTACTCGATATTAATTGATCTACAATATTTCTTCTTTTAAATCTAAACTGAGCATATTCAGAAAGTGATTCTATATCGGTCGATAATAAATTAGATTTTTGCCAATTAATTAAAGTTTCCTTATCTTTAATATCCAATTCTTTCATTAGACCTTCGATAGCTTCTTTATCAGAAATTTTCGAATTCGAGTTTAAATTGAATTCATTAATAAAACGCAATTCCGCCTGAAATGCTGCATAGGGTGTAAGTAAGTTGCCCATTGCCAAGAGTTTCATGATTGATTTTGGGTCTTGCATTTTTGTTGTTTATTATTTAAAAATTTCTTTAGGGCTTTAATATAATCTAAAGATTCTAATTTACAAAATTAATCTTGTATGAATAGATACCAAAAAAAGAATTATTAAAACTAAGTTAGCTTCAATTACTTTTAATCAAATTAATTTATTTTGTAATATGAATAATGCATTTTTTTAGTACTAACTAATAAATAAGTTATCAATCAAAATAAATTTTGTATTTTAATTTCGAATAAATTTTTATTACTAAAAGTATTAATAATTAAATTAATGAAAATCCTTTTTTGTAATTAATAAATTATCGCAGCAATCAATAATATGGGCAAACATTAAAATATCAGTTAAACAAAGCTCGTCTTTATTATGGTCCTTAACCAATTTTTTTAAATTTTTACATATGGTATTAGAATAATTTTCTTGTTGGTCAATATATTGAAAAAGGTTACTTTCTAACCAACTTTCCCAATCTATATCAAAAGATTCAATTTTTAAAAAATCTTTCTGTATTTTCTGAATTTGATCGATAAAAATACCTGGTTTTGAAGAGAGAAGTAAAGCCTTATAAAGCAACGATTTTCTATTTAAATCAAACCCTTTAATAAATTTAAAATTTGTAGTTTTTTCTTCCTTATTAAGAAGTTTAAGATTTTTAGCTTCTCTGACAATTATGTAACTTTTTCCAATAGATGTTTCAAAAATCCACTTACCACTAAAATTGGGATTTCTTCTTCGTAAATTCAATTTATAGTCAATATCAATATTTTTAGCTATTGGTGTTATGCTTCTCTCTCCGATAATTGGCAACAAAAGCACCCCAAGTATTGATAAAAACTGATTATTGTTATAATAATCAAATAAATAATCAATATTATCCTTTAAATCATTAATATTTCTTTTGAAATTTTCAAGAATATTTAATTTCTTATTATCAAAATCATTTGGTTTGGTATTAGTAATGTCCGTGATTTTTATATCATCAAATTCTGTTTCTCCAGTTGATCCATTTTTATCCAATGGAGATTCGGTTCTGAATTTTGTATCTTTCCCAGACGAATAAATTAGGTTTTTAAAATTTCCAAAACTGATAGGTAAAGAAAAATTTGATAGGAAATTAGCATTATTTTGAACTTGTGGATTTTCAGGTATTGAAGAATTATTTTCAACTTGTGGATTTTCAGGTATTGAAGAATTATTTTGAACTTGTGGATTTTCAGGTATTGAAGAATTATTTTCTACATTATTTAAAGAATTAGTCTCTTCTAATGAAGTGGTTTCAATAGGTATTAAAGGATCCCCGATAACATACAAATCACTATCAGTATCAAAAAAACCTTGGTCAACTAATAACATAGAAATAACATCAATAGTTTTATTTCCATCTTTGTCGATTAGGTAAGCTGAACCATCTATCGAACTCATTAGTTGATCTGAAATATTTAAATTTTCAAAATCTTCAGATCTTTTCAATGAACCAATTAAAATCTCATTTCCTTCTGAATAATCATAAAAGTTATAGCTTAGATCTTTTAACCATGCTTCAAAATCACCGTCAATTTCTGAGTCATAACTAATAACTTGAGATTTGAAAAGATGAGATTCATTACTAGCAGTCGTTTTAATCAACTCATTAATATTTAAACCTCCATCCTCAAGATTTATATCAACATAAGCACCTAATTTATCATTAGTATCTATTGAAAATTCTAACTTTCCTACTGGCGAATTAACATAAGAAGATGATCCTAGAATATTTTTGGATGCTTGGATGATTTCCTCGTTTACTTCTTCTTGTTTAGCATCTAATAAAAGTAGTTCATCTTCAGCAATAGAATCTAACAAAACAACAGGCATATTTTTTTGAGAATTATTTAATATGGCTGCAGATCCTTTTGCGATTTTATCTATAAGATTATCTCTATTTGTTTCATTTTTATTCAATCTTTGAAAGATTCTAATTAAATCATTTTCTTCTTCCAACAGATTTTGGTTAGATTCAAATCTATTAAAAATATTTTTAATATCCTCAGAATCTAGTCTATTTATCAAATCCAACCCGTTTACTATTTCCTCTGTATTACTGTTATTGATAATATTTATCCTTAATATACCCTTAACTTTTGCAGTCAAATCTCCCTGAGCGAAAGAACTATCTTTTGCTACGACTTTAATCCTATGGTTGCCAATTGGCAGCTGACTGTAATCAGAAAATTCATCGGAAAAAATAATATTACCACTTCTATTATCAAACTTTATAAAATCAATTAATTCCTTAGGAATTTTAACTTCAAAATTTAATTCATCGCTAGGATCAAGGTCTACTAAGTTATCAGATAACTTAAATAATACATTATTAGAAAATTCATCATCAGTTGCTAAGTTAGTATCTATGCTAATAGGCTTTGAAGGGAGAAAAATTGGTCTTGAGTTTAAAATAGGAATCCAAAATTTTGACACGGAAGAATCTTCAACTCCGAACAAATTATTAACATCATCTAAAACTCGAGTTGAAGACCATATTTCTATTGGAACTCCATATTTATAATTAGTAGATAATGAAGATGGTATTTCTGAAAAAATATTGGGATCAATAGATAGATGAAGTCCTTCCAAATTACTGCTATAGTTTATATTTTTATTTTTTAGCTTAGAAATATTTATTATATGTTTAATAGTGTCGTCATTCTCTCTTATAGAATTTACAAACTCTTCTGAATTAAAATCAGTAGCCGTAATTTTGCTATTAAAAGACTTCACCTTTAAATTAATAAATACTTCATCTCCTTTTGGATCATTTAGTTCTGGAGAATTTATATTTAACGCATTTCCCAAATCGATACTTATATTTTTATTAAAAGCATTACCAAGATTATTTTCATTTAATGGATTTTTATCTTTAGTTGAAGTTAATACAGTTATTTCTGGTTTAGGGATAAAATCAGCTTGGAAAAAAGGAGATATGATTTCTAGTCCAAAATTATCAACTGCTTTCACGGCGAATTTAGGGTTAATATTTTTCAACAAACCTTTAGGAGGGTCTATTTTTAATTTTATGTTTCCTTCAGAATCTGATTGCAACGAAATAGAATCAGAATTGTTACCAAATTCTTCAAAATAATTATTATTTTCAAAGAATAAACTTAAGTCCAACTTGTCATTATGAATTATATCGGGATCATCAAATAAATTAATAATTCCTGAAAGATTATTACTTTTTTCAGTAAATTTTTTATTTAACAGATTTTGAATTGACTTTACACCCGCAATATTTAATGTAGGAGCTTCATTTAAATCTTTAATATTTAGAAGAAAGCTACCGACAACACTTTCACCTGATTGATCAGTTGCTTTAATATAAATCTTATGTAAACCAACATTTTGATTATCTGGAGCTAATATTTCAACATCTGCTCCTTCTTGATTAGTTACTGAATGAACAACACTATTTTGTTCAGTTAGTATTACTGCATTTCTTGTTGTTAACCCATCCCTAAAATCTCCAATACCTGGAGTAAGAGATACCATTACTTTTAAATCAGGCGATTTTAAAATAGCTTCAAAAGATAAAAGCTCCTCACTTTTTATATCTCCTACACTTCCTCCAATGCCTAAATCCGGAGCAGAACCAGCCTCAACTCTAAATCCATTTCTTTGCGAAACTATCTTATTAAAAAGAGGTAATTCTTCAGAAATTTTTATTGATTGAGAAACTATTTCTAATGAATTGCTAATAGTTAAATCTAAATCTAGTCCCACTAAACCTTTAATATCGTCTAATCTATTATCTGTTGCTTCAAGCACTACTTTTAATTTTGTATTAGCATTTAGATTTGATAAATCTTTTACGTCTACCTTCTTACTAAATTCACCATCATTATCTTGTATAAAGAAAACTGGTTCTATTAAAAATTTATCTTTAGCATCTGCTTTAGATGTTGTTTTGTATGAAAGATTAATCCAATCAGGATTATCTAGAATAGTTTCTTTATTATCTTCTATTTTAGCAATCTCTGTCAGTTCATAACTTAGAGAATCTCCATATGGATAATCCTCATCATCGAACAGTAAGTTCGGATTTAAAGTGGCATAAGAATTTTGAACTATATTAGGCACATTATCAATTACTTCTGCAAAAGATGATAAATCAGGATTTTCCACTAAGACTGGCGCGTCATTAATATTTTGGATATTTATTTTTAAACGATATGTGATAATTTTCCCTGATTGATCAAATGCATTAAAGTCTAATTTGATTTCCCCTATGTCATTTATGGTGGGCTTCCCTTTTAAAACCCCACCAGTAATTCCACTTTCTTTATCTAATGTAAGCCAACTTGGTAAAACTGGTAATATTTCATCAATTGTATCGGCAAGATCAGGATCGGTAAATAAATTTCGTAAATCTAAGTTAAGATCTGTTTTTTCAGGTAGTAAATCTATTTCTTCTTCCCATAAAGAGTTTGAAATCTTAGTTGCTTCTACTCTGTTAACACTAGGTGGTTCGTTAATATTTAATACATTGAGAGATAGTTTTATAATGGTACTTGCACCAAATTGATCAATTGCTCTAAGGAATATCTTTTGGTTGCCAATTATTTGTTTTGTTTCCGGTTTAAAAACTAATAAAGAATCATTTATTCTACATAAATTCGCCAATTCATTCTCCCAATTAGTGCCATTTTTACTCACTTGAAAAGTAAGAGAATCTCCATGTTTTAAATCAACATCATCAAACATATTGTTTAAACTAATTAAAAAAGATTCATTAAGATTAATAGATCGTTCAAACTCTTTATTATTCTCAACTGAGATATCAATCCATCCTCCTGGAATATTTAGAAAGATAGGTTTTTGATTAATATTTCCAATTTCTAATTTAACTTCTTGCTCTATAAAACTTCCTAAAGGATCATTTGCTTTAATCTTTAAAGTGTAAATACCAACCTGATCATTAGTAGCATTAGAAGTTAAAATCCCATCATCATTTAAGCTAAGCCAAGAAGGAAGATCACTAAATCTTCCTTCTCCGTCCTTAAATTGTACAGAAATAGACAATTCCTTATTTTCATTATCAACATCTATGAACCTATTTCTTAAGTTCCAATAAAATTTCTCTCCTTCATCAGCTTTCTCCAGATCATCAAAATCAACAATTAAAGGAGCATCATTTACAGGAGTTAAAATTGTACGAACTATAAGATTTTGAGTAGACTTTTCTTCTAAATTCTCATCTCCTATACTAATTGCTTTAATACTAAATTCGAATTGCCCATTTTCATTATTTGGGAATGAAACATATAGATCTTCCCATTTATTATAAGGAAGTCTTAATGAAGAATTTAATGTCCCGGCTTTACTAAAATTAAGCGGCGAAGAATATGTTTTTTGTCCTTCTGAATCAGTTAAAAGTTTTATAATTTTTGAGTTTTCGGGTAAATTACTAACCTCCAAAAATAATGTCTGGCCAATGCCCATGTCTCTATGTTTTGCAGAAACAACTCCTCCAAAATTATTTAATATTGGTATTGGTGTATCTTCATAACCTTGAATAGAGCCTGAAACTTGAAGAAGAGGTACTTTTACAATTATTTTTTCTAAATTAGCTTTAATA
Organism: Prochlorococcus sp. AG-402-K16; assembly: GCA_003216795.1. Taxonomy (GTDB): domain Bacteria; phylum Cyanobacteriota; class Cyanobacteriia; order PCC-6307; family Cyanobiaceae; genus Prochlorococcus_A. The sequence goes on from QCIH01000001.1 coordinate 237,014, forward strand.
ATAATTTCTTCTGAATTGCCCATTATAATAGAATCGCCATCTATTGATTTTGGGGTAAGTTTTAATTTCAAATCATCAACAATCTCGTCTAAATAAATATATAAATTTTCTAAATATTCATTTCTTATTTCTACACTGCCATCTTCTAAAAATTTATGTGGCGTATTAAATATTATCTGATTTGGGAAAGTAGTTATCTCATTAGATTCATTTAAAGCATTTATTATAATTCTATATTTTTCTGATGAATCATTATCATCACTTGAAACATCTAAGCCAAGATTACTTAAATTAACCCAACCATTAGTATTAATATCAATCTTCTCAGTGGTTGGATTTTGAATTATGATTTTCGGAACATCCGCAATTGGAACAATTTCTATTATTGATTTGGTAAAATCAGTTTCAGCAGAATTACCACTGCCGAAAGGATCACTTACAACGCAAAAATCAAAGGAGAAATTACCTGAAATGTTTGGATTTGGTTTAACTAACAAATCATCTAAAGTCTCAAATTGAATTTCAGGAGAACTTGAATCATATCTTTGATTTTTTGAACTATCAAAAATATATATATTGGAACTAATATTTTTTAATTTATAGCTGAGTTTGTCAGTTTTACTATTTGGAATTATTTCAAATAACTTTAACAGTTCAATACCTTCTGAATCTTCTTCAATAGTTGGTTGAGTAAAGATTACATTTGCAGGTAAAGCATTTTTATGAAAAGGTAACTCTATATTGGTTTTAGGACTTTTAGATTCATCCCCGTTTGAGATCTCTCTACTTATTCTTGTAACAGCAATATTAAATAATTCATTATTAAAAGATTTATCGTATATTTCTAAAAATGGTAAGTCCTCACTTCTAATTCTAAAAACATTTTTATCATTTGCAAAATTATTACTTAAAGGAGTCCAATTATTATCATTAAAATTTCTTAATAATAAACCTTTTGGAATTTCTAATTCATATCTAATTTCTTCAGATCCGTCCAAATCAAAAAGTCCATTATTGTAATCAGATACTTCAATTATTTTACTTAAGTATAATTTTGATCCTTGAATAAGAGCTTCAGAATTATTTTTTCTATTTATGGGCAACGGGGCATCGGCAATAGCATTTACAAAAAGAACGTTTTTACCTTGTGTTTCTGCAGTTTGATCTGTAAATCTTTCTGTAGAGATAGCTTTCCAATCAAGCGCAATTTGACCAGAAAAGTTTTGGGATGGATTTATAAAATATTTGCTTAACTTATCTAATTCAATTTTATAAAAACCATTTTGACTATTCAGAATTGTTTTCTTTTCATTCAAATCAACTTCATAAATCTGAAATTCAAAAGAATCTTTTATCTCTAAGTGTAATTTCTCAGAACCATCATTATCCATTAATTTTGCTATTGAAACCATATTCATCAAGCTAGCGCTTTGATCCTCATTTATTGTTTGATTTTTAACTCTGAACAAGGGTTTTGTAGGTTGACTTTCTACTTTTAGGCCGTAATAGATGATTGATGAGTTAATTAGTGAACCATCGGGTTGTAATTGACTTACTAAAAAATTAAGGTTTGCACTCCCGCTCCAGAAAGGAGGCGGGAACAAAATTAGTTCATCGCCATTTTTACTTAAATCAGACCAAGTAAATAACCAATCACCTCTTGAATCTTTTACACCTATAGAAGGTTTTATTTCAGGAGGTAAGCCTGATAACCTCACCAAAGTCAACTCATCAAGACCTTCTTCAATCCAATTAGTACTTTCAGGAGATTTTAGAGTGAATTTTATAGAGCTTCCATTTTCCTGGATATTTATGTATTCATTATTCTCTTTAAAATTATCAACTTCAAGTTGAATAATGCTTTGTTGACTTGGATTAACTTTTAATCCAACATCAAACATATTATATTTATCTGTAGAATCTTTTTTTGATGCTTTAACTGTTCCTATAATCTGATTACCTGAATTCCAATTAGGCTGATTTTCAATTATTTCATATGACTTTAAGTCGATATTGTTAACAAATTCACTCAATTTATAGATTTCATCATTACTACTCTTAGCATCCCCATCATCAAACCAAAGTAGAATATCATCCCATTTTTCATCACTAGAATTAATCTCTAAATTAAAATCAGTATCTAGACTTCTTAACGCTGACACCCCACTTAAATATGTTCTTAATCCATTCTCTGACTGAAAATATTCAGAGAAAAATTCGGTTATAGAATTTATCTGAACATCTCCATTCAAATCATTTGATGCATTATTAAATGCTAGAAAAGCTGTATTTTTGCCTCCAAGATTTGCACTTGATCTGATCCAACCTGTAGACAGAGCCTCAGAATTTGGAAGCATCTCAAACTTTAAATCAATAGCTTCATCAATAGATATTAAATCCAACTTACCATCATCAAAGTCTATTAAAAGAGGATCAATGGTCAGCAAGTTTTTTGTTAAAAAAGGTTTATTACTGGGATCATCAAATTGAGTTAAAGAAATTGTGTCAGTATTGAATTTAGATCTAGAATCTCCTCCTAGCTGACCAGAAATAAGTGAGGAGATAGATAGACCTAATAAATGATTATTTTCTAAAGGAGGAGTATTTTTATCGTTAGCAACTAAATATAAATTATTTCTATTAATAAAACTAAATTGATTTATGTCTTCAGGATTATTCTCTTGAAATTTGGGAATATTAAATAAAGCGATTGTACCAAACTTATCTTTTGCTCCAATAGATCTATATTCATTATTAATTTTTTCTGCTAATGAATATCCACTAGGTATATTTGAAATCGAAAGAGTTATCGTTTCATTTGGATTGCGAAAACCATTAGAATTTGTACCTCTTCTTAAACCTATAGACAATTTTCCCGAATTAGGATCAAAATTTAATTCATTATCGAATTCTGGTAAATTAGCTATTTGAATAACATTCCAGCTAAATTCAGATTTATTACTGGAAATAGCAAATTTCCTAGAAATATCTTCAGAAAAATTATTGTTAAAACTTATATCCTCAATACTCCTTGAAGAGGAAATTATTTCTAAATCACCTTTAAGTTCGCCATTAAAAGAATCATTTGTATTTATATAAAAATCGATCTGATCAGAGAAGTTGTTTAGGCTATTATCAAAGATAAATTGGAATTTATTATTATTTTCATTTAAATCAATAATCTGTTCATATCTTGGATTTATTACATTATTTATATTCTCAATAAAAGCTCCTTTGGGAAGTGTCATTGAAATCATTAAAGATTTCGCTGCAGGGTCAATATTGGAAAATAACGACATTTTGGATGTCTTTCCAGCCTGCTGAATTCCTTCTGGAATTTGAAAATCAAATAGTGCCTGATTATCTAAAAATGCTGTTGGTTTAAGTTTGCGGAAAATGATCGGGGTTTGCAATTCTGAGCCATTAGTTTCCCTACTTATGGCACTTAGAGATATTTGAAACTCATCAAAAATATTTTGGTTTGTCCTTATAATTGAATCTTTCCATTCCTCTGATGTCATTAAAATTCCATTAGCTGTCGGCATACCAATAATTTGAGATAAATTATTAGTTAGAAATAGATCTTCTCTTTCATTAGGAAAATTTATTAAATAAAAAATCTCTTCGTCTAAATCAGGACTAGAAGCATTAAAAAGAGAATCTAAATTTGTGAATGAGAAAGAATCTAAAATTTTAATTTTTTCATCAAAAAAAGTCCAACTAGCAAGATTTGGTAAAGGATTAATATTAAAATCTTTTTTAAAAAGTTCACTTTCAGTTTTAACATTTGTTTCACCGAGGAAACTCTCAATTTTTATGTTTATTTCAAATGTTCCTTTTGAATATGGGTTTCTAGTCTTAATGGAATGATTCTTTAAAAATAAATTTAATTCACTAAGAGTACCGTTATAAATCCATTCAGTAGAGTTGTTATTTTCAAATTCCTTAGTTTTAATTTCTCCATTTAAATTAATTAAGTCTAGTTTCTCTTGATTATTACTAATGAATAATTTAAATTTTTCTCCAATAACAGGCTCATGTTGAATATTAAATATATTTGCTAAAGGTAAGAAATCACCCTCATCAAGAGATAGTTCTTCTGGATTAACAACTATATTAGGGGCGTTTAACGTTCTTTTTAATTGAAAAACCAAATCAAAACTTACTTGTTTTTCATAATTATCACTAGCTAGCAGCCTTGCATTATATGATTTAATTCCATCAGAAGTATCTAGTCCTAAGTCTGTAGTGTTTCCATTAAAAATAAGATTAGACGAATCAAATTCAAAAAGTTCATTTCTATTAATTATTTGCCCATCAATTTCAAGTTTATAAGCAAGCCGTTCATTTGGGTCAATCCCAATATCAGGATCATTAAATATATCAAAAGGTATATCAATACTGAAATCAGATTGTTCATTTAAATCAAAAGTTACTGTATCTAGATATCCATTTTGATTATTAAGACTCTCCACATTTATAAGCTCTGCGCCACTATATTTAAATTTGCTTTTTAATAATTCCGAGTCTCTAAAATTTAATGTTGGATTATTATTTTTATACTTAACCTTTATTGGTACTGTACCTGAAGCTTCTAATCCATTTCTATCTGTAGCCGACACAAAAATATAATTATCTCCGATATTTTGTCCTATAGGTTTTAAAGTTAATTTATGTTCTTCAGGTTGATAACTCAACCAATAATTTTCATTAAAAGTAATTGGCTTTAAAGATCCACTACCATCATCTTCCCAAACTCTAAAAGTTAACTTTTCATCAGGATCAAATCCTAAGTCAAAGTCATTAAACCATTTATCAATGTCAAAAGATACTTCATCGCCTAAGTCTAATTCTAAAGGATCACCAAAATTAGGCATATTTTGAGTTATAAATGGACTATCATTTATATTTAAAACTTTAAGAGAGGATGATTGCTCAACACTTAAACCCTCATTATCAGAAGCCCTAACAGTAAAATTCTTTGTTCCTATGGATGAATAGTCTGTAATAATACTTATATTTCCAGTATCTTTATCTATTGATAATATTTTACTTATTTCATTATCACTACCTTTAACAACAAGTTCATAAGATAATGATTCATTCTCATCTACCAAAGTATCCTTATCAAAAAAAGAATTTGATGTAAGTGTATAGTTGAATGTCATTCCCTGTTCAATATCTGGGAAATTTATTGGCTTAATTATTTCCGGAGAATCATTTATATTGATTACTTGAAACTCAATTTCCTGTGAAACAGGATTATTCACTCCATCAGAGGCGGAAACAACTACTTTGTGGTAACCAACATCATTATTATTAGGTGATCCAGAAAGAAATTTATCATCACTAATTGATAACCACTGAGGCGCTGAAACAACTTCGTAAATCAGATTTGAATCATCCTCATCAGAAAATAATAAAGATAAATCTTGAAGATAATTATCTCCTTGCTTGATATTTACCTTTAATGGATTATTATTTTCACCCTCAAAGGATAACGGTATAGGTGAATCATTAACTGACTCTACATTTATAACTAAGTTTCTTTGAATGTAATTTTGATCTTGCGAAGAAACAGTTAAAAAATGAGTTCCTATATGATTTTGTTCAGGAGTACTTTGTATAACAAGAGCTTTGGGACTATTAATATCCAAAAAGATTACGTCATCCTTGTTTGCCTTTATATTTTTTACAGCAGGTAAGCTATTTAATTTTAAATTAAACTTTGGTAAATCATTAATATCAATATTTCTTAAGGGGATTCTTGCAAAAGTACTATAAGTATTATCAGAATGAGTGTCCCCAAGTACTATACCTTGAGATGCTACTGGTAAGGACCCTGCTTGTAGGCCAGTTAAAGAAGAAAAACCATCTGAATCTTGCGCAATCGAAATGTCTCCTAAATCTTGAAAGATAGGGAATTTATTAATACCAAATACATTATCAAATGTAAATAATTGCTGATCTATAATTATGTCATTATTATTCCATGCCAGGTCAAGATTTGCCCCTATAAAACCTTTACCATGACTTCTAAAATCATAAATATTTAACTCCAACCAATATAAATTTTCATCATTTTCATCCTTTAAAATTTTTTGTTCAACTACTGGATTGCCTTGATTAACAATTTCTGGGGTGGGATCAACAAGATTTAAATTTAACCAACTATTGTCAAATGAATCTGAATTGAAATCTTCAATTAAGAAATTTGCTAATAGTTTTTCTCCTAAAAAATTTGGATTATAGTTTTCAACCAAAAGAAAACTTGTATTATCTTCAGCAACATAATTAACATCAAATTCATAAGAATTATAATTAATAGAATTATCTTGATTTGAAATCTCTTGATTCCAAATAAATTTGTCTAACCTCAAAAGATTAGTAATTGAAGAAGGTAAATTTGAAGATGAAAAAATTACAGTATCATCTCCTGATATAAAATCATAAATATTATTTGAATTTAATTGACTGATATTTAAAGTATCGTTATTGGGAGTAAATCTAACAATTTCAATATCTTCTAATATGTCGATATTATCGATATCGATACTAGTAAAGATATTCTTTTTATTAATAATTAAAGGATCATTAAATATTTCATTTTCCAGTAGTGGTGAGTTGTCAATATTTAGAGATTCATAATTAAATTTATCAAATATTTGTAAGCCACTAATATGGTCAACTTTATAGCCAAGATTATCAACATTTAAATCTTCAAATTTTGAGTAATCCAAGATATCGATACTACTAATATCTCCCTTATAGATATCATTTCCTTTAGTAGGTATAAAGTAATTTCCTATAGTTTCAGGAAAACTGTTATTCCTGGAAATATTGAAACTATCATCTCCATGTGAACCTACAAAGTTAGTTTGGGATTCCCAATTTATATGACCTAAGTTTTTATTAATATTAATATATTGATTTTTATAAGAAAAATTATCTAAATCAATATTTAAATCATCGTTATTAAAGGATAAATCATTATTAGCGATGCTAATAGAATATGACTTTTCAGCATCAGAAATATTTAAATTTAAATTTGATATTAATTCAGGTTTTTTTAAAGAAACATCGGGTAATAATGTATCAAAGTTAAAATCATGATACTTTTTTATATCTATAGCATTTTGATCGTCTTCATACATAGGTAAAAAAAAATCTCGCTAAATGAATAACGAGATTTATTAGTTTCAGAAGAAAAAATTAAAAACCAGAAACCATGTCTGCTATTGCAATAGGTCCACCTATAGTGCCAACTAGAGCCAAATGAGCAGTTTCAACATCGTCTTGATGATCAAAAGAGCTATTTGCGTAAGTAATAGAATCGTTTAATCCTGCAAAAGCGGTTAAATTAGCTGTGTCAGCTTTAACGTTAACAACTTCAGAATCAATAGTGGACCATGTAGTAACTCTTGAATCAGCTGTGGATAATAAATCAGTTTTTTCAATTGAACCATGTATTGTTGAATTCCATTCTGCTGAAAGAACAGCTAGATCATCTGTATCAATATTGCCGTCGAAATCTGCATCAACATCATCAAAATCACTAGCAGAATCAAAAGCTAGTTTACCGGCATTTAGGAATGCTAAATCCTTTAAGGAAACTCTTCCATCGAAGTTAAGATCGCCTTGAAATGTAACTACGTTTTTAGTAACTTTTGAAATATCATTAGTTCCATTTAAGTCATCATTATTTTGTCCATCTAACCTGAAGAAGTCTAAATCTGAAAGTTTAGTTCCAGCAGAAACTGTATCTTTGATAGTTACATCAAATTTAAGCTTAAATTTATCAGCTGGAGTAGTATCAAAGCCAGTTCCATCAACAGTTGATAATTGAGTTTCAAAACCTTCAATTAGGTTAGGGGTCATATTTGATGAACCTTCTAAATAAGTACTAACAAAAGTATTATCTAAACCGGATTTTAGTGAGATCTGAGATGATGCGACATCTACAAGTTTTACCTTATCTAACATCTCGGAATATGTTCCTACATTAGTCCAATAAGTTTCAGCAGTAACAGTACTTCCTGATCTAACTAGGAAAGTAGTTTCATCGGAACCAATATGTCTTTGTGTATAGATGTTTGTACCAAAATCTTCAAATTGAGATTTTGCTTCGTGTAAGGTAACTTTATTTAAAGCTAGTTCAGAAACATTATCTGTTTCCTCAGCTGTTGTAACATCTGCCTCTTCTAGAGAAAGGATATCAGCAGTATTTGAACCAGCCCGATCAGAAACAACAGTATCATAAATGTTTGTTATTGCTGAAAGATTTAATTCACCTTGCTTAGCAGTAAGTGTGTCAGATATTTCTTCAGTTACAAGCAGTCCAGTATCAAGATCAATTATAGTATTATCTTCCTGAATTTCATAGAGCATATCAGTGTAACCAACATGCGCGGGGTTTTCAGCGTCATAAAGTACATTAACTGTTTTAGTAAAGGAAGAGTCTAATAAGTTCTCAATCTCAGCATCACTATTAATAGTTACATCTTCAAGAGTAAATAATTCTGTCCATTCATCAGCTCCTGCATCAGAACTGGCAACACCTGTGCCTCCACTTACCTTGTCTAAAACAGCTCCAGTGAATCTTATTTTATCTCCTGATAAGAAATCGTATGAAACACCAGTTGTAAAATCAGTACCCGCTGTAAATTTGGTACCAGCAAAATCTTTGAAGAGTGATTGTCCGCCTGAAACACTGTCAAAACCAAGTGTTACATCTATAGTTTCAAGGTTAATGATTGAGCTGTCTGCAGCATCATTTACCTTTACATAATATTTGATTTTATAGTCAGCACCACCTCCTACTCCAAGGTCAGTATCCCATTTGGTAGTGGTACCATGATCACCAATAAGTATGCCCGAAATAGCATCAGTATGTGAACCATGACCATCTTGGTTATAAATCTCATATTTATATTCAAGAGCGTTACTTGTAAAGGTGAAAGCAGCCATGAAAAATTTTATCTGTTATATGTATACGATTAATATAGCACCTTAAATCAGATAATTTTTAGATTTTTTTTTAGGTTTAATTTTTAAGATATTTTTTTTGTATTAGCATGAACAAAAATTATTTAGTGTATTCTAAAAGCCAAGTCTACGACTGCGATATCTAAATTCATTAAAAAACAAATAAGCAAATATTTTGTATAGTAATTTACATTTTAAATATATGAAAATCTTGACAATATTTTACATTGATTTTGTATGTCTTAAATTCTGTATAATGCTATACCAAATTCAAGTGTTAATTAAAGAGAATTGTCGTTTGAAGCATTAAAGGATGGAGGCAACAATCCACTATCTAATAAATCTTGATGTTCTAAATATGCAGAGTTATCAAAATTTATTATGGTGTCTAATTCTGTGATAGAACCAACCCGAAGGCCTGTAGTTTCTTCTTGAATATTTTCTGGAACTTGCCACTTTGTTTCATTCCAGGAAACATCATGGTCAACAGAATTATGAATTGATTTCATAAAATCCTGCTCTAAGACAGCAATATCACTAATCGATATTTCTCCATCAAAATTTGCATCTACGTCTTTTGATGCAATAAAAGAATTTTGATCGGCATATAATTTACCTGCATTTAAATATGCCAAATCAGATAGAGAAACCCTACCATCATAATTTAAATCTCCTTGGTAGGTGATTATGTTTCTCGAAAGAAGATTACCGTTATTTTCTATAGCTTCATTATTTTTAAAATCATCTCCATCGATTGAGTAAAAACTTTCAGCAGCTATAGATTCTCCAACCTGCCCATTAACTTTTACATCTAATTCAATCGAAAATGATTCGGATGTAGTGTCATCCCAAGAACTTGCTTTCCCATCATTGGATACTGAAGTTACACTATATCCTGCTACTGTATTTTCTCCTGATTCTGATAAATTTAACCTCTGTCCATAATTAATTAGGGTAAGTTGATTAGCTGAATCTAAGTTCTCAGCAATTATTGAATCTAACTCAGTTTCAAAGTTTCCAATATTAGACCACCAAGACCTTCCGCTAACAGTTGATCCATTTCTTATTAAAAAAGTCTTTGCATTAGAACCAACAACTCTTTGAGTCCAGAGAGTTGTGCCATGTTCAACCAAATTAGCAAAAGTTTGATAGGTATATATCTCATTAGTTCTATCTATTTCAATAGAAAGATTAGATTCGTCAAAACCTAATTCATTTAAAGAACCTATATATGCATTGTCTAAGTCTCCATTATTGTCAGTATCTTGATAATTAGATAGAACAGTATCAAAGTCATTGGAAATAAAATTCAAATCAAGAGTTTCACCATTTTCAGTACCTCTCTCCACATTTTGATCAAAAGATAAGTTTTTAATTCTAAAAAGCTCGACATAATTAGTATTAATTCTTTCGGTAGCAGATAATTCACTTCCAATAGAACCAGAGACTCTAAATCCCTCTTTTAGTTTGTCGCCATACATGCCATTAAAAACCTGGCTATCTAGATGTGAGTATGATTTTGCAAAATTTACATTATCTCCAAACTCAATATTTGAATTATTAAAATCTTTAAAAACACCATCAGCTAAATTAACTGTTAAATCAAAAGATTCTAGATTCCATAAAGTATCGTAATTTGTTGTTTTTGCTTCGATTAATAAATCATATTTCTTTTGACTGTAGATCTCATCAAATACTGTTTGTTCTCCAGAGTCATCCAAAGTCCACAAGTTGACGCCATTAACTTGTTCACCGGTTTCAGAATCAAGAAGTTTATAGCTATATCTCAAAATAGCCACATCATTATCTATTTCTTTCTCATTAACAGGATAGGTGGTTTCTCCTAAATTATAGATTTGAACATTTCCAGCATCATTTATACCTCCATTTAAAGAACTTACCGCAAGAGTATTTCCATCTTCGGAAAAACTTAGTGATGATCCAAAGTTCTCATTTACTTCTGAACCTCCCAAATCAAAACCCGATTGTCTCCATAAATTTGCATTCTGATCAAAATTAAAAACTCTGACTTGACCTGAATCTATATTATTTGAAAAATCATGTTTAATTGAACCAACGCCTAAATATTCCCCATTGTTTGATAAATCTAATGAATAAGAACTTAAATCTCCAATCTTGCTTCCATCTATATCGTTACCTTTCTTGATCCAATTATCATTTAATGAATCATATTCATAAACTCTTACGTGGCCAGAATTGATTAAACTATTGCCATCATTTTTCATCGCACCAATTGCGATAAGAGAGCCATCTAATTCATTATTTGGGGAGGCTATGCTTATTACAGTTCCAGATTCATCAGTATTTTCTTCTCCAACAATGTTATTTCCTAACTTTGTCCATTGATTATTATTTAAATAGTAAGAAGAAACGAAACCTTTTTTATCAACTGATCCCTTTTCTGGAGAACCAATCGCAATTAAATCATTATTTAAATCTACTGAATATCCAAGATTTTCATTTGATATATTTCCATAAAATGGGTCACTAATTTCTTCCCATTCGCCTGAAGAGTCACTAAAGCCAAAAACATTTACTGATCCTGCATCTTTCTCTCCGTTCAACAAATCATAATGTGGATCACCAACCGCAATACGTAATCCATCATTAGAAAGATTAATTGACCAACCAAATGAATCGTTATTTTCACTCCCAGTTATTTGATTTCCTAATGGTTGCCAGCTATTATTCTGAAATCCGTAAATACTTACAAAACCATTACTATTTTCATCTCCAGGTGATCCAACTGCTAGTACTTCTCCATTCTCTGATAAATCAATCGAATAACCAAAATTCTCATTGAAAGATAACCCTGAAATAGTCTCTCCTAATTGAACATTATTTGGATCAGCAAGATTGTATACTTTTACATTTCCTGAATTAATTAAACCTGAAATATCATCATTACTGTAAGGAGAACTGACTGCTAGGGTATTTGAATTATTTGCATAGGAAATATCCCAGCCAAAATTCTCACTTTTGACTGAATTTTCAATTTCTTCTGTTTTATTCCAAATTGAAGCCAAATATTATCCCGACTAAGACTAAAATAAGCCTTTTTTTTAAAGAAGTAAATCAAATCTAGGATATATGTAAAAAAGGTTACCTACTTTCCTAAGTCTCACAAAAGTTAATAGTTTTGTATTGTGCTTCCAATGCTCCTAAGTTCTTAGCTTTTTCCCAATCATTGCAAGCATTATTTAACTTTTCTAATTTAAAAAAAATCTCACCTCTTTTCAAAAAAGCTCTTCTTTTATCTTTCTCAGATTTTGAATTCACTATAATTTTGTTTAAAGCATTAATAGCTGCATTTTTGTTTCCTAAAAAATCAAAGGCTAAAGCTCTTGCAAAAAAAATTCTCGAATCATAAGTTTTCCACTTACTTTTAAGTAGTGCACATGAAATTTCTAAATTTCTTAAGGCCTCATCATTATTCGAAATTTGACTAGAAATTTTTGTTAATTCATCAAGCATTTTTAGGTAATTATTAAAAATATTGGGGACTTTGATATCTGACTTGCAATTTTCTAATTCTTCATTTTGTTCATAAAAATCTTGGTTGTTTTGTATTTTATCCTTGAGATTTGAATTTAAATTACTTAAATTATTTACTTTATTTCCTTCTCCTTGAAAATCTCTAGAATAATGAGATGGAATTTTCCTTAATTTTGGTTTATTTAGATATTCATTTAAGAATTCTTCGGCAAGCAATGACGAAATCGCAAAATTTAATCCTTCTGTTTCTTTAAAGACAAAAGAATTAATACCTATTACACATCCACTTTTATCTAAAAGAGGTCCACCCGAATTGCCTTGATTTATTGCAGCATCAGTTTGAATAAGTTTCCCATCATTTCTAATAGCGCTAATTATTCCCCTTGTAATTGAAAAACCTAATCCTCTAGGAGAACCAATAGCTACAACTTCTCTTCCAACTGCTGTATTTTCTAAATTTATTTTGAGCACATTACCTTTTATAAAAGGTAGCTTTAATAAAGCTAAATCATTAAATATATTTATATTTCTTGCGTTATAAACAACTTCAGCTACGTCTTGAGTTCCATCAGTCCAATTAAGCAATACCTTTTTAAGGTTACTTACTACATGACTATTAGTAATTAAATATGTATTATTTTTATATTTCCCAATTACGAAAGCTGATCCACTTCCCTTCATAGTGTTTACTTCCACAACGCTAAATTTTGCAATTTCACTAATTTCTTCAAAAGTGAATCTCCGTTTACAAGTATCATTATCATTTCTGTAATAATTAACTTTTTCTATATTTTCATCTAGAACAAGATCTTTACCATTATTTATTTTTATATTCCTCAAACTATTGAGAATAAAAATTAATAGCGTAATAAAAAACGTTAAAGCTAAATGATTACTATTAACTTTCATCA
>QCIH01000002.1 GCA_003216795.1 Prochlorococcus sp. AG-402-K16
AAAAAAAATTCAAATTGAGTGATTATCAATTACTTTGGTTAGTTTTCTTTAAAGGAGTATTAATAACAATAATATTTTTCAAAATTTTTTAATATTAATAAAGCTCTTCTGAGAATGAAATTTTCACATGATTTGACTATATTTAATATTAGATTTCCTAATTAGTTAAATAGTTATCAGCTATGAATATTTTTGGTGTAGGTTTGCCTGAAGTTACTGTAATACTTATCTTAGCTCTTTTAATTTTTGGTCCAAAAAAGCTTCCAGAATTAGGAAAACAGCTTGGTAAAACTTTGAAAAGTCTTAAAAAAGCGTCGAATGAATTTCAAAATGAAATCGATCAAGTTATGAACGAAGAAGATAAAGATGAATCTCCTAAATCTATAGAAAGCAATCAAACCAATAAAATTAATCCAGAAAAAATAGATTCAGAAAACAAGAATTTTTCAAATAAAGAAAACAACAACAACTAATATCTTGGATAGGCCCATAACCCCCATAGACGAATTTGAAAGAGCATTAGATAATGCTGCTCTTACTAAAGAAGAATATGAATTGATAGACTACATCCGTTATACAAGTGTATTTACTCAACCTAGTCTTATTAAAGATTTAAAAAGGCCATCAAAACCTCCTCTTTTGTCAGTTCTATGTCAAATTTGCAGAAAAATTGGTTCGGAGATGCCAGATCATTTCAAAAAAGTAATTGAGTGGTCAATTGAAATAAGTGATCACGATACAAAATGGGATGCTCATTTAATTTGCGCAGAAGCATTGAATATAGACAAAATTCCATTAAGTCCTATTCATGGGAACACTTTATTTGATGTTCTTGTTGTACACAAAGAATTATTTCTTGGATTTGATTAAATTAATCATCTAAAGGCACAGAATCAGTATCTATAACTTCCGAATCATCATACTTATTTATTTTATTTTCAATCCAGTTATTTATATAACTAACTAAAGGCAATGAACCTCTAAAAATAAAAATAGAAGTAGGCAAAGCGCTTAATAAACCAACTACAGGACTTTTAAAAAGTAATCTTCCGGCTTTTATGTTAAATAAAATAATAAGCGCTGAGGGGATTAATACTTTAACTACTGTTTTGAGCGCCACAAGCCAACCGACACGATATGTCCACCATATTAAAATTACGCCAACTATATAGAGGAATAAGTATGTCATAAAAATAGTATAATGATTATCTATTTATCTTGTTCTTGCTGAGAAAAAGATTTTATAAATTTCTTTAACATCAATCAATCAAATTCTAGTAATGAGTTTTTCTGAAATAAGAAAATTTTTAATTAAGATGCAATCTGATGAAGAATTAAAAAAGCAGGTTACAACATCCTCTACAGCAGATGATGTTGCCCTCATAGGTCAACGCTTAGGTTATGACTTTTCAGGAGATGATCTCTTAAGATTTAATGGACAAAAAGTTGATAAAGTTACCGTAAGAAAGGTAGATCATCCAGGTGAATACCACTAGATTAAGACTTAACCCATATTGCAAGCCCTCCGCCCCTGCCTCGAGCACATAACCAATTATCTTTAGTGCTAATTCCTACAAGTGAGAAAAAAGGCATTTTTTTATCTTCTGGTTTTTTTAATTCCTTATTAAATATAGGAAAACCACTAATACTAATTTTCAATTCTTCGAAATAGAAAGCCAATAAAGGTCTAATCCCTTTTAATTCTGCGCTACCTATAAAAGTAATATTTAATAATCCGAAATTAATTGAATTTTTTATTTCATAATTTATTTGATCCTCTTTATTTTTACTTTTCAATTCGAGTCTTGCCGACAATACTTGGAGAATCGAACTAGGTATATTTTTGATTTCATCTGACTCCTTTCCCCATACATACTTAAACTTCCATATTCCTAACAATTCCTTATATAAAATTCCGCTACCATTTTTTTGGGAATTTTTTTCTAATATTTTTATCTCATTAATATCAGGAAAGTGTTGCATATTAGATTTTAACCTAAGAATAAAATACTAAGATAACTTCATAAAAAATGTTCTTAGTTAAAAAATCTCTCCAAAAAGATTTCTTTGTTTCAATATATTTCCAAAAAAATAATTTTTTGGCACACATAAGGAACAAGATCTCGTTAAGATGTTTACACAAAGTAACTAAATTAATGGATTCTATTTCTAAAAGCCAAGGATACATACCTCTAAAAGTAGTTCCTTACATATTTTTCCTTGCTGTGTTACTAAGTATTACAACTTCAACTAACACATTTATCTAAAACTCATTAGTTTTACGAGAAGAGTTAAGTAAATATTTAATGGAGAAGTATGATGTCGTAATTGTTGGGAGTGGCATAGGAGGATTATGTTGTGGTTCAATTTTAGCCTTATCTGGCAAAACAGTTCTTATATGTGAAGCACACACCCAACCGGGAGGTGTTGCTCACAGTTTTAAAAGAAAAGGTTACACTTTCGAATCAGGTCCCTCATTGTGGAGTGGAATTGGTAAATGGCCGACAACTAATCCCCTAGGGCAAATTCTTAAATTACTTGATGAAGAAGTTGAACTATTTCAATACAAAGGTTGGCAAGTAATTGTCCCTGAAGGCAATTTTAATCTTGATGTCGGGGAAGAACCTTTTAAACAAACAATTAAAACTTTAAGAGGTGAGAAATCTGTTAAAGAATGGGAATCATTTATTTCCGGAATAAAACCTCTCAGCCAAATAATAAATGAAATACCTTTACTCTCATTTTCTCCCGAATCAATAAATTTCTTAGATCTCATAAATTTAACCTCAAAAATTTTACCTAATATCAAGCAAATACCAAAAATCAATAAAGGCTTTGGGAATTTAGTAAATAATCATCTAGAGGATCCTTTTCTCAGAAATTGGGTTGATTTATTGAGCTTTTTGATAAGTGGTATGTCAATGCATGATACAAATACAGCTGCGATGGCTACTTTATTTAACGAATGGTTTGAACCAAATTCATACCTTGAATACCCCAAAGGAGGTAGTGAATCTATCGTAAAAGCCTTAATTAATGGATTTAAAAAAAATGGAGGAGAATTAATTCTCTCTTCGAGAGTAAATACAATTAACTTCAATAAAAATTTAGCCACAGGTATAACTCTTAATAATGGTTCTAGTTATAGTTGTGAATCTGTTGTCACGAATACTGATGTTTGGAATTTAAAGAAGTTAATTCCAAATGAAATTTCAAAAAAATGGAATACAAAAGTTTTGAACCCTAATAAATGTGATTCTTTCCTTCATATACATCTAGGTTTTGATGCTGATGGTCTTGAAAATTTGCCAATACATGCGATACATGTTGACGAGTGGGGAAAAGGTATAACCGCAGAAAGAAATATTGCTGTATTTTCAATTCCATCTGTTTTAGATAAAAATATGGCCCCTAAAGGAAAACATGTTCTTCATGGATATACTCCCGCGAATGAACCTTGGGAAATTTGGGAAAACCTAAATCCAAAGGAATTAGAATATAGAAATTTAAAAGAAGAAAGATGTTCAATATTCCTTAATGCAATGCGAAAATTCATCCCTGATATAGATGAAAGGATTGATTTAAAGATGCTAGGAACCCCAATCACTCATAAACAATTCACCAATACCTATTGCGGTAGTTACGGCCCTGCATTATCTGCAGCTAAAGGTCTTTTCCCAGGCTGCAAAACTCCAGTGAAAAATTTATTTACTTGCGGTGCAAGTACATTTCCAGGTATTGGAATTCCTGCTGTTTCAGCAAGTGGTGCTTACGCAGCTGAAAAAATTATTGGTAAAAAAGAATTTAAAACACTTCTTAAGAAAATAAATTTATGAATCAAGTTCTTTTTTATAACTCTACAAATACTTAGTTAAGAAATAAGAATAAAGAAAGCAAAAACGTTCAATGATGATAATCTTTATCTGAACATAAACTTAACTTATAGCTCTTATATGTTTTTCTTATCAGTTCCTCAAGCCTGGCATTTAGTTGGCACTTGGTCAGAACAACTTCCAAACGAGTCAAATCTTATAGGAATGGGCCAAACAGAATTAATGATGACTTTACATTCAATATTCGTTCCTCTCTTACTTGTAATTTCATATTACCTATTCAATAGACTTAATAAAAACGAATCAAAGAAAATTAAAGGATGATCGTTTTAGGTTTATTTAGCTGAACTTCTTCTAACTACTTTTCTGCCTGTAGAAGTATCAACTCCGCTTGAATCTTTAGTTTGTGAATTAGTTTCAACATTACCAACATCATTTTTATCCATTTCTCCACATACACCCACTACCATGGCAGCTTGCATTTGATCTGGTAAATCTCCAATAGTTAATAAGGCCTTTAAAACTAATTGAAGTCGAGTTTGACGATCTATTTCAGGTCTTAGTTTTTTTACGGTATTCCAAAGTTCTTGGGTAACTTCTTTTAAAAGTTCTCGATCTACAGCCAAATTAAATCCTTCTTGTATTTCTACTAATCTAACAAAAAATTGGATCTCGTAAAATAATATTCAATAAAAAGATTGTTAGTTGATATTTTTCTATCCGAATACAAGTTGCATTTGTTGGTGCAATTCAACCTTCTCATGCAAAAGTTTATCTTTTTCAATCTTTTTTAGAGTAAAAGTTCTATAAAATTTTTTTTGAATCTTTATTGGAGTATTTTCAAACTTTACATTTTTGCTAATTAGAAAATTCCACTCTTTTGAATTAAAAGGGGCGTAAGGAGAAGAGGAAATCACTTTCATGTCTTAATAATACATCTGTACTAATAATAGTACAAATTTACTATTGTGCAACAATTACGTCGACTTTTTCTTAATTTTATTGTGTCTTTAAGAATGTATTGATTTTTTTATCTAATTTGTAGGAATTATAAGTTTGATAAATGAATATAAGTATCATATGTAACTTATTGATCCCTTTTTTTAGTGTCTTAAAACTTTTCTTGCTTAAAAACCTCTTAAAACAGTCAATTTGTTGAAATTAACATTGACAAGATATATTAAGTAATCCTTCCTATAAAAAGAATAATGATTTGATCAAAAATGCTTCTTAGTAATGCAAAAAGACTAAAAATCCAAGGAATAATTAAAAGAATTGCTCAAGATAAATCAATTACATTAGAAGAAAGGATATTTGTTGAGAAATTTGCACACCATAATTCGACAATTTCTCTTTGGCTGAAAAAAGCTAACAGCTTTAGAAGGAATGGTACAAAAAATGATGGGGGGATAGACAACCTCTTACAATCATTTGGGATAGATGGACTAGATAAAGAAAATCATTTCAACCCAAATGAAGATGATATATCGGATTGGTTTGGCGGTGCTCCTGGTTGGCTAAGGAGAAGCTAGATCAATTAATTATTCAATTTACCCAGGCTATCTTACACAAATATATACTCATAAAAGATATAAATACCCAAAAAACCCATGGTATAAATTTAATCGGCACTAAATATTTTTTTGAAAAGGTTTTCATACTTATTTTTCTTTTAGATTATTTCTTCCTTACCGTTTTTGAAAATAGGTTTAATTGCTCTATTTATAAATTAAACAATATTCGAAACCTCAAAGATATTAAATCACTTTAAGTAGATAAACTTAATCAGCCTTAATCATCACAATCTAAGCAACTTTATTTTCAATGTTCCTTGAAAAATTTACTATTTTTGCCTCATCATGGTCTGAATCATTCCAATATTTTATAAGTCTTTCTAATTCATCAATCCTTTTTTTGGCATTTGCAATTTTTTCAGTAGTTGTCATATAAAATTTTTATCTATCCAATTAATGCATGAAAAAAAAATTTTTCAATGGAAGTAACAATTTTTAGACTATAAATATTAATTTTTGGTTAATTACTTCAATAAATTATCGACCTCGATAAAATGAGTAATTATACTTAAAGAAATACTAAATTTATGAAGAAATTAAATTCTTTGATTTTGAATAGTACAGTTAACTTCTTAGACTTCATATACTCTGGTAGATCTTTACAAAGATTTTGGGTTTTAGAAGTTATAGCTAGATCACCTTATTTTGCATTTCTTTCAGTTCTTCATTTTAAAGAATCCTTAGGAATTAAAAATGAAAAAACAATGATTTTAATGAAAGAACATTTTTATCAAGCTATTAACGAAACTGAGCATCTTAAAGAAATGGAAAAAAGAGGAGGGGATAGGTTCTGGATTGATAGATTTTTTGCGAGACACCTTGTACTTGTCTATTACTGGATCATGGTTTTTTATTATTTCCTCTCCCCAGCTAATGCTTATGATGTCAACATAAAAATCGAAGAACATGCATTTGAAACTTATTCCAAATATTTAATAGATAATCCAAATGATCAAAAAATAAAAGAAATTGCTCAAGACGAATTAAATCATGTCCAAGAACTTAACGAAGCTTTGTCAATGCTTAAAACAGTTTAGATTAGTGCTGAGAAATCTATTAGCAATATTGAGAGCATCACCGAAGAAGAAATTAATCCTAGGCTAATCATTAATGAGACATAACCTTTTTTTCTAGGCAATTTATAAAAAGATATTCCAATAATTAATATCATTAGTAGTGAGAAAAAAATTATAATTTTTTCACTTACTAAATTGAGATGTATAACTAAATTTTTTTCTTCAAAAAATTTGAGAATTTCGGATAAAACTAATTCTTCTTCTATTTTATTAAAATAGTCAAATGAGCTTATAAAAGCAGAACTTAATAAAGATAATGCAACCAGTGCAGTAACTGGTTTTGTTAACCTGTTAAGTGTTCTGTTAAAACTTGCCAATAAAATAAGAATCAATAAAGAGGTTACTAAAGGTATTAAGGGTATAAGAGTTGTTGAATTTATGAAATTTCCCACGGAAATAATATGTATCTAACTTAAAATTTTATATTATTTCGACGCGTTATTTTATTAAATAAGATTTTTTAAAATCTAAAATGTAATTAGTACCTATTGCATTCTGTGTAAATTGATACCAAAATTAAAATAGTATTGAGAAATAAAATGTTAGCCATTTCTGAAATTATTATTGCAAGTGCTATATTCCTAGGAATTGTATATTGGGAAGTTAAATTCCTATATACCAAAACTACTGTAGCGAAATAAATTCACTCAAAACAGAAAAAAATGTAGAAAATTTAAATAAAATTTAAGAATTTAAGTTGACAAAAAAAGCTCTAAATATGAGAGAATAAACACAAATATCAAGTTCCTCTAATGAGCGAAGTCGAAAATCCTAATACTAACTCAACCCAGCAGCAACAACAGCAACAGCAACAATCCTATTCAGACAGCAAAATTAATTCTGCTGAGAGCGAGAGACTTTATCTTGAGATGAAAGAAGCTTGGCTTTAAATTTAATTCGTGTTTGAAATAATATTTCTTTAAATTTTTTTTTAATTTTGAAGTAACCAATACTTTTTTATTTTCTATACCCTTTAAATTTTATTTAATCGTATGATTAATTTTTGAGAAAATTAAAGCAGTTAGAAAAAATTAACGGAAGGCTTGCAATGGGAGGTTTGATATATTTAGTTTTTACAAAATTAGTTTCCAACCGTGCCGACATATTAGACCAGCTTAAATCTTATTTAATTTAAGAAATGAATTGGAAATCTTATCCAGGAATATTTCTTTCTATATAAGCGTCAGTTAAAGCTAGAATTAACCCCAATAATGTTGAAAATATAGCAATTTCAGTTGATTCCATTTTATTTTTCAATTACCCCTAGTTTGCTAAATAATTCAAAGTTCAGCAACAAAACTAATAACTTACTATAGTACGTATATACTATTAGTTATTCATTGTGAGCTCAGCAACTCCTGATTTTCTTTTCGTTAGGCCTGGTGATTATGTCGCAATTAAAAAAGAAAATTGCGAAGATACTAAGGAAAAGGATGAAAATTATTGGGTCGGTCAAGTCATCGACTGTATTGGAGGAGCTAGAAATCCAAATTCATGGACCTTGTTTCAAGTTGCCAATATTGACAATGGAGAGATCACTATAATCAACGCCGATATTGTAGAAAAAATTTTGAAACCTTCTGGAAGTTAATCTTAATCGAACAAACTTCTTCCAGTATTACAGAAACAAAAGGAGAAATGAACGCTTTAAAGGAAATCACCCCAGTTCCAAGCAAGCAAGTCCGTATACTTGATTCATAGGGCAGGGAGGTTGAATGCCTTTATACATTCTGTAAGTTTTTGATATTTCCTCAAATCCCAAAC
Organism: Prochlorococcus sp. AG-402-K16; assembly: GCA_003216795.1. Classification (GTDB taxonomy): domain Bacteria; phylum Cyanobacteriota; class Cyanobacteriia; order PCC-6307; family Cyanobiaceae; genus Prochlorococcus_A. The sequence goes on from QCIH01000002.1 coordinate 8,248, forward strand.
TTGATAAAAGATAATTTGCATAAGGGTTCAGATTAGAGCAATCCAATAAGATTTGAGCATCTAAATCACCAACTAACTTCCTTATTAGGGATTCAGCAAGTGGTGGAGTATCCGCTAAAAGAGGGCCAATTCTCCAGCCTTGCTCATTATCCTCCAATACACAAGGTCTTATCCTGCCAAATCCATGACACATCCCATTATTATCAACAATTGCACTGACATTACCATGAGAATTTTTCAACCAGTCATTTAGAAAATGTGGTCTGGGACTAGGTTCTCTTTGATCATCATAAATTAAGACTGCTTCAGAAGAAATTTTATTACCCGGGACAACTTTAAAAGAATGAAATTGATCTTTATAGAAATTTCTCAATGGCAAATCTTGAGAACCATTTAATTTCCATCGATTTGTAATGGAAGATTTTCTAAACCCCCACTTTGCGTAATCATTTAATCTATCTGGGGCCGCCTCAAGACCAATACAATCAACATTTTTCAAATATTCGAGGGCATGTTTCCATAATCTCACTCCATATCCATTATTTCGGAATTCTTTTTTAACGATAAATAAACCTATAAAACCATACAAGGAATTATATTTTATACACGCAATAGAGCCTATCGGATTATCGTCTAGGCAAGCTACCCATACCCCTTGTTTATCTGTATTTCTATAAATTGATAAATCATCCATTCCAGGAGAAAATCCTTCTAACCTTGCCCAGTTTGTGACTTCAGGTATTTCATTTATCGAAATCAATCTAATTGAAAAATTTTCCCTCATAGAAATATACTAACCAAGAAAAATTTGAATTATTAAAGGCAATATTAATAAATTTGTTTATTTCTCATAAATCATTAGCTTTGATTTAATTGCCTAAAAACCTTAGTTATTTACAATTTATCCTCTGATATATTTAATACTATTCAAAGGTAAAAAATGAAAATTTCTGATAAATTTCATTTAGAAGACATCTATAAATTAAAAAATACAGTTCTCACTGGTAAAACTGAAGATATAAAATGGCGGATCCATCATATCAATATAGTTTCTAACCTTTTGGATGAAAATAAAAAAGAGATAATTAAATCACTTTTTGTTGATCTCGGCAAATCTGAAATTGAAGGGCTTTCAGAAATCCTTTTAGTGAAAGAAGAAATTTCACTTATAAAAAAGAAACTCAATTCTTGGATGCGACCAAAAAAGATTGATACCCCTTTTTATCTATTTCCATCATCCTCCAAAGTTATTTATGAACCTCTTGGGTGTGTCTTAATTCTTGGTCCTTATAATTATCCATTACTTTATATTTTAAAGCCATTGGTAAATATTTTCTCAGCAGGAAATACTGCAGTTATAAAACCATCAGAAAAATGTCCTGCGACCTCAAAACTAATTAAAAAGCTTACTTCCAAATATTTCCGTAAAGATGTCCTAATGACAGTAGAGGGTGATAATAAACAATCCATAAAATTAATTGAACAAAATTTTGACCACATTTTTTTTACAGGAAGTACTGAAACTGGAAAATCTATAATGAAATTAGCTTCAAAAAACTTAACTCCATTAACTCTTGAGTTAAGCGGAACAAATCCTGTAATTGTTTTCAAGAATGCAAATTTAGAAGTGGCTGCAAAAAGAATTGTTTGGGGTAAATTTTTTAATTCTGGTCAATCCTGCATGGCTCCTAATCATATCTTTGTAGATAAAGAAATTGAAAATATTTTTACAGAAAAATTAAAGAAATACATAGTAAGTTTTTACGGAGATAATCCAATTATTTCTGAAAACCTATCAAAATTGGAGAAAAAACAATTTAAATCAACTGTAGAAATTCTCAAACAATACAAAAAAGAAAAAAGAATTTTATTTGGGGGGACTTTTAGTAAAAAAAAGTTCAAAATATCTCCTACAATTTTGAGAACTAAATTAAATGAAACAGATATTTTGAAGAAAGAATTATTCAGTTCACTACTTCCAGTAATTGGAATTAATGATAAGGAGTCAGCTTTAAAACAGATTAGTCAAACATCAAAACCCTTAGCAATCTACTTATTTGGAGGCAATAAAAAAATCCATAATCATATTTCAAAAGTAACCAGCTCTGGAACAATTTGTATAAATGATGTGATGTTACCAGTCCTTATTCCAAATTTACCGTTTGGAGGCGTTGGGCAAAGTGGTATTGGCAAATTTCATGGAGAAGAAGGTTTTAGAAATTTTTCAAATCAAAAATCTATTACTTTTAAAGGTTTTTTATTTGATTCAAATCTGCGGTATCCCCCCTATGAAAGAGTAAAGAAATTTTTAAAGTTTATTTTTCAGGTTTAAATTACTTAAATTGTTTTCAAAAACCTAGCGGTTTTAAATTTAAAGATTATCTTTAAATAAATAGTGAGCTTTATGAAATTTGCATTTTTAGTAATTGCCATATTTATTAATTTTTTTAATCAATCATTGATAAAATCAGAAGAAAAAATATTTTCAGCAAAAAATAAAATTGAGAATATTGCTAGAAAAGGATCTATTACTGAAGAAAAAAATAAAATAAAAAAAATTCATATTGTAAAAAGTGGAGATACAATATCAAGTATTTCAAAATTCTATTCAATTAATAAAGATTTAATTATTAAATTGAATAACTTAAAAGATGAAAACTATATCTTTGTTGGCCAAAACCTTATTATCTCCGAATCTACTGAAAATCTCACAAAACAATCAGATTTAATTAATAATTATCATATTGTTCAAAGTGGTGAAAATCTTACTGACATATCTAACAAATATAATTTAAAAGTAAAAGAACTGATAGAGATTAACAATATCAATAATCCTGATTCAATAAAAGTTGGTCAAAAGCTCACAATAAGAAAAAAGAACACAATTAATTCAGAAAAATATGAAACAACTGAAAATAAAAAAAATAATGACTTAATTGAGTTAGATAAAAAAATTTATGGTCCTATAATTATCATAAGTAAATCATATAAAGATATTAAAGGTAGAAAAGTTTTAAACGTTCTAAATCAAGAAAATAAAAAACTGATTATTTCAATCAATTGTGATAAAAATGAATTAGATATAAGAATACCTGGCAGGAAATGGATGGGAAGTAAGCCTGTTAAAGAAGAATTCGAAAATAATTTAATAAATGATTTTTGTTAAAACTTTTAATTAATATGTGTGAATAATTTGTCTAAGAATATTAATGATGAGTTATTCTACAAAAAGTTAAATTAATAGTAATGGCTATTTCAAGAGGAGATCTCGTAAGAGTAAAAAGACCAGAATCATATTGGTATAATGAAATCGGTAAAGTTGCTTCAGTTGATACCTCAGGCATTAAATATAACTGTGTAGTCAGATTCGATAAAGTAAATTATGCAGGGATAAGCGGAACTGATGGCGGTGCAAATACAAATAATTTCGCTGAAAGTGAATTAGAGAAAGCTTAAATAATTGCCTGAATTACCAGAAGTAGAGACAGTTCGCAGAGGTTTAGAGCAAAAACTTAATAACTTTATTATTAAAAAAGTAGAAGTCTGTAGAGATTCAACTATTGCATTCCCAACAAACAAAGAAGAATTCATTAAAGGACTTCTGAACTCACTTATTTATAAATGGGATAGAAGAGGAAAATATTTAATAGCTCAATTAAAAGAAGTTCAAAATGAGAATGCCCAATTTCTTCTAGAAAATTCAAAAAATAACGGATTTCTTGTAGTTCATCTAAGAATGACTGGATATTTTAAATTTATTGAAAACTCAAGTCATCCTTGTAAACATACAAGAATAAGATTTTTCGATAAAAATAACGATGAGCTTAGGTACATTGATGTAAGAAGTTTTGGCCAAATGTGGTGGATTAATAAAGACTTATCGCTTAACAAAATAATAAAAGGAATAGGTTCATTAGGACCAGAACCATTTTCTAAAGACTTTGATGCAAATTACCTTAAGAAAGTTATTTCAAAAAGAACAAAATCTATAAAAGCTATTTTATTAGATCAAACAATAGTGGCAGGTATAGGTAATATTTATGCTGATGAAAGTTTATACTCTGCTGGCATCTCTCCTTTTAGGGAAGCTCGAACAATAAAAAAGAATGAGTTAATCAAGCTCAAAGAATCAATTGTAACTGTATTAAAAAAAAGTATAGGTTCTGGAGGTACTACATTTAGTGATTTTAGGGACTTGGAAGGAGAAAATGGGAATTTTGGTTTACAGACAAATGTCTATAGGAGAACTGGAAAAGAATGTCGTAAATGTGGAAATTTAATTGAAAGACAAAAAATTACTGGAAGAAGTACACATTGGTGTCCTAGATGCCAAAAATAAAAAAGGGTTTACTAAAGAATAGTAAACCCTTTTAAATATTTTTACCTGGCATCGAGCTATTTTCTCAAGGGGCTACCCCCTAAATATTTTCGCCGCTGATGCGTTTCACAACCGAGTTCGAGATGGATCGGAGTGGTTCCACATCGCCATGAACACCAGGATAGTGTGAACCTTGAGAACTGCATAGAAAATTATATAAATTAAAAACAATAAATTAAGTTTATTTGGTCAAGCCCTCGGTCTATTAGTACTCCTCCGCTGCACTTGTTACCAAGCTTCCACGTAGAGCCTATCAACGGGTGTTCTTCCCGTGACCTTACTGGCTTAAGCCATGGCAATACTCATCTTGAGGTGGGCTTCCCACTTAGATGCTTTCAGCGGTTATCCACTCCGCACATGGCTACCCAGCGTTTACCGTTGGCACGATAACTGGCACACCAGAGGTGCGTTCCTCCCGGTCCTCTCGTACTAGGGAGAAATCCTCTCAATATTCCTGCGCATACACCGGATATGGACCGAACTGTCTCACGACGTTCTGAACCCAGCTCGCGTACCGCTTTAATGGGCGAACAGCCCAACCCTTGGGACCGACTTCAGCCCCAGGTTGCGATGAGCCGACATCGAGGTGCCAAACCTCCCCGTCGATGTGAACTCTTGGGGGAGATCAGCCTGTTATCCCTAGAGTAACTTTTATCCGTTGAGCGACGGCCCTTCCACGCAGAACCGTCGGATCACTAAAACCGACTTTCGTCCCTGTTCGACTTGTAGGTCTCACAGTCAAGCTCCCTTCTGCTTTTGCACTCAACGACTGATTTCCAACCAGCCTGAGGGAACCTTTGTGCGCCTCCGTTACCTTTTAGGAGGCGACCGCCCCAGTCAAACTGCCCATCAGATACTGTCCGCTTCCCGGATAACGGGTAAGCGTTAGAACCCTAGCTCTAAAAGAGTGGTATCTCACCGATGACTCAATAGTACCCACAAGCACTATTTCAACGTCTCCCACCTATTCTGCGCATTCAGAGCCCGAGCACAATATCAAACTACAGTAAAGCTTCATAGGGTCTTTCTGTCCGGGTGTATGTAGTCCGCATCTTCACAGACAATTCTATTTCGCCGAGCCTCTCTCCGAGACAGCGCGCAAATCGTTACACCTTTCGTGCGGGTCGGAACTTACCCGACAAGGAATTTCGCTACCTTAGGACCGTTATAGTTACGGCCGCCGTTCACCGGGGCTTCAGTCGCCAGCTTCACTAAAAGCTAACCAGCTTCCTTAACCTTCCGGCACTGGGCAGGTGTCAGCCCCCATACATCGTCTTGCGACTTAGCGGAGACCTGTGTTTTTGGTAAACAGTCGCTTGCGCCTCTTCACTGCGACCAGCTCTCGCTGGCACCCCTTCTCCCGAAGTTACGGGGCCATTTTGCCGAGTTCCTTAGAGAGAGTTATCTCGCGCCCCTCGGTATTCTCTACCACCCCACCTGTGTCGGTTTCGGGTACTGGCATTTGTGTCTTAACGAGTATAGGGCTTTTCTTGGAAGCATGACATCACCAACTTCGCTGCCGTAGCAGCTCGTACTCACGCCTTAGCTCAAGATGTTTTCTCCATCTCTCAAAGCCTCGAACGCTTGAACCAGTAACCAACATCTGGCCTGGTTAGCCTTCTCCGTCCCCCTTCTCAAAACACATCTGGTACAGGAATATTGACCTGTTATCCATCGACTACGCCTTTCGGCCTCGCCTTAGGTCCAGACTAACCCTCCGCGGACGAGCCTGCCGGAGGAACCCTTAGGGTTTCGGGGCATGGGATTCTCACCCATGTTTTCGCTACTCAAGCCGACATTCTCACTTCTATGCTGTCCACGTCCGCTTACGCTAACGCTTCACCCTACATAGAACGCTCCCCTACCATAAATAAATTTATCCGCAGCTTCGGTATAACGCTTAGCCCCGTTCATTTTCGGCGCAGGATCGCTCGACCAGTGAGCTATTACGCACTCCTTTGAGGATGGCTGCTTCTAGGCAAACCTCCTGGTTGTCTGGGCAATCCCACCTCCTTTATCACTTAGCGTTAATTTTGGGACCTTAGCTGGCGGTCTGGGCTGTTTCCCTCTTGACTATGGAGCTTATCCCCCACAGTCTGACTGCCTAGTTACACACAGGGTATTCAGAGTTCATATCGATTTGGTACCGCTTTCGCAGCCCGCACCGAAATGGTTGCTTTACCCCCCTGCTGGAGCACTAGACGCTACGCCTCAACGTATTTCGGGGAGAACCAGCTAGCTCCTGGTTCGATTGGCATTTCACCCCTAACCACAGCTCATCCGCTGAATTTTCAACTTCAGTCGGTTCGGACCTCCACTTGGTATCACCCAAGCTTCATCCTGGCCATGGTTAGATCACCAGGGTTCGGGTCTATAAACACTGACAAACGCCCTATTAAGACTCGCTTTCGCTGTGGCTCCACCATTTCCGGTTTAACCCGCCAGTGCCTATAAGTCGCCGGCTCATTCTTCAACAGGCACACGGTCACCCGATTAGTCGGGCTCCCATTGCTTGTAAGCTCACGGTTTCATGTTCTATTTCACTCCCCTCCCGGGGTTCTTTTCACCTTTCCCTCGCGGTACTGTTTCACTATCGGTCACACAGTAGTACTTAGCCTTACGAGGTGGTCCTCGCAGATTCACACGGAATTCCACGTGCTCCGTGCTACTCGGGATGCAGCTAGGTCAACTTATCTTTCGATTACGGGGCTTTCACCCTCTGTGGCACGCCATTCAAACGTTTCTTCTAGACTTATTGATCCATATTGCTGTCCCACAACCCCGATAGTCAAGACTATCGGTTTGGGCTGTTCCCCGTTCGCTCGCCGCTACTGAGGGAGTCGTTATTTACTTTCTCTTCCTCCAGCTACTAAGATGTTTCAGTTCGCTGGGTTAGCTCGCACCAACCTATATATTCAGTTGGCCGTACATGGGGTTGCCCCATTCGGAAATTCCCGGATCAAAGTGTGCTTCCAACTCCCCGAGACTTATCGCAGGTAACCACGTCCTTCATCGCCTCTGTGTGCCTAGGTATCCTCCGTGAGCCCTTTGTAGCTTGACCAATAACTTCATAATTGAAGCATCAGCTTAATAGAATTGTTATTAATGCATTTGCACAAATAATAAATCTGCATCATTAAAGATGCTTATTGTCTTTAAAAATAATCTATGCAGTTGTCAAGGTTCTCTGAAAACAATGAAATTAATTCAATGAGTCCAGCATCTTAATGGTTTCATTAGGAAGCTAGATTCGTTCAGAATTTTGATCACAACTCAAAAATTTTCCTTTCTACAGATTATGGAAGAGGTGGTAATCAGTGGAGGTAAGCGGACTCGAACCGCTGACATCCTGCTTGCAAAGCAGGCGCTCTACCAACTGAGCTATACCCCCAACATAGAGATATGGGCCATCCTGGACTTGAACCAGGGACCTCACCCTTATCAGGGGTGCGCTCTAACCACCTGAGCTAATGGCCCAGGAAAATAATGGGTGTGACCTAGAAAAACTTAGGAAATGAAATTCTTAATAAATTAAGAACGTGAGATACCGATCGACCTAAGGTGACAAAATAATAATATTAAACATTTTGTTGTCTCCCTGTTAGGAGGTGATCCAGCCGCACCTTCCGGTACGGCTACCTTGTTACGACTTCACCCCAGTCATTAGCCCCACCTTCGGCGTCCTCCTCCACAAGGGTTGGAGTAACGACTTCGGGCATGGCCAACTTCCATGGTGTGACGGGCGGTGTGTACAAGGCCCGGGAACGTATTCACCGCAGTATGCTGACCTGCGATTACTAGCGATTCCTACTTCACGTAGGCGAGTTGCAGCCTACGATCTGAACTGAGCCACGGTTTATGGGATTTGCTAGCTCTCGCGAGTTTGCTGCCCTTTGTCCGTAGCATTGTAGTACGTGTGTAGCCCAGGGTGTAAGGGGCATGATGACTTGACGTCATCCACACCTTCCTCCGGTTTATCACCGGCGGTCTTTCTAGAGTGCCCAACTAAATGCTGGCAACTAAAAACGTGGGTTGCGCTCGTTGCGGGACTTAACCCAACATCTCACGACACGAGCTGACGACAGCCATGCACCACCTGTCACTGCATTCCCGAAGGCACCCTCAAATTTCTAAGAGGTTCGCAGGATGTCAAACCCTGGTAAGGTTCTTCGCGTTGCATCGAATTAAACCACATACTCCACCGCTTGTGCGGGCCCCCGTCAATTCCTTTGAGTTTCACACTTGCGTGCGTACTCCCCAGGCGGAACACTTAACGCGTTAGCTACGACACCGAAGGGGTCGATTCCCCCGACACCTAGTGTTCATCGTTTACGGCCAGGACTACAGGGGTATCTAATCCCTTTCGCTCCCCTGGCTTTCGTCCATGAGCGTCAGTAATGGCCCAGCAGAGCGCCTTCGCCACTGGTGTTCTTCCCGATATCTACGCATTTCACCGCTACACCGGGAATTCCCTCTGCCCCTACCATACTCAAGCCTTTCAGTTTCCACTGCCATGATGGAGTTAAGCTCCACGCTTTAACAGCAGACTTGAAAAGCCGCCTGCGGACGCTTTACGCCCAATAATTCCGGATAACGCTTGCCACTCCCGTATTACCGCGGCTGCTGGCACGGAATTAGCCGTGGCTTATTCCTCAAGTACCGTCATATCTTCTTCCTTGAGAAAAGAGGTTTACAGCCCAGAGGCCTTCGTCCCTCACGCGGCGTTGCTCCGTCAGGCTTTCGCCCATTGCGGAAAATTCCCCACTGCTGCCTCCCGTAGGAGTCTGGGCCGTGTCTCAGTCCCAGTGTGGCTGATCATCCTCTCAGACCAGCTACTGATCGAAGCCTTGGTGAGCCATTACCTCACCAACTAGCTAATCAGACGCGAGCTCATCCTCAGGCGAAATTCATTTCACCAGTAGGCATATGGGGTATTAGCGGTCGTTTCCAACCGTTATCCCCCTCCTGAGGGCAGATTCTCACGCGTTACTCACCCGTCCGCCACTAACCCGAAGGTTCGTTCGACTTGCATGTGTTAAGCACGCCGCCAGCGTTCATCCTGAGCCAGGATCAAACTCTCCGTTGTGTTCAAATCCTTTTGTAGATAAATCTACTCAATTTGAATTGCCTTATCCAAATAAAAACTTCAGTATTTATATTTAGTTTCAGCCTCCTTAAATTTTAAGGATTACATTGAGTGCACATTAAATATTTATAAAGTGACTTTCCAAGATCTCAGATCCGTTTGCATCAAAGCAATAAGTTAGCAATTGATGACATTTTTATATATTCTTGACGGGACCTCACACCTTTATTGCATGTACATCTTGAAATAACCAAAAAAAAATTTAGTTATTCTTGACACAATAAAAGCATCAGTTCCTAAGTTTTTAAATTTTCTAGGTGCAGAGTTAAACAACAAGTGAGTAACTCAATTAGAAGGTAAAACCCTTCTTCTGGCTGAAAATAATGATCGAGATCAAATCTCCAAAAAATTCAATAATTTACCCAAAATCAGATTTAAGTAAATTTTTTGAATAATGCAAAAAGAATATTTTTGCCCAGAAGAAAATACTAAACCATCCGACTGTAATTGTGCAACCTTTTATACAAAAATTTTTTATTAATTTTTTATTTGTTCAAAGTCTCATTAAACAACTAGGCTTAAATAAAGGGATATAAATGAAATGGCAGAAAGATTTAGTCAAAAAAATTTAAGAGTAAGGCCAAGTTCTGATGAAGAGAAAATTGTAACAAACGCAAAAAAACACTTCGAAAAGACTTTGGTTGAAATATCAGGCGAGTTAGTGGGAAGCGTCGCTGCACTTGAACACCCTACAAAAAATAAAAAATTAAATTATGGAGAAATATTTTTGAGAGACAATGTTCCCGTAATGATTTACCTCATCACCCAAAAACGGTACGAAATTGTCAAAAAGTTCCTAAGTGTATGTCTTGAGTTACAAAGCTCTAATTACCAAACACGTGGAGTATTTCCTACAAGTTTCATAGAAGAAAATGGACAGCTCATAGGGGACTACGGCCAGAGATCAATAGGGAGGATTACTTCAGCTGATGCAAGTTTATGGTGGCCCATTTTATGTTGGTATTATGTCAATAAAAGTGGTGATTATGCCTTCGGAAAAAGTCAAAGTGTTCAAAGAGGTATTCAACTTCTACTAGATCTAGTTCTACATCCAACATTTGAGGGTACTCCAGTACTTTTTGTTCCTGATTGCGCATTTATGATTGATAGACCTATGGATGTATGGGGAGCACCTCTAGAAGTTGAAGTTTTACTTCATGGATGTTTAAAAAGTTGTATTAACTTAATGGAATTAAGTAGAGCGGATCATGTTAGTAGGCTTCTAGACCAAAGACTTATTCTTACAAATCAATGGGTTAAGGATTTAGGTAGTTTTCTTTTAAAACATTATTGGGTTACCAGCCAAACAATGCAAATTTTAAGAAGAAGGCCAACTGAGCAGTATGGTGATGATCAACACTTCAATGAATTTAACGTTCAACCTCAAGTGGTTCCCTCATGGCTACAAGATTGGTTAGAGAATAGAGGTGGTTACTTAATAGGAAATATTAGAACAGGAAGGCCCGATTTTCGATTTTACAGTCTAGGAAATTCTTTAGCATGTATGTTCGGAGTACTGCCTCCTGAAGAACAAAGAGCTTTATTTAGATTAGTTTTACATAACAGACAGCATTTGATGGCTCAAATGCCTATGAGAATTTGTCATCCTCATATGGATGTCGAAGAATGGCAAAATAAAACTGGATCTGATCCAAAGAATTGGCCTTGGAGTTACCATAACGGTGGTCATTGGCCAAGTTTACTTTGGTTTTTTGGTACAGCTGTTCTATTGCATCAAAAACATTATGGTTCTGAAGATGTAATTCTCATGGAAGAAATGAAATCTTTAATAGAGGAATCATATTGGTGTCAACTTAATCAATTACCTAAGCAAGAATGGGCAGAATATTTTGATGGACCTACAGGTACTTGGGTTGGGCAACAATCAAGAACATATCAAACTTGGACAATTGTTGGTTTTTTATTGATGAATCATTTTTTAAGAAATGATTATAACGATCTAGATATGTTTCAAATTTGAGCCTAAAATAGACCTAAGGTTAGAGATTTATCAATTGGTAAGCATGCCCCAATACCAAGATATATAGTTAAAAAAGTTCCGAATAAGAAAACAGACATTGCTATTGGTCTTCTAAATGGATTAGAAAATTTATTAACGTTTTCGATAAAGGGTAAAATCATTAATCCCAGCGGAATTAGTGTTTGAAGTGCAATGCCCAAAAGTTTATTGGGAACAACCCTAAGTATTTGAAAAACTGGATAAAGGTACCATTCAGGAAGAATTTCCAAGGGTGTTGCAAAGGGATTAGCTTTGTCTCCCAACATTGCAGGATCAAGAACTGCTAATCCAACTACGCAGGCAATGGTACCTAAAATTACTACAGGGAAGATATATAATAAATCATTTGGCCAAGCTGGCTCACCATAATAATTATGGCCCATACCTTTAGCTAGCTTTGCTCTCAACTTTGGATCAGATAGATCGGGTTTTTTTAACGTAGACATATTGAGATCTAATAATGGTTTAATTATAGGCGTTTATAAAGGACCTGAAATACCCTGTTTACGAATCATTAAAAAGTGCATCAACATGAAAACTGCTAATGACCATGGCAACACAAAAGTATGAAGACTGTAAAATCTGGTTAAAGTAGATTGTCCAACACTTTCTCCACCTCTGAGTAGTTCAACCATAAAGTCACCAATCACTGGGATTGCAGCAGGAACACCTGAAACAATCTTAACTGCCCAATAACCTACCTGATCCCAAGGTAGAGAGTATCCCGTCACTCCAAAAGCGACTGTTATAACTGCCATTACAACACCTGTAACCCAAGTTAATTCTCTTGGCCTTTTAAAACCTCCGGTAAGATAAACCCTAAAAACATGAAGGATTAACATCAAAACCATCATAGATGCACTCCATCTATGCACAGATCTTATTAGCCATCCAAAACTTACATCAGTCATTAAATAACTGACTGAACTATAAGCTTGTGTAACTGTTGGCTTATAGTAAAAAGTCATTGCAAAACCTGTTGCAAATTGAATTAGGAAGCATACTAAAGTTATGCCTCCTAAACAATAAAAAATATTTACGTGAGGGGGTACGTACTTGGAAGTTACGTCGTCAGTTATGTCCTGGATTTCAAGCCTTTCTTGAAACCAGTCATAGACAGATGAAGAATTCGCCATCCAAAAAAAATTAGCTTTGATATAAAGAGCTTACTTAAAATTCTTATACTTGGTGTTAACACTTAACCCAATGAATTCATCTTTTAACAAACTTTTAACATTCAAAAATGTGATCACTGCATCAATGATCATCGTTTTTTCTATCAATCTTTTGTTGATGGAAAGAGTAGATGCACTCAGTGATAGCAGACAATTAGTACTTGACGCTTGGACCTTGGTAAACGAAGGTTTTTATGATCCAGAAAAGTTTGATGAAATCCAATGGAAAAGAATTAGACAAAAAACATTACAGAAACAAATTGAAACAAGTGAAGAGGCTTATTCCGCAATTGAAGACATGTTAAGACCTCTAGACGATCCCTACACAAGAGTTTTACGTCCAAAAGATTATCAACTACTTAAATCAAGTAATTTTGGGAGTGAAATTAATGGTGTTGGGCTTCAATTAGCTGAAGATGATAACAATAAAGTTAAAGTTATTTCTACTCTAGGGGGTTCGCCAGCTGAAGAAGCTGGAATAGTAAGCGGAGACTTGATAGAGAAAGTGGACGGAATCTCATCAGAAAAATTAGGGCTAGCAAGTACTGCCTCTAAGTTAAGAGGTGAATCAGGGACAAAAGTTTTAGTTGAAGTATCTTCGGAATCAGGAGAAATTAGGGAAGTCGATCTAGAGAGGAGATCAGTAGATCTCAGACCAGTGAGAACAAAAAGATTAAGAGACGATTCTCACACAATAGGATATTTAAGGATAACTCAATTCAGCGAAAGCGTACCCAAAAAAGTTGAAGAAGCACTTCAAGAGTTAAAAGAGAAAGAAGTTGAGGGCTTAATCTTGGATCTTAGAAATAATTCAGGGGGACTAGTAAGCTCAGGTATAGCAGTTGCAGACGCATTATTGAGTGAGAAGCCTGTAGTCGAGACAAAAGATAGAAATGGAATCAAAGATGCAATTATTTCTCAAAAAGAGACATCTTTTGATGGCCCAATGGTGACTTTAGTAAATAAAGGAACTGCAAGTGCCAGTGAAATACTTGCTGGTTCTTTACAAGATAATGAGAGGTCAATTCTTATGGGAGAACAAACTTATGGGAAAGGTTTAATTCAATCCCTCAAAAGTTTGGGAGAAGATAGTGGTCTTGCTGTAACAGTGGCTAGTTACTTAACCCCCAAAGGTAATAATATTCAAGGTCAAGGTATGACTCCTGACAAATTACTTGACCTACCGGAGGCAAGTGATTATGGAAGTACTGACGATAAATGGGTGAGGAATGCAGAATTATTTCTGGGGTCGGTTTTAGAAAAAGAAGAAGTTTCAGGTCAAAAAATTGAATTAAACAATGAAGAAATTTAATCTTTAAATGGCTAAAGATTGAAAATAAAAAATCTTAAAAATATGAGTATTAAAAGAATTTTTCATGACCCAATTCATAAAGAAATAGTATTTGATTCAGGAAAGCCAGAAGAATTAATGATTATGGAATTAATTGATACAGTAGCTTTCCAAAGACTAAGAAGAATAAAACAACTTGGAGCGGCATCATTACTTTTTCATGGCGCAGAATCGAGTAGATTTACTCACTCAATTGGTGTTTTTTGTATAGCTAGAAAAATTTACAGCAGATTAATTGAAAGTAAATCTTCATTTTGTGAAAATAAATTTGTTCTCTATGGAGCAGCTCTACTACATGATTTAGGTCATGGACCTTTAAGCCATACCAGTGAAACGATATTCAATCATGATCACGAACAATGGTCTGAAAACTTAGTTACAAATTATTCTCCAATAAATTCAATCCTCCAAAAGTATGACAACGAATTACCGAGAAAAATTGGTGAACTATTTCAATCAAAACCACTATTTTCAAAACCTCTTAAAACATTGATAAGTAGTGAGATAGATTGCGATCGTCTCGATTATCTTTTACGCGATAGTTACAACACAGGTACTAATTATGGCTTAATAGATTTAGAGAGAATAATTTCAGCTCTTACCTTTTCACCTGATGGAAATATCGGAATCAAACCAAAGGGTGTGATCGCTATTGAGCATTTTCTTGTACTTAGAAACTTGATGTATAAAACAGTCTATAATCACAGGATAAACGAAATATCGACATGGATTCTGGGAAAAATACTACACACAATAAAACATTGTTATGAAAAGAATATTTGGTTAGATAATTCTCTATATAAATGGATTTTTTCACCTTCAAAGGTTGATTTTGATGATTTTATAAGAAATGACGATGTTACATTTTATTATCATTTGATTAGATGGAAAGATGAATCTTTTGAACCACTTTCTACACTATGCAAAATGTTTATTGATAGAGATTTATTAAAGGCATCAGACATAAGTTTTTTAAGTAAGGTGGATAGATTAAAAATCCTTGGATTTGCCTCAAAATTATGTGAAGAGAATGGTTTTGATTCGGAAATATTTTGCGGGATTAAGGAAAGGTCTTTTAAAGGTTTTGAATCTAATAATGCACTAAAAATATGGGACGGCACTTATCAAAGCGCATTAGAAAACAGTTCTGCATTAATAAAAACTTTAATGAGATCTGAAGAAAGCTCTTTTATTATTTATCCAGAGATGATCAAAAATGAAATTAAAAATGAAATTTCATTATTAAAAAACAATTCCTGGATTTAATTGAATGGAAATCGTTTTAAATAACACAAAAAGTAAATATTTAGAAATTTTTTCTTTATTAGATTTAGATAATATCCATGAAATTTTCAAAAGGTTTTCTTCCATCAAAGAACCCTTAGAAGCAAAAATTTTCGCAGTTAATGAGACAATAAATGCTCATCAATTATCAAAATTAAAAAATCATTTTGACAAAATTAATATTTGTTCTTTAGGCATTTACTCAAATAATAGAAATACAGTACTAAGTGGAAAGTCTTTAAAAATTGATTCAACTTTTTTAAAAGAGCGAGAGATTAAAAATAAGTTACTATTATTTAATTCAAAAAAGAAAGACGATATTCTTCACAAGGGAACAGTGCGATCGGGTGAAAGAATATCTTCAAATGGAAACCTAAGCATTATTGGAGACGTTAATCCAGGAGCAATAGTTTCCGCTAAGAAAAATATTTACGTTTGGGGCAAATTACAAGGGATCGCATTCGCAGGGAAAAGTGGGAATAAAAATGCCTCTATTTCATCACTTTATCTAAACCCTTTACAATTAAGAATTGCAGATGTGATAGCTATTGGACCAAAGGATAAGCCCAAAAATTATTATCCAGAAATTGCGGTAATAGATAAACAAACGATAATTATCAAACCACACTTAATCGAAAATAAAAATTAATCAATAATTTGCAATAAATTAATTCAAAATAGATAAATTTAAGAATTACTTAATCTTTAAAATATTTAACTTTATGCAAGTGGCTTTATTATTTGTAAAATCTTTAAAATCGTGGGGAAGAATACTCGAACAATTTTAATTTGTTCAGGCAAAGGAGGAGTTGGTAAAACCACTTTAACTGCAAATCTAGGCATAGCGCTTGCTAATAGTGGGGCAACAACTGCTGTATTAGATGCTGATTTTGGCTTAAGAAATTTAGATCTTCTTCTAGGATTAGAAAATCGCATCATTTATACCGCTCAAGATGTCCTAGACAAGAATTGTCGTCTAGACCAAGCATTGGTTAGACATAAAAAGGAACCTAATCTTGCTCTTCTGCCTGCTGGGGATCCTAGGATGTTGGATTGGATGAAGCCAGAAGATATGAAAAAAATTAGTGAACTGCTGAGTGAGAAATTTGATTTTGTCTTGGTAGATTGTCCTGCCGGTGTAGAAGATGGCTTTAAAAATGCTCTTGCAGCCTGTAAAGAAGCTATTGTTGTTACAAACCCAGAATTATCCGCAGTGCGGGATGCGGACAGAGTAATAGGGATTCTTAATACTTCAGATATTGAACCTATCCAACTTGTAATTAATAGAGTTCGTCCTAACATGATGGCTAGTCAAGAAATGTTATCTATCGAAGATGTTCAAGGCATCCTTTCTTTGCCTTTGTTAGGTATTGTTTTAGAAGATGAACAGGTAATAATAAGTACAAATAGAGGAGAGCCACTTACACTTTCAGATGGTAGATCTCCTGCAAAAAAATGTTATTTGAATGTTTCTCAAAGACTTACCAATAAAGATGTACCAATTATCGATCCCAAAAAAGAAGGCAAAAGTCTTAAAGATAAATTCATGAGATTAATGCAAACAAAGGTTTTTTAAAATGATGACTCTCAGAGATCTTATAAATAAATTACTAGGCAGAGAAACGTCTAGTGCAAATACAGCTAGAGAAAGATTACAACTTGTACTTGCTCATGACAGAGTTGATATGAGTTCCTTAACAACTGATCTTTTAGATAAAATGAGAAAAGAGATTCTTGATGTTGTTGCTAAATATGTTGAAATTGATTTTGATGAGGTGGCAGTAAGTTTAGAGACTGAAGATAGAATGACTGCATTAGTTGCCAATTTACCAATCAAAAGAACTATTTCGGGAGAAATAAAATTCAAAAAAACTAGCAAAACTGATAAAGTTAATAAAGATATAAAAAAGTAATAAATTTAAAAAAAGCTAAAAAAATACTGATAATTGACCCTCCCTAATTGTAATATGAATAAGTTGCCGGCTTAGCTCAGCGGTAGAGCAGCGCTTTTGTAAAGCGAAGGTCATCAGTTCAAATCTGTTAGCCGGCATTTTAATTTTTTTAATTCTATTCAATATTCTTTGCTGAAAATAAAAAGACTAAACTTATCAGAGCAATAATAGGAAACAATCTTATTTCGAGAACATACTCTAAAAAAGATGAAAGAGGTTCAAACACCCAATAAGTAAAAAATTGAATTAATAAAACAAAAAATAATAATAAAAACATTAATACAATTCCCTGACTAATACTTCTCCTTCTCTAATTAGTCTCCAATCTCCACTTTTCTTCCAAAATATAATAGTACTAGCTTTTCCACTTCTTTTTCCCCAGGGGATAGGGCCCAAAATTTTTAGAGAAGGGAATTCAAGAGCAATACCTTCAACTGTAGTTGATCCTTTAAAACCTGAAATATTTGCACTTGAAGTTAACAATGGACCTGTTTCTTTCATGAGAGATTGAGCCATATATGAATTCGGAATCCTCAACCCAAGAGTAAGATCTTTGCTTGTGATGATTTTAGTCTGCTCTTCTGAAGCAGGAATAACCATTGTCAGGGCTCCAGGCCAATATTTTGAAGCTATATTTTCATAATCTTCTTTTGCTGATTCGTGAACATAATCAATTAATTGTTGATGTTCTGATCCCATAAGAATTAAGGGTTTATCTCTATCTCTTTTTTTAAACTTATAAATAACATTTGAAAATTTTGGTAAGCATCCAATCGCAGGTAATGTGTCAGTTGGAAAGATTATAGGTAAACCACTTTTAAGAGTCTTCAAAGCGGATTTGCAGTCTACTAAATTCATTTAGATATGAACCTGTCTTAATTTATTTATATCTTCCAATAGTAAACCTACCAATACCTGAAAAATCTTTCATAATTTCAATTGATGTAAATTTATTTTCAATAAGAATTTTTTTTACTTTTTCGCCTTGATCAAAATGATTCTCTAAAATTAGCCAGCCCTTCTCTTTCAAGAATAATGGTGCTTTTTGTATTATTTCCCTAATGTGTTTTAAACCATCTTCGCCTCCTAATAAAGCAACTTTAGGTTCGAAATTTTTAACTTCTTTGGGTAATTTTACATAAGTATCTCTTGGGATATATGGCGGGTTTGAAATAGCGAGATCTAATTTTCCTCTAAAATTTTCAAGAGGTGACCACCAATTTCCGCAATAAAATTTCAAATTTGATTGTTTGGAAGAATTTATAAAATTTTTATTGGCTATTTCTAATGCGTATTGATCAATATCTGTTGCGACTATATTGCTCAATGGATAAGCCAATGCCAACGCAATACTTATAGCGCCTGAACCAGTTCCCAATTCAGCAAATAATAATTTCTCTGACTTCCTTCGAAATATATTGAAGACAATATCTACTATGAGCTCAGTCTCTGGTCTTGGAATGAGTACTTTGTTTGTAACTTTTAATTTTAAATCTCTCCAAAAAGTTATTCCACAAAGATATTGAATTGGGCAAGAATTTAACAAATGATAGTCCCAAACAGATTCCAAAAATTCTAAGTTTTTTTTTATATGTAAGTTTGCCTCAGGATTTATACTTATCAAATTTAGATCACTAGTCGATATACCGCATACAGAATCAAGCAAAAGAGCAAGAGATTGATGATCTCCCCCCTTAGAAAGTTGTGTTTTTTTCCAAAATAAAAATTCTTTTACAGAAATGCTAAGCATTTATATAAAGCTTTAGCGTTTTGGGCCAAGCTTACCTTTACCAGATTCTGAGTAGAAGCTTGATTTTTCGCCATCTTGAGTAGAAATAAATAAACCTATAAGGAATATTGTTGGCACCCCTACAAATAAAAGGCTAGCTACGAATCCGAAATTAGTTGTTTCCATTTAGTGGACAGTTCTATTAGGTATTAAGACTATAGACATATAACTTGAAATAAAGTGGAAAAATAAACAAATTTTTATCAACTAATTAACAGTCTTAAACAATTAGCGAGGTAATTTTTTATTTTCGCTATTTTTTTTAAGTTCTTCTAAATTTGAAGGTGGAGATTGTGGTTTTGTTAAAATGACAGTAGAGGATTTTACTAATGTTTGGCATGCAAGTCGCCAATTTTCAGGTCTATTTTTAAGTTTTTCTTCTTCAACTGATGTAAGAGGGCTTAAAGAATTTTTGCTACCTCCCTCAACTGAAACAAAACAAGTACTGCATTGGCCTGCTCCCCCACAATTTCCTAAAATCCCTTTTAATCCATAAAGTTGTAAGTTCTCTTTCATTACTAGTTCCCTTAAATTTTCACCAGAATTGCATTGAACCTCTAAATCCTCACGGATGAATCTAATAGTTGCCATTTTTTTAATTATTTTTCTTATTTTGGCGTTTTACTTTGAGAATTGTGACCAAAATATTAACAATTTTTTGTCAAAAATTCCTTGAAAACTCAGTAATGCAAATTGATTTACCCAATTTTTGCAAGAAAATAAATTTATTTACAAAAATCCCTGAAAGACTAAAAAACCCTTACTATCGTGATGTTTAGCTGTTTATTCAGCATAGTTACTAGAAATTAACCGATGGGATTGCCTTGGTATCGAGTTCACACAGTAGTTATTAATGACCCAGGTCGACTACTTGCTGTGCATCTTATGCATACTGCATTATTAGCCGGCTGGGCCGGTTCTATGGCTCTTTATGAATTAGCCATTTTTGATCCTTCTGATGCTGTTCTCAATCCAATGTGGAGACAGGGAATGTACGTTATGCCATTCATGGCAAGGCTTGGTATTACAAGTAGTTGGAACGGATGGGATATTACAGGTGCTACAGGAGTTGACCCCGGATTCTGGAGTTTTGAAGGGGTTGCAGCAGCACACATAGTATTTAGTGGATTATTAATGTTGGCCTCAATTTGGCACTGGACATATTGGGACTTAGATTTATGGGAAGATTCAAGAACTGGTGAGCCTGCTCTTGATCTGCCAAGAATATTTGGAATTCATCTTCTTCTAGCAGGACTCACATGCTTTGGATTTGGAGCTTTTCATTGCGCTAACGTAGGAATTTGGGTTTCTGATCCTTATGGTTTAACTGGTCATGTAGAACCTGTAGCACCTTCCTGGGGTGTAGATGGTTTTAACCCCTTTAATCCAGGAGGAATAGTTGCAAATCATATCGCAGCGGGACTAATGGGGATTATTGGTGGTATTTTTCACATCACTAATAGACCAGGGGAAAGACTTTATAGAGCATTAAAACTTGGAAGTCTCGAAGGAGTTCTAGCTAGTGCTTTAGCTGCTGTTTTATTTGTTTCTTTCGTTGTTGCAGGAACAATGTGGTACGGTTCAGCCACAACTCCAGTCGAGTTATTCGGTCCTACTAGATATCAATGGGACTCTGGTTATTTCAAAACTGAAATTAATAGAAGGGTTCAAGCTGCTATAGATGATGGTGCCTCTAAAGAAGAGGCATATGCATCTATTCCTGAGAAATTAGCCTTCTACGATTATGTGGGGAATAGCCCTGCCAAAGGAGGATTATTCAGAGTTGGAGCACTTGTTAATGGTGATGGTTTACCAACAGGTTGGCAAGGTCACATTGCATTCCAAGACAAGGAAGGAAATGAATTAGAAGTTAGAAGAATACCTAATTTCTTTGAAAACTTCCCAGTTATACTTGAAGATAAAGAAGGTAATGTAAGAGCAGATATTCCATTTAGAAGAGCCGAAGCGAAGTATTCATTTGAGCAAACTGGCATTACAGCAACTATTTATGGAGGAGACTTAAATGGTCAAACATTTACTGATCCTGCAGTAGTAAAAAGATTAGCGAGAAAAGCGCAGCTTGGAGAAGCATTCAAGTTCGACAGAGAGACATATAAATCTGATGGTGTATTCCGAAGCTCCCCAAGAGCATGGTTTACATATGCACATCTATGTTTCGGATTGCTATTCTTGTTTGGCCACTGGTGGCATGCTTCAAGAACTCTTTACAGAAATTCATTCGCTGGAATTGACGCTGAGATTGGTGACCAAGTTGAATTTGGTTTATTCAAGAAGCTTGGTGACGAATCCACTAGAAGAATCCCAGGAAGGGTTTAACCTAAACTTTATTACTTAATCTTATGGAAGCTTTTGCTTACGTTCTTATTTTAACTCTCGCAGTTGTTACCTTATTCTTTGCTGTCGCATTTAGAGATCCTCCTAAATTTGATAAAAAATGAACTAAGAAAAGAAACCTCTTTAACGAGAGGTTTCTTTTTACTTTTCATAATTAGAATATTACTCTACTATTAGAGTTGAAGTGCAGCTTATTTCACCACATGCAGTGTCCAACCTGTCAAAACACAGATAGCAGAGTTTTGGAATCAAGATCTGCTGATAGTGGTAAAAGTGTTCGGAGAAGGAGAGAGTGTTTAAATTGCAGCTTTAGATTTACAACTTATGAAAGAGTGGAATCAATGCCAGTTTCAGTTATAAAGAAAGACGGTGGCAGAGAATTATTTGATAAGCAAAAATTATTTACTGGTATATCTAGAGCATGTGAAAAGACCAACTTCAGTAGTGAGGCAATTATTAATTTCGTAGATGGAATTGAATCTCAAATCGTTCAAGACTCTAATAAAGATATTAAATCTTCACAAATAGGAGAATTAATACTTAAAAATCTTAGGAAAGAAAACGAAGTCGCTTATATAAGATATGCCTCAGTTTACAGAAAATTTAATGGGGTAAAAGATTTTATTTCTACTCTTGAATCTCTAAAAGGAAGTTCAAAAAACCAATTAGCTTCAATTTCATAAAATTCAGCATCTTAAAGTGTAGAATACATATCACAAATGTTTTTTGCTATTGGTTTGCAGGCTAGTAGCATTCCTTTCTAACTACCTTAGGTAGTCTGCGATACAACAAATGAGCGAAAATTCTTCCCAAACCATTAAAGAACTTTCTGAGGATCAAGAAATTAAAAATTCGTCTGAGTTAGAAAATGATTCAGCATCTCAAAATGAGGAAGATTTATCATTCGAGAAGAACGATATACCTTCAGCAGATTCTTCCTCTAGCAGAACAAATGCGGATTTTGAAAACGCAGGATTCACGCAAGAAGAATTTGCATCACTTTTAGGTAAGTATGACTATAATTTCAAACCTGGCGATCTAGTTAAAGGTACCGTTTTTGCTCTAGAACCCAAAGGGGCCATGATAGATATAGGGGCAAAAACAGCTGCTTTTATGCCAGTTCAGGAGGTATCAATAAATAGAGTTGAAGGACTTAATGAGGTTTTACAACCTTCAGAAAGTAGAGAATTTTTCATAATGAGTGAGGAAAATGAAGATGGCCAATTAGCCCTCTCCATTAGAAGAATTGAATATCAGAGAGCATGGGAAAGGGTTAGACAACTCCAAAAAGAAGATGCAACTATATATTCTGAAGTTTTTGCAACAAACAGAGGCGGAGCTCTTGTTAGGGTCGAGGGCTTGAGAGGTTTTATCCCAGGCTCTCATATAAGTGCCCGCAAAATTAAGGATGACTTAGAAGGTGAATATTTACCTTTAAAATTTCTTGAAGTTGATGAAGAGAGGAATAGATTAGTACTAAGTCATAGAAGAGCTTTGGTTGAGAAAAAAATGAACCGACTTGAGGTAGGCGAAGTTGTTGTTGGCTCTGTAAAAGGTATCAAACCTTATGGAGCTTTTATTGATATTGGTGGAGTTAGTGGTCTATTGCACATTTCTGAAATTAGTCATGAACATATTGAGACCCCTCATAATGTCTTAAATGTGAATGACCAAATGAAAGTTATGATAATTGACCTTGATTCAGAAAGAGGAAGAATTTCATTATCTACTAAAGCTCTTGAACCTGAACCAGGCGATATGTTATCGGATCCTCAAAAAGTTTTTAGTAAAGCTGAAGAAATGGCTGCAAAATACAAACAAATGTTATTTGAACAAACTGATGATAATGAAGAAATCCCCACATCGTCAACTGAAACAGTATAAATTCACTTATTTATTTTGCTCACGAATATAAGAATTTAAGCCTACTTATTATTTCGCAAGTATTATTTAATTTACAATAATTGATTTGTAACGATAGTCTAATTTAGGATATAGTCTAATTTCAAAATTATTTGTAAATGAGTGATTTCATTTTCACTTCTGAATCCGTAACTGAAGGTCATCCTGACAAGATATGTGATCAAATTAGTGACGCTGTTTTAGATGCTTTATTGACAGAAGATCCAGAAAGCAGAGTTGCATGCGAAACTGTTGTAAATACTGGACTTTGTTTACTTACTGGAGAAATAACTTCAAAAGCAAAAGTCGATTACATAAAACTTGTTAGAAATGTAATTAAAGAAATTGGATATGAAGGCTATAAAGCAGGTGGTTTTGATGCAAATAGTTGTGCTGTTTTAGTAGCACTTGATGAGCAATCACCAGACATTTCACAAGGAGTAAATGACGCAGATGATGTTAACGATGATTTGGAAGACAATACCGGGGCTGGTGACCAAGGCATAATGTTCGGCTATGCATGCGATGAGACGCCTGAATTAATGCCCTTACCGATTAGCTTAGCTCATAGATTAGCCATACAACTTGCCAAAGTGAGGCATGAAGAAGTCCTTAGTTATCTACTTCCTGATGGCAAAACTCAAGTAAGCATTGATTACGAAAAAGGTTTACCAGTTTCTATTAATACAATTTTAATTTCAACTCAACATAATCCTGAGATAGATGGGATAACAAATGAAGAAGAAATTCGTCAAAGAATAAAAGAAGATTTATGGAGGCATGTTGTAATTCCTGCTACTGAAGATTTAGAAATCAAACCAAGCATTAGCCAAACAAGATTTCTAGTAAACCCCACGGGAAAATTTGTCGTAGGGGGGCCCCAAGGAGATGCGGGGCTCACTGGCAGAAAAATTATTGTAGATACTTATGGTGGATATGCAAGACACGGTGGAGGAGCATTTTCTGGTAAAGATCCCACAAAAGTAGATAGATCAGCCGCTTATGCAGCACGTTATGTAGCTAAAAGCATAGTTAAGGCGAAATTAGCAAAAAAAGCAGAAGTACAATTAAGTTATGCAATTGGAGTAGCAAAACCAATTTCCATTCTCGTGGAAACTTTTGATACAGGTGTTATTTCACAAGCTAATTTGACTGAGCTAATTAAAGAGCACTTTGATTTAAGACCCGCAGCAATAATAAAAGAATTTAACTTAAGAAATCTACCCAAAAAAATGGGAGGCAAATTTTTTAGAAAGACTGCATCCTATGGACATTTTGGCAGGAGAGATCTTGAGCTCCCATGGGAAAATGTAGAAGAAAAAGCAGCCCAATTAGCAGAGGCTTCCAAGATTTTTTAATAAAATATTTTTTCTATGCCTGATAATTTTTATGGAGGGTTAGATTTTGGAACCAGTGGTGCAAGAATATCAATAATTAATTTTCATAAGAAATTAGTATATTCAAATTCAGTACCTTATTCATATACCTTTAAGAATCCAAATTCTTGGATCAATTCTTGTGAGAATCTCTTAGCTAGTTTACCTATTGAGGTGAAAATTAACCTTAATAAATTGGCTATCTCAGGCACCTCAGGAACTTTAACAGCATTAAATTTGCAAGGAGAGCCGCTAGGAGAAGCAATACCTTATGACCAAGCATGTAGCGAAAATAAGATCCTTCTTGAATCACTAACTCCTGAAGAAGATTATCTGCGAACTCCATATAGTAGTCTTGCTAAAGCATTAAAGTTAATAGATAAATACGGGACAAATATACTTTTACGACATCAATCTGATTGGATCACTGGTTGGTTTTTAAAAGATTGGACTTATGGAGAAGAAGGTAATAATCTAAAACTTGGTTGGGATCTAAAAAAAGAATCATGGCCAAAAAGCTATCTCAATGCTTCATGGCAAAAATGTCTACCTCAAATAATAAAAAGTGGGAAAATTATTGGAGAAGTGAATTGTGATTTAGCAGATAGATTTAACTTAAATAAGAAATTAATATTAATCTCAGGCACCACTGACTCTAATGCAAGTGTAATAGCTGCAGGTTTAGGTAAAGAAGATGGTCTCACAGTTTTAGGAACAACTCTTGTAGTTAAGAAAATTATTGATGACCCTATAAAAAACCAAGGAATTACAAGCCATAGAGTAAACGGCAATTGGATATGTGGAGGAGCATCAAACGCGGGATGTGGTACCTTATCTCAATTCTTTTCTGATTTAGAAATAAAGGAGCTCAGTCGACAAATAAATCCATCGAAAAACACTTCTTTAAATCTTTTGCCTCTTAATAGTAAAGGAGAGAGATTTCCTGTTAATAATTCTAATTTAGAGCCAATACTTGGTCCAAGGCCAGTAAGCGACTCACTTTATTTACATGCATTATTCGAGGGGCTAGCTAAGATCGAATTGAAAGGATGGGAAAAGCTAGGCGAACTAACAGGTTCACTTCCAAAAAAAATTATTACTATTGGTGGAGGTTCAAAAAACCCACAGTGGAGAAAAATTAGAGAAAAAATTATTAATATACCCATAGTTTCATGCAAAAAAACCACTTCATTTGGTACTGCCTTATTAGCGATTAATTCAAAATAAAAGTTTTTTAGAATATTTGATGAAGATATAAAATTTTTAATTAAAAGGGTTTCACAAACTACACATCTTAATTTAAAGTATATAGGTTAGAGCCGGGATAGCTCAGTTGGTAGAGCAGGCGACTGAAAATCGCCGTGTCCCCAGTTCAAATCTGGGTCCTGGCACCTTTAAAACTCTGTCCTAGGCAGGGTTTTATACTTTCAAATCATTGTGAAATCGTTATTTTTAGTATTTTTTTATAACTTAAAATTTTTAGTTTTCAACTTTGCACACTTGACCAATAACACCCAAAATCAGTTTATCTCCATTTGGATCTTGCCAATTAGCTAAATCATTGAAATTATTATTTGCTTCATCTATTGAGACATCAACATCCCTAAATGATTTTTCAAAACAATTTATATCCATTGTATAGAGAATATCCTTAGTAATTTCACTTTTTGTTTTAGGAATAAATTTACTCAATACTCTTACAGAACCATCCTCATTCCTTTTTATACTTTGCCTATCCCATAACTGCTCTCCGTATTCACTTTTCGGGACTCCAACCCATTCATGAGGCAAAGCTTCTGATTTTTTTATTGAAATACAAAAGAAAACGATAATCGAAAGGACTAAATTAATGATATTTCTAAAAAATATTGAATTAACTTTATTCTTAGAATTAATCATGACTACTTATGGAACACAAAAATTTTTTATTAGTAGGAAATATAAGATTAAAAATTTGTAAAAATTTTTATTGATTAGTATTTCTATTATAGATAGAATCAAATATTAAATTAAGAATTTACTTCCAATAAATTTATAAGAAAAGTAATGAATAAAATACAGAAATTTCTCTCAGTAGTTTTTTTTATAGCAATATTTGTAGTATTGATTTATTTGATCCAAAATTATGGGATTGAACCTCTAAGGAACAAAATAGAAAGTATGGGGATTTGGGCTCCTTTTGGAATATTCATACTCAGAGGAGTGAGTATTATTTTACCTGCCCTTCCAAGTTCAGCTTATTCTCTGCTAGCTGGATCATTACTAGGATTTCAAAAAGGTTACATGACAATAATCTTTTCTGATATCGTTTTTTGCCAAGCTGCTTTCTTTATCGCAAGAAATTATGGTCGGGTTCCTGTACGTAATTTAGTAGGACCGAAAGCAATGCAAAAGATTGAAAGTTTTAATCAAAACCAGCTAGAAGAAAATTTCTTTCTTATGACGGGTCTACTGATGACTGGCCTTTTTGATTTTCTAAGCTACGCAATTGGTATTGGAGGAACTCGCTGGAAAATATTTACTCCTGCATTATTAATAAGTCTTCTAATCAGTGACTCTATACTAGTAGCAGTAGGAGCTGGAGTTAGCCAGGGAGCTGGATTATTTCTAGGGATTGCTCTATTGGGAATGTTTGCATTAGCGACTATTTCAGGATTGGCAAAAAATAAAATGCCTAAATAACAAAACAGTTGATAATTCTGTAAGCAAAGAAGAAAGATATGACATTTTCGCAAACAATAACTATATAAATAATGATTCATGCAAGAATAGAGATCGATTAATTTTTAATGTTATTAGATGACTCCATTTAGACCAACTTCATATGATCGCCCTGGAGAACAAATATCAACTACTCCTTCTGGATTAAAAGTAACTTCTGCAAAGAGATTAATGGTGGATTCAATGGTAAGAATGATACAAAAAGCAGAAAATCATTCCGTAGAAGATAAACTTGACGAAGAATCTAACAATAATTAATCAATTCATTGATAAAAGTATAGGAGAGTGGAAATCTATTAGAAGTACTCACACTTTAGCTTTTCAGGAATTTGAAAACTCAACTAGTAAAATATATATAAAACATATCAACAAAAAAAATAAAAAAGTCGTTGAAATTTTTAAAAATTATAAATTCAGTTTAAACCTAGAGAGCATAGCCATTTCTATAAACTGGCAAGCTATTAGTGATTGGGACAATAATGATATCAGTGAGAGAGATGAAACTATTCTGATTTTTTTACCCAAAGATGAAAATTCAGGAATTGTTTTAAGAAATAAAGGTTATACAGAATCCTTTATTTCATCATCCAATTATTTTGTTGATGACCAAAATAATTTACACATTAAAACTATTTATAAATCAACAGTTTCCGAAGAAAGAATTTCCTTTTTATCCACTCATGTAAGATCCAGATTTTCTACTATTAGAAATCTAGAAAATAACTCATTTATACAGACTTCACATACTTCAGAGATAAGGAATTTAGCTAGTTTAAAAGATTAATTATTCTTTCAAATTGAAACTCTGTTTCAGATATTAATTTAGGAAGAAAGCCTTTGTTTCCACGCATATTCTTAACTGTTGAGTTCAAATCAGAGATAGTTGCATCCCGCATTAATTGAAAAACCCTTCTTGCATTTCTTAAAGGTACCCCAAGAGCAAGATAAGTATTTTTAAGATCCTTCAAACAACTTTTTTCTAAAACTGATTCGTCATTAGAAATTAAAAGATAAGCAACAATCCTTAGGATTATTTCTCCATCTCTTAAACAAACGGACATCTTGTTAGTTGTATTTAAAGATATTCTTGAATTAAGTGAATCTTGATTTTCACAAATCATAGCTGTTACAGCGTCTGCTGCGATTGCATGTGAATTGTTTGTTATTGAGGTTATTGCATCTAATCTTGAGTTTGCACTATTAATAAATTCTTTTATATTGCTTAAATCATTAAATTTCTTATCGGCTGACAATAGTTGATTATTCTTTGAAACTGACATTCCTGAAGTAAAGATTTAAAGACCGATCTTAAGAATAATACAAAGCTAGTAAAAACAATACAATTTCAAACTGAACGCAACGCTTCTTAATTAATAACTTCATTCCAAAGTGCTAGTTGAAATAATTCAAATAAAAAAATTTTTTTCCGCTAATATGAAATTACATTTTTTTAAAGTTTTGGATCAACAGGATTTAAAATTATCAAAGAAACTTATTTCCTCATATAAAAAGAGATTGGAAAAAGAAATTCTTGAAAGAAGTATAAAATTAAAGATGCCTCAAAATAAATTTGAAGAAATAATTAATAACAATAATGAACTTATAAATTTAAAAAAAGCGTTAGAAGATCTAGAAACGGAATCTGAATCTCATAGTAAAGTCTGATTTTTGAAAAACCCTTACAAAAGTGCCTCAAACCAACAATTTCCTTTTTAAGTCCCTAAACAATCAACAACTTCAAGCAGTAAAACATGTTTATGGACCACTATTAGTTGTAGCAGGTGCAGGTAGCGGAAAAACTAAGGCTCTTACTCACAGAATCGCAAACCTTATTGAGGGTAACTCTATAGATCCCTATAACATTCTCGCAGTCACTTTCACGAACAAAGCTGCTAAAGAGATGAAAGCAAGATTAGAAGTTCTTCTAGCCCAAGAATTAGCTTTTAATCAATTTGGTCAGCCTTGGACAACTCTCAAAGAAATTGATCAAAATCAATTAAGAACAAACATTCACCAAGAGAGGCTTCAGAACCTTTGGATCGGTACTTTCCATTCCTTATTCTCAAGACTTCTGAGATACGATATTGAAAAATATACTGATCCAGAAGGCCTAAAATGGACAAGACAATTTTCAATTTATGATGAAACAGATTCTCAAACATTAGTAAAAGAAATTATCAGTCAAGATATGAATCTTGACCCAAAAAGATATGATCCCAAAAAGATTAAAAGATTAATAAGTAATGCTAAAAATCAATGCTTAACTTCTAATGATCTTTTAGAAAAAGCAGATAATAATTTTGATAAAACAGTTGCAGAAGCTTACAAGAGATATAGGATTTCGCTCTCAAAAAATAATTCTTTAGACTTTGATGATCTTCTACTTTTGCCTGTTTTCTTATTGAGGCAAAATGATATAGTCAGAGAATACTGGCACAAAAGATTTAAACATATTTTAGTTGACGAATATCAAGATACAAATAGAACACAATATGAACTTATAAAATTAATTACGGCTGGAAATACTGAACCAAAAAAATTCTTCAATTGGGAAGATCGGTCAATTTTTGTAGTTGGGGATGCTGATCAAAGTATTTATAGTTTCAGAGCAGCTGACTTCAGAATTTTAATTGGTTTTCAAGAAGATTTTAAAACTTCAATCAATGATGATACAAAATCATCTTTAATTAAATTAGAAGAAAATTATAGGTCATCTTCCAATATCCTTGATGCTGCAAACTCGCTAATTGAAAACAACTCTGAAAGAATTGACAAAGTTTTAAAGGCTACTAAAGAAAAAGGGGAACTTTTAACGTTACTCAGCTGTGATGATGAAATTTCCGAGGCAGAAGCAATTACCAATAAAATAAAATCACTCAATAACTATAATCAAAAACCAATTTGGAAAAATTTTGCAATTTTATATCGAACCAGAGCTCAGTCGAGAGTATTAGAAGAATCTCTTGTAAGGTGGCGCATTCCTTATACAATTTTTGGAGGATTGCGTTTTTATGATAGAAGAGAAATTAAAGATGCAATAGCATATTTGAAAGTTCTGGTTAATTCTTCAGATAACGTTAGTCTTTTACGAATCATAAATGTTCCTAGAAGAGGGATTGGTAAGACTACTATTCAAAAACTTAATGAACTATCTAATAGGTTAAATATCCCATTATGGGAGGTTCTTAATGATAAGCAAAGTCTTAAAGAAACAATAGGCCGATCATCAAAAGGAATTAATAAATTTACTGAAATTATGAATGATCTACTGTGTTACCTAGAAAATTCAGGTCCCGCTCAACTACTACAACTTATATTAGAAAAAAGTGGTTATTTAAGTGACTTGCTCTCTAGTGGGACTGAAGAATCTGAAGATAGAAGAAATAATTTACAAGAACTAATTAATGCAGCTACTCAATATGAAGAAGAAACAGAAAGTGGAGATGTAGAAGGATTTCTTTCTACAGCAGCCTTAACAACTGATAATGATACGAAGAAAAATAATCCTAACTCTGTAACTCTCATGACTCTGCATAATAGTAAAGGTTTAGAATTTCAAAATGTGTTTATCACTGGGCTAGAACAAGGTCTCTTCCCTAGCCATAGATCAATAGATACTCCCTCACTTCTTGAAGAAGAAAGAAGATTATGCTATGTAGGTATTACTAGAGCCAAAGAAAGAGTTTTCTTAAGTCATGCCAGAGAAAGAAGATTATGGGGTGGCATGCGTGAAGCAACAATTCCTTCAATATTTCTCTCGGAAATACCTGAAGATTTAATGGATGGCGAATTACCACAAACTGGTGGTGCTTCAATTAGAAGAGATTGGCATCTTGATCGTTTAACTAGAGTTGATCGAAACAATCCAAATGAATTTGTTAACAAACCAATAAATGCAGTAAGGAAATTATATTCAGGCCCCAGTAAAGGGAAAAGCTGGATAGTTGGAGATATGATAATTCACTCAAAGTTTGGGAAAGGTGAAATCATACATATTTTTGGGAGTGGGGAAAAAATATCTTTAGCAGTAAAATTTGGTGATAAAGGAAGTAAAATTCTAGATCCCAGATTGGCTCCAATTCGTTATGTAAGTTAAAACTCATGAACGATATCTCTGATTACATCCAAGGGGAATTAATCAAAACTCCATTTAATCTATATAACCTAATTGCTAAATACATAGAATCTAATAACAATACTAAAGTAGCTTTTGTTGGTGGTTATTTAAGAGATTTATTAATCAGTAAATTCCACAAAAAATCATTTTCTAAACCTGTAGATATTGATCTTGTTATTGAAGGATCCTCAATTTCTCTTGCAAAATTTATAAAAAAAAATATTGTTAATGTAGATTTATGTTTAATCAAGGAATTTAATTTATACAACACTGTAGAGATAAATATTAATGACTATAAAATTGATATTGCTTCTGCAAGAAAAGAAATTTATTCTGCTCCAGGCTTAAATCCCACAGTAAATAATAGTTCTATTGAGGAGGATCTCAAGAGGAGAGATTTCACTATAAATTCAATAGCCTTCGAGGTCTCGGCAAGGAAAATCTATGATCTGAATGGAGGAATTTCTGATATTAAAAGTAAAACATTGAACTTACTGCACAGTAATAGTATTTCAGATGATCCAAGTAGATTAATTAGATGCGCAAAATATGCTTCAAGGTTAGATTTCAATATTTCAAATAATTCCCTCAAACAATCTCAAGAAACAGTTAGAAAATGGCCATGGAAAAGTTCAGAAGCTCATCAGAAAATCATTTACCCTCCTGCACTAGGCATAAGAATAAGGATGGAACTAGCTGAAATATGCAAACACGATAATTTAACTAATGTGATTTCGATAATTCATAAATGGGGAATTATCTCAATCTTAAATGAAAATATTAAAGTCGATAAAAGATTTTTAAGAGGACTAAATTGGATTAAGAAGTTAAAGGGAAATCATATGCTTTACTTATTAAAAGATTCAGAAGATTTAGAAAAAGCATGTCAAAGATTTTTGGTAAATAATAGTGAGATAAAAATATTAGAAGATTATATAAATATCAAAAAGATATTAAATACAAACCAAAATAATTTAAATCATTTTTCTCCATCAAGTTGGACAGAATTTATTGAGGACAGAAACCTTAATGATGAGACAGTCAAATTATTAATTTGCGATGGAGGACCATACTGGCGTAAATTGTTTAAGTGGTTATTTATTTACAAATTCATAAAATCAAAAAAAGATGGAGAAACACTAAAAAAAGAAGGATGGTCCCCAGGGAAGAAGATGGGAAAGGAAATTAAAAGATTAAGATATTTGGAAATTGACAAATTAAATAGAAATTAATTACATTTTTACAACCTCTCCAACCTTGTACCATTTATTCTTTAGAACATTTTCATATTTACGATTGCAACTAATCAACAAGGGTCCACATGTTTGAGGATCTAATAGTAATGAGATTTTCTCGTTAAAAGTCTCTTGATCTAATGAATTTTCGTTTAAAAAATTAATTATTCTCTTTTTCTTATTTACTTTATAAACTTTGTCAAAAATTTCTTTATTAGATTCAAAGAAAGTACTTTTAACATCTTTTCTTATTAAATCAAATACTCCAGGATAAGCTTTAAATGCAAATAAATCTAATAAAACTTTTAGTTGCTCAAGATTATTTCTTTGCCTATATAAATTAGATGATTCAACCATTTCTTTAAGATGTCCAATAAATCCATATCCAGTAATGTCAGTCGCAGCATTGACTAATGATTCTTTAAATTGATTTTGAAAAAGATAAATTTCATCGATCAAATATTGCTGACTCTTTACTAAATTTTTAATTACTTCAGAAGAACTACCTAGCATATTAATATTTTGCATTTGACCAGCAAAGTAAATCCCAACGCCAAGAGGTCTAGACATCATGAGAATATCTCCAATATTCATTTCAGATTTAAGCCATGGTTTTGCTCCATTTTTTAAAATACCTTGAACTGTTAAAGAAATATCTATTCCTAATGAATAAGGTTTATTTACTAAACTTCTTGCCTCGAAAGTATGGCCTCCAAGTAATTCACCTCCATGATCCTCAACTGTTGATTTAATACCTTGTAGTGATTGAGAAAAGAGGTAACTCTGAAATTCCCTTTCAACTTTTGGTAATGAAATTAAAGCCTGCGCGGATGAAAGTTTTGCTCCGCATGCCCACAAATCTGAGCAAGCATGCAAAGTAGTAATTTTTGCATTAAGCCAAGGATCACTTACCAAAGCAGGAAATCCATCGACACTTTGCAAGATAATATCTTGACTATTTTGATATATCTCAACTGAATCTTCAGGTGATGAGGCAAAAGAATTTAAATTAGAATTTATTAATGATTTATTCAAAACAAACTGAGGAATTTTAGCCGCACATCCTCTGCAATCATTCAATGAAATATTTTTTTCACGACTTTTCATAATTAGCCTTTTTGATCTGAACTTTTTAATAAAGTTGAGATCAATTTTATGCTTTAAAATCCAAAAAATAAAAGAAGGGCCCAAAACAAAATTGCGATAAATAGCAAAAGCCTTTGGATGATGGCTTGTAAATATATTTACTATTTGCAATCCGATCTTTTGAGGAAACCACTTTTTTAATGATCTCCCTTCTAAATCTTTTTTTAGATTTTGTACTAATGTATTTACAACTTTTACTGCAAAAACTCCCGATGCTGGTCTTTTTGCTGAACCTACAACTGCGCAATCACCGACAGCAAAGATTCCAGAGAAACTTTTTATCTGTAAATTCTGATTTGTAATTATTCTGCCATAAGAGTCCGAATCTAATAATTTTTTTTGTGCCCATAACGGAGAAGTATTTCCAGTACATAAAAGAATCTTGCCATAATCAAAATTAAGTTTTTCAACTAAATCAATATTGGAATTCCGTAAATTTTTTAGAATTTTATTATTAATTTTTCTTGAAACGCATAATAGTTTTAAAGGTCTATCTCCCCATCTTTTTCTCAAAGCATAAGATACTTCAATTGCAGCAAGGCCACTCCCAACAATTACAAATGGAAGTTCATTAACTGAATCAAAAATATCCTCTTTTAGTATTGAGTCATAAGCACTTAAAAAAGGTTTAATTGAAAAAGCATTTCGATTTTTAACTAGTGATTCAAATTCTTTTGGAATTATTGTTTGACTTCCATAATTAAGCACCAACTTCGAATAATTAACTGAAGGTCTATTACTTAAAATAATTTTCTTTAAATTGAAATCAATATCCTTTACTTCTTCTTCTATAAAAGATACTTTTGCATTTTTTGCTAAAGATTTTATATCGATTAAACTATCTTCTAAAGTGATTGATTTTGAAATCACCGATGGGAATATAGCCGAATAAACCAAATGAGAATCTCTAGATATAATTGAAACAGGAATTTCTGGCATTAATTTCGGAAACATTAACCATTTCTTCAATAAAGAAACATTTGAGTGTCCTCCTCCAATTAATACCAGATGATCAAAAGTCATTTACATCACTATGAATAAAGAACATTTATTACCAATTGAAAAATCAAGATTAGGAGTGATCGGTGGAAGTGGATTTTATTCAATGGATAAAATAGATTACTTAAGAGAACTAGAAATCAATACTCCCTATGGTAAACCTTCTGATTCAATAAAAGTATATAATCTTGGAAACCTAGAGATAGCATTCATCCCTAGACATGGCAGAACACATAGTTTAAATCCTTCTGAAATCCCTTACAAAGCTAATATTTGGGCTCTAAGATCAATAGGAGTAAGATGGATTATTGCTCCATCAGCAGTGGGTTCATTACAAGAACAGATAAGGCCACTTGATATAGTAGTTCCAGATCAATTTATAGACCGGACAAAAAATAGGCCTGCAACCTTTTTTAATGAGGGAGCTGTTGCTCACGTAACTATGGGAGATCCCTTCTGCACAAATTTATCACGTATATTAAGTGAAATCGGAGAAAAAAATATTCCTGGCGGTAGACAATTGCATAGAGGGGGTACCTATCTAGCAATGGAAGGTCCCGCTTTCTCAACTAGAGCAGAATCTAATTTATATAGGAGTTGGGGATGTTCAATAATTGGAATGACCAACCACACAGAAGCAAGATTAGCTAAAGAAGCTGAAATAGCTTACTCCTCCTTATCTATGGTTACTGATTATGATTGCTGGCATCAAACTCATCAAGAAGTTTCTGTAGAGATGGTTTTGGATAATCTTAGATCAAATACTGAAGTAGCTAATAAAATAATATTTGAAGTAGCTAAATTAATTGAAGAAGAAAGACCAAAAAGTAAGTCTCATTTTTCATTAAAAGATGGATTGATAACCCAAAAAGAAAATATCCCAAGCTCCACAAAAGAGAAACTAAGGATATTTACTGATTCTTATTAGGTTTATTTGATGTAAGTGATTATCAGGTCAAAGTAAGGATTTGTTAGCCTCCAGCCCCAACTCCTTGATATGAACCATAGAAGAATATTCCTAAAACGAAGATAACTGCAATTCCACCTGCTGTAGCAACAAGCCATAGAGGAAGAGTCCCTTCAGTCCACCTTCTTTCCCAGGCAACTGCTGGTCTACCGTCGGGAAGTCTATCTGGAATTCTTCCATCAGGTCCTTTTAATTTACTCATGATTTTAATTTAATTGAAAAAGTAACTGGAAAATAAAATTCCCAATACAAAGACTGATAATAAGCCTAAATAAAGGCTTGTACGATTAAGTTCAACTGGAACTTTGTTAGGATTTTCGTTTACTTGCATGATAGTTAAATTTATCGGGCTACGAATTGCATAGCAGCAATAGAACCTAAAAAGAATACTGATGGGATGGCTAAAGCATGAACTGCTAGCCAACGGACAGTAAATATAGGATATACGCGGACTTCGGCAGCCTGCATTGGAGCTTGAGAATTGGTCATTGTTATTTTGTTCTTAAATCTAGTTGAGATTTAGCTTCATATCTTTGTGTTACGACAGGTGCTTTAGATTCAGATGATTGGAAATAACTATCTGGACGAGGAGTTCCGAAAGCATCGTAGGCTAAGCCTGTATATACAAATAAGAAGCCTGCTATAAAGATAGCTGGTAATGTTACTGCATGAATAATCCAGTATCTAATACTGGTGATTATTTCAAAGAATGGGCGTTCACCCGTTGAACCTGCGGCCATAATCACAAATGTTTACTTTATGATCTTACAGTGTAAAATCATAAGTTCGCGAAGAAATTAACAGGTTGGTTACAGACAGTTGCTAAATCTTTCAAAAATTAATTTTTTTTTTACTTTTAACTCAAGATATTCAAATTAGCTATTCCATTTAAGGATATAACCACGCTCACCAAGGACAAATCCTTTTTGATTGTCTAAAGCCTCTTTATCAAGAAAAACTATTTTAATGTAGTTTGTTGGCAATTCAGAAGCAATAGGATCTTTATTCCAAGTTTTACCCTGATCTTTACTTACTATTAAAGTTCCATTACCCCCGCCAGCCCATATATCACCATTTGGATCCCATCCCATGTCTAGATAATTGTATCCATTAAGAATTGGTATAATAGGCTTTGACCAATTTTCTAGGTCACTCGTGTCTTCATTAAATCTAATTTCTGCTCCTCTAGAAAGCATCCATAAACTTCCTTCTGGATTAAAACCAATACTTTGAACTCTTTTGCTACTGGCTCTTTGATGAGCTATCCATGCATCACTATCCTTTTCCAACGTAGAAAAGAAATTACCTAGACTACTTACACTTACATAATCTCCTTTATTAGTTCTTCTTAAATCTCTTACACCTCCAGAACCAGATGCATCTACAACTTTTGCATTCCATGATTCACCACTATCTGATGTTTCATAAATAGCACCTGCAGTGGTAGCCAATTCTGCAAAACCAGCATCAACAGTTGTTATCAGAAATGGTTGACCTGGTAATTTGTTACCTAGAGATAAACGTGTCCAATTCTTTCCTGCATCGAGTGTATGCATAACTAATGAAGGCTGACCTATTAACCATCCCTCTTCACCTTTAAAATCAATATCTAGGAGACGAAAGTTCTCTTCACTTGGTAAATCTAAATTTCTTTTTTCCCAAGTTTCTCCTCCATCATTAGATTCCATAATAAGTCTATTGGAACCAACTAAAAATCCATTTTTATCATCTATAAAATCAACATCTAAAGCATTGGCCTGGTCCTCAAACTGAATTGTTTTCCAAGGGCTGCTATCACTCATCTTTACTCCTGTAGAGGAACAACTGCTCAATACAAAACAAATAAGAACTGATAAAAGAAGATTAGGAATACTAGTAATAATTTTTTTCATTTGTATATATTAATGCAAAGAGTACAAAGAAAGGAACATAGCAGCAGCAAAAGCCAAACCTCCAAAAATCAAAATGTTTTTTTGTCCAGGAGGTAAACTATTAAAACCAAATCCATAAACTAAATTTTCTTCAAAACCACTAGGTTTAGATTTAGGACCTATATCCTTATAAAAATTTTTACCGGCTCGACAAACAGGGCAAGCAAAAGTATTCCCATCCAACTCTGAAAAAGGCGTATTTTTAGGTATGTTTAATTTTTTATTTCCTTCAGACGGGTCATAAATGTATCCACAACTTCTACATTCGAATCTATTTTGTTCTAAATTAGGGGCAAGTTGTTCAACTTTTACTCCTGAGGAGTTTTCAGAAGGTTTTTCTTTCTCAAAGTCTTTAACTATTTCGTTTTCCTCAGAGGCTGGTTGAATGTTTTCACTCACGGTTTATTATTGTTCTTTAAGAACTTTAAAAGATTTTGCCTAATTAAGCGACTTTTATTCAAAATTAATTTTTAAAAATGTTTTTATTAACTGGCTATGAATATTTTTTAGGTTTCCTTCTAATTGCTGCAGCTGTACCAATATTAGCTCTAGTTACTAATCTTATAGTTGCCCCAAATGGCAGAACAGGTGAAAGAAAACTTACATATGAATCCGGAATGGAGCCTATAGGAGGAGCATGGATTCAATTTAATATTCGTTATTACATGTTTGCCTTAGTTTTCGTTATATTTGATGTTGAAACTGTTTTCCTTTATCCTTGGGCGGTTGCCTTCAATAGATTAGGCTTATTAGCTTTTATTGAGGCTTTGATTTTCATTGCAATACTTGTTATCGCTCTGGCATACGCATGGAGAAAAGGTGCTTTAGAATGGAGTTAAAAAATTGAATCCACAATTATCCCCAAAAGCAATAAGAGAAATCCGAGAAGGAACTTGCAACCCTCTTGGTGCACCCCAAGTTACTACAGACTTAAGCGAAAATATTATATTGACAAGTTTAGACGATCTTCATAATTGGGCTAGATTAAGCAGTCTTTGGCCTCTTTTGTATGGAACAGCTTGTTGTTTTATAGAATTTGCTGCCTTAATAGGATCTAGATTTGATTTTGATAGATTTGGATTAGTACCTAGAAGCTCGCCAAGACAAGCAGATTTATTAATTGTTGCAGGAACAGTTACGATGAAGATGGCTCCAGCTCTAGTCAGACTTTATGAACAAATGCCTGAACCAAAATATGTGATTGCCATGGGTGCTTGCACAATCACAGGGGGAATGTTTAGCGCAGATTCTACAACTGCTGTAAGAGGTGTTGATAAATTGATTCCAGTTGATTTATACCTTCCAGGATGCCCACCAAGACCAGAAGCAATTTTTGATGCCGTAA
Organism: Prochlorococcus sp. AG-402-K16; assembly: GCA_003216795.1. GTDB lineage: Bacteria > Cyanobacteriota > Cyanobacteriia > PCC-6307 > Cyanobiaceae > Prochlorococcus_A. Next base: position 47,437 of record QCIH01000002.1, read on the forward strand.
TCAAATTAAGAAAAAAAGTTGGTAACGAATCAATCTTAGAGCGCACAAAAACTGAACAAACCCACAGATATATAACATCTGATCATGAAATGAATCTTGTTTTCTCAGAAAATACAGGTGAATATCTAAACAAAACTCCAGCTAACGCAATTCCTTCCTCCAAAAAAGAAAAAATAACTGAATTACCCGAGAAGAACGAAAGAGTTGAAATTATTAATTCTTTAGAAGATTAATGGAAAAAGACGGCTTAGCAAAATCCTCAGATACTTCAATAGAAAAAGAAGGCTTTATAAGCCAATCTTTGTCTAAAGATGGAATTCCAAATCAATCTTTATCTGATGACCACATAGGAATTGAAAACATTTCTGTGGAGCCTAACAAATTATATGAAGCAGTATCGGCCTTGAGAACTTATGGTTTCAACTATCTCCAATGTCAAGGAGGATATGATGAGGGACCAGGCAAAAATCTTGTTAGTTTCTACCATTTTATAACTGTTGATGATTTACAAAAAATTGAAAAAATTAAAGAAGTCAGATTAAAAGTTTTCTTAAAAAGAGATTCTGATTTATCAATCCCTAGTTTGTATAAAATTTTTAAAGGAAGTGATTGGCAAGAAAGAGAAACTTTTGATATGTATGGAATAAATTTTATTGATCATCCCAATCCCAAAAGACTATTGATGCCTGAAGATTGGAGAGGATGGCCATTACGAAAAGATTATATTCAGCCAGATTTCTATGAACTTCAAGATGCCTATTAGTTTAATTTTTTGGTTTTGCGGTAAAGAAACATAACTGCTCTTGCTAGTCTCCTTGGATCATGTCTAAGAGTTGGAGTTATTCTTTTCGAATACAATGGTGCTTGCAAAACATAATAACCCTCAGATAATAACTTTTCTTTATTGCATTTGACAGGCTCTGCCCCTCTACTTTCGTAATAGTCTACTATTGGAGACTTTTCAAATTGAATCTGAGATAAGATTGAGTTAAAAATTCGAGCATTAACTCCAAAATTTGATAATTGTTTTTCTAATGCTTTGATATGTTGATAGACATCAAGTCCATCTGTTTCTCCAGGCTGAGTCATCAAATTACTTATATAAATTTTAGGAGCATTACTTTGCAACAAGGAATCCACTATCTCTGGTACTAACAGATTAGGCAATAAAGAAGTGTATAGACTACCTGGACCAAGAACAATTAAATCAGCTTCTTTTATAGATTCAAGAGCACTCGGAAGAGCTGAAGGGTTTTCTGGGAGGCAACCAATCCTCGAAATTAATTTTTTAGATTTACTGATATTGCTTTCACCAAAAATTTTTTCGCCATCTTCTAATTCGGCCCATAACATAACATCAATATTTGTTGCGGGTAAAACTTGACCTTGTACCGCCAAAACTTTACTAGAGGCTTGAACTGCTTTTTCTAAACTGCCTGTAATTGTTGTTAAAGCTGATAAGAATAGATTTCCAAAACTATGACCTTCCAGACCACTTCCCCCTGAAAATCTGTACTGAAATAATCTAGTTAAAATAGGTTCTTCGTTTGATAAGGCTGCCAAACAATTTCTAATATCTCCTGGAGGTTGCACACCTAATTGTTTTCTCAGAATTCCACTACTGCCACCATCATCGGATACGGTTACGATTGCTGTAATATTACTACTGTAATTTTTTAAGCCTTTCAGTAAAGTAGATAAACCTGTACCTCCGCCAATTGCAACAATATTTGGACCTCTGTTTAATTTACTTTTAACTCTTAATGCATCAACCAAAAATGTATTTTTTTCTGGAACAAGCGCTTTTTGAATAGAATTAATACTTCTATTTTGTCCAATCCCGATTAATAAGAGTCCAATAACAAAAATCAATGGTCCCATTAATGAAACAGGCAAAATGCTTGTTAAACCTGTCATTACACCAAAAAAGATTTCAATAAGCCAATAAAGCGGTCTTAAATTTGTCCAAATTACCAAGCCTAATAATGTAGTCAAAAATCCTATCGCAGATGTAAGCATCCATCTTTTTATTACCAAGCCTGGTAAAAGCCAACTCAAAATTCTTAAAATTTTGTTTAAAAAGACAAATTTTGTCTTTTTAAAGTTTCTATAGTACCTTCTTAACCTCTTTTTACGCTTATTCATTAAAAAACCTCTTAAATTATTTTTCTCAAATTTAAAAACTATATAAAATCATAATAAATCAAATTAATACATCCTTTTTTTATTTCTAAAAATAGTCAAAATAAAATATATAGATTTTTTATATAAGTTTTGAAAAAATCAAAGCATGCAGTTGAAACAAAAGACCTCTCAATAAGCTGGGGCAAAGTTAACGTACTTAATCAAATAAATTTTGAACTTAATGATGGAGAGAAATTAGCTATTGTTGGCCCCTCAGGTTCTGGCAAATCAACCATTTTAAAAATATTAGCGGGACTCATTTTACCTACCAAAGGAGAATTAAGAATATTCGGTGAGAAGCAAACATATTTGAGATTAGATCAAAATAATCCTCCTGATGTAAGACTAGTTTTTCAGAACCCGGCTTTATTAGGATCCTTAACTATTGAAGAAAATGTAGGTTTTCTTCTTAAAAAAAACAAAACCCTATCGAAAAAGTTAATTCATGAAATAGTATGTGAATGCTTAGCTGAAGTTGGATTATTTAATGTTGAGAATAAACTTCCAAATGAATTAAGCGGAGGTATGCAAAAAAGAGTAAGTTTTGCTAGAGCATTAATTACTGATCAAACTCTTAATGCAAGGTCTAAACCTTTATTACTTTTTGATGAACCAACTGCGGGCCTTGATCCAATTGCCTCATCAAGAATTGAAGATCTAATTAATAAGACAAATGATAAAGCTAGCGGATCATCTATTGTAGTTAGCCATGTTCTTAGTACTATAGAAAGGACTTCAGATAAAGTTTTAATGCTTTATGGAGGCAAATTCAGATGGGCAGGCTCGATTGATGAATTTAAAAAGAGTAAAGATCCCTATGTATTTCAATTTAGGAATGGAAAACTCGATGGTCCAATGCAACCCAAAGACATTTAGGTATTATGCGTAGAAGCTTGCGAGATTCAATAGTTGGTTTTTCCTTATTAGGGGGAATTTTAATATTCACATTTTTTTCTTTTTGGTTAAGAGGAGTAAGATTATCTTCAAAAAATTGGTACCTTTTTGCAGAATTCAATAACGCAAGCGGTTTATCAAAAAAATCTCCAGTTACTTACAGAGGAATTTTAGTCGGATCGATAGAAGATATATTGTTTACGAATGATTCAATTAAAGCAAAAATAGTTTTAAATAATCCTGAAATTATTCTTCCAAGGCCAGCATTTGCGAGGGTAGTTACAAATTCTTTCCTTGGAGGAGATGTACAAGTTGCTTTAGAAACTAGTGATAAGAGAATTCCTAAAAACATTGCAAAACCTATATCCGACAAGTGTGATGCGAAGTTAATTATTTGTCAGGGAGATACTATCACAGGCAAACAACTCTCAAGTCTCTCAAATATAACTAATAGAATTAGCCAACTTCTAAAAGAAACAAATCAAGAAAACTTAATTGAGAACGTCGTCAACTCAATTGACCAATTTGACAAAACACAAGAAAATCTTGATGAATTAATTTTTTTATCAAAACAAGAACTACAACGAGTTGAACCATTAATAAAAGAAATGACAATTGCTGCTAATCATTTGAATAATATTTTGTCTACTATCGATAACAAAGAAACCCTCAATGACATTAAGTTGACAATTAATGCTGCTAAATCTATCTCAACCAAAATAGATGATATGAGTGATGATTTTGAAAAATTAACACAAGATAAAGAATTTACTAAATCTATAAGAGATTTAACGATTGGACTTTCAAAATTCCTTAACGAAATTTATCCATAAGAAATATTTAGAATTCATTAATTGCATTTAAAGCCATAGCTGCGATTGCTTTATCTGTAGCTTTTGGTAATTGGACGTATTTCCCTTGAGCAGCATCTGCTAATTCTTTACCAAATCCACTTGCTATAAATTTTCTCTCTGTATCAATTACTAAGAGTTTTATCCCAAGCATGGGATATTTTGCAGCGATATCTAGAACCTCCTGTTTTAAATTGACATTTTCATTTTCGTTATCTTTTCCCTCAACCTCATTTTGTCCTAGAGATAATCCTAATGGAACATTTCCTCTGCCATCAGTGATCCCAACAACAATAACTTGACCTATATCTCCTGTTGAAAGAGCATTTTTTGCTACTTTTGCTGATTGTGTTAATCCATGTGCCAAAGGGGAGCCACCACCACAAGGCATTGTTTCCAACCTTCTTTTTGCAGCAGTTATTGATCTTGTTGGAGGCAAAAGCACTTCGGCCTGATTACCTCTAAAAGGAATGAGAGCTACTTCATCTCTATTTTCATATGCCTCTGTTAAAAGTCTTATTACAGCGCCTTTAGCACTTTGCATTCTATTTATTGCCATAGAGCCACTAGCATCAACCAGAAAAATTACTAAAGCTCCCGCCTTTTTTTGAAGAAGCTTTGCCCTAAAATCATTTTCCTCAATAATTATTGATTTATTAGGGTTTCTTACTCTTCTCGATTTTTGATAAGGAGCAGCAGCTCGAAGGGTAGCATCTACAGCAATCCTTTTAACTTTACCTCTTGGAATAATAGGTTTTACATATCTTCCTCTACTGTCACTAAATATTACTGATCTACTCCCGCTATTCCCCGCCTTAGCTTTAGCTGATGAAAAAAGCAATAAATCAGGGTCAACCATACATGCCTCAGGGTCTAATATGAATTCTTCAGGTATTTCGGGAGTAGATTCCTCTTCTCCATCAGAATTATCTTCTTCTTGTTCTTGGTCTTGCTCATTATCATTTTCACTAGTTTCAGGTTCAGACTCTTCATTGTTTGATTGAGGTGGGGGTGGGGGACTCTGATCCTCTGGAGGGGGTGGTTGAATATCATCATCTTCTGGAGGTATTTGCATTGCTCGTGGAAGAATAACTAACCTTACTGCGACTTTTAGGTCTTCAGAATTTACATTCTCATCGCCTCGAAGAGCTGCATTAGCCTTTGCTACTTTTACTGCAAATAATTCTGATCTATGCCCTTCTACTCCTCCCCTAAGAGCTTCATTCACTAAATAGGTTATTTGCTCTTTTGTTATCTTGACATCCTTTAACCATTGCCTTGCTAAAATTAATTGAGTAGATAAATTATCGGATTCTTCTGACCATTTTTCTGAAAATTTAATATTATTCTCTGCGTGTGATAAAACAGAGTTTGTAATCTCAACTCTTTGAGAAATATCAATAGATTGATCTGCGGAAAGCACAATTGCAAAACGATCTAAAACATGATCTCTTAAAGCACCTTCTTCAGGATTATAAGTTGCTATTAAAAGGGACTTACAAGGATGAGAGAGGCTCAAACCATCTCTTTCAATATTATTTTGCTCTCTTCCTATAGCTTCAAGAATTAAATTTACAATTCCATCATCCAATAAATTTATATCGTCTACATACAGAACACCTCTATGAGCTTCTGCTAAAATTCCAGGCTGAAATACTTGTTCTCCAGTACTTAATGAGGCAGCGACATCAATTGCTCCAACAAGTCTATCTTCAGTGATGCCAATTGGAACTTGAATAAATGGTGCCTCTTTTACTTTTTTTGGTATTTCATCAATTTGATTCAAATAATCACTTCCAATTGCCTCCTCTAACAATTTTTTAGTACTAATATCCCATTCCTCTGGTTTATCTGGATCTAGGTTCCTCCCAATAGGTCTTAATGAAATGTTAATATTTCTCATAGATAGTGTTTCCAGTATTGATTCAATATCTAATACCTCTACAGGAGGGAGTAAAGTATGTAAACCCCTTGCTAATACTGACTTACCAGTACCTCTTCCGCCAGCTATAATCACTCCTCCTAAACTCGGATCAACTGCTGCCAAAAGCAAAGATAATTTCAATAAGCTATGACCTGTAATTGCCGCCAAAGGAAAAGCTCTAAAAGAATCCTTTGAATTCATTAAATCTTTTATTTCTCCTTTTTCTTTTAACTCGGGGTTCAAAATCACTTTAAAAATGCCTGATATAGAATTTATCCAATAACTTTGTTTTTTGTAGTGGAATTATCAAATCTTAATATCAAAAATGGACTATGTATATCCCTCGGAGCAAATATTGATAGTAAATTCGGAAGCCCTCTTGAGTCGCTATTAATTTGCAAACCAAAAATAGAGGAAACAATAAATATTTGGGGAGATAGATCCAACAAAAAAAAAGAAGAAAAAAGCAAATTTCATGCAAACTTTTTTTGGTCTTCAATTTATGAGACATTACCCCATGGTGTTGACAATGAGCAGCCAAATTATTTAAATACTCTATTACTTATAAAAAGTAATTCTTTTCCTAAACCAACAATTAAAAACGCGAAATTACTCTTAAAAGAGCTAAAAAAGTTAGAGATATTTTTTGGGCGAGAAGAGACTCCAAAGGGTAAGAAATGGCTCTCAAGATGTCTCGATTTAGATATTCTTTGGTGGGAAGATTTTTATACGGTTGACGAGGAATTAACATTACCTCACCCTAGATTCATGAATCGGAATTTCGTTATTACACCACTATCTGAAATCTTAAGTAGAAGCCAAAAAATCACAAAGTTTGATGTCCCAAAATGGTCTATATAAATGATTTACAAAACCAAAAAATAACTGTTAGGCTATTTTTATTTAAAAATCATGGGCAACAAAAACCTTCTAAAAAAATCCATTTTTAAAGAAAAAATATCTGAGTTAAAGTCAAAAAAATTTAGTTTCGAAATAAATAGAATTGAGCTTCCAAATGGACATGAAGGTGAATATGGATATATTAAGCATCCTGGCGCAGCATTAGCCGTACCTATTACAAAAGACAATAAAGTTATTATTCTTCGGCAATATAGATTTGCTGTTTCAAGGTATTTATTAGAATTTCCAGCAGGTACACTAGAAATAGGTGAAACACCTATCAATTCAATTCAAAGAGAAATACAAGAAGAGACTGGATTCAGTGCAAACAAATGGGATGAACTAGGAACTCTTGTCCCTGCTCCTGGTTATGCAGATGAAGAAATTTATTTATTTTTAGCTCGTGATTTAAACAAACTCAATTCTGAAGTTAAAGGAGATTTAGATGAAGATATACAAGTATTAATTTTAGATCCCGACGAACTAGATAATCTTATTTCTAGTGGGGATGAAATTCTTGACGCAAAAACCGTGACGGCTTGGTTTAGAGCTAAACAATTTTTAGATAAATTATGAATAAACCTAGAATACTTTTTTGGTATAGAAAGGATTTAAGAATATTTGATAATCAAGCTTTAATCAAGGCATTTTCATTATCAAATGCTATTACTTCAACTTATATATTTGATAAAAATTACTCACACGATTTCAATGCAAATTCAAGAGCTTGGTTTCTAGGAAATTCGCTTCAAGAATTAGGAAATAATTGGGAAAAAATGGGTAGTAGATTAGTTATGGAAGAAGGAGATCCGGTATTAATAATTCCTCAATTAGCAAAGATAATAGATGCTAAATTTGTTTTTTGGAATAGATCAATTGAACCTTATGAGATTAATCGCGATTTACAAATAAAAAAAAATTTAAAGGAACAAAATATTCAAGTTGTTGAAACTTGGGATCACTTATTAGTAGAACCTTTAAAAATATTTTCAGGGAATAACAATCCTTATTCAGTTTATGGACCTTTTTATAAAAACCTTAAATCAAAAATGAATTTATTAGGTTCATATGACCAAGATAAAGTTGTTTTCCAGTTTAAAGATATAGATATTAAACTCAGAGAAAATAAAACGATAAATTCATCTGATTCGGTTCTAAAGAAATTTATCAAAAATATCAAATTTCCTGGTTCGAATATTTGTCCATGTAGACCTGGAGAGAATGCTGCAGAAACATTATTAGAAAACTTCGTTAACGAAAAAAAAATATATTCTTACAATTCTGCAAGAGATTTCCCTTCCCATAATGGGACATCATTTCTAAGTGCATCTCTTAGATTCGGCACCATAAGCATTAGAAAAGTTTGGAACGCCACTTTAAATTTAAATTCAGATTTTGCAAATCAAGAAAATTACCTATCAATTGAAACTTGGCAAAAAGAACTTATTTGGCGTGAATTTTATCAACATTGCTTATTCCATTTCCCAGAGTTAGAGAAAGGTCCATATAGAAAAAAATGGGATCACTTTCCATGGCAAAACAATAATGAATGGTTTCAACATTGGAGCAACGGAGAGACCGGAGTACCTATAGTTGATGCTGCAATGCGTCAACTAAATAGTACTGGCTGGATGCATAACAGATGTAGGATGATAGTCGCTTCATTTCTGGTAAAAGATCTTATATGCAGTTGGCAAATGGGCGAAAAACAATTTATGGAGACGTTGGTTGATGGAGACTTAGCTGCAAATAATGGGGGATGGCAGTGGAGCGCCAGTAGCGGTATGGATCCAAAACCACTTAGAATTTTTAATCCATATACTCAAGCAAAAAAATTTGATCCTACTTGCGAATATATAAAATATTGGATTCCTGAATTATCTAAAGTGTCAAATTCAGAATTATTAAATGGGGAGATATCTAATTTAGAAAAAAATAATTATTCAAGCCCTATTGTCAATCACAACATACAACAAAGATTATTTAAATCACTTTATGCTGAAATTTGAATTTCTTCTATACAATTCTTTAAAACTTTATTTAAATTTTCTGCTACATATACTTGCTCTTCATAAGAAATTTCAGGAAACATTGGAAGACTAAGAACTTCTGTACAAATTCTCTCTGTATTAATGAGTTTTATTCTAGAAAAATTTTTATTTATGTAAGCTATTTGTGCGTGTATTGGAATTGGATAATAAATAATTGAATTAATACCTTTTTCAAAAAGTTGTTGTTTTACCAAATTTCTTAAGGAATAGTATTTTTTGAAATCAGTATCAAACAAATTTGAAAAATCTTCATTTAAAAAATATTTATCGTTTCTTAATTTGATGACAAATTGATTCCAAGAATGGGAAATTGAATTAGAGCTAATTTTTGGAAAACTAATAAATGGATTTTTTTCTAATAAATCAAGATAATTTTTAGCAATTTTTTGGCGATTATTAATCCATTTGGAAATATATTTAATTTTAATGTTTAATATGGCAGCTTGAATGGTATCAAGTCTGCTGTTATATCCAATTTGGGTATGGTGATATCTTATTGGGCTGCCATGAACAGCCAGTTCTCTAATTTTTTTGGCAATCTTCTGATCTGAAGTTGTTACTGCTCCACCATCTCCAGCAGCTCCTAAATTTTTAGTAGGGAAAAAGCTGAAACAACCTATATCACCGATACTACCAACTTTGTAATTTTCCCACATTGTGCATGTTGCCTGAGCACAATCTTCGATTACTTTTAAGTCATATTTGTTGGCCAAAGATTTTATTAAGGTCATATTCACTGCATTCCCAAATAGATGAACTGGCATAATTGCCTTGGTATTAGAATTTATTTCTTGTTCTATTAGTTCAGTATTAATGAGATAAGTTTCTGGATCTATATCTACCAAAATAGGATTAGCACCAACTGCACTAATAGCCTCTGCAGTCGCAAAAAAGCTAAAAGATGAGGTAATAACTTCATCGCCAACACCAATATCTAATGCGCGCAAAGCTAACACTAAAGCATCAGTTCCACTATTACATCCAATAGTATTTTCAACACCAATCAGATTAGAAAAACTCTCCTCAAATTTGGCAATTTCTTGCCCTCCAATATACTGACCCCCTTTTAAAACTTTAGAAACCTCACTCTCAATTTCTAAGCCAATTTCTTGGTACTGCCTATTTAAAGTAAATGGAGGTATCTGCATAGTGAATATATTAACCCTAAACCATATTTCTATGGGTAAAAAATAATTTTAATTCATTTAAACCAACTTGGTTCTTTACCGGGAGTCCATTTAATATTGCAACCTAAAGAAGGCATCTGATTTGAAGGATAAGAATTATCTTGATTCAAATCTTTTACAGCAGAGCGCAAATTTTTTCCAGACAGAGGGATATGATTACCTGGTCTACTATCGTCTAATTGGCCATGATAAAACAACAAAAAATCACCATCCCCTTTATTTGAAAAAAGATAAAAATCTGGGGTGCAAGCCGCTTTTAATTCCTTGGCAAAATTTTGATTTTCATCATATAAATAAGGAAAACTCCATCCCTGTAATTGTGCTTGTAATCTCAAATTTTCAGGAGAATCTGAAGGATGAGTGATAATATCATTACTAGAGATTGCAACTGTTTGAACTGTATTCTCAATTTCTTTACTTAAGGTGGTAATTTGATTCTCAATATATTTAACAAATGGGCAATGCGCACAAATAAACATTAAAAGTAAATGCCGATTATCTAGATTATGAGAATTAAAATATACATTATTTGAAGAGTTAGCATTTAACATTTCGAAATTAGGCAATTGAAAACCTAATTCCAAAACCATAGAATTTGTTCTAACCATGTTTAAGTAAATGTTCTTTGATATTTGAAAATTATTGTATATTTTGCAGTAATCCGTAAAGATAGGTACTTTTATATAGGAGAATATATAGAAATAGAAAATAAAATGCTTCTAAATCTAACTGGCAAAAAAATTCTTGTTACTGGAATTGCCAACAATCGTTCAATAGCATGGGGTATTGCTCAACAACTTTCAAAAGCTGGCGCAGAACTTGGAATCACATATTTGCCTGATGATAAGGGAAGATTCGAATCTAAAGTTAGAGAACTAACTGAACCTTTAAACCCATCGTTATTTTTGCCTCTTGATGTTCAAAATCCAGGCCAAATAGAAGAAATCTTTCAAAATATAAAAAACAATTGGGGGCAAATTGACGGATTAGTTCACTGCTTAGCATTTGCAGGACGCGACGAATTGATTGGAGATTATAGTGCTACCACTTCAGAAGGTTTTGATAGGGCTCTTAATATAAGTGCTTATTCATTAGCACCTTTATGTAAGGCAGCAAAACCACTTTTTAGTGATGGTGCTGGCGTTGTCTCATTAACTTATTTAGGATCAGAAAGGGCGATTCCGAACTATAACGTGATGGGAGTTGCTAAAGCAGCTTTAGAAGCTTCAGTCAGATATCTTTCTGCAGAACTTGGTCCAGCAAAACAAGTCAGAGTTAATGCCATAAGTGCTGGACCCATAAGAACACTTGCGAGTTCTGCCATAGGTGGCATTTTAGATATGATTCACAATGTTGAAGAAAAGGCTCCTTTGCGCAGAACAGTCACTCAAACAGAAGTAGGAAATACTGCTGCTTTTTTATTAAGTGATCTCTCTAGCGGCATTTCAGGCCAAACAATTTATGTTGATGCGGGTTACTGCATTAATGGAATGTAAACTTAGTTTTTTTGCATAAAAATGTCATCTCTAAGGCAATCTGAAATAAAAAGAAAAACGAATGAAACAGATATTTCTGTATTTATAAACTTAGATGGAAATGGAATTTCTGAGATTGATACTGAGATACCATTCTTAGATCATATGCTTCATCAAATATCCAGTCATGGTTTGTTCGATTTAAAAATAAAAGCAATTGGAGATACCCATATTGATGATCATCATACAAATGAAGATGTAGGAATCGCATTAGGCAAAGCATTTTCAAAAGCCTTGGGAGAAAGAAAAGGAATAAGTAGATTTGGGCATTTCTTTGCCCCATTAGATGAAGCATTAGTGCAAGTCACTTTAGACTGTTCTGGCAGGCCACATCTATCTTATAATCTTCAATTAAAAGCTCCTAAAATAGGAAATTATGATACTGAATTAGTAAGAGAGTTTTTTATTGCCTTTGTAAATAACAGCGGTATTACTCTGCATATTAATCAAATACGAGGTACTAATTCACATCATATAGTTGAGGCTTGCTTTAAAGCTTTTTCAAGAGCAATGCGAATGGCTACCGAAATAGATCTAAGAAGATCCGACTCAATTCCAAGCAGTAAAGGAATGCTAGAAAAACAATAAAATAGTAATTTTTTCGAATCAGCCACAATTCAGTTTATTTTCAGCGAAGATAGATAAAAGAAATTCTTCTTATTGTGACTAATTTACAAGATAAAAAAATTGATAAATTTAAAAGTTTTAATAAAGAAGATTGGTCAAGTGCGTATCAAAATGTAGAAAAGGAGCTAACAAAGGAGCTTCTAAAAATCAGCAAAGGTAACAATATTAAAAATTTAAATGGAACATTATTAAGAAATGGGCCTGGAATATTAGAAAGAGGTGGACAATGGGTTCATCATCCATTTGATGGTGATGGAATGATTACATCCATAAAATTCGAAAATGGTCAGCCATTCTTAACAAATAGATTTGTTAAAACTAAAGGCTATTTGGAAGAAGAACAAACAAATAAATTTATTTATAGAGGTGTTTTTGGGACACAAAAAAAAGGAGGAATTTTAAATAATGCATTAGATCTAAAATTCAAGAATATCGCTAATACTCATGTCATTAAACTAGGAGATGAAATTCTCGCTTTATGGGAAGCAGCCGGTCCACACGCATTGGATCCTGATAATCTTGACACTATTGGTTTAACAACATTAAAAGGGGTGCTCAAGCCTAACGAAGCATTCAGTGCCCATCCTAAAACAGACCTAAACTCAAATGCATCTTCAGAACTTTTAGTCACTTTTGGAGTTCAAACTGGTCCAAAAAGTACCATTAGATTAATGGAATTTAATAATGCTGGTACAAATTCTGGAGAGCTCATTTTCGACAGAAAAGATACCTTTAATGGCTTTGCATTCCTTCATGATTTCGCAATTACAACTAATTGGGCAATATTTTTACAGAATGCTATTGATTTCAATCCTATTCCATTTGTAATGGGTCAAAGAGGAGCCGCACAATGTCTAAAGTCAAACCCAAATAAAAAGGCAAAGTTTTTCATCATCCCCAGAGAAAGTGGATTATTTAGAGGTCAACCACCGATAACAATAGATGCTCCAGAAGGATTCGTTTTTCATCATTTAAATGCATTTGAAAAAGATTCCAAAATCGTATTAGATAGTATTTTTTATGATGATTTCCCATCAGTTGGCCCAGATGAGAATTTTAGGGATATTGACTTTGATAAATATCCAGAAGGAAAACTGAAAAGATCAATTATCGATCTAAAGAAAAAAACTAGTGAACTTGAAACTTTAAGTGAACAATGTTGTGAATTTGCTGTTGTTAATCCTAAAAACTTAGGATTAAAAGCAACTTTTAGTTGGATGGCAAGCACATCACAAAAGCTGGGGAACGCTCCACTTCAAGCAATAAAAAAAATACATTTAACTTCTAAAGAAGAGATTTCTTGGTCAGCAGGTCCAAGTGGATTCGTAAGTGAACCAATTATGGTTCCATTAGAAAACTCTTCACAAGAAGATGAGGGATTTTTATTTATACTTCTATGGAACGGAGAAAGAAGAGGAAGCGATTTAGTGATATTAGACGCAAAAGACTTAAAAGAATTAGCTGTTTATGAATTACCTATTTCAATTCCTCATGGCCTTCATGGATCTTGGGTTCATTGAATTTAAGAAAAAATTTGAATTAAATCTGGAATAATTTTTTTTAATGCTTTGCCTCTATGACTACAAGAGTCTTTAATATCATTGTTCATTTCTGCGAAAGTTAGTCTGGTAGAACTCTCTTCAAAAATTGGATCATACCCAAAACCTCCTTTTCCTCTAGGGTTTAAAATAATATTGCCATGACATTTGGCCTCAGATTCAATAATCACTTCACCATTTGGGGAACAAACACAAATATTGGCAATAAAGAAAGCACTTCTATTCTGAACTCCATCAAGTTCTTTTAAAACTCGTTCAATTCTCTTCTGATCATTTTCTGCATATCTAGATGAGTAAATGCCAGGTTTACCATCTAGTGCCTGAATACAAATTCCTGAATCATCTGCTATTGAAAAATTATTTGTTTTTCTCGAAACTTCACTCGCTTTTTTAATTGCATTATCTCTAAATGTCAGTCCATCCTCTTCAACTTCTAATGATTCTGGCTGGAGTAATAATTTACAATTAACTCCAACAAGCAATTTTTTATATTCTACAATTTTACCTTTATTCTTACTCGCTAAATATAAATTTTTCATCCTTATTTTCCTGGCAAATTTATAAATAATTGACCCCATTCTAATAACTCATCTAAATAAGATTCTTTTGGTGCTTCACAATATAATCTTAAAAGAGGTTCCGTTCCTGAAAACCTAAAAAGAAGCCAAAAATTTTTATCAATTCTCAACTTTATCCCATCAATCTTTGAGATACTTTTTAACTTGTGATCATTAATATTCTCAGGAATATTGTCTATGATAAATTCTTTTATATTATTTTTTTCTGACTGATTTGGAAATTTAATATCAATTCTTTTATAAAAACTTGGCCCAAAATCTTCTTGAATTTCATCTAAAGTTTCATATAAATATTGAGATTTCTTAGCAATACCATTTAATAAAACCATCGCTGCATATAGAGCATCTCTTTCAGGCATAAAGTCACCAAAACCAACTCCCCCAGATTCCTCTCCTCCAATAAATATTTTTTCTTTAATCATTTTTTCAGCAATATATTTAAAGCCAACTGGAAGTTCAAAAACATCTCTATTTTGACTCTCTGATATATTTTTAATAATATCTGAACCACTAACAGTCTTTAAAACTGGATAAGAATTATTTTTAATTTCGCCCAAATAGCTAATAAAGTATGGGAGTAGATCTTGAGTACTAGAGTATCTTCCTTTTTCATCAATTGCCGCAATTCTATCACCATCCCCATCAAATATTATTCCTAGAGTTTTCACTTCATTTGTTGAATTTTTCATTAGTACTTGATTAAGATCATCTGCATAATTCAAAAGAGGTTCAGGAGGTTTTCCTCCAAAAAAAGGATCAGCATCTTTTCTAATTTCTGAAATAACTTCTAGATCGTTAGAACCAAAAATCTCTGCCATACAATTTGCAGCTGAACCATGCATAGAATCTACAAAAATTCTCAATTTCATTTTTTTCAATCTGTTGGAAATAAAGTCAATATCAAAAAGGGATTTAATTCTATCTAAATGAAATTTCTTAATATCTACCAATTGATTAACACCATCTATTTTTTCAATTGAATTTCCAAGCAATAATCTTTTTTCAACTTCACTTGTAAAAGATTCGTCAACAGAACATCCATAAAAACTCTTTATTTTCAGACCAAGCCAATTATATGGATTATGACTTGCTGTAATTACTAACGCCCCAAGACAACGGACTTCTTTGGCATAGAAACTACAAGAGGGTGTCGTAACAAAGCTATCAGATAAGATCGGTTCGAAACCAGATCCTCTTACAAAAGGCACTATTTGCTTTGCAAATTCACAAGCCATAAATCTACGATCATATCCAATAATAATTTTCTTTGAATTAACTTCTTTATAGTATTGATAATGCAACTCTTGGCATGCAGCGACTACAACTCTTGAAAGATTGGATAAATTAAAATCAAATCCAATAATTCCTCTCCACCCATCGGTTCCAAATTTTATCTTATCTAATTTATCAGCTGTCAAATTTAAAATTTCCCTGATTTCTTCTAATAATCTATACTAATTTATATGAGTAAATTTTAAAACCGCTCTTAAAAAATAATTTGAATTCTCTTCATTTAAAAAGTTTTACAAGATGCAAAAGAAAAGCTTGGCTAGATTTTAAGGGTAAAAAATCTTGCGAAGTTTGGTCTCCTCATAAAGCTATAGATAAAATTAATCAGTTTCAAATTTTCTCTAAATTTTGTAATAGTGAAATATATACAGGATTAAAAGCCTGTAAAAATGGTTATCAAGGGGTAATTGGATTAAAAATCAAAGGGAATCTTTTCCAAAATATTAACGCAGAGATTCGTCCACAATTACTTGTAAAGACTAAAGGTAAAAGTAAATGGGGACAATATAAATATTTACCTGCTGTTTATAAGCTAGGCCACAGAACCACTAAAGAACATTTATTCGACTTAGCTTTTAGTTCTATGCTTTTGGAATCTTTTCAAGAATCTAAAATTGAGAAAGGATTAGTAATTTCAAGTTTTAATAAAAAAGTTAATGTTGAAGAAATTTATTTAAATAAAAAATTAAGAAAAAAGGTTTTTAATGTTTTATTAAGTTTGAATGAATGCTTGGAGGGATTTATGCCAGAAATAACTCAAGATAGAAAAAAATGTACTATTTGTTCATGGCAAAAATTTTGTGACAAAGAAGCGAAAGAAAAAGGATATCTAACAGATATAGATGGGATAGGATCCAAAACGGCCTCATTACTCATAAAAAATGGAATATCTGATACCCAAACATTAGCTTCATATAGGGAAAAACAACTTGGAGAGAAATTAATTAAATTCAACGATCAAAAGTATGAAAAAGCGTCCGTATTTGTAAAGCAAGCACAAGCTTATATTTCTGGGGAACCATATCGTATTTCCAATAAAAATGATAATAACGATCTACTAGAAAAAACATGTTCGGGATTTTATATATTTGATATTGAGTCAAATCCAGATGATAAGCATGACTTTTTATATGGTTTTTTAAAAATAAATAATTTATTTACAAAAAAAGAGGATCTTATTTATGAACCAATTCTCAATCTCAAAAACAATAAAGTAGAAACTTACAGGAAAATTATTGAAATACTTTTCTCACAAAGGGAATGGCCATTTTTACATTACGGAGAGACTGAAAAGATAGCAATAATTAATATTGCTAAAAACCTAAATTTTAGTTCTGAAGAAATTTATTCCCTTGCCTCAAGATTTATAGACTTACATACATTAATACGAAAGTCATGGATATTACCACTAAAAAACTACGGCTTAAAAACTGTTTCTACTTGGCTTGGATTTGAATGGATGCAGAAAAATGTAAATGGTTCGAAAGCCCTTTATTGGTGGATTCAATATCAAATTACAGAAAACGAAAAATTTCTTAAGAAAATTATCCAATATAACAAAGATGATTGTTTGGCTACTCTAAAAATTGCAGAATATTTAATTAAAAATCAATTAAAGAAAAATTGATCCTACAGATTTATTTATAATAATTTTTCCAAAAATTTCTGAAAAAAAATAACATCCTTCCTCTAAATATTTTCTTTTTATCATTGCTAACCCTTTCATTTGAGAATCTGATATAAAAAAACTAGTTATTTTGCCTACAGAAATATCCTTGGTAGAATCTATGTATAAATTTTTATCTTCACCGTCTAAATTAAAATTATATTCAAATGATTTCCAAATTCTAATTTCCTGTTTTAAAGAAGAAACATTTTTTATTTTTGACATTGTTTCTTGTCCTAAATAACAACCTTTATCAAAATCTATAAGATCTTGTAATCCAAGCTCAAGAGGATTATTTTTTCCGTTTATTTCCATTTCAAATGAGGGTATTGCCTGATTAATCTTCCAAAGTTTTAAATCATTGGGATTTAGTAAATTTAGTTTATTTTTATATATTTCAAATTCTTTGTCTTCTGTTTTTAAGAAAATTGGCTGGTAAGTTCTCCATGAATTAAATTCATCAATTTCCTGAATTCTATTTACCAAGAAAGGTTCACTTAAAAGTACATCGTCCGCTGGAAAAATAATTTGATTAAAGTAATCAATTATTTCATTAGAGTTACCCGCCAAGATAATTACTTCTAAGTTTCTTTCTAAAACAATGATTTCAATTAATGCCCTTAGAACTCCATTTGGAGTTAGCCAACAAGTTTTGATAACTTTATTTTCTGAATTAAGAATATTACTTGTTGTTATTCCATTTAAAAATTTCCTGGCATCTTTTCCGGTAACAGAAAAACAATCAAATTTTTCAAGCCAAAACTTTTTTTTTATATCTTGCATTTTTAAATAATTATAAAAAATCTTTTATTATAAAAAGACTCTTTAATTTAACATTTTCATCTTCAAGGGCTTCTAATCCCCCTTCTTGCCTATCAACTATAGACAAAACTTCCTCAACAACATAATTATTTTCTCGTAGCTTATTTATAGCTTTTATTACTGAACCGGCAGTTGTAACTACATCCTCCAAGACAGTTACCAAGGTACCTTCTTCTAAGGTAGGGCCCTCTATTCCAGCTTTAGTGCCGTATTTTTTAATTTCTTTGCGAATTATTAAACCATTTAGATCTAAGCCTTGCGAAGCTGCTTTGACAATTAATCCACTTACTAAAGGATCTGCACCTAATGTCAATCCTGCTACAGCTTTTGACCTTGAGTCTTTTAACTCTAAAAATAAATCACTTATTAAGCTTAGTCCTTCGCCATTTAATGATACCGGTTTACAGTTCAAGTAATGACTGCTTTTTTTTCCTGAAGATAAAATGAAGTTTCCTCTCTTGTAAGATTTTTCAATTAACTGTTTTAACAATTTTGCTTTATTTAAGTAATACTTTTCAGAAAAATCACCCATTAGTAAAAGTTAAATTTATATTTAAAGATTAGAAGAAAAAAAAGAAATCTCACAAAAACTTCCTAATGAGGTGTTTTTTGAAATATTATTTTTATATTGTATATTGAAATTCAATGTAATTAAAATTACATAAATTCCCTTGGGGGTGTAGCAATCTGGTGAATGCACCAAACTCATAATTTGGCTAAGGCGAGTTCGATCCTCGCCACCCCCATTATTCATTTGTCATTGAATGAAAATAACTCTACTTTTATTTCTTTTATTTTTCCCAGCTTTTTTCGCGGCTAGTGAACTCTCTTTTTTATTAATAAGGCCAAGTAAAGTTTTAAGGTTAATAGAAGAAAAAAAGAAAGGAGCATTTTCAATTTTAAAAATTCAAAAACGCTTTAGATCTTCATTAATTGCTTCTCAATTTGGAGTAACAATTTCATTAATTGCAATTGGATGGCTCAGCAATAATCTTGCTAATGATTATTGGAAAAGCAATATTTTGTCAAATAGATTTTATGATCTTCTATTGTTTTTATTTGTTGTTTTAATTGTTACTCTCGTTTCTGGACTAATTCCTAAAGCACTAGTAATTAACAATCCAGAATCTGCTGCATTAAGGCTTACAACAATATTCGATGCCGTTAGAAAAGCTATGAATCCTATAGTGAAGACAATAGAATTCTTTGCTAGTGCCTGTTTAGGTTTGTTCAAATTAAATAACAAATGGGATTCTTTAAACTCAGGTTTATCCGCCGGAGAATTAGAAACTCTTATAGAAACAGATAATGTAACAGGTTTAAAACCTGATGAGAAAAACATTCTTGAAGGAGTTTTTGCTTTAAAAGATACACAAGTTAAAGAAGTAATGATTCCAAGATCTGAAATGGTAACTTTGCCGAAAAATATAACCTTTTCTGAACTTATGAAACAAGTTGATAAAACTCGCCATGCTCGCTTCTTTGTGATTGGTGAGTCTTTAGATGATGTATTAGGTGTATTAGATTTACGTTATCTAGCTAAGCCAATTTCAAAAGGTGAAATGGAAGCCAATACATTATTAGAGCCGTTCCTTTTACCAGTGACAAAAATTATAGAAACATGTTCATTAGCAGAAATATTTCCAATAGTAAGAGACTACAATCCTTTCTTACTAGTAGTTGACGAACATGGTGGAACAGAGGGGCTCATAACTGCAGCTGATCTAAATGGCGAAATAGTTGGAGAGGAAATGCTGAACAATAGAATTTATTCAGACATGAGAATGTTAGATAATTTCTCTAAAAAATGGTCAATAGCTGGAAAATCAGAAATTATTGATATTAATAAGAAGTTAGGATGTTCAATTCCAGAAGGGGCGGATTATCATACTCTTGCTGGATTTCTGCTAGAAAAATTTCAAATGGTTCCAAAAATTGGGGACGTTTTAGATTTTAATAACATTAAATTTGAAGTTATTTCTATGTCAGGTCCAAAAATTGATCGTGTTAAAATAATTCTTCCCAAAAGCTAAATGTGGCTCCCCATGAAGGATAATAATAATAAATATATGGATTTGAAATTATGCAACCAACCTCATCACCCGTAAAGGTTGGAGTCATAGGCATAGGAAATATGGGCTGGCATCATGCTCGAGTACTAAGTTTACTCAAAGATGCTAATCTCATTGGTGTAGCAGATCCAAATGAAGAGAGGGGTAAATTAGCTATTGAACAATTTCAATGTGAATGGTTCAAAAATTATAAGGACTTAATTCCAAAAGTTGATGCTATTTGTATCGCTGTCCCGACACTACTTCATCATAAGGTAGGACTAGATTGTCTAAATGGCGGTGCTAACGTTCTCATTGAAAAACCAATTGCAGCTAATGAGCGCGAGGCAAAATCCTTAATAGAGGCTGCTAATACAAGTAAATGTCTATTACAAGTTGGGCATATTGAAAGATTTAATCCTGCTTTTAGAGAATTAAATAAAATAGTAAATAATGAAGAAATTGTTGTTTTAGAAGCCAGGAGGCACAGTCCTCATGCAGATAGGGCAAATGATGTATCTGTAGTAATGGATTTAATGATTCATGACATTGATCTTATTTTAGAGCTTGTAAATTCAAAAATACAAAAATTAGCAGCTGTTGGAGGGAGAAATAGCGAAGGATTAATAGATTATGTCAATGCTACTTTAGTTTTTCAAAATAATGTTATTGCAAGCTTAACCGCTAGCAAAATGAGTCATAAAAAAATTAGAAATTTAAGTGCTCACTGCCAAAATGGCCTAGTAGAAACTGATTTCTTAAATCACTCTTTACAAATTCATCGAAAGTCTCATGAATCATATACAGCGGAGCATGGA
Organism: Prochlorococcus sp. AG-402-K16; assembly: GCA_003216795.1. Taxonomy (GTDB): domain Bacteria; phylum Cyanobacteriota; class Cyanobacteriia; order PCC-6307; family Cyanobiaceae; genus Prochlorococcus_A. Next base: position 68,374 of record QCIH01000002.1, read on the forward strand.
GAATTAGTTTATAGAAATGATGGATATGTTGAAGAAGTTAGCACAACATCCATTGAACCTCTTTATGCAGAACTGGAGCATTTTCTTAAATGCGTGCAGGGTAAAGAAACTCCTGAGGTAGATGGTGAGCAAGCCTCAAGAGCATTAAAAATTGCTGATTTTATAGAGAGTGCTGTAGATAATTCTGGAGATGCAATTTTACTTGAAAATCCCTTCTAGTACTAATAATCTAAACTAAAACAATCTTATTTAAATCCAACTGCAGCTTGCCAAACAAATACCAATAAAAAGAAAAATAAAGGAATAAGTGGAAGAACATCAACTGTTGGAGCAAAGGCTTTGTAAGCCTCGGGCAATTCAGCGAATGTATTAAATAGAATGAGCACCTTTTTAATAATTTAATTAATTATGATAAGACGTTACCACGTATGGTGAGCAATAGAGGATGTTTTCCAAGGAGCGAAATCATTTGTAAAACAATTATCTCTAATTGCATTAGAAATTGCATTGGTGAACCTTATTAAGTGAGCAATATTATGCAAACTTATAAGAGTTAGGCCTAATATTTCTTCATTTCTAATTAGATGATGCAAATATGCTCGAGAATATGATTTACAGGTCTCGCATTTACAAGTTTTGTCAATCGGAGAAAAGTCATTTTTAAATCGCGCATTTCGCAAATTCAATCTTTCATCATTAAAAAATGCAGTCCCATGTCTTCCTAGTCTTGTAGGCAAAACACAGTCAAATATATCGAATCCATTAGCAACAGCTAAAGAAATTTCTCTTAAAGAACCAATTCCCATTAAATATTTTGGCTTATTTATTGGTAAAAATTTCGGGACGTAATTAATTACACTATGTATCTCTTCAACTGCCTCGCCAACACTTACCCCTCCCACTGCTATTCCAGGCAGATCAAAAGAACTTGTATATTTTGCGCTATATTCCCTCAATCTCGGATACTTACCACCTTGAACTATACCAAATAATGCTTGATTAGATTTCTGATGAGTTTCAACACATTTTTGCAACCATGAATGAGTTCTTTGTAAAGATTCCTCAATATCATTTTCGTTAGCTGTATGCGGAGGACAATGATCAAAAGCCATTGCTACATCCGATCCAAGATCCATTTGAATCTGTATGACTTTTTCAGGTGATAAAAATACATGACTACCATCTCTTGGATTTTTAAATTCCACACCTTTATCAGAAATATTATTTAATTTGGCCAGACTAAAAACTTGATATCCTCCTGAATCAGTAAGAATAGGCTTAGGCCAATTCATGAATTGATGTATTCCGCCAGACTCTTTAACCAGTTTTTCTCCAGGTTGTAAATGAAGATGAAAGGTATTTGAGAGAATCATTTCTGACCCTGTAGAACTTAACTGCTTAGATGAAATTCCTTTAACAGTTGCCAAAGTACCGACAGGCATAAATTTTGGTGTGTTTACTTGACCATTTGGTGTGTGAAATATTCCAGTTCTTGCCCCTGTATTACTGCAATTCGATGTAATTTCAAATTCAAACACGATAATTTATAAAAATTTTTGATCCTTTTTTATTAATCTACCCTATTATTTAATATTGAATCCATTTTCATCTCATCAAAAAATATTTAATAAAAAATTTGGCAGGATCTTGGATTTTCTATACGACATTTCCAAAGATACCTTTTATTAATCCCGAATTTAAAAATATTGCACAATTTGCGCCACCTTTAGGATTTTTTATTGGAACAATACAGAGTTATATTTTTCTTTTTTTAAGAACAAACTCTTGGTCAATTTATGCATCCACATTAATTTGTTTGGCTTCAGGATATTTAATTACTGGAGGTCTACACATTGATGGTTTAATGGATACTTTCGATGGTATTTTTGCGGGTAAAAAGAAACGTTTAAAAGCCATGAAAGACAGTAAAGTTGGGTCCTTTGGCGTTCAAGCTTTAGTTTTTATAACTTTAATTCAAATTGCTTGCATACTGAAAATTCAAACCCTAATAGTTTTTGTTTTACCTATATGCTTATTTTGGGGAAGATTTTCAAATTTATTTTTTATAGAAAAGTTTAAATATATGAGTTATAAGAAAAAAACTATTAGTCACAAAAAGTTTTGGAATGGATTTAAAAAAGAATCTTTGATCTCTATTATTTTTCTTTTAATTTTCATTGCATATAAATTAGTTTCAATAACATCCCAAGCAATATTAATTAAATTTTTAATTCTTATTTTGATTGGTATTTTTCTAAGCTATTCTATCCCAAACATACTGGGTTATAAAATTGGAGGATTCAATGGAGATTCCTGCGGTGCAAGTATTGTACTAGTTGAAACTGGAATGTTGTTTATGCATGCAATTCTTTTATAGGTAGTTCTAAATAGAAAATATTTTTCTTCTTAAGATTTTTCAATTTCTCAGTATTCTTAATCAAGTTATTTTCCAGCAATCTCAAATCTCCTCCAATTTGTTTTGCTAATTTCTTCGCCAAAAAAAGTCCTACACCAGTGCCGTCCTTCTTCTTAGCGGTAGATCCTCTATAACCTTTTTCAAAAATTTTCTCGTTTTCATGTTTGGTTATTTTTTTACCATCATCAAATATACAAAGTCCATTACTCGTAATTGCGAGACCAATTTCAGCATCTTTTTGGGCATATTTAAACGCATTTTCTAATAAATTGGCCACAATTTCGGCAATTACAGCGTATTTTGGCTTTAGTGGCGATAAAGTCCAATCTGGCCAAAGAGAAGGTTCAGTCCAATTTCTATTTTCTAGGTCAGCATTAGCTTTACCCCTTTCTAATATTGGCCTCAATAAACTCTGAACAGTTATTACTTTTTTATTATCTAAATTCGGGGGTAATAATAATCTTTCCTCTCCAATTTCAAGGGGAAGTTGAATACGTGAATTTAATTGTGCAAAAGAATCCATATATTGATTAATTTGTTTTTGCTCTATTATCATTCGTTCGACTATTTCAATAGAGTCGTCATCTGAACCAAGTCTTTTTATTAGTAATTTTGCATATGTCCTTATAGCAGCCAATGGATTCCTTAATTGATGGATTATGACATTGACCTGATTTTTTAAATAATTGATTTCTTCATTTTTATTTTGACGTTCTAATTCGATAGAGACGCATTTAGCTAAAGATATTGAAAGCGCTTTTAATCTAGAATCAAGAGATACTGGCCAATTCCCCTCTTTCAAATCAGTTTCTACCCTAAGGACACCAAGTAAAATATCGTTTTCTTGAAGCGGGTACCATCTTCTATTAGGCGAAGAAACTTTTAGTGAAGGATCATCTTCTATTGATGTAATTAGCCTATCAATTTGTGGCCATTGACCAATCATTTCAAAAGATGCTTTAGTTCCTTGCTTAGCTGAAGCAAGATACATAACTAAATTAGTCACGCCCATTGAGCAACCAAAACTTTCTAGCTGTTTTATGATAAGTTCTTCAAATTTTTTTGAAAGATTCATAATTAATGAAATTTTGAGAAATTTTTTAAAAAAAAACTTGAAAAAGGGCTTGTAAAATATGAAAAAAGTATTAAGATATATAAAGAGGTCTGACTTTAGCCAGCCTTAAATATGAACATTTAATCATATTTTAAGCTACATCAGGGGTTGATGGGTCCTCTATGTAATTTGAAGTGAATTTAAAATCACAAATATAAGATTAGTAAAAATTAATAAGACTAATCTCATTAATAATTTCTGGAGTACCAATCAATGTCAAAAAAAAGAAAAAGAATCAGCAGAAGAAGATTGGCTGGCCAAAGAGTAATGGCACATGTACCTATTTATCATATCGAAACTGGCAAACATAAACCAGTTACAGCAGCAAGAAGATTCATAGCTGAAAATGGACTATCTGCGCCCTCCGTTTTCAATGTCAGAAGAAATGAACATACCACGGATAGGTTTTTTTGGGGTGAAAAAGGGTTATTTAGCGCCCAATATGCTGAAGAAAATCATTTTCTATTTCCATCATTAAAAGTTGTAGTTGAAGGAATTGGTGAAGAAAAAATATTTGAGGGTCTAGAACTTACTGCAGATGATTGGGAAGAAATTGAAGAATACGAATATGCTTTTGTTTAGAAAATTTTACTTATTTTTGAACTTATAAAATTAATTAATTTTGAATCAATTTGATGAAATCCATCAAATTCTAATAATTCGCAAAATTTAGAAGACCTACTCCTTACTTTTTCATAAATAGTCCTAGAAGCATCTATAGGAACGACGTCATCATATAAACCATGACTAATAATAAATGGCGAGCATTTTTCTCCTGGGTCCCAGTTGGGGTGAGGATAACCGCTACATGCAACAATTAATCCAAAATTTAATTTAAATCCTGCATCAATTGCCATTGCCGCCCCCTGAGAGAACCCCAACAAAATTGTATTTCTTAGTGGAATCTGATTAGTATCAAATTTTTTTAATGTAACTAAAAGTTTATCTACTTCAACCTCAGCTCCATTCCAATCATGTGGGTATAATCCATACCACTGTCTTCCATGACCGCTTGGGTGTAGTCCAGGCGCCCTTAAAGAAATTACCTCAAAATCAAGGTTTATTTTTTCAGTCATCTCCTTTCCAAATGTTAAAAGGTCATCTGAATCAGCTCCCCAACCATGCATCAAAATAATTCTATGAGTTGCAGTTTGAGAGCTAATCGAGACAAATTCATGATTGATAGCATATTTCATGTTTATATTCTTAAGTAAGTAAACTTTCCCATAATGTCTCCATTAGCTTTAGTAAGTGTCTCTGATAAAAAAAATATAATCCCATTTTGTAAGGAATTGGTAGATCAATTTAATTATAAAATTCTATCAAGTGGAGGAACTGCCAAACATCTTATAGAGGCTAAAATTCCAGTTATTAAAGTTTCTGATTTTACTAATTCTCCAGAAATTCTTGGAGGAAGAGTTAAAACTTTACATCCAAAAATACACGGTGGAATTTTAGCTAAAAGAACTGATGAGGAACATAAAAAAGATATAGATGCTAACAATCTTGAGTTAATTGACTTAGTAGTTGTAAATTTATATCCTTTTAAAAAAACTGTAGCTCAGGGAGCTAAATGGGAAGATGCTATTGAAAATATCGATATAGGAGGGCCATCTATGATTCGTTCTGCAGCTAAAAATCATAAAGATGTTTCCGTTTTAGTAGATCCTAGTCAGTATCAAAATTTTCTTGAAGAAAGTAAAAAAGGTGAATTGAAAGACTCATATAAAGCAAAATTAGCCCTTGAAGCTTTTCAGCATACAGCAGACTATGACGCTGCAATATCTAATTGGATAAGAAAAGAAAGAGATTTACAATCTTCCAAATATATTGAATCTTATCCACTAATCAAAACCTTAAGATATGGGGAGAATCCACATCAAAAAGCTTTCTGGTACGGTTTAAGTAACATTGGATGGAACTCAGCAGAACAATTACAAGGAAAAGACTTAAGTTATAATAATCTATTAGATCTAGAGTCGGCACTTTCTACAGTTTTAGAATTTGGCTACACAGAAAAAAATGAACTTACAGCCAACATATTTGCAGCTGTTATTTTAAAACATAATAATCCTTGTGGTGCCTCTATAAGTAATTCAGCTTCCAAAGCATTTTTGAATGCTTTGGAATGCGACTCTGTTAGTGCTTTTGGAGGAATAGTGGCTTTTAATTCAAATGTTGATAGTGAGACCGCAATTCACCTCAAAGATATTTTCTTAGAGTGTGTCGTCGCTCCATCTTTTGATGAGGAAGCTTTAGAAATTTTAAAAGTTAAAAAGAATTTAAGAATTTTAAAGTTTTCAAAAGATCAACTTCCAAAAAAGAATCAAAATTCTACTAAATCAATAATGGGAGGATTACTAGTTCAAGATACTGATGATAGCGAAGAAAAAACTGAAAATTGGATTTCAGTAACCAATAAAAATCCTAGTAATCAAATTAACTTAGATCTAAATTTTGCATGGAAAATTTGTAAACACGTTAAATCTAATGCCATTGTTATTGTAAAAGACCAAAAAACTGTTGGTATTGGAGCTGGTCAAATGAATAGAGTAGGAGCAGCAAAAATTGCATTAAAAGCATCTGGAAAGTTAAGTTCTGATGCTGTCTTGGCCAGCGATGGGTTTTTCCCATTTGCAGATACCGTAGAACTAGCAAATGAATATGGAATAAAAGCTATTATTCAACCCGGAGGAAGTCTAAGAGACCAAGAAAGTATTGATATGTGTAATTCAAAAGGAATCTCAATGGTATTTACCCAAAAAAGGCACTTTTTACATTAAGTTATGTTGATTTTGGATAATATGTAATCTTATTAGTTTTTCTGAATAAAGATAGTCTGCCTGGACCAGCACATAGAAAGTAGAGAGAAATAGCCCCATATATGAAAGACAATTCGAAAGCATAATTATGACCTTCAACCACTGCCAAAGGAAAACCTTCTAGTCCTGTATCAAGGAGATGAAAATAAACTGCAAATGCCATAGTGGAGAATAGACCAAGAGAAGAAAGCCTAGCAAAAATCCCTAAAGCCAATCCTACTGGGCATACTAATTGAGTAATTGCTGCTCCAAAAGTCCAAATAACAGGATCACCTGGTAAAAATGGAAAGTACTTACCAACTACAAACTCAGCAAAACCCTGCGGATCTTGAAGTTTTTCAAGGCCATGATGAATCATCAAAGCACAAAAACCTATTCTTAAAACAAAAATCGATAATTCTCCAAGAATATTTACCTCTGACCCTGATGATGAATTGGCAACTACCACTTCAACTTTTTGGGGCGCTTTAGTTCTATTCATACTTGCAGTTTGAACCTGATTAGTTTGTGCTTTGTCTTCCATACTTCTTTGAGTTTTCGTTATTCTAGTTAATAAAGTAGATCTTTTGGAATTATCTGAATAATAAATTAAAAAAACTAAGCAAATTTATAAATGAGTAACAAATTTAGGAAGCAATATCAATTAATTTTTCAATAACATCTGCAACGACCTTATCAGGAGTGGATGCACCAGAGGTAATTCCAACATTAATTTTTCCACTAGGTAAAAAATTATTCTTGAGTTCTAATTCTGATCCTAGTGGTTTATGAAATATTGAATTTTCTTTAACTAATATCCTTTCTGGAGTATCAATGTGAAAAGAAGAAATATTTTTAGTAATTGCTATTTCTTGTAGGTGAGTAGTATTGGAAGAATTGAAACCTCCAATAACTACTAAAATATCAAGGTCTTCATCAACCAAAGAGAACATTGCATCTTGTCTTTCTTCAGTTGCATCACAAATAGTATTAAAAGCTAAAAAGTGACTATTTAAGTTTTCTGGTCCAAATTTTTTTAACATCGTCCTTTCAAAAACTTTTCCAATTTCCTCAGTCTCGCTCTTAAGCATAGTTGTCTGATTTGCAACTCCCACTCTATCTAAATCTTTATCAGGATCAAATCCATTAGAACAAGCTTTAGCAAATTTGTTCATAAACTCATTTCTATTACCTCTCCCCAGAATATATTCAGATACGTAGTTAGCTTCTTCTAGATCAAGTACAACTAAATATTTACCTGCGAATGAACTTGTAGCGAGAGTCTCTTCATGTTTAAATTTTCCGTGAATAATAGATGTGAAAACATGTTTTTTGTGTTTTTCAACTGTATGCCAAACCTTAGAAACCCAAGGACAAGTTGTATCAATAATATGACAACCTTTTTCATGCAAGAGTTTCATTTCTTGAACAGTAGCTCCGAAAGCAGGGAGTATAACAACATCCCCATTAGAAACTAGAGAAAAATCTTTAATTCCATTTTTAGCTGAAATGAATTTCACATTCATTTTTCTTAAATGATCATTAACCGAGGGATTATGAATTATTTCGTTTGTTATCCAAATATTCTCATTGGGGTAATGTCTTCTAGTTTCATAAGCCATTGCTACAGCTCTTTCAACTCCCCAACAGAAACCGAAGGCTTTTGCCAACTTAATGTTTAGTCTGCCTTTAGTATAATTAAAACCATTATCCCTAATAGAACTTATCAAATCACTTTGGTAAGCTTCTTCTAATGCTTGAGCTCTTTTTGTTGGAGAATCGAAACCCCTTCTATTATATCTATCAGAATGATGAAGTGATCTTCTAAAAGCTTGAGTATCCATCTTTCTATATTACAACGTTTTAAATAATTTTTCGTAAAAAAAAGAAACCTGACATAAGTCAGGTTTCTTATATGAATTTCCAGTTAGATTATTTAGCAGATGCAAAGTCTGGATATGCTTCCATTCCATGCTCTCCTATATCTAAGCCTTGAGTCTCTTCCTCTTCAGATACTCGGATTCCACCGAATAATCCTCCAATTACAGACCAGGCAATCCAGCAAGTAACTAGTGTCCAAATAGCATAAGCTGCGGCACCAAGAGCTTGAACTAGAAGAAGGGTAATTCCTCCTCCGTTGAACAATCCCATACCTGCTCCATCACCTTGTACAGCTGTACCCCAAAGACCGATAACTACAGTACCCCATACACCACAAACTCCGTGAACAGAGAATGCACCTACAGGATCATCGATCTCAGCGGCATCAAGTGCTGCAACAGAAAATACAACGATTATTCCTCCCACTAGTCCTGCAAACCAGGCTCCAGCAAGAGTCATATCACCACAACCAGCAGTGATACTAACCAAACCAGCAAGGATTCCGTTAATAATCATTGTAAGATCAGGCTTACCAGAAGTTAATGTTGAAACAATAGTTGCACCAATAGCTCCAGCTGCTGCTGCCAAAGTAGTTGTTACAGCAACATATGGAACCCATTGATCCATAGCAAGTTGAGAACCGGGGTTAAATCCGTACCAACCTATCCATAGGACTAATGCACCTAGAGTAGCTATGGCCATATTGTGTCCAGGCATAGCTTGTGGTTTCCCATCAGAGTATTTGCCAATTCTTGGTCCAAGAAGCATAGCTCCTACAAGACCCGCCCATGCTCCAACTGAATGAACAATTGAAGATCCAGCAAAGTCAACAAAACCTAAAGAATCAAGCCAACCACCATTCCATTTCCAGCTACCAGCAATTGGATATATAAATGCAGTTAATACAACAGCAAAAACAACAAATTCTCCAAATTTAACTCTTTCAGCAACAAGACCGGAAACGATAGTTGCCGCAGTTCCTGCGAATGCAGACTGGAACAAGAAATCAACAGTTGGGACTAATCCAGCATCAGTAACCATATCAGCGGTAACTGTTGGATCAAAAAATAAGCCTCCAAAATAAAGCCATCCGTCAGCAACACTTCCTCCGTACATTAATGAATAGCCGATAAACCAATAAGAAGTTACAGCTAGAGCAAATACAAAGAGGTTTTTAGCAAGGATGTTTACTGCGTTCTTAGAACGACACATACCTGCCTCAACCATAGCGAAACCAGCGTTCATGAAGATCACCAAAATAGTAGCGATCAAAAGCCATAAATTGTTAGCAAGAAAAGCTGCATTCAACTCAGGTAAATCAGCTGCATGAGCTGAAAGATTAAAAATACCTAAACCAAACAAAGCTAGGGGAACAGTTGCAAGCCACAACATAGAGCGGTTTGAACTAAATCCTCGAATACTCCTCAAAAGGAGCATAGGTCCATTAACAAGACTTGCATCTTGTAATTTGGACCTAGAGCGCCTTTGAGGCGTTTGCAAAGCAGTGGTCATAAAAAAAAATTAGATCTGCAAAAAAACAGTTTGTGCTGTTTCCTTTCAAATTTAAATTTATTCAAAAAACTTATCAGTGTCTAGTAGTTGTTTATACCAATTTTATAGTTGCACCATAAAAAATTATTTGTTAAATTTGAAAATTATTTTTTTAGAATTTAATATTATCAAGTTTTTTAATTATTTTAAAGGTTTAATTCCATTCCATGTAACGTGATCTTTATGAAATACAAACGAGCAAGGGATGGTGATCATTCCTGCACTAGAAGATTCTCTAAAAAGCTTGCCATATAAGGGGTCTGCTTCATCTCCGGAAGTAAAAAATTCTGCATCTTTTCTGGTTATACAAGGTACTAAAACGCTTTTACTTTCAGGAATCAGTTCTTTTAATTCCATTAAGTGTTTTTGGCCTCTTTTCGTTACTGTATCTGGGAATAGAGCTACATTTTCTTTAATCCAAGTCGTATTTTTTACTTCTATGTAAATGTTACGTTTATCAGGATTTGAAGATTTTGGAGTTAAAAAAAAGTCAATTCTGCTTTTTTTATCTTTTCCATAAGGGATTTCTGATTGAATTGTCTCTATTTCTCCTATTATTTCGTTTAGCAAATTTTTTTCAATAACCTTTTTGATTAACTTATTTGCAAATAGGGTATTAATACCCACCCAAATCTCCTCATTTTTTGCATCTAAGACACATATCTGTTCCCATGTAAAAGGTAATTTTCTTTTTGGAGAAGAGGTAACACTTATTCTTACTTTTGCTCCCTCACTCAAAAGTCCCTTCATTGGGCCTGTGTTAGCACAATGAGCAGTTACTACCTCTCCACCCTCTAATTCAATATCTGCAAGAAACCTTTTATATCTTTTAATTAAAACCCCTTCAATTAATGGATCAAAATCAATTATCCGTTCATTCATAAATATGTCGTTAGTTAGAAATCAAATATAATTGAAACTTAAACTTATTGAAAATTTAGACGAATCCAAATGCATTCATTTTTAAAAAATAATGTTTTTTCAATTTCGTTTGGTACAAGTCTAAGTAAATTAGCTGGATGTATAAGACAAATATTTATAGCTGCTGCTTTTGGGGTTGGTGTAACATACGACGCGTTTAATTATGCATATATAATTCCTGGTTTTTTGCTAATAATCTTTGGGGGTATAAATGGTCCATTGCATAACGCAGTCGTTGCAGTTTTAACTCCACTTAACAAAAATAATGGAGGGATTGTTTTAACTAAAGTAAGCATAAAACTTTCAATATTATTATTAATTTTAGCCATATTGATTTACTCGAATTCCAGTTTATTAATTGATTTATTAGCCCCAAATTTAAGTTACGAAGCTAAATCTATTGCCACTTACCAATTACAAATACTTACACCTTGCATCCCTTTATCCGGCTTCATAGGTTTAAGCTTTGGCGCCTTGAATTCCCAAAGAAAATTCTTTTTATCAAGTATAAGTCCAGCAATAACAAGCGTAACTATTATTTTTTTTATTTTATTTAGTTGGATTTTCAACCAAGAAAATACATCTTCTAATTTCTTTACTTATACAGGATTACTGGCATTTGCAACTTTGACAGGAACTTTAATTCAGTTTGTTGTTCAAATTTTGGAAATAAATAAAATAGGTCTCTTAAGATTAGAGTCAACCTTCAATTTATTTAAAGATGAAGAGAGGAGGATTTTCAAAATAATTATTCCAGCATCTATCTCATCAGGTCTAAGTCAAATTAATGTTTTTATAGATATGTTTTTCGCTTCAAGTTTTCAAGGCGCAGCATCTGGTCTCGCTTACGGAAACTTTCTTATACAAGCCCCCTTAGGCATATTATCTAACTCCTTGATTCTGCCATTACTTCCAAAATTCTCTAAATTGAGAAGTGAAAAAGACGAAAGAGGTCTCCAAAAAAAATTGATATCTGGGATAGAGTACTGTTTCTTGGCAACTATTTTTTTAACAGGATTTTTCATAACATTCAATAATCAAATCGTACAATTAGTATTTCAAAGAGGATCTTTTGATTATTCAGCAACCTTAAAAGTAAAGAATATATTAATTGCTTATGCAGTTGGCATACCCTTTTTTCTTTATAGAGATTTATTAGTAAGAACTTACTATTCAATAGAAAAAACAAACTTCCCTTTTAAGTCTTCATTTGCGGGGATAATATTTAATATTTTTTTTGATTGGTTTTTAATTGGTGCCCCAATTAAGAATTTTGGGAATCTCTCTCCTTATAATTTCGGAGTCGTGGGAATAATTTTATCTTCAGTCATAGTAAACTTTATAGTTTGTATTTTTCTTTCTTTTAATTTGCGCAATGAAAATATTATTTTGCCTAACTTGGAATTATTGAGGAAAATTAGCCTCATGTCATTAGCAGCATTTATAGACAGCACACTTTGTTTTAATATTCTGAAAACTACGAATAACTTCAATTCAAATCTCACGGAATTTTTATTGTTAATACTTGGAACTCTAACTTTTTTTGTAATTTATTATTTACTTACAAAATGCTTGAAAGTAAATAAATTTAAAGTTTCAAAAAAAGAGATTTAGTTGTTAAAAAAAACTTTCCAAAATCTCCTCTAATTCTAGAATTTGTGAGTTTGTGATTAAATTAATCAGTGGAATACTATTAACACCATCTCCTACTTTTACATTTATTGCTTTCAAACTTAATTTTGCAGCCTCCAATGGGCCTTGATCTTTATTGCTGATACATTCAATAGCAAGATGCCTAGCTAGGCCAGCGTCTCCAAGATACAAATTCCACTTTTCTATTTTAATAAAAACCTTTTCGGAAATAACATTTTCTAGATCACTTATACGTATCTGAGAGTCCATAAATATAAATTGATTTAAGTTGATTGTTTTGAAGTATCTTTAGGTTTTTTTATAATTACGAAAAGCAAGTGGGAGGCCAAAAGAACTGACCAGAAAATGACAAAATTATTAAAATAACCGATTTCATATTTAATCTCTTTTAAAAGCCAAGTGCCACTTACAATCGCAGTAAAGATCATGCAGTGAATAACAAAATTTACTATTCGAGAAAAATGTTTATAAATAGGATCTTCTAAATCACCATTTCCGTACCACTTTATAGGCATATTAAAAATTAGATTATTAATAATAAATATTTTACCCGAAATCTAGTTGACTAAGAGACCCTGAAACAGAGATATTACATAATTATGCGCCTGTAGCTCAGTGGATTAGAGCACCTGACTACGGATCAGGGTGTCGGGAGTTCGAATCTCTCCAGGCGCGTTTAAAATTCTGAAATATTCTTTTTATATTTTTCTAAAAAATATCGTCTATATTATGGGTATTACTTATCAAATTCAATGAATATTCTTCAAAATCTTAAAGAAAGTGATCCAGTAATATCAAATTTTATCAACTCTGAAAAAAATAGGCAGGAAACTCATCTTGAGTTAATCGCAAGCGAAAATTTCGCATCAATTGCAGTTATGCAGGCTCAAGGTTCCGTCCTCACAAATAAATACGCCGAGGGATTACCTCAAAAAAGATATTACGGGGGATGTGAATTTGTTGATGAAATCGAAGAATTAGCAATCCAGAGAGCGAAAAAATTATTTAATGCAAATTGGGCTAATGTTCAACCCCATAGTGGAGCCCAGGCAAATGCTGCTGTTTTCCTAAGTCTACTTAAACCTGGCGACACAATCATGGGCATGGATTTATCTCATGGTGGACACCTAACTCATGGGTCTCCAGTAAATATGAGTGGTAAGTGGTTCAATGCAGTTCACTATGGTGTAAATAAAGAAACTAGTAAATTAAATTTTGATGAAATAAGAGAAATAGCACTTGAAACAAAACCAAAATTGATCATATGCGGATATTCTGCTTATCCAAGAACAATCGATTTTGAATCATTTAGAAATATTGCAGATGAAGTTGGTGCTTTCTTAATGGCTGATATTGCACATATTGCTGGTCTTGTAGCAAGTAAACTTCATCCAAATCCAATACCTTATTGTGATGTAGTAACTACAACTACTCATAAAACATTAAGAGGGCCTAGAGGAGGACTTATCTTATGTAAAGATGCAGAATTTGGAAAGAAATTTGATAAATCTGTTTTCCCTGGAACTCAAGGTGGACCCCTCGAACATATAATTGCCGCTAAAGCAGTTGCATTTGGAGAAGCCTTGCAGCCAGATTTCATTAATTATTCTCAACAAGTAATAAAAAATGCAAAAGTTCTATCTTCAACTTTAATAAATAGAGGTATCAATATCGTGAGTGGAGGCACTGATAACCATATTGTTTTACTTGATTTAAGAAGTATCAATATGACTGGTAAAATTGCCGACTTGCTTGTAAGTGAAGTGAATATCACTGCAAATAAAAACACCGTTCCATTTGACCCTGAATCACCTTTTGTAACCAGCGGACTAAGGTTGGGAACTGCTGCTTTAACTACTAGAGGCTTTAATGAGAATGCTTTTGCTGAAGTTGGCGAAATTATTGCTGATAGATTACTTAACCCAGACGATTCACTGATTGAAAATCAATGTAAAGAAAGAGTATTAACCTTATGTAATCGTTTCCCTCTTTATGAAGGTAAACTTGAAGCATCAATTAAATGAGTCCTAATTCCAAGGGAGTTGAAATTCTTTCTATTGGAACAGAGCTACTCTTAGGAAATATTATAAATACAAATTCTCAATGGATTTCTGAACAGTTATCCAAATTAGGCTTAAATCACTTTAGGCAATCAACTGTTGGTGATAATTATGATCGAATTATAAAAGTAATTCAAGAAATATCGAAAAGAAGTAATCTTCTAATTACAACTGGTGGCTTGGGACCCACCCCAGATGACTTAACTACTGAAGCAATAGCCAAATCTTTTAATGTAACTCTTTTTGAAAGACCATACTTATGGGATGAAATCAAACAAAAACTGTCAAGCTCAAAACTCCAGGACAATTCATCTAGCTTAAGGAAACAATGTCTCTTCCCAAAAAATGCTCAAATAATTAATAACCCCAGGGGTACTGCCCCAGGAATGATATGGGAACCAATAAAAGGATTTACTATTCTTACTTTCCCTGGAGTACCAAGTGAAATGAAAACTATGTGGGAAGAAACGGCGTACGATTTCATTAAAACCAAATTCTCAGATAATTATTCCTTTTATTCAAATACTCTTAAATTTGCAGGTATTGGAGAATCTAGTGTTGCAGAAAAAATTAATGATCTATTAAATCTTAAAAACCCGACTGTTGCTCCATATGCAAACTTAGGAGAGGTTAAACTAAGAATCACAGCGCGAGCAAAGAATCATCTAGAAGCAAAAAATATAATTAAACCTGTAAAAGAAAAATTAAGAAAAGATTTTTCGAAATTTATTTTTGGAGAGGATAATGATACTCTTCCTAGCGTTTTAATAAAAGAATTAACCGAGAGGAACCAAACTATTGTTTTTGCTGAATCCTGCACCGGAGGTCTTCTATCTGCATCACTAACATCAATATCAGGCTCATCTCAAGTTTTTAAAGGTAGTATAGTTTCATACAGTAATGAGCTAAAAAATTCATTATTAAATATTTCTGAAGAGAAGCTTACAAAATATGGAGCTGTTTCTGAAGAAGTTTGTGAGTCAATGGCAATTAATGTAAAAGAGAAATTAGGAGCAGATTGGGCAATAGCAATTAGTGGAATAGCTGGTCCTAATGGAGGCAGTAAAGATAAACCGGTTGGACTTGTCTATATATCAATTTCTGGACCGAATAATAATATAACTAATATAAAAAAACTATTTAACTCAACCCGAAATAGAGTAGAAATTCAAACACTAAGTGTAAATGTGTGTTTGAACAGCCTCAGATTAATCCTATTATCGAATAGTAAGTAACTATTTTTACAAATTGAGTCAAGATACCTTATTTGATAAAGTTTGGGATTTACACAAAGTTTCGAGTCTTCCTGGAGGATCTGATCAAATTTTTATTGGTCTTCATCTTATTCATGAAGTTACGAGTCCTCAAGCATTTGGCGCTTTAAAGGACAAAAACTTAAAAGTAAAATTCCCTGAAAGAACTATTGCTACTGTTGACCATATCGTGCCAACAGATAATCAGAACAGGCCTTTCAAAGATAATCTCGCTGAACAGATGATTGAAACACTTGAGAAGAATTGCTCAGAACATAAAATAAGATTTTTTAATATTGGTAGTGGTAATCAAGGAATAGTTCATGTAGTGGCACCAGAATTAGGGCTAACTCAGCCAGGCATGACAATTGCTTGCGGAGACTCTCATACTTCAACTCATGGAGCTTTTGGGTCAATTGCTTTTGGGATAGGTACAAGTCAAGTAAGAGACGTTCTCGCTACCCAAACTATCGCCATGAACAAACTAAAAGTAAGGCAGATTTGGTGTGAAAATAAATTATCTAAGGGTGTTTATGCTAAAGATTTAGTACTTCATATCATTAATGAACTTGGTGTAAAGGCAGGGGTAGGTTTCGCATATGAATTCGCAGGGCCTGCGATAGATGATTTATCAATGGAAGAAAGGATGACGATATGCAATATGTCTATTGAAGGAGGCGCAAGATGCGGCTACATTAACCCTGATGAAAAGACCTTTAGTTACATTAAAAATAAATTATGTGCTCCAAAAAATGAGCATTGGGATAAAGCTCTCATATGGTGGGAATCATTAAAAAGTGATGAAAATTCAATTTATGATGATGCCATTAAATTAGATGCTTCTAAAGTGGAGCCAACCGTAACCTGGGGAATTACTCCAGGCCAAAGTATAAGCATTAATCAACAAATCCCTCTTTTAGATGAATTATCCCCAAATGATAAATTAGTGGCTGAAGAGGCTTTTGAATATATGAGTTTCAAGCCAGGACAATTAATAAAAGATACTCCTGTAGACGTTTGTTTCATAGGTAGTTGTACAAATGGAAGAATCAGTGACTTAAGAGTTGCAGCTCAAGTATTAAAAGACAAAAAAGTATCCAAGAATGTCAAAGCATTTGTAGTTCCAGGTTCAGAAAAAGTGGCCACTGAAGCAAAACAAGAAGGTATTGATCAAATATTTAAGGATTCTGGATTTCAATGGAGAGAGCCTGGCTGTTCAATGTGTTTAGCAATGAATTCAGATAAGCTAATAGGTAATCAAGTTAGTGCTAGTTCTAGTAATAGAAATTTCAAGGGTAGGCAAGGATCTCCCAGTGGAAGAACGCTTCTGATGAGTCCAGCAATGGTTGCTGCTGCTGCAATTAATGGCAAAGTGAGTGACGTTAGAGAATTTATCAACTAATGGAATCAGAATTTACCCCACCATTTGGAAAAATTACAAAAATAAAAGGGCAATGTATCTCATTGATTGGTAACGATATTGATACAGATAGAATAATTCCAGCGCGTTTTTTGAAGTGTGTTAACTTTGATGCATTGGGTGAATCTGTTTTTGAAGACGATAGAAAAACTTTAAAAGGAAGGCATCCTTTTGATTTAGAGGAAAACAAAAATGCCTCGATACTAATTGTTAATAGCAATTTTGGATGTGGTTCCAGCAGAGAACATGCCCCGCAAGCACTTTTGAGATGGGGTATAAAAGCAATAATAGGCGAGAGTTTCGCCGATATTTTTTACAGTAACTGTATTGCGATAGGAATTCCATGTTTTACGCTACCTAAAAAATCCATAGAAGAAATACAAAAATATTGCGATAATCAAGTTTTATTTTTAGAAATTGATTTGAAAAAATCCCTAGCAAAATCAAAAGATTTAAATTTCAATCTTAAGATTAAGGAAAGCTCAAGAAAAATGTTTTTATCAGGAGAATGGGATGCTACTTCAACACTTCTTGACAATAAAGATTTAATAGAAAATAAATTTAACCAATTACCATATATAAAATTTAATACTAACTTGTTATAAATATTTAAACCCAAAAAGATTAAAAGAGATTAATCTTGAGGGCTTTCTAGGTCTTTTCTGTTTGGTGTTCTTGTTGGGTCACTAGCTAAAAATCCGAAAAGAAATATACCAACAAAGAAAAAGACAATAGTGTAAACAGAAATTTTTAAGGCGAGCATGGAATTACTAGTGCTGACAGATTTATATCCTATTAAATTTATAATTAAACTATGGATAATTGTTTACTTTTTGTATTTTTGGTAAATTTTGAAATACTTTAAGGGAGACTAATCATCATGATCATCCCAAGGATCAGTAAGCTTTGCTGCTTTAGGTCCAAAGGCAGTCCAAAGACCAAAACCGGTCAAAGCTAAAAGTAGGGCCAGAATTGTTACAGCTATAGAAACTGCAGGATCTGGAGCTGATGATAAAGTTTGCATCAATTTTGCTAAGTTTGTAAACAATTTATGTATTAGTTCTTATACAATAGCGAAATAATACTCGATTTTGTGAATTTAACATGGGTCAAAAAACAGCATTAGGAAGTCTTCTAAAAGCAATTGGCAACTCAGGTCAAGGAAAAGTTGTACCTGGTTGGGGAGCAGTTCCTGTCATGACAGTAATAGGTCTTCTACTTTTGGTTTTCTTAGTTATTCTTCTACAAATCTATAACCAATCCCTACTTCTACAAGGTTTCTCAGTAGATTGGAACGGAAACTAAATTTCTGAAAATTTCTAAAAAAGTTATTTGGTTAATGTAAAAATTGCCAAATAATTTTTTTTAAATTTTTGTTTTTATTAATTAGTTATAGTTTATATATATATTAATAATTCTCAAACAAAAGAGATTTAGAAATAAAAAATGGAAGAAATATTTTTAATTGGATTAGGAAATCCTGGTAAAAAATACTCAAACAGTAGACATAATATAGGTTTTTTACTGCTTGAAAATTTTTCGAAAAAATATAATTCAAATTTTTTATTAAAAGATAAGCTTAAAAGTTCCTGCTCAGAATTTCAAATCAATGATTCTAATTTCAGGTTATTTTTACCAAATACGTTTATGAATAACAGTGGTGATGCTGTCAGAGCAATAGTTGATTGGTACAAAATAAATTTAGATCAGATTTTCATAATAGTCGATGATAAAGATCTTCCCCTTGGAAAAATAAGATTTAGAAGAAAAGGAAGCTCAGGTGGACATAACGGACTGAAAAGCATCATTGAACAATTACAGACACAAAACTTTAAGAGAATAAGAATTGGTATTGGATCACCTCCCCAAATAAAAGGAAAAAATAATATCAATACCATTTCACATGTATTAGGAAATATTTCTCTGGAAGAAAAATCAATATTGGACAAAGTATATAAGAAAGTAATTGAATCCCTCGAACAACTAAATGCTAAAAAAGAAGAATATATAATTAATGAATTAAATTCTTTTGACAAAGACCAACCTTAAGTCAGAAATGCGTTCAAAACCTGAAACTATTGCAAATGTAAGTGTTAAGGAATATTGCTTCTCTAAAAAGCAAATCCAGGGGGTTGTGGAAGCTAGTCAATTTAAATGGACTTTTACATACTCCTTTAATAAAGGTCTATTAAAGGTAAATCCACCCTTAGGAAGAGCATTAATTGAAAATGCCTTATTGAAATTTTTACTGAAAAAAGATTATGAATTAGAAACAGGAAATGAATATAAGTTCACTATTTCTGCCAAGTTTTAAAATCTATATTTTGATTCAAAGTAAACTTCGTTTTGCAATAATCTTCTAAAATTATCAATGCTGATATAGCATCAAGGTTTTTATTAAGAATAAAAACCTCTCTAGGAATTAAAAACTTCAGACCACTAATTGGAAAAAGTTCGAAATATCTTGTTTTAGCCCTGTAGGTGGTATTTTTTTCCTCAAAAGTTATTATTTCTTTTTTAAAAAAATATAGTTTTTCTCTGATTTCTTTACTGGTAGTACCATTGCCAATAATAATTTGTGAAATGTCCTCAACGGCAATTAAATTTCTTACATAATTCTCTAGTAATTCACTTTTAAGAATAATCGCTTTGTAAACTTTTTTTTCACTTATTTCAGCTAGTACTAAGCCGCATTTAATTTTCCCAGGATCAATAGTTATAACTCTAGGCATTTAAGATGAAATCTTTAAAATATTGATTTCAACTACTATGGGTTCTACAGTTTTACTATCTCTCAAAGATACTACTTCTAATTTAAATTTGATATTTTGATTTTCTTGAAGAAAGTCTCTAATTTTTTTTATAAAATTTCCATTTGTTTTTATTTCACTAACTTGTGATCCTTTTGACTTAATTTCATCCCTTGTTTCTCTAAGCAAAGATTTAATTTGTAAATCTATTGATTTAAGATTTAAATCACTTTTTCTCAGAATTGAACTTGTAATAACATCTCCTTTTTTTACTATTAATTTATTCTCTAATAATTCAGGAGATACAAAAACATAGTTATCACCTTTTAAAACATTTGTTGATGATTTGATTAGTAAAATCCAGTTACCACCTCTAGCAGCTATTGTCTGAATTTTTGTAATATCACTGGGTCTCCACAAAAGAATATTTTTTGCTTCTTTATTAATTGGTATAACAATTTTCCTAACAAATTTATCAGCTTCATTATTGATTTTTGGAAAGTCTCGTTTTAAATTTGAGTTAGAGTTGATTTCAGCTATAAATAAAGTTTGACCTCTTTTAATGACAACATTTCCTCTCCTAAATTGTTTAATATTATTTTTTAATTGATTTAACTCCTTTTCTTTTTGAATAATTTTACCTTCAAGTTCCTTTTGCTCTTCTTGTAAAGGGATTAAAGCCTTTTTACTTTCATCTAAAGTTTTTTGCAAAAAAGGAATATCAACAAAAAGTCTTTGTCTGAATTCTTCACTTACTAAAATTAATAACCCTATTGATATTGAACTAATAAAACCACCAGTAATAATAGTTATTATAGTTGCTGTTTTTTTCGGTCTTAATTTTAAGATACTAAATCTTGCTTTACCAATCTTTGTTCCAAGAATATCCCCAAATGGTGCAATTAATCCCCCTAATAATATTAAAAAAACAATTAAAATCCAAGCCACACTTTTGCATATACTCAGTACATCATAATTTATAATGAATCAATTAAATCTTTTTGCAAGAGCAATTGGATCGAACACTGTGATCTTTTTTCTTTCAATATTAAGAAGCCCTGAATCCTTTAAATCTCCCAATAATCTTGTAATGGTTACTCTTGTAGAACCAATAGCTTCAGCAATTGCCTGATGTGAAAGCCTTAAATCTATCGTAATACCTTTTTCACCTGCAACTCCAAAGTCTCTACAAAGGACCATTAAAAAACTTACTAAACGAGAAGACATATCTCTATGTGTAAGAGTTTCTATCATCGTTTCAGTTTGCAGGATCCTACTTGAAAGCCCTTGTAAAAGTAATAGTCCTACGGATGCATCTTCCTCTATAGCTCTTAAAACAGAATTAGCAGGTGCTGTTATCATTTCAACTCTTGTGAATGCTATGGCGTGGTAAAAACGATCCGATCTATGGCCTGTTAGAAGAGATAAAACACCAAAGAGACTATTCTCTCTTAAAAGAGCAACAGTTATTTCTTCACCTGACTCATAAACTCTTGAAAGTCTTACTGCTCCTCTTCTTATAAGATAAACCCTTTCAGCTGGGTCTCCAGGGAAGAATATTGTTTTAGACCTCTCAACCATTTCCGTGCTTGCACCATCTAGACCTTTAATAACTTCCATTAAAGTTCTATTTATTGGGAAACGTTCTCCTACGGAGTTGATTTTACTTTGTCCGGAATGTTGCGAACTAAAGCGGTTGAATCCTCGTGAAGCGGGTATCATAAATATCTTTACTATTAAAAAATTTAAGGAGCCACCCTGAAATATCTTGTATCAACAGTAACAATTTTCAATTCTTATCAGTTTATCAACAAGCTTTTTTCAGTCAATTTCAAATTGCTTAAACCTTTTTTAAGTAAAATTACACTATATGCAGCGTCACTAGATTCTAATTATACTGCATGTAGAAAGAATCTAAATAATGGTAATTAGTTCCTCTTATATTTATTCCAAAGGTAATCTTGATGTTGTAAAAACAAATCCTGCTAACAAAATTAACTTAAAAAATTTTTCACAAAACGGACAAATTCAAATCTATCAATCTTCATATAGAGGTAGCTACACATCTATAATCAGAGACTCTCTAAGAAATGCTGCTCTTGGCAGGAAAGTGCTACTAATACAATTTATGAAAGGAGGGGTGAAGCAAGGAGTTGATCATGCAGTAAAGCTATGCGGTAATTTAACCTGGGCAAGATCATCACATTCCTTTGATCAATATAATTCTGAAGCACTTGAAAATAATAAAAATTTAAAAAAATCTATACATGAATCTACTATTGAATTATGGAATTTTTGTAAAAGAGAACTACAATCTGGAGAGAATGACCAAATCATACTGGATGAAATTTTTTTAGCTATCGACATGAAAATTATCGATAAAGATGATTTGATTTCAACACTTGAAAACCGATTTATATCAGGAGATGTAATCCTTACTGGTACAGATATTCCTAAAGATTTATTATTAATGGCTAATCAAATTACTGAACTTCGCTCATAAAACAATGCTAAAAAATGATCTCTGGATAAATCAAAAAGCTTCCGAAGGCATGATAAGACCCTTTCAATCAAATTTGGTGAGACATCTTGAGCCTGACAATAAACAAAAGCCAGTTTTGAGTTACGGATGTTCATCTTATGGCTATGATTTAAGACTTTCATCAAAAGAATTCCTAATTTTCAGACATATCCCTGGGACTGTGATGAACCCCAAAAAGTTTAATCCTAATAATTTAGAGAAAACTGCTCTTCACCATGATAATGATGGAGACTTTTTTATTCTTCCTGCTCACTCCTATGGTTTGGGAGTTGCTTTAGAAAAGATGAAAGTGCCAGAAAATATAACTGTAATCTGTATAGGGAAAAGTACTTACGCACGACTTGGAATTATTGTTAATACAACGCCCGCAGAGGCAGGGTGGGAAGGTCATCTAACTTTAGAGTTTAGTAATAGTTCAGGTGCAGATTGCAGAATTTATGCTGAAGAGGGCATTTGCCAACTACTCTTTTTTGAAGGTGATCCGTGCTCTACAACCTATGAAGATAGAAGAGGTAAATATCAAAACCAACCAGAAAAAGTAACTCTTGCAAAGATCTAAAATGAGTAAAGTTGAACTAATTTCATTAACTCCGGATGCAGAAAAAACAATGGCTTACATCGCAAGAGTTAGTAATCCAAAAAATCAGGAAAATGAAGACTATTCAAAATTATTGAGTTATTGCATTAAAAATGAACATTGGAGTGTTTTTGAACAGTCATTTATGACCTTGCAAATAGAAACTAACAGAGGAATTGCAGCCCAAATTTTAAGACATAGATCATTTACTTTCCAAGAATTTTCACAGAGATATGCAGATAGTTCTCAATTGGGTAATATTCCATTACCAGAATTAAGGCGACAAGATTTTAAAAACAGGCAAAATTCAATTCCTGATCTCCCTGATGAGTTAAAAAAAAGATTCAATGAAAAAATTGGTTTACATTTTCAGGCTGCTTCAGAATTATATGAAGATTTACTTGCTGAAGGCGTAGCTAAAGAATGTGCGAGATTTGTTTTACCATTAGCAACTCCAACAAGAATCTATATGTCTGGATCATGCAGATCGTGGATCCATTACATTCATTTAAGATCAGCTCACGGCACCCAACAAGAACACAAGTCTATCGCCCAACATTGCAAGTCTATTTTTAAAAAAAGTTTTCCGATTGTATCAAAATCTTTAGAATGGTAAAAATTATCCATGACTCCGAGGATTAACCTCATAATTTTTATTTTCTTGAATTGTTGAAAATTCAGCATTAATAATTTCCTCATATGGTTTCCCTTCTTTTTCTAATTTATTAATAGATTTTCTTATTTTTATTTCATCTTGTTTACCTATAAAAGTAGACATAAGGTTACCCTTTTGATCGAAAAGATTAACTTGAGGAATCCCGTTGACAGAAAACTTTTGGATGTAATTACTCCATTTTTGATTATCAACATTTAAAAACACAAAGTTAATATCTTTATCATATTCATCTTTAAAAGCAGAAACTTGTGGAGCCATTTCTTTGCAAACTTCACACCACTCAGCATAAAATTCCAGAAATGTAGGCTTATTATTTTTAAAAGCTATTTCAGGATCAACAGATAATTCTCCAAAACTCTTTAGAAGATAAGTTGATTTAAACAAAAAATTTCTAAACAAAAACAGTGAAATGATAATAATAGATATAATCAAAATAAGTATTGTTTTTAAATTTGTCTTTAAGATTTGCTCTCGATTCTCAGATTGCACTATTAAGAAATTACTAACTAAAACCATCTTAAATAAGTTAAACAAATAAAGAGAATTGAAATCTATTAGCTTTTAATCAACTGATAAAATAATAACTAAATAATTATCAAAATTTCTTTGATTCCTGAAATCTAATTATGCAATCAATCTTTGGAACTGATGGAATAAGAGGAAGATTTAATAAAGAGATAAACTATTCACTAGCCTACAAAGTAGGATATGCTCTAGGTTCGATCTTAGAGAAGAAAAGTCCAATAATAATTGGAAGAGATACAAGAATTAGTGGAGATATTCTTCTTCAGGCAATAACACAAGGTATAAACGATAGTGGCAAAAAATTTATAAATCTTGGAATCTGCCCTACCCCAGCTATACCTTTTTTAATCAAACAAAATAACCTGAGTAGTGGGATCATGATATCTGCAAGTCATAATCCGCCAGAATATAATGGCATAAAAATTTTTGATCATAATGGTCAAAAAATTACCAAATATTTTGAAAATAAAATTCAAAAATTAATTGAAGAGTCAAATCACAATATCTCAGTTCCTAGAAAAATGATCCCCCGAAATACAAATAAAGATCTTATAGATATTTATATCAAAAGCCTAATCCAAACAATGGGCGGAAAAAATCTAAGCGGGTTGAAAATAATATTAGACACATGCTATGGATCTGCAACAACCTGCGCAAAAAAAGTTTTTCAGTCTCTTGGAGCTGATGTAAGAGTTATCAATAACTCTAAAAATGGGTTGAAAATTAATATGAATTGTGGTTCTACTAACCTCGAACCATTAAAAAAAGCATTAAGAGAGAGTCCTGCAGATATGGGCTTTAGCTTCGATGGGGATGCCGACAGAGTAATTGGAATAGATTCAAAAGGCAATGTTTTAGATGGAGATCACATTCTTTTTCTTTGGGGTAGAGAACTTTTGGAACAAAAAATTCTCACTAATAATTTACTTATATCAACGCAAATGGCAAACTTAGGTTTTGAAAAGGCCTGGGAGAAAATTGGAGGGATTTTATATAGAACGGATGTAGGTGATAAGCATGTGCATGACGCAATTAAAGAAAAAGGAGCGGTTTTAGGGGGTGAGCAGTCAGGTCATATACTTTCAAAAATTAATAACTTTTCTGGAGACGGGATATTGACTGCACTTCAAATTTCTAAATTTTGTAAAAATAAAGATATTAATCTAAATGATTGGCTTAAAAGTAGTTTCGAACCTTATGCTCAAAAACTAACTAATATCAATCTAGACTTTAATATTAATAACTTAAATCCAGAAAGCAAAATCATGATAGATCAAACTATAGAGTTGTTTCAGGAAATATATTCGGATAATTGTAGAGTTTATATAAGGCCTAGCGGCACAGAACCCGTTATGAGAGTTCTTGTTGAGGCCGAAGATCATAAGAAAGTCAATTCTTTATCAAGTGAAATAACAAACAAACTCTTTTTAGAAATTGATAAAATAACAAATTAACTATGCATTAAATTTTCATATAAATCCTTTCAAAAATATCAAGTTGGTTAACAATCACATATTTTTCCCTATTAGTTTTAACTTTAGTTGGATTAAAACTTTCGGAATAATTAAAATCTTTTTTATCTATTGTTTTAAAATAAAAATTACTTGATATGATGTAATCCATATAATCGAATAAATCCTTTACATCCGTTTTTATAAAAATTAAGGTCCCTTTTTGCAATGAATTTGAGAGAATGTCAATAAATTCTGGCTGAATTACACGCCTTTTATAATGTCTTTTTTTAAACCATGGATCAGGAAAATTAAAAGAAAGACTTTTTAGATTTTTGATAAGAGATTTACTTTGGACATCATTCAAAATATTATTAGCATTACCAAATATAAAATGTAGATTTTTGATTTCTCTTTCAAGCACTTTTAATTTAGCATTTTTGACTAATTTCTCACGGATTTCGATTCCTAAATAATTCCACCTAGTATTAACTAAAGCTAAATCAAATAAAAACTCACCAGCAGCACAACCTATATCCAAATGAAGATTCGATTTAGAATCAGCAAACATTTCGCTCAAAGAAGGTATTCTCTCAATTTGATCGAAATTACTACTAAGGGGATTAACATGCTGTCTCATGCAATTATCAATATATTTCTAGGCAATAATATAAGGATGCATAATATTCATAACTATGACAATAGTAAGTTAAAAAGTAAGAGTTTGATGTTTAATTATTATGTGTTTAAAAAGAAAAAATTTTGAACGTTTTTAATCAACTTTCTATTTGGCTATCCTTTCAACTTTCAATAATTTTCCTTATTGGTATTCCTATTACTCTATCCGTCTGGTCAATTAAAAAAAGAAATAAAGCAGTTATTAAACTTCTATCAATTTATTGGAAAATATCTCTTTTATTTTTTATAAGCCTTTTACTTTTAATAGGAAAGTATAATTATGCTCTTGTGATAACAAATATCTCAACATTATTAATGACAGTTTCAGTTTGGTTTTGGAACGATATTAATGATGAACTAAGAGAATATGATTTTTCTTACTCCCTCACCACAACGACAAAAATATGGAGATGGACGATAACTTTTATATCTCTCAATTTCTTTATTCAGAGTTTACAAAACTTAAACTGCTTTTCTTTTGTTAATTCTGATGCGTGTGCAATATGGCTTCAGCCTTCTTCAAATTTATATTTTATTTTAAAAAATTTATTTAATTTTTTCTTTGGAGCTAACTTTACTCAGCCGATAGCAAAATTCTTAGGATTATTTTCATTATTAATATATATTTTAGGCCTTATTCAATGGTCAATAATCAAATTACCTAAAAATGGAAGAAACTCTTGCTTCTCAGAAAATGGCAAAAATTGATTTAATAAATAGTCTTGAAAAAATCAGTTCCGAGATGCCTGATAGGATACTTAAACTAGAGGGTTTCATTCAAAAAGAAAATAAAAAAGAACAATTAGAAATACTTATTTTCAGAGGTTTCAGTAGCTCAACAACTCATCCCATTGAAATAGATTCAGAAAAAAAAGTAATAGCAGATACTTATATAATTACAAATTTTAAACTTTATAAAGCACCGTTAACAGAAACCGAAGAAAATTTTATCAAAGAAAATCAAAACTCAGTTTTCTTTTTGAATCAAAAAAACTGGATTTAAAACAACTCAAAATTAATAATATTTGAACATCTTTTGCATAATTTTGTATTTTGGATTCCATTAAAAGTTTCTTTTTGATAATGCCAGCATCTATCACATTTTTGACCTTGAGCTTTAATTATTTGAATTTTACCAAGAGCATTGTTATCAATAATTAGAGAATTCTCCACCAAATCGGACACCACTTGGAAGTTCGATACTATAAGCCAATCCCTAAATAAATCTACATCTTGATTACCAAATTCTTTCAGCCAAGTAAGTGAACCTTTTAAAACTTTATCTTCAGGTAAAAAATTAACTTCAGTCTCCAAAGCTGCTCCAATTATTTGTTTGTTCCTACATCCTTCAATGGCCTTGTTAATTTCAACTCTCAAATTTCTTAAATTTGCAATGTGCTCATTAAGTATTTGATTTTTCCATGACTGTGAAAATATTGGCCATCCTCTTTGAAAAACTGATTTTTCTTTAGTTAAATATGGAATATTTTGCCAAATATCTTCAGCCATATGACAAAGCACTGGAGAAATAAGTACGGCTAAATTTTCAACAACTTTTGACATGACGAACTGACAAGATCTTCTCCTAAATTCTGATTTAGAACTTACATATAACCTATCTTTCGCAATATCCAAATAAAAATTTGATAGATCTACAACGCAAAAACTTTGCAAAATTTGGAAAAATTTTGAAAATTCATAATTTTCATAAGCTTTTGATATTTGATCTGTAACCTCAACTAATCTACCTAACATCCATTGATCTAAGAGAGGCAATTGATCAATTTCAAAACTGTCAATTTTAGGATCATAATCATGAATATTACCTAGAAGATATCTTGCAGTATTACGAACTTTTCTGTATACATCTGAAAGTTGCTTGAGTATATTTGAGCCAATTGGAACATCAACAGAATAATCTACAGAGCTTACCCATAACCTTAAAACATCCGCACCATAAGCAGGGTCAGTTTTTTTATTATTACCTCCATTAATAATTATATTTGGATCAACAACGTTTCCTAAAGATTTACTCATTTTTCTTCCGTTTTCATCAAGTGCAAAACCATGAGTTAAAACTTTCTTGTATGGAGGTTTATTATTGACTGCAACAGATGTTAGCAAAGAAGACTGAAACCATCCTCGATGTTGATCTGAGCCCTCTAAATAAAGATCTGCTGGATACTTTAATTCACTTCTTAGTTCACATACTGCCGCCCAGCTAGATCCTGAATCGAACCAAACATCCATTGTATCTGTTCCTTTTTTCCATAGATCTGATTCTTTTGCATAATTCTCTGGCAAAAGATTTTTAACATCCCAATCCCACCAAATATCTGCTCCATGTTCACCAAAAAGTTCTTGAATATGATTAATTATCTCTTTGTTAAGGAGAATGTCATTACCATTTTTTTTATAAAAAACTGGAATAGGGACTCCCCATGACCTTTGTCTAGAAATACACCAATCTCCTCTACCAACAACCATAGAATAAATTCTTTTCTTTCCAGTCTCTGGCATCCATTCAACATCTTCGATTGCCTTTAATGCAGATGATCTAAAGCCATTTACAGATGCAAACCATTGTTCTGTTGCCCTAAAAATAGTTGGTTTTTTGGTTCTCCAATCATAGGGATATCTATGCTTATAGTTTTCTTGTGATAGAAGCAAATTATTTCTTTTTAAATGTTCAATAATTAAATCATTTGCATCTTTAAGGACATTTGATCCTTTAAATTGACCAGAATATTCATTTAAGTTGCCTTTTCCATCAACAACACATGTTATTGGTAATTCATATTTTTGACCTACATTAAAATCATCCATTCCATGACCAGGAGCAGTATGAACGATTCCAGTACCTGATTCTGTAGTAATATAATCCCCTCCAATTACAATTCTGCAATTTTTATTCTTAGAAGGATGTTGATATTCAATATTTTCCAAATTAGAACCTTTAACCTCTAAAAGCACCTTGAAATCTTTATTAAATTTCTTACTTATTTCAGAAGCTAAATCCTTTGCAAAAAGGTAAATTCGTTTCTCTTCATCGATAGCAAAAACATACTTTATTTTTGGATTTACTGCAACTGCTTCATTTGCAGGTATAGTCCAAGGAGTGGTGGTCCAAATAGTTATAAAAGAATTATTTTGAAAAAAATCTTTTTTGATATTAAGATTTTCTTGGATGAAATTTAATAAAATTTCCTCAGGTATTTTAGTGATTTTTAATGAAACATAAATACTTTTTGAATAATGTTCATCAGGGTATTCTAATTCTGCTTCCGCAAGTGCAGTCCTTGAACTGGGACTCCAATGCACAGGTTTAAGACCTCGATATATATAGCCATTTAAAAACATTTTCCCAAATACTCCAATCTGAGCAGATTCATAACTTTTCTTAAGAGTTAAGTAAGGGTTATTCCAATCTCCCCATATGCCCCACCTCTTAAAACCCTCCTTTTGATTATTAATTTGGATATGTGCATAATCTGTAGCTTTTTTTCTTAAATTTAGAGTGTCAAGATTCTTTCTTTCATCAGATTTTAAATTCTGAAGAACTTTTAATTCAATAGGTAATCCATGACAGTCCCAGCCAGGTACGAAATGAACCCTAAATCCTCTTAAGGTTTTGTACTTATTGATTATGTCTTTTAAAACTTTATTAAGGGCATGACCCATATGAAGCGCTCCATTTGCATAAGGAGGGCCATCATGTAATGTAAATATTTCGCCTGAATTACTTGAACCTAATTGGAAATCAATATCATTTTTAGCCCAGAAATCCTGAATCTCGGGTTCTCTTACAACTGAGTTAGCACGCATTGAGAAATCAGTTTTTAGTAAATTTAAAGTTTCTTTATAAGAAAAGTCTGATTTTTGTTCTTTGCTATTTTGAGATTTCATACGACGATATAAAAAATATTGGTGATCAAAAGAATTATTTAAATAAATCTAATTCATTATATTCTTTCTTAATTGAACTGTAGTTTTTTAGGGGATTTTTCAAATAACTGATTTACTTGATTTCAGACTTTTATATTATCATTTTTATCATTTCTTACCCACTTTTTTTCGGTTGTATTTTTATTATTGCCTCCAAAATTAAAAAAATTTGAAGGTTTCTTGAAATCACCAAATCCCAAATTGATAGATTCTAATATTTTCGAAAAGTTATTTTTAAACTCCAAAAACGTGGTTAATTTTTTCTTTTCGTTATCTGTCAATTGGTACCATCTAGATAAAAAAAGTTCTACTAGATAAAAAATAACTAGTACTGTTAAAAAAAGGAAAATTACAAAAAATGATTCATCTAATGTTTTATTTTTAATTATTAATATCAATCCTATTAATAAATTTAAAAAAGCTCTTATTAAGTCTTTTGGTTTACCGAGCTCAAGATAAATTAACGGTACAGTTAGATAAATGGTCCCAACCAAAACATAAAAAGTTCCCAAATAAAATATCAAACTTTTCATTTAATTAACTACTTAATTAAATTATAAGAGTTGATATAGATAAGCAAACTATCTATCAGATTTTCCTTAAGTGCGGTCGGGGAGACTTGAACTCCCACACCCGAAGATACGAGTACCTAAAACTCGCGCGTCTACCAATTCCGCCACGACCGCTCAAATAAAATCATAATTGAAAGAGGTTTATTTTAAAAATTTTTTTTTTTAAGATGATTAATTTGACACATTAAGATTAAATTAAAAAATCTCCTAAAAGAAATTTTTTATGTTTGTGCATGCAATCCTCTTAAAATATTGGTTATATTATTTAAAGAATAAAAGAAACGATTTCAAACTTAACCAGTAAAAATACAACGAAAAATACTAATTCATCAAAAACATTTAATTGGCAAAAAGAGATTAAAAATTACGTAGATCCGCCAAGTTTTTGGAATCCAACATTAGGTTTATTTTTTGGCGGTTATTTTCTTGCTTTTCTTAGCATATGGCAATGGTATAGGGGTGTTTGGCCTCTACCTTTGCTTGTAGCCACTGCGTTTTTGGCTTTACATATTGAAGGTACTGTAATTCATGATGCATGTCATAAAGCTGCTCATCCAGTTCCTTGGATAAATCAAGCAATGGGCCATGGCTCAGCTATTCTATTAGGGTTTAGCTTCCCAGTTTTTACGAGAGTTCATTTACAACATCATATTCACGTAAATCACCCCAAAAATGATCCAGATCATATTGTCAGCACTTTTGGCCCAATTTGGCTAATTGCTCCAAGATTTTTTTATCATGAGGTGTTTTTCTTTCAAAGAAAACTTTGGCGAAGATATGAATTACTTCAATGGGGAATTGAAAGATCCATATTCATAACAATTATCTTGGCAGGTTTGAAATTTGACTTTATGAATTTAATTTATAATTTATGGTTCGGCCCAGCATTAATGGTAGGAGTCACTTTAGGAATATTTTTTGATTATTTACCCCATAGGCCATTTCGATCAAGAAATAAATGGATAAATTCTCGAGTTTATCCAAGCAAATTTATGAATTTATTGATAATGGGACAAAATTACCATCTCATACATCATCTTTGGCCTTCGATTCCTTGGTTTGAATACAAAATAGCTTATGAAAAAACTAAGCCTTTATTGGATAAAAAAGGCTCACCTCAAAGGGTTGGGATATTCGAAAGTAAAGAAGACATTTTTAACTTTATTTATGATTTGTTGATAGGTGTAAGGAGTCATAGTAAAAAGAGGGGGAAAATAAGAAAAATTATAAATTTGTATCCAGGTTTTAAAATAAAAAAATTTTTATTAAAGATAGTCAACAAAACATTTATTGGAAGCAACTAACTTACTCACTCACTAATAATTTTTGGTACTTTATAATATTTATCCTCTCTCGAAGGACCCAATTCTAAAAGTTCTTCATTGCAATCAGAATATTTCTTTTCATCTTTTCTAAATACATTTACAACTTCTATAGCTCTCGTTGTAGAGGGGACATCATCTGTATCAATTTTTTCAAGTTGTATTATATAATCCAATATCTTTTCTAATTGTTCTGCATGATTATTAATTTCATTGTCGTTAAGTTCTAATCTCGCTAAATGCGCAACTTTTTTAACTTCCTCTTTAGTTATTTTTGTCATAACTTTAATATCTTTCTTATTAAATAATAGTTTATTTAAGAACAACTTATTGACATATCCTTTGAATTTTAAATAAATTAAAAAATAAAAACATCTTTTTAAAAATCAATATCAATTAATAGCCTTAATTATTTTTCTCAGCTAAATATGTTATTAGATAGATATTGAAAAATAGAAGAAGAATTATTTCCAAAAAATTTTTTTTATCGGCACTCTAAACTTGTTGCTCCTGATTTAATAGGCTGTCACCTCATAAAAAAAAATAATGAGATAAATCAAGTTAGAGGGGTTATTGTTGAAACTGAAGCTTATTCACAGGAAGAAGAGGCCTGTCATGGCTACCGCAAAATGACTGAATCAAACAAATCATTATTTGGCAAACCTGGCACATTTTATATTTATAAATCTTATGGTATTCATCATTGTTTAAATATAGTTACTGATAAAGAAAATTTTGCGAGTGGTGTTTTGATAAGATCAGTTTTTATATCTAATGAGAATGAAAGATTAGCTTCTGGACCTGGCCTAGTAACTAAAATATTCGGTGTAGATATTTCATTTAACTCACTAGAAGTTCTTAATAACAAATCTTTATGGATTTCTCCAAGAGACTCCACTTTAGAAGAAAAAGATCTTATTCAAACTACGAGAATTGGCATATCAAAGGCAAAAAATATAAAATGGCGATGGTATCTCAAAAATAGTAGGAGTGTAAGTAAAAGATTAAAAGGTGACAGAACACCTAAATTTTAATAATCATTTATCTTTTCAAGCGTAATGCAAATTTGGCCTCATAAACATATCCACACACTAGCTAATTTTTCAATTAAAGATTATGAGTCAGTATTTGAATTAGCTAATAGATTTGATGCACTAAAGAATGCAGGAACAAAAAAGATCCCGGCCTTACAAGGGACTTTGGTAACGTCTTTATTTTTTGAAGCTAGTACAAGAACAAAAAATAGTTTTGAGCTTGCTGCAAAAAGACTTTCTGCTGATGTCCAAACGTTTGCGCCATCCTCTAGCTCTTTAACAAAAGGCGAAACAATAATTGATACAGCCATAACTTATTCTGCTATGGGGGCGGATACATTAGTTATCAGACATTCATCAAGTTACATAACCTTTGAGATCGCAAAAAAACTTGATGCAATAAATGCCAATACTTCGGTTCTTAATGCGGGAGATGGATTACATAGTCACCCCAGCCAAGGATTGCTTGACATCTATACATTGATAAAATTCTTTTCCCAAAAAACACTGAATCCAGAGGTTTTAAATTCCAAAAAAATTTTAATTATTGGAGACGTTAATCATTCAAGGGTTGCCAGGTCAAATCTCTGGGCTTTGAGTGCATTCGGCGCCGATATAATCTTATGTGGTCCTAAGACATTAATACCTGATGAATTTATCAATTTTTTAAAAACCCCCGCGCCAAATCAAACAGAAGATCCTGTTAAATCAAGAGGTTCCATAACAATTTCTAGATCATTGGAAGAATCAATAAAAATTGCAGATGCGATTATTGTTTTAAGACTCCAGAAAGAGAGAATGATGGAAAATTTACTAAGTAGCATTGATTCATATAGTTTGGATTATGGCTTAACCCCAGAGAAATTATCTTTAAATAAAAAAGAAATTCCAATTCTACATCCCGGTCCCATTAACAGAGATATTGAAATTAGCAGCAAAGTGGTAGATCAATATCCTAATTGCTTGATTAATAATCAAGTTGCAAATGGTATCCCTATAAGAATGGCTTTGCTTTATCTATTACAGAAACACAACAAGTAAATTTATAGCAACTTAAGACTTTCTGTAAAGAAACCATAAAATAATCCCAATCTAAAAGAATCTAATAAAAGTACTAAAAATTTCTTTTTCCTTTCAAATCTAAAATTTCTTCTCAAAACAATTAAAAACTCAATAAAAACTACTGATAAAAAAGCGGCTACAGGATCCATAAGTTCCACAACGGCACTTACCATACCAAGAGAACTTCCAAAAAAGTATCCGATTAAAAGTGTAATCAATGATATTGAATATCTTCGCCATGGATTATTAGCCCAAATACTTATTGTCTGAATATTTTCCACAATTTTTAGCTGAAATTTTGTCTTTTGAGGTTTAACAACCATTTTGCATTAAACTAAGCCGCTTCTGAGTTTGATTGAATTTTAGTATTTCCTTCTATTAATTCAAGTAATGCTTCCAACTGAGCCATTAACCCTCTTAATTCGCCTGGCTCAGGGAAAAGGTCATCTTCTTTTATTCCTAAATGCATTTCTCTGAGCTCTTGCCTTAAATAGCGTATGTGACTAATGACTTGCTCTCTTTTGGTTTGCGACATGATATAAATTTTTGGATGTATCTTAAGAAAGAATATTTTTGAAAAGGAGAGTTTGCATATTTATGACTGAGAATGAAGATAAATGACCTAACAACAATTTGAAAAGCTTATGAAAATTGAAAATTTTCATATCCTTGAAAATATGTACTTAATTCTTATATCAATTTTAAATAATTACTTGAGGCTTTATTATTAGAGTATATTGACTTTACTCAATATGAAATTCATTTCTGAAAATAAAATAAGTGAGGAACTAGTAAATTCTTTTGATGAAGAAATGACCTTTGAGCTCGCTAAAAGGCTAGAGGAAGATAATTATAATACTCCATTTGATGGTTTAAAAGACTGGCACTTACTGAGGGCTCTTGCAATCAATAGGCCTGAATTAACGACTAATTATACCCATCTCCTCGATCAGGAACCTTTCGATGAAAACTAAAAGTAAGGACTCAAAAATAAAGGTTCTTTTATTAATAACTGGAAGTATTGCAGCTGTAAGAATTCCATTATTAGTTAGCCAATTAGCGAAAGAAAATTATGAAATAAGATGCGTTTTATCAAAAAATGCAGAAAAATTAATAAAGCCTCTTTCTCTTTCTATTTTAAGTAGAAACCCGTGCATTTTAGAAAATGATCAATGGTCTGATGGTCAATCAACACCTCTTCACATAGAACTACGTAATTGGGCTGATATTTTAATAATCGCCCCTTTAACAGCGACAACATTAGCAAAATGGGTAACTGGAAATGCAGAGGGATTGATCCCAAGCATCTTAATAGCAAATATAAAGCCCATTATTGTTGCACCAGCAATGAATACACAAATGTGGCTAAATAAAGCTGTCCAAAAAAATTATGAGAATTTACAGAATTATGAAAATGTTTTGTCTTTGCAACCAAGTGAAGGCCTATTAGCATGTGATGCTATTGGCATCGGTAAGATACCTCCTAATGATCTAATCCAATTAGCTCTTGAATTTATAGCTTCACATAAACACAATGAATATCGTAAAGATTTACTTAATAAAGAAATTTTAATAACTGGAGGGTGTACCTCAGAGAAAATTGACGCGGCAAGACATATTACTAACAAAAGTTCTGGAGCTATGGGCCTACTTCTCTCTCAAGTAGCGAGGTTCAGGGGAGCACAAGTAAAATATGTTCATGGTCCTTTGAAAATCGATAAGAATCTTACTGATGGAATAAAAAGATATGAAATTGAAACTAGTGTTGATTTAATTAGGGCACTTAATAATGAAATATCAAATTGCGATTATTTTTTCATGAATGCAGCAGTATCTGATTTCAAAATAACCTCTGATACTTCAGCTAAAATTCCAAAAAATCAAATTAATGCTCATTTGAACAAAAACTTTGAGATAGTCCCAGATATTTTAAAAACAATTAGTAAATCAAAAAAAGATAACCAAGTTTTTGTAGGCTTTTGTGCTTTTACAGGATCTATAGAAGAAGCACGAATTACAATTAAAGAAAAGATTATCAAAAAGGGTTGTGATTATCTATTCGCAAATCCAATTGATCTTGAAGGCCAAGGATTTGGCTTTTTGGCACAAAATGAAGGTTGGTTATTCGATGCTAATAATATGGAACACTACATTAACAAAACATCAAAAATTGATTTAGCAAATAAATTAATAACCCAAATTATTTCATTAAAAAAATAAAAAAAATTTTTTAATTTGTATTTTTTTGTAATCTTAATCATTAAAAATAATGTGATAGCTTAAAATAATTCCAGTTTTTTAAAATCTAAAAAGCTACGGGTTGTTTCGAGGATTTAATAGTCCTATCTTTTATGGTCCTTTCCCTTGTAATATCCGTACTGAACTTATTAGATGACCTTTAATCTATCGTCACAGAACTTTACTGCAACTTTAATTATGAGAATTCGTTCTTTCTTAGCTTTTGTTATTTCAATTTGTATAACTTTTGCTTTCGTACCTGTTAAAACATTTGCTTTTTCTGAAAGAGGAAATGCACAATTCACAGATGTTGTTAACACAGGAAAAGCTAATGATTGCCCTACATTAGACTCATCTCTTGTCGGATCAATATCTCTAGGGAATGGAGATAGCCTTAAAGGAATATGCATGCATCCAACAGAAGTTTATGTAAAAGTGCCAGGGACAAAACGAAAAGCTGCAGAATTTGTTTCTACAAAAATTATTAGTCCTAGAAATAACACCACAGTGACAGAAGTTTATGGAGATATAGATTCAGGAACTTTCACTGAAAAAGGCGGAATTGATTTTCAACTTATTACTGTATTAACTCCTGGTGGTTTAGAGGTGCCATTCGCATTCTCAGCAAAAGATCTTACAGCTGATTTACCTTCATCAATTGAGCCAGGCACTGAGGTTAGTGGTTCAACTTTTACACCTAACTACAGAACTGGTGACTTTCTAGATCCTAAGGCAAGAGCTAAAAATACTGGTGTTGAATATGCTCAAGGTTTAGTTGCATTAGGAGGTGATGACGAAGAACTTGCAAAAGAAAATATTAAAGTTGATGTAAACGGTACTGGCGTTATTACTCTTTCAATCAACAATGTAGATTCTGACACAGACGAATTTGCTGGTACTTTTGAAGCAATCCAACCTTCAGATACAGATATGGGTTCAAAGGATCCACTTGATGTAAAAATAATTGGGGAGCTTTACGGAAGAAAGGCATAAATCCTTCTCAAGAAAAAAAGGGGGTTAACCCCCTCTTTTTTTTTCAAAATTTTTCTTTATCAATTTTAAAAATGGAATTACAACAAAAAGCTAAAACAGATACTAATGGACTAATACCGCCTTATGGAGGGGAACTAAAAAATTTAATTATCAAAGATAAAAACCTTAAAAATGAACTTATTTCTAAAGCAACTTATGAGTTCGAATGTAGCGAGAGAAATGCATGCGATGTAGAACTTTTGATGGTTGGAGCTTTTTCTCCATTGGAAGGTTTTATGGATGAAAATAACTACAATTCGGTCATTAAAAATAATAGAAATACAAGCGGGTTGCTTTTTGGCTTGCCTATTGTATTTGATTCAAATAATGAAAAAGTAAAAACTGGAGAGATAATATTGCTTACCTATAAAAAACAAAAAATAGCAGTTTTAGAAGTTAGCTCTAAATGGGAGCCTGACAAATCCTTAGAAGCTGAACTTTGTTATGGTACTAATTCTTTAGATCATCCTGCTGTTAAGATGATTTTTAACGAGAGAGGTAGATTTTATATAGGAGGAAGAGTTTATGGTTTCGAACTACCAATTAGAGAATTCCCCTGCAAAACCCCTGAAGAAGTTAGATCTAAACTGCCATCAAATCATGATGTAGTTGCATTTCAATGCAGAAATCCAATTCATAGAGCACATTATGAATTATTTACTAATGCCTTACTTTCAGATAATGTCTCCTCTAACTCAGTTGTTTTAGTTCATCCAACTTGTGGCCCAACTCAACAAGATGATATTCCTGGAAAAGTTAGATATTTGACCTACAAAGAATTAGAAGCGGAAATATCTGATGAAAGAATAAAATGGGCTTTTTTACCTTATTCAATGCATATGGCAGGGCCAAGAGAAGCCCTTCAACATATGATAATAAGAAGAAATTATGGCTGTACCCATTTTATTATTGGTAGAGATATGGCTGGTTGTAAGTCCTCGTCAACTGGTGAAGATTTTTATGGTCCATATGATGCCCAAAATTTTGCGAATAAGTGTGCAGATGAATTGATGATGCAAACTGTTCCTTCAAAAAATTTAGTTTATACGAAGGAAAAAGGATATATAACAGCTGAAGAAGCTAAAGAATTTAATTATGAGATTATGAAACTTAGTGGTACTGAATTTAGAAAGAAATTGAGGAATGGCGAAGCAATTCCTGAATGGTTTGCATTCAAAAGTGTAGTAGATGTTCTAAGACGCTCTTAATAATGTTTTATTATTAGTATTATAGATTTATTAAAGATTTTTTATCGTGAACAAACGTTGGAGAAACGTCGGACTTTATGTCCTAGCCGTTATTACTGTAATTTTCATTAGTACCTCAGTTTTTGATAAACCTAGTACTGAAAGTTCTACAAAGACCTTGAGATATAGTGATTTTATAGAGGCAGTACAAGATAAAGAAATCAGTAGAGTCCTAATATCTCCAGATAATGCAACAGCTCAAGTTGTTGAAAATGATGGGAGCAGGTCTGAGGTCAATTTAGCCCCTGACAAAGATTTATTAAAAATACTGACTGAGAATAATGTAGATATAGCTGTAACTCCTACAAAATTAGCTAATCCATGGCAACAAGCTTTAAGTAGCTTAATTTTTCCAGTGCTTTTGATCGGAGGCCTATTTTTTCTTTTCAGAAGATCCCAAAGTGGTAATGCTGGAGGTGGTAACCCTGCCATGAGTTTTGGCAAAAGCAAAGCTAGACTGCAAATGGAACCATCTACACAAGTAACCTTTTCAGATGTTGCTGGTGTTGAAGGTGCAAAATTAGAACTTACAGAAGTTGTAGATTTTCTTAAGAGCCCTGATAGATTTACCGCAGTAGGAGCAAAAATTCCAAAAGGAGTTCTTCTTGTTGGCCCTCCTGGGACAGGAAAAACATTGTTAGCAAAAGCAGTAGCTGGAGAAGCAGGTGTACCTTTTTTCTCAATATCTGGCTCAGAATTTGTAGAGATGTTTGTAGGAGTTGGAGCTAGCAGAGTTAGAGATCTTTTTGAACAAGCTAAAAAGAATGCTCCTTGTATTGTTTTTATTGACGAAATAGATGCAGTTGGAAGACAAAGGGGTGCTGGTATGGGCGGAGGAAATGATGAAAGAGAACAAACATTAAATCAACTCCTAACTGAAATGGATGGTTTTGAAGGTAACTCAGGAATAATAATAGTTGCTGCCACCAACAGACCAGATGTCTTAGATTCAGCTTTAATGCGTCCTGGAAGATTCGATAGACAGGTAACAGTCGATAGACCAGATTATGCTGGAAGATTGCAGATATTAAATGTTCATGCGAAAGATAAAACTCTTTCAAAAGACGTAGATTTAGATAAAGTTGCTAGAAGAACACCAGGATTTACTGGTGCAGATTTAGCTAACCTTTTAAATGAAGCAGCAATACTAGCAGCTAGAAAAGATTTAGATAAAGTAAGTAACGATGAAGTCGGTGATGCCATCGAAAGAGTTATGGCTGGCCCAGAAAAGAAAGATAGAGTAATCAGCGATAAGAAAAAAGAATTAGTTGCTTATCACGAAGCTGGTCATGCACTCGTTGGAGCATTAATGCCTGATTATGATCCAGTAGCAAAAGTTTCAATTATTCCAAGAGGTCAAGCTGGAGGTCTAACCTTCTTTACTCCAAGTGAAGAAAGAATGGAATCTGGTCTTTACTCTCGTTCTTACCTTCAAAATCAAATGGCTGTAGCTCTTGGTGGAAGAGTTGCTGAAGAAATTGTTTATGGAGAAGAAGAGGTAACAACTGGAGCTTCAAATGATTTACAACAAGTTGCTAATGTAGCAAGACAAATGATCACTAAATTTGGCATGAGTGACAAAATAGGTCCTGTAGCTCTTGGTCAATCTCAAGGTGGAATGTTTCTCGGA
This sequence comes from Prochlorococcus sp. AG-402-K16, assembly GCA_003216795.1. Taxonomy (GTDB): domain Bacteria; phylum Cyanobacteriota; class Cyanobacteriia; order PCC-6307; family Cyanobiaceae; genus Prochlorococcus_A. The sequence continues at coordinate 108,725 of QCIH01000002.1, forward strand.
AGAGATATGAGCTCTACAAGAGACTTCTCTGAAGACACTGCCGCAACAATTGATGTAGAGGTTTCAGAACTTGTTGATGTTGCCTACAAGAGAGCTACAAAAGTTTTATCAGATAACAGAACTGTTCTAGACGAAATGGCTCAAATGCTAATTGAAAGAGAAACTATAGATACTGAAGATATCCAAGATTTGCTTAACCGCTCAGAAGTAAAAGTCGCAAACTATATTTAATCGCGAAAGTTTAAATTTTTAATGAATAATAAAGAAGATTCTTTTTCGGAGTTCCTGAAAACCGAGTCTTTTTTTTTTACTTATAAAACCTGAAGATAATATTTACTCAAATACCTCTATAAGAAATTCATTTTTTGAAGAATTAGAGTACTTAGTAAAATTAGGATTAAAGAATATTGAAATAAGTTGGTCTAACAACGAAAATTGGTTCGATTTTGTATCCGATATCAAAATTAAATATCCAAGAATTAATTTAGGCTCCGCCTCCATAGTTAATAAGCAATCAATAGAAGATTCTTTAAAAATTGGATTAAATTTTTCGATGATGAAATTTTGGGATAAAGATCTTTTCAATTATGCGCAGTCAAAAAGTTATTTATTAATTCCTGGAATTACTAATTTAAAAGATCTTAAGGAAGCGATAGATTTAAATTGCAAAATTATCAAAATTTACCCAATAAACAGTAAAGATAGTTCGATAGATATACTCAACTATACAAATATTGATTTCATTGCTGCTGGAGGACTATCAATCAATGATTTAAAAACTTATAAATCTTTAGGGTATAAAGCAGTCGTAATTGGAGATAAAGCTATCAAAAATAAAAAATTTGATCCAAAAATATTTGAATGGCTCAAAAATAATTAAATCAAAGATAAATATAATTTTTCAACAAAAATACTACTTATTTATTAAGTCACATTGAGCATGATTTAGAAGCAAGTGATCAGCAAGTACTAGAGCTACCATAGCATCAACCATGGGAACTGCTCTTGGTAGAACGCATGGATCGTGCCTCCCTTTTGCTTTCATAAGTACTTCTTTACCTTCAGCATTTACTGTTTTCTGTTCTTTCCCGATGGTTGCTGTGGGTTTAAAAGCTATCTTCATCTCGATATTTTCACCATTACTTATTCCGCCCTGTATACCTCCTGAATTGTTTGATGTTGTTCTTAACTTACTAATATCATCAGACTTGATGAATGCATCATTATGTTCGCTTCCTTTTAAATAAGTTCCCGAGAAACCTGAACCTATTTCAAAGCCTTTCGTGGCAGGCAAAGACATCAAAGCCTTTGCTAAATCAGCTTCTAATTTATCAAAAACTGGCATTCCAAGACCAGAGGGAACATTCCTTACTAGACATTCAATAACACCGCCGCAAGAGTCTCCTTGACGCTTTAATTCCTTAATTCTCTCGATCATTTCTGTTGATACCTTTTCATCTGGACATCTAACAATATTAGAATCTATTTTTTTGAGAGAAATCTTCTCTTTATTTATATCAGAATCAATGTCATGTATACGCTTTACCCAAGATAGTATTTCAGTGTTACAGAAGGTTTTTAATAATTGTTTTGCTACAGCACCAGCAGCTACTCTCCCAATTGTTTCTCTAGCAGAGGCTCTTCCACCACCAGAACTTGCCTGAATTCCATATTTCAGATGATATGTACCATCTGCATGAGAAGGTCTAAATACTTGTTCCAAATTATCATAGTCTCCTGGTCTTTGATCCTTGTTTCTTACCAACATCGCTATTGGAGTTCCAAGTGTGAACCCTTCCTTTATCCCACTTAATATTTCAACTTTATCTTCTTCATTTCTGGGCGTTGTAATGTCACTTTGGCCAGGCCTTCGCCTATCTAATTCATTTTGTATCAGATTTATATCTACTTTTAACTTAGGGGGACATCCATCAAGGATAACTCCTACTGCACCACCATGTGATTCTCCAAAAGTACTAACACGAAAAATTTTTCCAAAACTACTACTCATAGAAATATCAAATGTTTTATCTATATATAAACATTATATGAAACCAATTGAAAATTAAACAAAAAAAAGCCCCCAAAAAGGGGGCTTGTAAATTTAAGAACTTTAAGCTTAACCGATAGCTGGAGCTGAAAGAGCTACTGTTGTAGACTCAGCTGCTGCTAGATCAAGTGGGAAGTTGTGAGCGTTACGCTCGTGCATTACTTCCATACCTAGGTTTGCTCTGTTAAGAACGTCACCCCATGTAGGAACAATCTTACCGTTTGCATCAACAACTGACTGGTTGAAGTTGAAACCGTTAAGGTTGAATGCCATTGTGCAGATACCCATTGAAGTTAACCATACACAAACAACTGGGAATACAGCTAGGAAGAAGTGAAGACTTCTGCTGTTGTTGAATGAAGCATATTGGAAGATCAAACGACCGAAGTAGCCATGAGCTGCAACGATGTTGTATGTTTCTTCTTCTTGTCCGAACTTGTAACCATAGTTCTGAGACTCTGTCTCAGTTGTTTCTCTGATTAGAGATGAAGTAACAAGTGAACCATGCATAGCTGAGAATAAAGATCCTCCGAACATACCAGCAACACCAGCCATGTGGAATGGGTGCATAAGAATGTTGTGCTCTGCCTGGAAAACAAACATGAAGTTGAATGTTCCAGAGATACCTAGAGGCATTCCGTCAGAGAATGAACCTTGACCGAATGGGTATACAAGAAATACTGCGAAAGCTGCTGAAACTGGTGCAGAGTATGCAACACAGATCCAAGGACGCATACCTAGACGGTATGAAAGCTCCCACTGTCTTCCCATATATGCTGAAATACCAATTAGGAAGTGGAAAATTACAAGCTGGTAAGGACCACCGTTGTATAACCACTCATCTACAGTAGCTGCTTCCCAAATTGGGTAGAAGTGTAGACCAATAGCGTTAGATGAAGGAACAACTGCACCTGAGATGATGTTGTTTCCATATAGGAATGAACCAGCAACTGGCTCTCTAATTCCGTCGATGTCTACTGGTGGTGCTGCGATGAATGCAACGATGAAGCAAGCCGCTGCTGTAAGAAGGCATGGAATCATTAAGACGCCGAACCAACCAACATAAATTCTGTTGTTAGTTGATGTTACCCACTCACAAAACTGTGGCCAACCTTTTAACAGCGAAGAACGCTGCTGCTGAATAGTTGTCATGAGTTCGTAAAGTATGTCTCTAAAGTGAGACCTGTAAATAAAACGGAAGATTATTCCGCTTCAGAAATTTTAGACCAAAATCGCTAAAAATGTGTAATTTTTTTTTCTTTAAGTAAACTTATTTTTTACTAAATCAAAAAAAAGAACCTCCATGTCTTAATATTTTCTTTGTTATTGAAGATTTAACTTGGTAATAATCGAATGGCTTCTTAACGGAAAAAGATCGAAAGAGGTGGTTTCCTTAAGAGAGGCTAAGCATAGAAGACTGCAATTAGAGGCTTTTGGAGCTGTTATTTACTGGAGCGAAAGAATTTAAGGTTTTAAGGATGAAGACTTAACAAAAAAAATAAAAGCATTAAATATTAAATAAACTTATCTTTTAAATAAAAAATCCTTATTAGTTTTCATCAATTTACTGTGCTTGTTTCTTAATTTAAAGGCTTTCAAACTCATAAACCCATTGATTGTTAGAACTAATAACTTCTTTCTTCGTGTAGCTCATGGCAATGTTTTTTTCCTTATAGGCAACTTCGCCAATAAAAACAGGCCAAATCAATTCTTCTCCATTAAATTTATGTATTATTCCTTTGCTATCAAGAAATAATGGATCACCTTTTTTAATCATTTTCCAATCTTGGTTTATTCTTTCAGGATGTATTAGGCCATCAATAGATCCTTTTTCATCTCTTGGATAATCTACACTCCCTTGATGAACATGAACAACCAATTCCTTTGGGAGTTCTATAAGGTTGTTTTTTAATTTATCTATCTCTTCTCTTAAAGATCTAATGATTATTAAGAATCTATCTATGATTTTTGGATCATAAAAATTTTGTGCGACAGCTCCTATTTCAATAACTAAACCACATGGCCAAGCTTCTACAAGAAAGCCTGTTTGGGCTTTGTCTTTTTCGTGCAAATAAATAGGCAACCCAAATTTGTTCTGAAGTAATGCAGCTAAACAAAAATCTTTGAATCTCCTCCCATACAAAACAATGCTTGTTCCCATATTTGCAGTAGTAGTATGCAAATCAATTGCAATTTGACAGGGCTTAGATCCATGAATTCCAAATTGATCGACTAAAAAATTAGCTCTATTAATTTCATAAACACTATTGTTGTATTGATCATGATTTTTAATTTCTTTAAAAGATCTATTTAAATCTACATCTATATATCTGTAACCTTTTTCATAGGCAACAGGATTTCCTATAATGTACTCATACTCGATACCATGATTTAAAATATTTTCCTCTCTATTAAATTTCTTAACCGCCCAAACAGGATTAATTTCATTCCCATGAGTTCCTGAAACGATAAGTATTCTTTGAACAGTCATTTTTTCATTAAAAATAAAATTTTATGCAAAATAAATACCTTACAAAAGCAACCAGAAAATTCTGGTTTTGGTTTTGGACCCAACTAATGAATGGCTTCGCACCATCAGATTTACATGGTAACTATAAAAGGCCTAAAGGTATAACAATTGATAGTGAATACGATATTAATAATGAGAATGGACAAATTTATTTATTGGTAGGGAATTCTTGTCCATGGTGTCAAAGAACTTTACTCGTCCACGCAATAAAACATTTATCTAAAAAAGTTAAAGTTATTTTTCTAAAAGCAGATCTTGAGCATAGCGAATGGATTTTCAATAGAAAGTTTAAGGGATGCATGAGACTTTCGGACCTTTACAAAAAAGCTAATAAAAAGATTATTTTTAGAGCGACTTTACCTCTTTTAATTAGTTTTGTAAAAGATGAAGTAAATATTTTGTCTAATGAAAGTTCACAAATTATAAGATTACTCAATTCAATAAAAATTCAATCAGAAATTCAGATATTAACTATTAAGGACTGTAATCAAAAATTTTTAGATTTAATTAATAACCGCATTAATGATGGAGTATATAAATGTGGTTTCGCCAGAAACCAGTTAGCTTACGAAAATGCAAGTCAAAATCTTTTCGCAGCTATAAATGAAGTTGAAAATTTTCTACAGAAAAACAAAGGTGACTGGATATTTGGAGAAGAGTTAACCTACGCAGATATTTACCTTTTTCCAACACTTATAAGATGGGAATTGATATATAGCAAACTTTTCAAATGTACTGAACAAGAACTATCAAATTTCAAGAAAATTATTGAATGGAGACTAAATTTTTTTAAATTATCTAATGTAAATAGGACATGCTTCGACAATGAGTGGAAAAAAGATTACTACAAAGCTTTATTCCCTTTAAACCCTAATCAACTAATCCCAGTTTTACCATCGCTAGAGAAAATAATGAGATTAGAGTCCGAAAAAATATAAAAATCAGTTTCCAAAAAAAAATGATGTTGTAATGAACACTTATTTAGTTCATAGATAATGCAATTTCATTAGAAATTAACTATGTTATGTATGTCTACTAAAGTACGAAAAGCTTAAAATGAAATCCATTGACGAACACATCCAAAAAGATCAATCGGAAATCGAATCTGCAAAAGCAGAGGGCAATCTTCCAAAGGTCAGACATTTAACTGAAGAGCTAAAAGAACTCGAAGAATATAAGGATCATCATCCAGAAGATAAACATGATCCTAATGCTTTGGAATTATTTTGCGACGCAAACCCAGATGAACCAGAATGTCTTGTTTATGATGATTAAGTTTATTTAATTACTAGATAATGCAAAAAAAGGGCTCTAAAAGCCCTTTTTTTAATTCTTGAATTCTTTTAGTAATCCATATTGAAATCTGATGGGCTACCTGTCAGAGAACATACCACCGACTCTTCATTTTTCATTTCCTTAACTTCTACAATCGGTCTTCCCATTTTCTTAAGAACCTCAATATCTTGTATGGTTTGACATCTAGCTATTATTTTTCCTTGTTTATCAAAACAACTGTAGAAATTCATATTATGTTTAAAGAATTATCTTATTTATGGCTAATTTTCATTATTAAATCAAGTGTATTTATTTACAAAAAAATTTTTAATTTAAGTTAGATCCTTTTCCACACTTCAGAAAGCAGTGAGGATAAACCTTTTTTTAAAGATGAAGAAATAACTAAAACTTTCTTTTTTGATAAATCTTCTAACTTTTTTGTAATTATTTTCAAATAATCATCATCTACCAGCTCCATTTTATTTAACACTATTATCCTCTCTTTATCTAAAAGACCTTTCCCATATTTTTTTAATTCCTGCTCAATAATCTCAAAATCATGTAAAGGATTTTCTGCAATTGCATCAATTAAGTGAACAAGTATCTTCGTTCTTTGGATGTGCCTTAAAAAATCATGGCCTAAACCCACTCCATCAGCTGCACCTGATATTAATCCAGGAATATCCGCAAAAAGGCAACCATTCCCATCAATTTTTCTCACTACACCTAAGTTAGGTATTAAAGTCGTGAAAGGATAATTTGCGATTTTTGGACGGGCAGATGATACAACGGAAATCAAAGTACTTTTTCCAGCATTTGGAAGGCCTATAATCCCAACCTCTGCAAGAAGTTTTAGTTCTAATTGAACCTCCCATATCTCACCATCTTTTCCTTCAGTGAATGATTCAGGGGCTCTATTTTGATTACTTAAATAGTAAGCATTACCATGTCCACCTCTTCCTCCAATGGCAATAGTTAAACTTTGTTTATCTTTAGTTAAGTCTCCTAAAATGATGCCGGATTTAATATCCCTTATTTCTGTACCGCAGGGGACTTTAAGGATTCTATCCTCACCTGAAGCACCTGATCTCTTATTCGGACCTCCTTTGCATCCATCTTCAGCAATTATTTCACGTTTGAATTTGAAATCTAATAATGTTTGAAGGTTATTATCAGCCATCAAAATAACTGAACCCCCTCTTCCACCATTTCCCCCAGAAGGTCCTCCAGCAGGGACAAATTTTTCTCTTCTAAATGAAACTATTCCATTTCCACCTTTTCCTGCTTTAAGAATAATGTTGGCTTGATCAATAAATTGCACTTAATACGCTTATTAAATTGTTTTCTAGGTATTTTAAATTTTATTTTATCCACGCAATACTGCAACCAGGGCCACCCTCGTTGTTGGCTGCATCTTCAATCTTATCAACATAATTTAAACCTGATAACCAATTTCTTAGTCCTTTTTTTAATTTTCCTGTGCCAATTCCATGAACAATCCATAGCGGTCCATGAAATTTTCTAATTTTCTCTTCAATAATTATTTCGGCTTCATGGACTCTTAACCCTCTTACGTCAATTGTATTTTTACTCGTTCTAATTTTAGAAAAAGAAAAATCTTCTCTTATAGAATTGATCTCAATTTTTGAACTTTTGAAATTAGGCTTTTCTCCATTAATACCTTCAAAGTCATTTACAGATAATGTGCTTCTAAATGAACCACATTTAATTTCATAAAAACCACCTTTTTTATCTAAATCTACAATTTTTCCCGTACTATTTAGACTTTTAATTTTTACAAAATCACCTACCTGAGGGTTCCACGATATTGACTTTTCAGATTTTTTTTGGGTTAAATGTTCCGTTTCAATTTCCTTTAATCTTTTTCCAATAATTCTCGTATCCTCTCCATTTACATTTTTATCTCTTAATTTTTTAATCAAATCTATCACCTCTTTTTTAGCGGATACAATATGTTTTGATAATTTAGACCTTTCAATTTCCTGAATTTTTTCAGCATTTATTTTTTGATATTCATAATTTCTCTTCAGTTCATCATATAATATTTCAGTCCTTGCAATTAATTCTGCAGCAGCTTCTGCAGAATTTTGTTGTTTAATCTTCTCTTCCTCAAGTCCTTTAATAATACTGTTAATATTGTCAACTTCTTTTGGCTTTAGATAATTTGCAGCTTCATTGAGTATGCTTTCATCGAGACCAATTCTCTTTGAAATTGACAAAGCATTACTTCTCCCAGGAATACCCCAGTTGAGTATATATTTTGGCTTCAAAGAATCCTCATCAAAGGCAACTGATACGTTTTCAAATCTTGAGTCATTATATTTTAAAGCCTTAATATCTCCATAATGTGTAGTTGCAAAAGTGATATCAGATTTATTTGCAAATTCTTTTAATAAAGCCATCGCAAGAGCACTTCCTTCAAGAGGATCTGTGCCAGATCCAATCTCATCAAGCAAAACAACCGACAATCCTTTCTTATAATCAAGTGAATCTAATATTTCTTTTATGCGGGATATGTGCCCACTGAAGGTAGATAAATTTTCTTCTAATGATTGATTATCTCCTATATCCACATATATATTTGGACAAAAAGGGATAATAGGATTATTAGTTGAAGGTATCAATAATCCTGCTCTAGCCATAAGTAAAGACAAGCCCAAACCTTTTAAAGCTGCTGTTTTACCTCCAGTATTTGGACCTGTAATAGCTACAACTTTAATATTCCTATTTATATAAAAATCGACAGCCACTGGTGGAGGGGCTCCTTTTTTCTTATGTTCCCAAATCAATAACGGATGAGAAAAACCAATTAAAGAAATAATAGGACTTTTCTTAAAAGTAGGAGTTTTGCCTCCAATCCATTTCGAATATCTAGAACGAGTTAGGGCATTTTCTAATCTCAATAAAATGGATGACATTTCAATAAGATTTTCTGAATTATCACTAACAACCTGGGACCATTTCTTAAGTAATTTAAATTCTTCTGCTGTGATCCTAGCCTCTAAAGAAGCAATCTTATTACCTTTAGTTACTACACTTTCAGGCTCAAAATATACTGTATTTCCTGAAGATGAAGAGTCATGAATTATACCTTTAAATTTATCTACATAATTAACTTTCACTGCTAAAACAGGCCTTCCATATCGATCTCCAATAGTAGTATCTTGCAAATAAGCTAAATTCTTTTGAATAAATTTTTCAACTAATATTTTTCTTTCAAGTTTCTTAGATAAAAACTCTTTTCTAAGAATAGATAGTTCATTACTAGCATTGTCTGAAATCCTTCCATTGGATTCAATGCCTTTTTTAAAAACCGTTTCGATATTCTGATGGTCAATTAAATTTTTTGTGAATGATGAAATATAAGGCCTTTGTTCAAAATCTAATAAGATTTTTTTTAAATTTCTTGCTGCAGCAATTGTTTTCGCTATTTCTAACAATTCAGAAGATGAAATTACACCTCCCTTCGAACAAATTTCAATATTTCTACTAATATTAAAAACACCAGAAAAACTAATTGATTTATCTAAAGTTTTTTCTAGCTCATTAATTTCAACAGTTTCATTCAAAAGTCTTTTAGATGACTCGTATTCTGAAGGAATAACAAAACTTAAAATTGATCGTTTACCCATTTCCGTCGAAGCGAAAGAAGATAAATGCGTCTTTAATGAATCCCACTCTAAAAGGTTTATAGATTCTTCTTCTAAGGTGTTATCTGAATATGATTTTTTAGAATAACTTTTCTCTTGCATACAAAAAAAGAATCAAACATTCGATTGAATCCCTTCAGGAGGAACATAAAGCATCTCAAGCCAGTTTCCCTCAGTATCCTTCATATAAAAAGATGCTGTTCCATCTCTATGCTCATGTAAAGGACCAACTTTTACACCAGAATTTTTTAAATCATTTTGAATATTTTCCACTTCTTTTTTATTTTCAAAATGAAAAGCAAAGTGAGGTCCTGCAGCTTTGTAGCTAGGGCCTAACAAGGCAAGTCCATCTTTCCCTTTACCAGCCTCTAAATAAGACCAATCTTTATCATCCCAAACCAAATTCATACCCAGCTTAATATAAAAAGATTTCGCCCTTTCGAGATTCTCTACTCTAAGCGCAATGTGACCAATCCTATGTACCCCTTGTGAAAAATTCAAAACAAAGCAGTTTTTTTATTACTTATTTAAGAATAAACCAAATTTTTGTTAATAATGAGTTTTTAAGTATCCTGCAACCATTGAGATGCATCACAAGCATGATAAGTGAGTATTAATTTTGCTCCTGCTCTTTTAAAACTAAGCAATGTTTCTAAAACAATATCTTTTTCGTTAATCCAGTTCTTCATAGCAGCAGACTTTACCATGGAATACTCCCCACTAACGTTGTATGCAGCTATGGGTTTATTTGAAAAAGTGCTTAATCTATAAACAATATCCAAGTACGAAATTCCTGGTTTTACCATCAAAATATCAGCTCCTTCATACTGATCCAATGCAGATTCAATTAAAGCCTCTTTTGAATTGGCAGGGTCCATTTGATATGTAGACTTATTATCTGGAATTATTTTCTTACTATTTTCTCTAGGAGCCGAATCTAAAGCAGTTCTAAATGGACCATAATAAGCAGATGAATATTTTGCTGTGTAACTAATAATACCTACATCACTAAATCCTTGACTATCAAGAGCAGCTCTGATTGCTCCAACTCTCCCATCCATCATGTCACTAGGGCCAATAAAATCTGCTCCAGCTCTTGCTTGTGTTAAAGCTTGTTTTTTTAAAATTTCGATTGTTTCATCGTTCAATATTTTGCCATTTTCATCAACTAATCCATCATGACCATCACAAGAGTATGGGTCCAAGGCAACATCTGTCATTATTGCCATTTCTGGAATCTCTTTTTTTAATATTCGAATAGCTTTAGGTATTAAACCATCTTCATTAAAACATTCTGCTCCATCTTCAGTCTTTAAGCTATCGTCAATTTTTGGGAAAAGAACCACACACCTTATTCCCAATTCCCATGCCCTAGTAACCTCCTTTATTAAGCCATTAATATCCCATCTATAAGTTCCGGGCATCGCTGAAATATCCTCTTTAAAATCTTTTTCATGAATAAATAATGGATATATAAAGTCCGATGCCGTTAGATGGTTTTCTCTAACCATTTCTCTAATTGCCTTATTTCTTCTTAATCTTCTTGGACGAATAATCGAATTCATTTGAATATTATTTAAATTGAAAAATATTTATCTAATACATTAATCGCTTGCCTCGCACAAAAATTAATCAGAGACTACTTTTGTTCAGGAAAATTAACTAAAATTTATGTAATAAGAGCAAAAAAAGTTACAAAAATATTTTGCACAATCTTCATTTTTCACAAATTTACATCATTTAGAGATAATATCTTTTAGTTAAGTATTTATTTTGAGGAAAGCATCTTTGAACATAATTAATGGATTTCATCTGAAAAATGTAAGAGGCGATATTCTAGGAGGCATCACAGCCGCAGTAGTGGCTTTACCTCTCGCTCTTGCTTTTGGGAATGCTGCGTTAGGACCTGGCGGAGCAATTTATGGACTTTATGGAGCAGTAGTAGTTGGTTTTTTAGCCGCATTATTCGGCGGAACACCTGCTCAAGTTAGTGGACCTACCGGTCCCATGAGTGTAACTGTTGCAGGTGTAGTAGCAGGCTTGGCCGCAGTAGGGGTTCCAAGAGATCTTTCTGCAGGACAAATTTTACCTTTAGTTATGGCAGCGGTAGTCATTGGAGGCTTACTGCAAATATTATTCGGGATTCTAAAACTAGGTAAATACATTACTTTAGTTCCATATTCTGTTGTTTCAGGATTTATGTCTGGTATTGGAGTAATAATTATTGCGCTTCAGATTGGACCATTACTTGGAATTAGCACTCGAGGTGGAGTAGTCGAATCTTTAACTACTGTATTTTCAAATTTCCAGCCCAATGGTGCTGCTATTGGAGTTGCAATAATGACACTTGGTATAGTATTTCTTACTCCTAGAAAAATAAGTCAGTGGGTACCTTCTCCTCTCTTGGCCCTCTTGATAGTTACTCCAATATCAATATTAATTTTTGGAGATGGAGCAATTGATAGAATTGGAGAAATTCCAAGGGGAGTTCCATCTTTAAATTTCCCAAGTTTTAATCAATATTTCCCAATTATTTTCAAAGCAGGATTAGTCCTAGCAGTACTTGGCGCAATTGACTCCTTACTGACATCTCTAGTAGCAGACAATATCTCTCAAACAAAACATAATTCTGATAGAGAACTTATAGGTCAAGGGATAGGAAATGCAGTTGCAGGTCTGTTTTCAGGTTTACCTGGAGCAGGAGCAACAATGAGAACAGTCATAAATGTTAAATCTGGAGGATCAACTCCTATCTCTGGTATGGTTCACTCAGTTGTATTGTTGATAGTTTTAGTTGGTGCGGGACCTTTAGCTGAGCAAATACCAACTGCGTTACTAGCAGGAATCCTTATAAAAGTAGGTTTAGATATTATTGATTGGGGATTTTTAAGGAGGGCTCACAAATTATCTTTAAAAACTTCAGTAGTAATGTATGGCGTACTTTTGATGACAGTTTTTTGGGATTTAATTTGGGCAGTTTTAGTCGGTGTGTTCATAGCAAATATGCTTACTATTGATTCAATAACTGAAACTCAACTTGAAGGTATGGATGAGGATAATCCTTTATCAAAAGATGATCAAGCTAAAAATGCATTACCTGCTGATGAAAAAGCACTACTAGATAGATGTTCAGGAGAAGTAATGCTATTTAGACTTAAAGGACCACTTAGTTTTGGAGCAGCTAAAGGTATATCGGAGAGAATGATGCTTGTAAGAAACTACAAAGTTTTGATATTAGACATCACTGATGTTCCAAGACTTGGAGTTACCGCGACTCTGGCAATAGAAGATATGATGCAAGAAGCAAAAAATAATTCCAGAAAAGCATTTGTTGCAGGTGCTAATGAAAAAGTAAAAGATAGATTAGCTAAGTTTGGAGTTGAAGGGATTATTGAAACAAGAAAAGAAGCTTTAGAAACTGCTCTAAATGAAATAGCCTAATAATTTATGGAAATAAGTCCAATTCTGCAAAATGTATTAGCCCCGCCAGTTCTTTTCTTTTTGATTGGAGCAATATCAGTACTCTTTAAATCTGATTTAGAGATCCCAGCTCCATTACCTAAACTCTTCTCCTTATACCTACTCCTAGCTATTGGTTTTAAAGGAGGTATAGAGATACAGAAAAGTGGTTTTACAGATCAAGTATTGCCTACTTTAAGTGCTGCAATACTGATGTCACTAGTAATCCCGCTGATTGGATTTTTAATTTTAAGATTTAAGTTTGATGTCTTTAATTCAGCCGCGATAGCAGCAGCATACGGATCAATTAGTGCTGTTACATTTATCTCTGCAGAAAGTTTTTTAGAAAGTCAAAAAATAGCTTTTGATGGGTTTATGGTTGGCGCTTTAGCTTTAATGGAATCTCCTGCAATAATTGTTGGATTATTACTTGTGAAATTTGCAGCTCCAAAAAATAGACCAAAATCAAGAAAAATGCATCTAAGCGCAATATTACACGAATCACTTTTGAATGGATCAGTTTATTTATTGCTCTCAAGCTTGATTGTAGGATTTCTCACTGCTTCCAGTAATCCCTCAGGAATTGAAAAAATGGAGCCTTTTACTGGACAATTATTCTATGGAGCAGAATGCTTCTTCTTGTTAGATATGGGAATAGTTGCTGCTCAAAGATTGCCGAGACTAAAAAATGCGGGTTCGTTCTTGATTGGATTTGCCATTTTTATGCCTTTATTTAACGCATTTATTGGTGTTTTCGTTGCAAGATTTTTATCTTTAGGACCTGGCAACGCACTTTTATTTGTGGTTTTATGTGCAAGCGCCTCTTATTTAGCAGTTCCTGCAGCAATGAGGATGACAGTTCCAGAAGCTAAATCTAGTTATTATATTTCAACTACACTAGGTCTAACTTTCCCATTCAATATAGTTCTCGGCATTCCCATATATATGAGTTTAGTAAATACTATTATCCCATTATCCCCTTTATAAAAATGAAAAGATTAGACTTGATATTTAGTGAAAGAGAACTAGATGCAATCATTAAAACATTAGAAAAAGCTAATGTTCCTGGATATACAGTTATGAAACACGCTACAGGCAGAGGACCTGAAAGAGTTGTTACTGAAGATATGGAATTTACAGGATTAGGAGCGAATGCTCATGTAATTGTTTTTTGCGAGCAGGAATTAATAGATAAAATGAGAGATAACATCAGGGACGATTTGAGCTATTACGGAGGAGTCGCTTATATTTCTGAAGCAACACCCCTTTAGATCAAAGAAGAAATATTTTATTTAAGAATGAATCCAATCCACTCTAATATTTTTTCTACTATTTAAATATCTATCAATTGACATTGCAGCAATACATCCGTCAGAAGCTGCAACTACGGCTTGCTTAAATGGTGTGTTTCTTATATCTCCAATAGCCCATACTCCATCAGAATTTGTAGACATAAAGTCATCCACAATAACTCCTCCGTCTTCTTTTAAAGCAATTTGATCTCCTAGAAAATCAGTAATCGGCTTCGAACCACTCATGTAGACAAACACCCCGTCTAAATTTAAATTGATAGGATTTTCTTCTTTTTTATTTTTTACAACAACCCCATTCACACCCATATCATCACCCAATATTTCCAATAATCTTGTTCTACTCCAATGTTTTAAATTTGAATTATCCATCAATTCCATAGCTTCTTCATTATCTGATTTCGGATCACTTGATGTAATCCAATGCACAGTTGATGCAAATTTAGTTAGAACAGTTGCCTCTTCAATTGCCTCCTTATTCACTCCAACAACGGCAACTTCTCTATTTTTATAAAAAGCTCCATCGCATGTAGCACAATAACTTACTCCTTTGCCAAGAAAATCGGCTTCGCCCTTAAATGATGCAGGCCTACCCATGGCTCCACTTGCAAGTACAAGTGCTTTAGCTTTGAAAGTACCTTCTGGCGTGTAAACCATTTTCCACTCTCCACTAGCTTCTATTCCAAAGACTTGTGCTCTTCTATAGTCTGTGCCGTATTGCACAGCCTGTTCTCTCATTAGAGTAAGTAATTTCTCCCCACTTATATCAACCGGAACACCTGGATAATTAGCGATTTGATGAGTTATTGCTAAGGCGCCAACAGATGGATTTTTATCTAAAATGACTGTCTTTAAGTTTGAACGAGATGTATAAAGTGCGCAAGTACATCCGGCCGGGCCTCCTCCGATAATAACTACATCTGACTCAATGATTTCCAATTTTTAAAAACTCCTTTTTAGTAGTTAATTAGATGAGTTCTTGGTTAGAAGATATTCTAATGTAAATACCTAAACCTTTATATAGATATAAGTTAAAAGAAAAAAGAGAAAAAAGCTTAATATAGAAACAAACTTACATAGGAAAAAAGTAAAAAATTAATTTTCAAAATGATCAAGTACGTGAAATGTTCTGAATTGATCTATTATTAATTAATATGCAGAATTAATTGCTGTAGAAACATTATATTTTTCATGACCAATTCTGATTACCTTTTAAAAGCTGCCATTAAGAAAGTAACCGAAAAATTAAACGAGATATTGTTTGACAAAATTGAAGAAGCAACAAATATCGCTCAGGATGCTCCAGAAATTCTCAAAAAAGAATTTGATAATTTGAAAGAATCCATAATTGAAGAAGCCTCAAGAATGGAAAAAGCCGAAAATATTCAAGAAAATGAGTCTGCAAATACTTATCACGATTCCAAAATAAAAAAAGCTTTAAATGAAATTGAAGATATCAATAAACAAATTGATCTCTTTAATAAAACCACCAATAATTAAATGAAATGAGTTTTCACATTCTTCATTATCGTTTAAAAAAGTTGAAGAGGGCCTTTCTTATTTGGATAACTCTGATTTCACTTTTAATAAATTTGTGGATAGATAATATTAGATTTACAATTTTCCAAGCCAAGAAGAATGAAAAAATTAGGGTCCAAATTAAAAGAGCTAGGTGTTTTACTAATCAATTAATAAAGCTTGGTTCAGCATTTATTAAAATTGGACAATTATTATCAGCGAGACCTGATTTAATTCCAAATACCTGGATACAGGAATTGTCTAAATTGCAGGATCAAGTTCCTAATTTTTCATTTACGCAAGTTGAAGAGACTATAAGAAATGCACTAGGATCTAAGTTTAATGAAATAGATCAAATAATATGTGAACCGGTTGGATCAGCATCACTGGCTCAGGTTCATAGGGCGACTTTAAAAGATGGTAAGAAAGTAGTTTTTAAAGTTCAAAGACCCAATTTAAAAGAATTGTTCATTATCGATTTGGGCATATTGCAGCAAATAGCAGGATTATTGCAGAAAAATAAGAATTGGAGTCGAGGAAGAAACTGGGTTGAGATTGCTAAAGAGTGTAGGAAAGTTCTGATGAAAGAACTTGATTTTAATTGCGAAGCGCAATATGCAGCAAGATTTAGGCAGCAATTTCTCGATGATGAAAATGTTGAAGTTCCTGAAGTAATTTGGGATATGAGCAGTGAAAAAGTGCTTTGTTTGAGTTATGTAGAAGGGACAAAAATAAGCGATTTAGAAAAATTAAAATCACAAGAAATTGATTTATCTAAAATTGCAGAGATAGGTGCAATAAGCTACTTAAAACAATTAGTAAATTACGGGTTTTTTCATGCAGATCCTCATCCAGGGAATCTAGCAGTTTCGAGTGAAAGTAAATTGATTTTTTATGATTTTGGAATGATGGGGAACATCTCAAATAATCTTCAAACAAGATTAGGGGGGATGGTTAAGGCTGCTGCTCTTAGAGACGCCTCATCACTTGTTAGTCAATTGCAACAAGCTGGGCTAATTTCAAAAGATATTGATGTAGGACCAGTCAGAAGATTAGTCAGATTGATGCTTAAAGAAGCCTTAACTCCGCCATTTAGTCCAAATATTATTGAAAAATTATCTGGAGATTTATACGAACTGGTTTATGAAACGCCATTTCAACTGCCAGTAGATTTAATCTTTGTGATGAGAGCTTTATCAACTTTTGAAGGAGTTGGTAGAATGCTTGATCCAGGGTTTAACCTTGTATCAGTTACCAAGCCTTATTTAATAGAACTTATGACTTCAAATAATCAAAGTCCCAACGATTTAATTAACCAATTTGGAAGGCAAGTGGGTGAACTAGGATCGAAAGCTGTTGGAATTCCCAAAAGAATAGATGAAAGTTTAGAAAGATTAGAACAGGGCGATTTACAACTGCAAATAAGAATGGGAGAGTCTGATAGGCAATTCAAAAAAATGTTTACGGCTCAAAAAACTTTAGGCCATTCAATTCTCATAGGAAGCTTATCAATTGCATCTGCTTTACTTGTAACCAATAAACAAAATAATTTTGCATTGTTGCCACTTTTTTTTGCACTACCAATAAGTATTGATTGGATAAAGTGCCAATTAAGTATGAGAAAAGGCTCACGTTTAGAAAAACTTAAGCGCTAAAAAAACTATATATTTTTGGGACCTAAACCTAGAGCCCCAGCGAATCTTGCTTGATTTCCTAATTCCTCCTCAATTTTTAAAAGCCTATTATATTTTGCAATCCTTTCACTTCTGCTCAAAGAGCCAGTCTTAATCTGACCCGATCTTGTGGCGACAGATAAATCTGCAATTGTTGTATCTTCAGTCTCACCACTTCTATGACTTATAACACTTGTGAAACCAGAAATTTTAGCTAACTCAATAGCTTCCAAAGTTTCAGTTAATGTTCCAATTTGATTTACCTTTATTAGGATTGAATTGGCAGATTTTTCTATAATCCCTTTCCGTAATCTTTCTGTATTAGTAACGAATAAATCATCACCTACAAGCTGAACTTTATTCCCTAATTCTTTGTTTAATTCTGACCAACCCTCCCAATCATCCTCAGCTAAACCGTCCTCTATTGAAACTATGGGATAATTAGAAACTAATCTTGAAAGATATGAAATCATTTCAGAACTATTTAAACTTTTACCTTCATATTTATAAATACCATCACTATAAAATTCAGTACTAGCAGCATCTAAAGCTAAAGATACCTGCTCACCAGGCTTAAATCCGGCTTTTTGAATTGCTTCTAATAATAAGTCCCCTGCTTCTTCGCTTGATGACAAATTCGGGGCAAATCCACCCTCATCACCTACAGCAGTAGATAGACCTTTTTGATCAAGTAATGATTTTAATGAGTGAAAAATTTCAGTACCCATTCTTAATGATTCACTGAAATTATTAACTCCATGTGGAACAAGCATAAATTCCTGAAAATCAAGACTATTTGGTGCATGAGCACCACCATTTATTACATTCATTAATGGGACTGGAAGAAGATTGGATAATGGATCTCCAAGATATCTATATAGGGGAATGTCTAAAGCATTTGCTGATGCTCTAGCATTTGCAAGACTTACTGCAAGGATTGAATTTGCTCCAAGGTTAGACTTATTAGGAGTTCCATCAATTTCAATCATTAATTTATCTACTGCAGTTTGATCTAAAGATGACAAACCACATAAAGCCGGCGATATTGTTTCATGAATTTTATTAACAGCATTCAAAACGCCTTTTCCCATATATTTCGAGCCACCATCTCTTAATTCATGTGCCTCATGAGCACCAGTGCTAGCTCCGCTGGGAACAATTGCTCTACCACTTGCACCACATTCCAAAAATACTTCTGCCTCTACAGTTGGATTACCTCTTGAATCAAGGACTTGCCTTGCTTCAACAGTATCAATAAGAAAATCAATAGTTTCTTTCACAATTTAATTATTACTATTTAAATCCTATTAATAGCTGAACTATTTGGCTAATATCTGAAATATATTTGTTAACCAACTATAATTCTTATTTTTATAAGAGCTTAGATATTATGTAACGTTTTTTTAAATTCTAAAGTCCCCGCAAATCCTCTCATCTAATTAATAATTTTCAAATTCATCTTACAATTTGAAAATTATTGGATGATTATTAATGCAGATCCTATTTAGAATATTAATTAATAATCAACTATAGTTTTTATAGTTTATGAGAGAAACACTTACATCCAGTCCTGAACTATTTAGCGATATTAGTTGGAATCTTCTTTTATTAGGGGAAGAAACCGCAAAAAAATGGGATCATAGCGAATTTAATATTGAACACATAATTCATACATTGTTCTCATCAAGTGAATTCTTTGCCTTCATTGAAAAATTATCAATCGACCAAAATACAGTTTTAGACATAACAGAAGATTTTTTAGAAGAGACACCAACAAATGAGTCAGATATTTTTACTATCGGAGAAGATTTAGAAATTTTATTAGATAACGCGAATCAGATTAAAACTCAGTGGGGATCAAGATTAATAGAAATCCCTCATTTACTAATTGCTCTTGGAAGAGATTTAAGAATTGGAAATTATGTTTTTGAAGAAGGAAACCTTTCAATGGAAAAATTAGAGGAAGAATTAAAGTTTTATCCAAATATTAATCAATCAAAAGATTCTTTTAATTATGGGAATGTAATTGAAATAAATAATCAATCTAATTTTGAATCAAACAACGAGACTAAAGAGACTTTTGTAAAAGAAGAAAAATTTAAAAAAGCTATTGTTCCATTACCGAAAAGTGAACTTCAAATTGAAAGCAAAAAACAAGTTGGAAAAGATGAAAATGCTCTTTCAATTTATGGAAAAGATTTAACAGAATCAGCTAAAAAAGGCTTACTGGATCCCGTTTTAGGAAGAGAAAATGAGATCAATAATTTAATGAGGGTACTCTGCAGAAGAAACAAAAATAACCCTATACTCATTGGCAATTCTGGAGTTGGTAAAACCTCAATTGCAAAACTACTTGCACAATTAATTGTAGATAAAAAAGTTCCTGATACTTTAAAGGACTTAAAAATTATTTCACTTGACTTAGGTGCATTAGTTTCTGGGACAAAATTTAGAGGTCAACTAGAGGAAAGACTAAGCTTAATAATGCAGGAATTAAATAATCCAAACCAAGGAATGATTCTATTTATTGATGAAATTCACTCAATATTAAGTTCTGACAGATCTTCTACCGACATCAGTAATATCTTAAAACCTTTACTAGCTGAAGGAGAACTTAGATGTATCGGTACAACAACACCTGAGAAATTTCGTGAAACTATTGAAAAAGATCAGGCATTAAATAATTGCTTTCAAAAGATAGCTGTTAATGAACCTTCAGTAGAATTAAGCGCAAAAATATTACAAGGGATCAAAAAGAAATATGAATCACATCATGGCATAAAAATTTCTGAAGAGGCTGTAAACTATTCTGCAAAATTGGCTGATAGATACATCAGCGATAAATGTCTCCCTGATAGTGCAATAGATTTAATTGATGAAGCAGCTGCACAGTTGAAAATCGAGTCTAATAATATGCCTCAAATCATTCTCCAACAAGAAAACAAACTTAATGCTATTGATGAAAAATTGAATAATTTGAAAGGAGAAAATATCGAAGCTCAAGAAAAACTATTGAATAATAGACAACAATCAGAGGCAAAATTGAACGTTCTTTTGGAAAATTGGAACAATTTACGTGAAGAAATGGAGGAATTATCTATTTTAATGAAAGAAGAAGATAAGCTAACCAAACAAATTAAAGATAAATCAAATCGCGGAATTGAAAATGATCTAGATTATTTAGAAAAGCTTGAAGAAGAGTTAAGTGAAATAGAAAATGACATACAAAAACTTGAAGAGAACTTTAATAAAATAAAGAAAAATAGAAATTTCCCTTTTAAATATCAAGTTGAACCTGATGATATTGCTGATGTTGTCTCAAAAATTACAGGTATTCCAATTTCTAAAGTAGTTTCAAATGAACGTAAGAAATTAGTCAATCTAGAAACAGAACTAAGTGAAAAAGTTATTGGACAAGAAAAAGCTATAGAAGCTGTTTCTGCAGCAATTAGAAGAGCTCGCGTTGGCATGAAAAGCCCTAAAAGACCTATTGGATCTTTTTTATTTATGGGTCCTACAGGTGTTGGTAAAACAGAATTAGCAAAATCTCTAGCAACAGCTTTATTTGATGAAGAAGACGCACTTTTAAGATTAGACATGAGTGAATATATGGAGAAGAATGCCGTAGCAAGACTTTTGGGAGCCCCTCCAGGTTATGTTGGTTATGAAGAAGGAGGTCAATTAACTGAAGCTGTAAGACGCAAACCCTATTCAGTAATACTTCTTGATGAGATAGAAAAAGCACATTCAGAAGTTTTTAATATCCTTTTACAAGTATTAGATGAAGGAAGATTAACGGACTCTCAAGGAAGGACAGTAGACTTCAAAAATACCGTAATCATCATGACAAGCAACCTAGCTGGTAAATCTATACTGGAGTATTCACTAAAGATATCTAAAAGCGAGGGGAAATCAGAAAAAGACCAACAAACCTTAGATGATTCCATTATTAATTCATTGTCTTCAATTTTTAGACCTGAATTTTTAAATAGAATTGACGAAGTAGTAAAGTTTAATCCATTATCTATTGATGAACTTCAAAAAATAATAATTTTACAAACAGAAGATTTAAAAAACCTACTACTTGAACAGGAAATCAATATCGCTATAGACAAAAAAGTTATTAATAAAATTGCAAACGATTCTTACGAACCTGAATATGGTGCTAGGCCACTTAGCAGGGAACTTAGAAGACAAATAGAAAATCCCTTGGCTGCAAAACTTTTAGAAGATAACTTCAAAAACAAAAAAAATATAACAATTAAACTTAACGCTGCTAAAAAAGATGAGATCGTTTTCAAACCTAGCTGAGGAGTAAATCAATAAGCTAAAATAAAAATTAAAGCGTAAAGCTTAATTTCAAAAAAAATTTTGTGACAAGTCCTACTACTAATAAAGAACCTCTAAAAAAGGATTCTCCTGAAGTTGAAGAGCCTAAAAAAAAGAATAATTTTTTTAGATCTACCTATGATGAGCTTAAACTTGTCGTGTGGCCTAACAAACAACAACTTTTTAGCGAATCTGTAGCGGTTATAATTATGGTATCTTTTTCTGCAGCAGCCATTGCTTCTGTTAGCAGATTCTATGGATGGGCAGCCTCGCAAATTTTTGGTTGAATTATCTCCCGAATATCCATTAATAAAGACCTTAATTAAGCTTCCATAAAAATGAGTAATGAATTAACTACAAACCTTGCTTCTTCAAAAGCAAATACAAGTATCGCAAGATGGTATGCAGTTCAAGTAGCCTCAAGCTGTGAAAAAAAAGTAAAAGCGACTCTTGAGCAGAGATCAGTAACTTTAGGCGTTAATAATAGAATCATTGAAATTGAAATTCCCCAAACTCCAGGAATTAAATTAAAAAAAGATGGAAGCAGACAAACTACTGAAGAAAAAGTTTTCCCAGGCTATGTCCTCGTAAGAATGATTTTGGATGAAGATACAATGATGGCTGTTAAAAGTACTCCAAATGTAATTAACTTTGTCGGCGCTGAAGATGGTAGAGGCAGCGGAAGATCGCGAGGTCATATCAAACCTCGACCATTATCAAGACAAGAAGTTAATAGAATCTTTAAGCGCGCATCAGAGAAAAAAGCTGTGATCAAGTTAGATATTGAAGAAAAAGATAGAATCATTGTAACTAGTGGTCCATTCAAGGATTTCCAGGGAGAAGTTATAGAAGTTTCCGGAGAAAGAAATAAATTAAAAGCATTACTTTCAATATTTGGGCGCGAGACTCCTGTAGAATTAGAATTCTCCCAAATCAATAAACAAAATTAATTTCTAATTATTCTTGTTTATCGAGTAAAATTATGATTTTCTACTTCAGCTTAAATTCTCTAATCTAATGGCAAAAAAAATTGTTGCAGTTATCAAGCTTGCTCTACAAGCAGGCAAAGCAAATCCTGCTCCTCCTGTAGGGCCAGCTTTAGGACAACATGGTGTCAATATCATGGCTTTTTGCAAAGAATACAACGCAAGGACACAAGATAAAGCAGGTTTTGTAATTCCAGTCGAGATTTCTGTTTTTGAAGATAGAAGCTTTACTTTTATCACAAAAACACCCCCTGCTTCCGTCTTAATAACAAAAGCAGCTGGTATAGAGAAAGGATCAGGTGAATCCGCAAAAGGCTCTGTTGGAAATATAAGTAAAGCTCAATTAGAAGAAATAGCCAAAACTAAGCTTCCTGATCTAAACTGTTCTAGTGTTGAATCAGCAATGAAAGTAATTGAGGGTACTGCTCGTAATATGGGCGTCTCTATCACTGATTGAGTTCAATACAAAATTTCTCACTTTTTAGGGGAGGTTAGTTAATAACCGTTTGCACCCAATATTATTATGAAAAAACTATCCAAAAGAATGGCTGCTCTATCAACAAAGATAGAAGATCGCATTTACGCTCCACTTGAAGCTCTTAGTATTATTAAGGAAAATGCTAATGCAAAATTTGATGAAACTATTGAAGCTCATATACGTTTAGGTATTGATCCAAAATATACTGATCAACAATTAAGGACCACTGTTGCGTTACCACATGGTACTGGCCAAAGCATCAAAATTGCAGTAATTACAAGCGGTGAGAATGTATCGAAAGCTAAGGCTGCTGGTGCAGATTTATTTGGCGAAGAAGATCTTGTGGAAAGCATCAACAAAGGAAATATGGAGTTTGATCTACTTATCGCAACTCCAGATATGATGCCAAAGGTTGCAAAATTAGGAAGAGTTTTAGGGCCTAGAGGTTTAATGCCTAATCCTAAAGCTGGGACAGTAACTAATGACATTGCTAATGCAATAAAAGAATTCAAAGCTGGTAAGCTCGAATTTAGAGCAGATAAGGCTGGAATCGTTCATGTCCGCTTTGGAAAAGCAAGTTTCACTAAAGAGGCTCTATTTGACAACTTAAAAACCTTACAAGAATCAATTGATAAAAATAAACCAAGTGGAGCTAAGGGAAAGTATTGGAAAACTTTTTATGTAACTTCAACAATGGGGCCTTCAGTTCAAGTAGATATAAATGCTGTACAAGATTACCAACCTGAAGGTTAACACTTTATAGTATAATTTAAATTGCAATAATACGGCCAAAGAAAGTAGGTTGATTTAGTTATTCTAAATTTTTAATTCCTACCGAGGACTCGTCTTAAATTATTTCTTTTTGGATCTAATAAAAGCGGCCTCTTTAAAAGGACTTTGCCGCATTTCCTGCTCTCCCTAAATTACGATCCAAAAAACATCAATGGGCCGAACACTAGAGAATAAGCAACAAATCGTTACTGAGATTAAATCTCTATTAAACGACTCGGAAATGGCTGTGGTTCTTGACTATAAAGGTTTAACTATCAAAGAGATGTCAGATTTGCGATCTAGATTGCAAACAACTAATGGCATTTGCAAAGTTACTAAAAATTCATTAATGCGTAAAGCTATTGATGGAGATAGTAATTGGAACGATCTTGAATCTTTACTGACCGGAACAAATGCTTTTGTCTTAATCAAAGAAGATGTTGGTGGTGCTGTAAAAGCTATCCAATCTTTTCAAAAAGACACCAAAAAATCCGAAACCAAAGGAGCTTTATTTGAAGGCAGACTTCTAAGCGATTCTGAAATAAAAGAAATTGCAAGTCTTCCATCTAAAGAAGTATTGATGGCAAAAATTGCTGGCGCTCTTAATGGCGTTGCAACAAAAATTGCGATCTCTATTAATGAAGTACCTTCTGGACTTGCTAGATCACTTAAACAACATTCTGAAAAATCAGAATCCTAAATTCAAAACCTAATTAACTTTTAAGAAAATGTCCGCAAAAACTGAAGAAATTCTTGAATCATTAAAATCTCTATCACTTTTAGAAGCATCTGAGCTTGTAAAGCAAATTGAAGAGGCTTTTGGTGTATCTGCTGCAGCTTCTGCAGGTGTAGTAATGGCAGCTCCAGGAGCAGCTGGCGGTGACGCAGATGGTGGCGCTGCTGAAGAAAAAACTGAATTTGATGTAGTTCTCGAAAGCTTTGATGCAGCTGCAAAAATCAAAGTACTTAAGGTTGTAAGAAATGCAACTGGTCTAGGTCTTGGCGATGCAAAAGCACTTGTTGAATCTGCACCAAAAACAGTAAAAGAAGGAATTGCTAAAGCAGATGCTGAATCTTTAAAGAAAGAGATTGAAGAAGCTGGCGGTAAGGTTACACTTAAGTAAGAGAATATTTTTTCAAGCCGATAGAATTCATATCGGCTTCAAAAATTATGAATATTGATAGTATTGCAATTGAAGCTGCAACAGATGGAGCCTGCAGTGGTAATCCAGGTCCAGGTGGTTGGGGTGGTCTAATAATTTTTGATGACAAAAGTGAATTAGAAATAGGTGGTTCCGAGCAAAATACTACTAATAACAGAATGGAACTCACTGCTGCCATAAAAACACTTGAGAAATTAAAAACCTATAAATTAAAAGAAAACTTTAAATTAAGAACTGATAGTAAATATGTCATAGAAGGTTATACAAAATGGATTATTAATTGGAAGAGAAATGGATGGAAAACAAGCTCAGGAAAATCAGTTCAAAATCTTGATTTATGGCAAAAAATTGATCAATTAAGAATTAATGGTCTTGAAATGGAATATGTTAAAGGCCATAGCGGTGACAAACAAAATGATAGGGTAGATAAAATCGCGACCAATTATCGCAAAGGTATATCTCTTAGAAGTAACTCAAAAGAATCTGAATCTTCAGTAGAATTTTTTGAAAAAAATGCACCCTCAGAAATTCAGGAATTATTTTCAAGGAATGAATTAATTCAAAAATTTGCCGACAAAAAGTATTTGTTAAGTTCACCTGAACTAAGCATCTTATTAGGTGAAGAAAACCACTTAAAGATCAAACTATATTCACTTTTTGAATGGCGTAATTGGAGATTGATTCCTAAAGATAAAAAATATTGGATAATAGAAAAAAAAGAAGCCTAATTTTTTATGAATGAACAGAAAGGGGTATTTAAAAATCTTTATAAAAACTTGATTACCCCTGTATTAAAAAGAGACTCTGGAATTGATGCAGAATATTTAACTAATTTATCTCTTAGCCTTTTATCATTCAGTTCAAGAAAATATAATTGGCCTATATTTTCATCTATCTTAAAAAATCTAAATGAAGAATTTTCAATAGTTGATAAAAGGTTATCTCAGAGCATATGTGGTATAAATTTTTGTAATCCAATTGGTTTAGCTGCGGGTTTTGACAAAAATGGAAATGCTGCAAATGTATGGAAAGATTTTGGTTTTGGATTTGCCGAACTTGGTACAGTAACCAAATTTGCTCAGAGTGGAAATCCCAAACCAAGGTTGTTTAGATTAGCTGAGGAAGAAGCAGCATTAAATAGAATGGGTTTTAATAACAATGGTGCTGAAAATCTAGTTAAAAACTTTGTAGAACAAGGAATTGAGTGTAAAAAAAATAGAAAGAATATTTGTTTAGGGATAAATTTTGGCAAGTCTAAAATTACGGATTTATCTCAAGCAAAAGATGATTATTTAACTTCTCTAAAATTATTAATTCCATATTGTGATTATGCAGCAATAAACGTAAGTTCTCCAAATACTGAAGGACTAAGAAAGTTGCAAGATCCGATTCTTCTAAAAGAACTTCTTAGAGAAATTAAAAACTTACCTAATTGTCCGCCATTATTTGTAAAAATTGCGCCAGATTTAAGCCTTAAAGATATTGAAGATATTTGCCAGTTAATAATTGATGAAAATATCGATGGGATAATTGCTACTAACACCAGCATAGATAGATTAGGTCTTGAAAATAGGAAGATCAGGCAAACAGGATTATTACTTTCTGAAGAAAATGGAGGATTAAGTGGAAAGCCTCTGCAAAAAAAAGCAAATCAAATAATAAAACATATTCATAATAT
The DNA here is from genome assembly GCA_003216795.1 of Prochlorococcus sp. AG-402-K16. Classification (GTDB taxonomy): domain Bacteria; phylum Cyanobacteriota; class Cyanobacteriia; order PCC-6307; family Cyanobiaceae; genus Prochlorococcus_A. Next base: position 135,616 of record QCIH01000002.1, read on the forward strand.
TGATAAAAAGATTATTTTAATTGGCGTTGGCGGAATAGATAGTCCAGAGTCGGCTTGGGAAAGAATTTGTTCTGGGGCATCATTAATTCAACTTTATACCGGATGGATATATAAGGGGCCACAATTAGTCCCCAATATACTTGAAGGGATTTTAAAACAACTCAATAAACATCAATTATCTAGTATAAAAGAGGCCATTGGATCAGATTTAAAATGGGTTAAATAAAAATTAGAAAATGAATAATGAAAAAACCGAAAACTAAGATTACTCAACATTAGCCATGCAAATATCAAACTTAAAGCATGGAGGAAATGTGTATGCAAATGCAAAAAAATTAAATTTATTACCCTCTGAAATCATTGACGCAAGTGCCTCTTTAGTACCCTTTGATCCACCTCAAATACTAATAGATTCATTAAATGCTGGAATTAAAAATCTTGGATTTAGATATTACCCAGAAAGAAACTTGAATGATCTGAAAGAAATAATCGGTAAGTTTCATGGGATAAATCCAGACAATATATTGCCTGGAAATGGAGCATCTGAACTAATAACCTGGGCAGGTTATGAAGCATCCAAATTTGGAATAAGTTGTATTCCTTCTCCATCATTTGTTGATTATGAAAGATCTTTAAATTGTTGGAATGGCAATTTTATACATTGCGAATTACCAAAAAACTGGAATGATTTTTTTCCTCAATCATTTCCGCTGCATCCAAAAGGTGATGTTATTTGGATAACAAATCCACATAACCCAACCGGCCAATTATGGGAAAAGAATTCATTGGAGGAAGTTGTAAAAAAATATAAGTTAGTTATCTGTGATGAAGCTTTCTTATCGATAACACCTAATGGAGAGAAAGAATCTTTAATACCATTAACCCAAAGATTTGACAATTTATTAGTCTTGAGAAGCTTGACCAAAATCTTCAATATTCCTGGTCTTAGATTAGGTTACGTTATTGGCTCATCGAAAATACTAAAACAATGGGAAATCAATAGAGATCCTTGGCCTTTAAATTCATTTTCTATCAAAGCCGGAATTGATCTACTAAGTAATAAGAAATTCTATGAAAAGTGGACAAAACAGATTCACAGCTGGATAAATATTGAAAAAAAAAGAGTATTTGATAAATTATCAAAAATAGAGAATCTTAAAGTTCATAACTCTTCAACCAACTTTTTTTTAATAGAAAGTAAAAAATCCTTGTCGCCTAATATAAAATACTTAGAAAATAAGGGAATATTGCTTAGAGAATGTACTTCATTTAGATTTCTGGATGAAAAATGGGCAAGAATAAGTTTGCAGAATAGGAAAAATAACACTCTTTTATGTAAAGAAATTCATAATTCCTTTAAAAAATAATTAAAAAATTTTCTAATCTCAATTTTAGATTTGATTTTATTATTATTTTCCATGTTCTTCTTCATAATATCTAAAATTTCAAAGTAATATTTTCCGTTTTTTGATTTTCTCTTAAAAATTCTTTCTATAGTTTCTTCAAAAACTTCTTTAGAAATTTTACTTTGATTCATTAAAACTGAGCCTCCACTTTCAGCAAGAATCATTGCATTTTTCTCCTGGTGATTATTTTTAGAGTAAGGAAATGGAATTAAAATTGAAGGTTTCTCAGTTTCTATAAGTTCATTTATTGTTCCTGCACCAGATCTCGATATTACAAGATCACAGTTTTGCATCAAAGCTGCGATTTCATTAGTAAATTTCTTTTGAACATAATTATTGGAATTTTTTAAATTGAAGGATTGTTGATTACATTCGCCAATAATATGAACTATCCGAAACTGTTTTTTCATTAAAAATTCAAGAGATTCTTTAAGAATTTGATTTATAGCTTTTGCTCCTTGGCTACCCCCCATAACAATCAAAAGAGGTCCTTGTCCTTTTGGGACCCATTCTGGCACGGGATGGGATTTATAGAATTGATCTCTTAAAGGAGTCCCAGTGAAAATAGTTTTACAATTTCTTAAATAAGAATTTGTTTTATTAAATCCTAGAAAAACATAGTTACACAAAAAACCAAAATATTTAGTGACCATTCCTGGAATTAAATTTGACTCATGAATAATGACAGGTATCCTGAGAAGTTTTGAAGCAACAATAGTAGGGGCAGATATATATCCTCCAGTCGTAAAAACCAATTTAATTTTTTTTTCTTTTAAGATCCTAATTATTTGGAAAGTTGACATTAAAATTTTTATATATTGATAAAACAAAAAAATATTTTTTCTTGGTGTCTTTATATTCAAAGTCTTCAAATTATATTTTTGGGGAATAAAATTCGCATCAAGTCTTTGCTGAATACCCAACCAATGAATATTCCAATCATCTTCTACCTCTTTAGAAACTGCTAAAGCTGGAAAAATATGGCCTCCTGTTCCACTAGCTGCAACTAATAAATTATTTTTTTTAGACATAAAAACTTAAATTAGTAGAATGAAAATAATAAATGATAAATATGTTGAATTTAAACTTATTCAGAAAAATAGGATTGCCTCTCTACTTATTTATTTATCTCATTCTCCCTTATTCAGCAATAACGCAAACTTTAAAAGTTGATTTTATAAGAAATTTAGAAACCTCGTTAAATAAGAGAGACTTAGAGTCTATTAGAAAAAATTTTAGAAATGATGAAAACCAAAATATACCAAAACAGTTCTTAAAAATTATCAATGATTTTCCTGATAGCAAATGGAAAATCAAAAGATTAGAGTCAAATATTCCAAATAAAGAAATATTGAGAATAAAAGTTTCAGGAAGAAAAATAGTTAATGGAGAAATGCATAGACTCGAATCAAATTTTGATTATGTTTTTTCAGTTCTAAATGGAGAAATTGATGAAGGTACCATTAAAAATTTATTCACAACAATAAGGAATGATGATAAGAAGATAGATATTAGTTTTAAAATCCCTAACAAAGTTCTTACTGGTTCAAAATACGATATCGATATAATCCTAAATAAGCCACTTGAAGAAGTGATCATCGCTGGAGCAATTAAACCTCATCAAGTAAATTCATTTTTTGAACAAGAAATATTATTGGAACCATTAGCATCTGGGGGGATTTTTAAAATGACAAGAGCCCCTTCAAAACCAGGGATACAAATTTGGTCCGGAATCATAGCTCACCCTGAAGGAATGATTACTTTCACAAAGAGTATTGATATTGTTGATAAAATATAGCCTAAGCGTCGTTTAAAGCAGCTACACCAGGTAAGGTTTTACCTTCTAAAAGTTCCAAACTTGCGCCACCTCCAGTAGATATATGAGACATTTTCTCAGCTAATCCTGCTTTTTCAACTGCTGCAACTGAATCTCCACCGCCAATTATTGTACAAACTTCAGAAAAAGCACTTAAGTCCGCAAGGGTAGTGGCTATAGCATTTGTACCTTCTGCAAATTTATCAAATTCGAAAACTCCCATTGGCCCATTCCAGATTATTGTCTTACATTCTGCAAGAGCATTCTGAAAAACTTTAATGGAATCTGGACCAATATCGAGACCCATCCAATCTCCACTAATTGAATCAATTTGAGATATTTTACTTTCGGCGTCAGGCGAAAATTCATTAGCTAAAACAACATCCGTAGGTAATAATAATTCGACTCCTTTTGCTTTTGCTTTTGCTTCTAAATCCTTGGCAAGCTCAAGTTTATCTTCTTCTACAAGGCTCTTTCCAACATCTAAACCTCTAGCTTTATAAAAAGTAAAAATCATGCCTCCACCAATCATGATTTTGTCACACTTATCTAGTAAAGAATCAAGTACTCCTATTTTGCTACTAACCTTTGATCCTCCAACTATTGCTGCCAATGGACGCTTTGGAGAATCTATTGCTCCTTGTAAATATTTCAATTCTTTTTCTAAAAGAAATCCAGCTACTGAGGGACTTAAATAATTAGTAACACCTTGAGTTGAAGCATGAGCTCTATGAGCAGCACCGAAAGCATCATTTACATACATATCTGCATGTGACGCTAATTTTTTAGCAAACTCCAGATCGTTCTTTTCCTCTTCACCAAAAAAACGAACATTTTCAAGTAAAAGAACATCTCCATTAGATAAGCTGTTTGATTCTGCAACTGCTTCATCACCAATACAACTGTTAGTAAGAGCAACATTTTGCCCCAATAATTCACTTAATCTTGCAGCTACCGGAGTTAATCTCATTTTTTCATTTACCTGACCCTTTGGCCTACCAAAATGAGCAGCTAAAATAACTTTTGAAGAATGATTAGTAAGATATTCAATAGTTGGGATCGCTGCACGAATACGCGTATCGTCGGTTATTTGACCATCTTCATTTAATGGAACATTAAAATCTACTCTTACAAGAACTTTTTTTCCTTCTAAATTTGTCTTATCAAGACTGGAAAGAGATAATTTTGACATTAAACAAGCTTAATTTTTAATCTTAAGACCCTAACGTTAATTTGGGCTTATTGGGTTAAAAAGTAGTTACTGTTACCTATGCCTTAATAAATTTTAAGAATTAACGATTATAAAAATTTTTTAGTCATTAAATTTATACTAAAATTTAGAAGTAAATACTTTTGAAACTTATAAAAACTAAAAGGAATACAAAATTTTATTTGATTTATTGAAGTGGACATACCCAAAATTCAATGGTACCCAGGCCATATCGCAAAAGCAGAAAAAAAATTATCTGAAGTTATCAATAAAGTAGATTTAGTTATAGAAGTTAGAGATGCAAGAATTCCTTTGTCGACAGGACATCCACATTTAAATAAATGGATAAATAATAAAAAACATATTCTTGTTATTAACAGATCAGACATGATATCCCCTCATACAATAAATAGTTGGAATAAATGGTTTAATGCTAAAGATCAATATCCACTTTGGTGTGATGCTAAAAGAGGAATAGGTATTAAAGAAATTTGCAAGTCAGCCAAAGATTCTAGGTCCTCAATCGACGATAGAAGACTCTCTAGAGGAATGCGAATTAGGCCAATTAGAGCCCTTACACTTGGTTTTCCAAACGTAGGAAAGTCAGCATTAATTAATAGAATTGCAAAAAAAAGAGTTGTAGATAGCGCGCGGAAAGCAGGCGTGACTCGTAATTTAAGATGGATAAAATTAGAAAGTGGTATAGATCTGCTAGATGCTCCTGGTGTTATACCTCCAAATTTAGAAGATCAAAAATCAGCACTTAATCTTGCACTGTGTGACGATATTGGTGAAGCTGCTTATGAAATAGAGAGTGTCGCAATTGGATTTATCAAAGTTATATCCACTCTCAACGAAGATAAAAATGCGAATATCTCAATTAAACAAATATCTAATAGATATGGAGTTGATATTGCAAAAGGCTTTAAGAGTCCTTCTGCTTGGATAGACGAAGCAGCTTCCAAACATACCTCAGGCGATAAAAGGAGAATGTCTCATAAGTTATTGGAAGATTATAGAAATCAAATGCTGGGTAAAATTGCTTTAGAAGTCCCACTATGGAATTAAATAATCAAAATTCTTTCGGAATTGGAGAAGGTGAGCTTATAGAAATTATTTATGAGCTACCTCTTCCTATGAGGCTAGACAGATGGTTGGTAAGTAAAAGGCCAGAACAAAGTAGAGCAAGAATTCAACATTTTATAAATTCAGGTTTAGTACTTGTAAATTACAAGACCGCGAAAGCAAAGACCCCATTAAAAAATGGCGACAATGTTCAAATATGGATGCCTCCTCCAGAACCTCTTATTTATTTGAAACCTGAAAAAATGGATTTAAATATCCTTTTTGAAGACGAGCACATCATAGTAATCAATAAACGATCAGGTCTCATAGTTCATCCAGCCCCTGGACACAAATCTGGAACTTTAGTGAATGGATTACTTTTTCACTGTAAAGATCTACCTGGAATTAATGGGAAACTAAGACCTGGGATTGTTCACAGATTAGATAAAGATACCTCCGGATGTATGGTGGTTGCAAAAAGCCAAGAGGCATTAGTAAATCTCCAGAAACAAATTAAAGAAAAAATAGCATCACGCGAATATATTGCAGTAATTCATGGAGCACCTAATTCTGAAGAAGGCCAAATAGTGGGACACATTGGCAGAGATAAATTGAATAGATTGAAATATAAAGTAGTTGAAGAAACTTCAGGAAGGTATGCCTGTACCTATTGGAAATTAAAAGAAAGATTTGGCAATTACTCATTAATGAGTTTCAAACTAGATACGGGGCGAACACATCAAATAAGAGTACATTGCGCTCACATTAATCATCCAATTGTGGGTGATCCTTTATATGGAAGATGTAAAAAACTACCATGTAAATTAAATGGCCAAGCTTTACACGCCACTAAGCTTGGACTTATACATCCAATAAATGGTAAAGAAATGATATTTGAATCAGAATTACCATTAGATTTTCAAAAATTACTCAGTGTTCTTAAAGTTAAATGAGATTTAATGAGGAATTTAGAAGCGATTTTGTATACTTGTTTTGAGTTTTAGTGAATATTGTAGAACTTTCTCCTTCATCAACTATCTTTCCGTGATTCATAACTAGCAACCTATCACAAAATCTTTTAGCAATGCCCAAATCATGAGTAATAAAGATAATCGTTAAATTCATTTTTTCTTGCAAGACTCTAAGTAATTCAAGAATCTCTATTTTTACTGAAGCATCCAACATATTAACGCTCTCATCACAAATCAAAATTTTTGGTTTCAACAATAGCGCTCTGGCTAATGAAATTCTTTGCAATTGACCACCAGATAATTGGCTAGGATAAGAATTAAAAAAATCATTATTTAAAGGAAGATTCAAATTTCTAAACATTAATTTTATTTCTTTTTCGATTTTTCTTTTATCTGAAATTTTTTGAATAAAAAATATATCTTCCAAAATACTTTTAATTGTCATTTTCGGGTTCAAACTTGAAAAAGGATCTTGAAAAATAATTTGCACTTTATGGTTCTTTTTAAAAGATTTATTTTTTTTCGATGCATGATTTTTATCATAAATTTTGATTTCACCACCTCTTACTTTAAGAAGTCCAATTAAAGCCCTACATAATGTACTTTTACCACTTCCTGAAGAACCAACTATTCCAAGAGTCTCATTCTCATATAACTTGAAACTAACTTCATTTAAAGCCTTATTCCATTTATTAATGAAAATTGAAGAATTTAATTTATACCAATGTCTTAGGTTATTTACCTCTAGAACGACCTGATCTCGAACATTATTTTTAGTATTTGGTTCTAATACTATTTTTGAAGCGTTTACTAACTTTTTCCCGATATCTGATTTTGGTGATTGAAAAATATCTAATATATTTCCTTTTTCAACAATCGATCCCTTTTTAATTATTGCAACTTTTTTACACCACTTTGCTGCAAGATTAATATCATGACTAATTAAAATTAAAGTTGTATCAAATTCATTACATAGATGAATTATTTCTCGCATAATTTCAAAACTTGTTTTGGTATCTAAGCTTGTTGTAGGTTCATCAGCTATTAATAATTTAGGTTTCAAAGCAAGTGCCATTGCTATAGAAACTCTCTGTCTCATTCCACCGCTAAATTGATGTGGGAAAGAATCAAGTCTACTTTCTTCAATTCCTACTTTTTTAAAAACTTCTCTTACTAATTTTTTAATATCCATAGATGATTTAGTTTGATCATGTGTTTTAAATAATTCATATAAATGATCCCCAACTCTCATTAGCGGATTTAGTTTTTTTATAGAGTCTTGATAAATAAATCCAAAATTCTTTCTTCTAAATAATTGTGCATCTTTGTTATTTATTTTCCTAGGATCTACACTAGAAATTGACAGATAACCTTTAGAAGTGGCCTTTTCAGGCAATATATTTACTATTGTTTTTGCAAAAGTGGTCTTTCCACATCCAGAAGGTCCTATTATGGCCAAATGATCTCCACTATCTATTTCCAAATTAAAATTTTTGATAATAGGTTGCTGTTTTAGGCCATATTTAACAGTAAGATTTTTAACTACAACAATTTTTTCTTTATTTTTTTCCATGATTTATAGCAAATTTTTCTAGACCTAAATAAAATACATCTAAAGCAATATAAAATGTCCGAGGCAGCTGCAAATTCAAAAGAAAAAAACGAAATTGAAGTTTCCAAAACTATTTTGCCTGAAAATAAAAAATATGAAAGTGAATCTTTGAATTATCAAATAAAAATCCCCGATTGGCTTCTTAAAGATATTAATAATTTTGACAAAGCAAATAAAGAAAATGATGTGAATCAAAACCTAATAGTAAAGGCTTTTAAACTTGCTTATAAAGCTCATGATGGACAATTCCGAGCGAGCGGAGAGCCATACATTATCCACCCGGTTGCTGTTGCAAATCTCCTCAAAGAAATAGGTGCTAGTTCATCTGTTATTGCTGCAGGCCTTTTACATGATGTTGTTGAAGATACTGGCATTGATTTATCCGAAATAGAAACAAATTTTGGATTAGAAGTAAAAATACTTGTAGAGGGTGTAACAAAATTAGGCGGCATTCACTTTAACAACAGGACTGAAGCACAAGCTGAAAATCTTAGGAAAATGTTTTTGGCTATGGCCAGCGATATCAGAGTTGTCTTAGTAAAACTTGCAGATCGACTTCATAACATGAGAACAATTGAATGGCTAAATGATGAGAAAAAACTAAGAATAGCGAGAGAAACAAGAGAGATTTATGCACCATTAGCTAATCGACTAGGAATAAACAGATTTAAATGGGAATTAGAAGATTTAGCTTTTAAATTCCTGGAGCCTAAAGAATATCTAGATCTTAAAGATCAAATCGCTGTTAAAAGAAGTGATAGAGAAAAAAGATTAAAAGTAACTTTGAATCTTATGAAGGAAAACTTGGTTTCAGCCGGTTTGAAAAATTTTGAAATAACAGGAAGGCCAAAACATCTTTATGGCATATGGAGCAAAATGGAAAGACAACAAAAGCATTTTCACGAGATTTATGATGTTGCTGCCCTAAGAATTATCGTGAACAATTCAGATAGTTGTTATAGAGCTTTAGCAGTTGTTCATGATACTTTCAAACCAATTCCAGGAAGATTTAAAGACTATATAGGATTACCAAAACCAAATGGATACCAGTCCTTACACACTTCTGTGATTGGAAGACATCGACCTATTGAAGTTCAAATTAGAACTACTTCGATGCATCAAATTGCTGAATATGGTATTGCCGCTCATTGGCAATACAAAGAGGGTGGTTCTCCTGCTAAAAGTAATGCCGAGAGATTTAATTGGCTAAGACAATTAGTAGAATGGCAACAAGAAGGTAATGAAAGGGATCATAATGATTATTTAGCTTCAATTAAAGAAGATTTATTTGATGAAGAAGTATTTGTAATCACTCCAAAAGGAGATGTTGTTGGTTTAAGGAAAGGATCTACCGCGATAGATTTCGCCTACAGAATTCATTCTGAAGTTGGAAATCACTGTAATGGAATAAGAATTAATGAAAAGCTCTCTCCATTATCTACAGCACTTCAAAATGGTGACTTCATAGAAATTTTGACAAGTAATAATGCTACTCCAAGCTTGGATTGGCTAAACTTTGTAGTTACGCCAACTGCTAAAAATAGAATCCGCCAATGGTATAAGAAAAGCCATCGTGATGAAACAATTAAAAGAGGTAGAGATTTACTTGAAAAAGAAGTAGGTCGAAACGGTTTTGAATCATTACTTTCTAGTGAAGCCATGAAAAAAGTTGCAAATCGATGCAATTTAAAAACTACTGAAGACCTTCTTGCATCTCTTGGTTTTGGTGGTTTGACTTTGCATCAAGTATTAAACAGACTAAGAGAAGAAATAAAATTACAAACAGAAGATGTAAAAAATGTTTCTGACTCTGAAATAGCAAAATCTCTTAAAAGTAATTCTAATTTATCCACTAATAAATCTAATGCGGCTGCTAAATCACCAATTTCAGGGATAGAAGGTCTTGATTACAGAATAGGTAAATGCTGTACCCCACTCCCAGGCGAGGATATTATCGGAACTGTGTCGCTCGGCAACCATGGGATAACTATACATAGGGAAGATTGTGAAAATGTAATACCAATTCCAATAGAGAGAAGATTACCTGTCGGTTGGAATCAAGATAATAAAACTGGCGAAAATAAGTTTCCAATTCAGCTAAGAATAGAAGTAATTGATAGAGTTGGAGTTCTTAAAGATATTCTTATGCGGTTATCTGATAAAGGCATAAACGTTAGTGATGCCAATGTTAAAACTGCTTATGGTAAACCAGCTATTATAAATCTTTGTGTAGGTCTTGAAAGTTATAATCAACTTCACAAAACAATTGAACAAATTAAATCAATGGCAGATGTTTTGGATATTGCCAGAGTTGGACAAAGTTAATTTTAAAATCGGATCAATCTATTTTTTATTTTTTATCTTGTAGATAAAGAAAACAATACTGCCGCAAATCAAAGCTAGTATAATACCTACACAAGATGAACCTAAGAGTAGTTTAAGGGAAAAAATTCTACCTTGTTTCCATAAGTCATCAAGAACTAAACTTTTTTCAAGAACTTGATTAGAAGAATTATTTAAAAAAATCGAACCAACTTTATAATTAAAATAATAAAGTGGAACATAAGTAAAAGGGTTGCTTATCCAGGTACCAACTGCAGCTAGAACAATATTTCCCTTGGCTATTTTCGCGAAAAATACCCCTATTAAAGTCTGAAACCCAAAAAAAGGAAAGCAGCCACTAAATACCCCTATAGCTAAACCTTTAGCATTAAAGAAAGGACTTCCATTCTGATTCTTAAATAATGATAGAATTTTTTTACAGGTAATATTTCTTTTAAATCTCATTCAGAAAGAAAATTTCAAAATTCTTGATAATCTTACTTAATTATCCATAACAAAGCGAGAGATGGATTCGATAGTTACTACAGAAGATACGATAGCCGCAATTGCTTCAGCTATAAGTATAGGGAAAGGAGGAGTTGCGATAATAAGAGTATCAGGGAAAGACTCAATAAATTCTTGCAAAAAGATTGTTCAAACTAAATCTAAATATGCATGGGAATCACATAGAGTTTTTCATGGTTTTATTAAGGAAAATAAACAAAATAAATTTATAGATGAGGTTTTAATTTTAGTGATGAAATCACCAAATAGCTTCACAGGAGAGGATGTTGTTGAACTTCATTGCCATGGAGGAATTATCATAGTAAATAAAGTTCTAAAGAGATTATTATCTAGTAATTCTAGAGTTAGACTTGCAAACCCAGGAGAATTTAGTCAAAGAGCTTTTCTTAATGGAAAAATAGACCTTACTCAAGCCGAGTCGATTAATCAATTAATTAATGCAAGTAATACAAGATCAGCAGAGTTAGCTTTTTGTGGGATTCAAGGAGAAATAAAGAAAAAAATTAATGATATTAAAAATGACCTTATAAATCAACTTTGCGAAATAGAAGCGAGAGTTGATTTTGAAGAAGACTTCACAGATTTTGATTACACCAAATATCTAAAAAACATCAAAAAAGTCAAAGAAAAAATAGAATTACTAATAGAAAATGCAAAAAGAAATTCATATATTCACAATGGAATATCCATTGCGCTTATAGGTAAAACAAATGTTGGTAAAAGCTCTTTATTAAATTTGCTTGCAAAAAAAGAGAAAGCAATCGTAACTAATATTCCTGGAACAACTAGAGATGTTATTGAAGTTAATTTAACTATTAATGATATTCCAATGAAAATAATTGATACTGCTGGCATAAGAGAAACTCATGAACAAATTGAAAGTATTGGAATTAAAAAAAGTTTTGGAAAAATAAAAGAGTCAGATTTTATAATTTATATTTATAGTCTTGAAGAAGGATTTAATGAAGAAGACAAAAAAATAATACAAGAAATTCCCAAAGAAAAATTAATTACTATTTTGGGTAATAAAAAAGATTTAATTGATTGCAAAAATATTAATTCAAATCAGTTAAAAAACACAATTCTTATGAGTATTAAGAATAATGATGGTGAAAGATTATTAATAGACACAATTATAAAAAAATGCGGATTAAAACAAGTAGAAAATATCAATATATTTTTAAACGAAAGACATCTAACAAATTTGTCTGATTGCTTATCTAATTTAAATGATACTGATGAAATAATTGAAAATAAATTGCCATTTGATTTGTTATCAATTGAGCTGAGAGATGGCATTCAAAACTTATCTAAAATAACTGGACAAGAATTAACAGAGGAACTTCTAGATAATATTTTTTCTAAGTTTTGTATTGGTAAATAAATTTGAGTTAAATTACATAGTGATCTATAGTTAATTCTCTAACTTCAGTTTAATTTTTATTAATTAATTATTTCTTAGTTTAGTGGATTTAAATACTCCAATAATAAGTAAAATCATTGATAATTGGATCGATGAAGATATAGGTAGGGGAGATCTTACAAGTTCCTCTATTACAGAAGAGAATGGTAATGCATATTGGATTGCAAAAGAAGAGGGTATATTCTGCGGGGTTGAAATTATAAAAGAAATTTTTAGAAAAATTGATTTAAAAATCAGTCCAAAATTTAATATCTCTGATGGAGATAAATTTGTTAAAGATCAAAAACTCTTAGAAATATATGGGCCTTCAAAAAGTTTACTCGCTAGTGAAAGGATCAGCTTAAATCTAGCAATGCATTTATCTGGAATATCAACATATACAAAGAATCTTACAGATAAATTAGAAGGCACAAATATAAAATTAGCAGATACTAGGAAAACGACTCCTGGCTTAAGAATATTTGAAAAATATGCATTCAAATGCGGAGGTGGGGTGAATCATAGAATGGGATTATACGATGCTGCTATGATCAAAGAAAATCATATTGCATGGACAGATAATCTTAAGAATGCAGTACAAAATATTCGCCTAAATTCGCCTTTTACAACTCATATCATAATTGAAGCTGAGAATATCGATCAGGCAAAAGAAGCAGTATTAGCAGGAGCGGATAGTATCTTATTAGATGAACTTAGTCCTGAAATAATCAAAAAAAACGTTCAAGAATTAAGAGAGTTATCAATTAATAGTCTACAAAAAGAAGTCAATAAAAATTTGATAATAGAAGTTTCTGGAATAAACCCTCAAGAAATTAGTAAATATCTAATAAAAGGTATTGATTTGATTTCAACAAGTTCTTCAATCACCAAAAGTAATTGGATTGATTTGAGTATGCGTTATATTAATTAATCATATAGATAAATAATTGAATAATTAATGCTAATCATTTTTAAAGAATTAACAAAACAATTTGAACAATCTCTTTTAGATAGTCTTGAAAAAAATGATAAAAAAGAAGAATTCGCAATTCTTAGCAAGAATTTAATTACACAATCATCAAAAGAGGAATTTGGTGATTATCAATGTAATGTTTGTTTAAGTTTATCTAAAATATATAAAAAGAACCCAAGAGATATTTCTAATGATTTTATTAACCTTTTAAATAAAAATAAAAGCATAGCAAAATTATGTAAGAGTCTAGAAATAGCTGGACCTGGATTTATAAATATAAAATTAAAAGATGAGGTTCTAATAAATGAAATTAAGTCAAATATTCAATGCAATAGGGCTGGCATACCTCTAATTAGAAAAGATTTAGATAGTGGTTTGTCCACTAAAGTTATTGTAGATTTTTCTAGCCCTAATATTGCTAAAGAAATGCATGTAGGGCATTTAAGATCAACAATAATAGGTGACTCAATATCTAGAATTTTCGAGTTAAGAGGTTATGAAGTATTAAGACTCAATCATGTTGGTGATTGGGGAACACAATTTGGCATGCTTATTACTCAGCTCAAAGATTTATATTCAAATGATCTAGAAGAAATAGGAAAGATCAAGATAAGTGATTTAGTTGAATTTTATAAAGAATCAAAAAAAAGATTTGATAACGAATCTGAATTCCAAAAAAGATCTAGAGAGGAAGTAGTTAAGTTACAAAGTGGAGATATTAAATCGATTAAAGCTTGGAAATTATTATGTGATCAATCAAGGAAAGAATTTGATGAAATCTATAAAAATTTAAAAATCAAAATAGAAGAAAGAGGTGAATCTTTTTATAATCCCTTCTTAAAATCAGTTATTGATGATTTGAATTTAGAAAAAATATTAGTAGAAGATCAAGGAGCAAAATGTGTATTTTTAGATGGGATGAGTAATAAAGAAGGCAAACCTTTACCGCTAATTATTCAAAAAAAAGATGGAGGTTTTAATTATGCCACCACAGATCTTGCTGCTATAAGATACAGATTCAATAAACCTCCTAATGGCGATGATGCTTCAAGAATTATTTATGTAACTGATCATGGGCAAGCAAATCATTTTGCTGGAGTTTTTCAAGTTGCAAAAAAAGCAAAATGGATCCCAGAAAATTGTCAAGTAGACCATGTCCCTTTTGGGTTAGTTCAAGGAATTGATGGCAAAAAACTAAAGACAAGAGAAGGTGAAACAATACGCCTAAAAGATTTATTAAATGAAGCAGTTAGAAGAGCAAAAGAAGATTTATTGAAAAGATTAGAAGATGAAGATCGTTATGAGACCGAAGAGTTTATAGCAAATACTTCAAGAATTATTGGATTAGGAGCTGTTAAGTATGCAGATTTAAGTCAAAATAGGATTACTAATTATCAATTTAGTTTTGATAAAATGCTTTCCCTTAATGGTAATACTGCTCCTTATTTGTTATATACACTTGTAAGAATTTTAGGAATTAAAAGAAAAAATGATTTTGTTTATGAATCTAAAGATTTTCAGTACGTAAATTATGAACATAAATCTGAGTGGACACTTATCAGAAAATTACTTAGGTTCGATGAAGTCATAATTTCTATTGAAAAAGACTTAATGCCAAATAGATTATGCAATTATCTGTTTGAGCTATGTCAGACTTTTAATAGATTCTATGATCAAGTTCCAATCCTCAAAGAAGAAAAAAATATAAAAATCTCTAGGCTTAAATTATGTGACCTAACTGCAAAAACACTAAAATTAAGCTTAGAGCTTTTAGGAATTGAAACTTTAGAAAGAATGTAATGAATGATTTTGATCCATTAAATAATCTTTTCCCAAAACCAAGAGAAGAAATAATAAATATGCAGTCTTACTCTGCACCTTTAGAAAATAGAAGAAATTTACTCCGCTTAGACTTTAATGAAAATACTTTAGGTCCAAGTCCTAAGGTTTTAGAGGCATTAAAAGCGATAAAATTAGATGAGATATCAATTTATCCAGAATATAATTTTTTAAAAAAATTTTTATGTGATAAATATCTTGATTCAAGAAAATTTGGTAATGATGAAATCGGAATTTTCAATGGAGCAGATGCAGCAATAAATGCAATTTTCAATTGCTTTGGAGAAAAAGATCAGATATTTCTAACCACAAATCCAACTTTTGGTTACTATTCTCCTTGTGCAGAAATCCGAGGAATGAAAAAAATAAGTTGTTCTTACATTGGAGAAAATTTTCTATTCCCGATCGAAGAATTTAGGGAAAAAATAATAAAGCATAATCCAAAGTTAATATTTATTTGCAATCCAAATAATCCAACAGGAACTGTTCTAAGCTCTCATGAAATAATTAATTTAGCCAATATCAATAACGATTCATTAATAGTTGTTGATGAACTATATGAAAAATTTAATGGAGATAGTCTTCTTGAATCGATAGATTTTGAAAAGAATAAAAATATACTAATAATCCAATCTCTTTCAAAAACTGCAGGTCTAGCCGGTTTAAGAATAGGTTTTACTTTTGGCAATAAAAGTTTAATTCAGTACATTAATAAAGTTACAGGACCATATGATGTAAACAGCTTTGCTATAACAGCTGCATTAGCAGCACTTAAAGACAAATCATATATTGATAATTATGTTTTAGAAGTAAAAAAGGCGAGGGAATGGATTTTAAATAAATTTAAATCAACAAAAATCAGAACTCACTTTAGTGGAGGTAATTATTTCTTAATTTGGCCAAAAAAAGATCCTAAAATCTTAATACAACAGATGAGAGAAAAAGGTATTCTTATTAGAAGTATGGAAAACAAAAAAGATATCGGTAATTCTATAAGGGTTAGTATTGGAACTAAAGAACAAATGATTTTTTTCTGGGACAATTACAAGATATTAGATTTAAAAAATTAATTACTGAAAATATAAATTGTATTTTGATCGATTCTTTTAGGTTTTATTTGAAAGTCTTTTCCAACATATTTTACTTTAAAATCTTTCATATTTTCGATAAATAAATCAGCATTTGAGAAATCACATTCTTTATTAATTTTTTTGCCGCTTTCAAAGTGAACAGGAATAACTACATTAGGTTTTAGAAGCTTAACTATTTTTGAAGCTTCTTTACCATTGTAAGATTTTATTCCTCCTCCAATTGAAATAAACAATATATCTGGACTAGACAAAATAATTTCACTGTTTATATCAATATCACCAGCAGCTCCTCCCATATGAACAATTTTAAGATCATTCTGCTCCCAACTCCAAACAGTTGCCATCCCAAATCTTCTTCCATCTACTCTGTCATGTGGTACAGAAATTCCATTTAATAAAATATCCTCAAATTGATAGATTCCTGGGTCAACGAACATTAATTGATCATTAGGGTTATATCCTTCATCTGGAAGCCTAGAACTAGCCAAAATAAAATCTACGTTGACTTCTTTTGGCTCCTTTAAATTACTTGCACAACCTATTGCTTTAAAGGGATTTATAAGAATAGATTTATCTGCACTAGTAATTAAAAAACTACTATGTCCAAAACTTTTTATTCCTAAGTTCCTTGCCAATAATGAGGTAGGTAAAAAAGAGCTAACTAATATCAAAAATAAAAAGTTTTTAATTTGAGAAATCATAATATTAATTTTTTTTTATTTTACTTTTGTTCAGCCATTTTTAGAAAATTACTAATTAATTTATGACCAAATTGCGTCAACACACTTTCAGGATGGAACTGTACCCCATGTAAATGTTTATATTCTTTATGAGAGATAGCCATAATTGTTGAGTCTTCTAAAGTCGCAGTTATTTCGAAACAAGATGGTAAAGAACTTGAATCAACTATAAGACTATGATATCTAGTAGCCACAAATGGAGTCTCGATATCTTTAAACAATCCTTTTTGATTATGAAATATTTTAGATGTCTTACCATGCATAAGTTCCTTCCCAACTATAACTTTACCTCCAAAAGCTTGGGCCAAAGCTTGATGACCTAAACAAACTCCCAAGGTCGGAATATTTTTAGATAATTTTTTTAGAATTGGCAGACAAATTCCAGATTGATCTGGATTACCTGGACCTGGAGATAAGAGAATTCCACCAGGATTTAGTTTGATAATTTCTTCTAGAGTAATTTCATCATTTCTTTTAACTATTAATTCTTTAGTTATTTCATGCTCAACTGAAAGTTCTCCTAAATATTGAACAAGGTTATAAGTAAAACTATCGTAATTATCAATAACAAGAAACATATTTATATGGATTTAAAATAACAACTTTATTTTAGGCACAAAGATATATACAGCAATAATAACAGAATTGATGGAAGCTAATAATACTGCTCCTGCAGAAGTATCTTTTGAAATTTTAGCTAAAATACTAAATTCTTTTTTTACTACTAAATCAACGATTGATTCAATAGATGTGTTCAATATTTCTAATATTAAAACAGACATTATTGTTGCAATCAAAATAACATAATTACTTAGACTAATTTTGAGTAAAAAACCAATTATTAAACTTGTAACTGCAAAAATTAATTGAATTTTAAAATTTCTTGAAGTTTTTAATACATAACTAATACCACTGAAAGCATACTTAAAACTTATAAATACATTAATAGAAGTTTTGTATGATTCTTTTCTATTTTCTAAATAGTTTATTTTTTTTTCCATTGATTTTAATCTAATCGAGTAATTAAATATTCTTGGAAATTTAACATATTTTCTAAATCATGCTCATTATTATGTTCCCATCCCAAAAGATGTAAAAATCCATGACTAGCCAACCAGATCATCTCTCTATAGATTGAATGTTTATATTCATAAGATTGCTCAAGTGCCATCTCAAATGATATAAAAATATCTCCCAACTCTATATGATCTAAATTATTTAGAGATTCATCAGAAATAATTGGAAAAGATAGAACATCAGTTGGACCATTTTTTTGCATCCATTTCTTATTCAAAGAAGCAATTTCTTGATTAGATATTATCTGTAAGCCTAATGAAAAAGATTTTTTTTCAAAAATATAATTTGGTAATTCATAATCCTCTTTTTTTAATATCGTATTTATCCAAGATAAAAAAACTTTCTCCCAAAAAATAGATTCAAAAATAATATGAGTTTTAGTATCTTTTAACTTATTTGAAAATTGAGAGAAATCATTACATTGAAAAACCAAATCTAAATTTATTTCAGAAATAATTTTTTCTTTCATACAGTCTTAAACTGGAATATTGGGCTTACCTATTGTGGCCACAAGTATTAATATCCCAATTAAAACTAGAAAGGTTATTGAAAAATGAGAAATACTTTTTGAGCCTTTCCTTACCATATTTCTCATAGCAAGCTTTATAAAGCTTGGAGGAGAAACTTTTTTTTCTAAAATTTCGTTTTTATTTTCCATTGGTTATTCAAGTGATTCATTAGAAGAAATATTCATACGTAATAATTCATGAATAAATGGTTCAAGTCCACCATCTAAAACACTATCTAACTCGTTAGTCTCCTGCATAGTCCTAAGATCTTTTACCATTTGATAAGGATGGGAAACATAATTTCTTATTTGATTGCCCCATGCAGCTTCCACAATATCACCTTTAATATCAGCGACTTCAGCAGCTCGTTGTTCTTTAGCAATCACTAATAGTTTAGACTTTAAAAGTAACATAGCTTTTTCTTTATTTTGTAATTGAGATCTTTCTTGAGTACATCTTACTGAAATCCCTGAAGGCAAATGAACAATTCTCACTGCTGTTTCTACTTTATTAACATTTTGTCCTCCAGCTCCACCGGATCTACTTGTTGTGATTTCTAAATCTTTTTCAGGTATATCAAGTGAAATTTTATCATCTAATTTTGGCATAACCTCTACCCCAGCAAAGCTGGTTTGTCTTTTGCCATTGGCATTGAAAGGAGAAATTCTTACTAATCTATGAGTTCCTTTTTCATGTTGCAGATAGCCATATGCATATTTTCCATCAATTTCGAACGTTACACTTTTAATACCTGCTTCTTCTCCTTGAGATAATTCATTAATGACAAGGCTCATTTGATTATTATCGGCCCATCTTGAGTACATTCTTAATAATATCTCTACCCAATCCTGCGCATCTGTTCCACCCGCACCTGCGTTAATAGAAACTACTGCTCCTTCCTTATCGTATTCACCACATAACAATCTTTCAAATTCCCATTTATCCAAATTCTCTCTTAATTTCTTTAATCCCAGCTGCGATTCTAAAATCATTTCCTCCTCGGGTTCTAGAGAATAAAGCTCAAGAGAGGCATTAGCATCAGAAATAAAAGTTTTCCATTTATCTAACAATTCGAGTTGTGCTTTGACATCATCAAGGATTAACATTTGCTTTTTAGCTTCTTCTTGATTTTCCCAAAATTCAGGCTGAGCAGAAATTTGCTCTAACTCTTTCCTTTTCGCTTTTAATCTTGGAACGTCAAAGACAATCCTGAGCATTACCCAGGCGCTCTGTTAGTTCCGAAAGATCTTTTTTGAAATCTGTAATATCTATCAAAATAGAATTTTATCGTTATTTATAATCTAACAAGCACTTTTGTTTAATAGTATAAACTAAGTATTATTTTAAAAAAATGTCCAAAGTTGAAATTTATACTTGGCAATATTGCCCATTCTGTATTCGAGCAAAATCACTACTCAAGAAAAAAAATGTAAATTTTACAGAATATAAAATAGATGGAGACGAAGATGCCAGAGCATTGATGATTGAAAGAGCTGATGGTAGAAGAACATTACCACAAATATTTATAGATAATGAGGGTATTGGAGGCTGCGATGATCTCTACGCATTAGAAAATGAAAATAAATTAGAAGCATTATTAAACTAGATCTTATGAAATTTCTATTCGTAATAGATCCAATTAAAAATATAAATCCCTTAAAAGATTCAACTGCTGCTTTAATGCAAGCATCATCAAAAAAA
This sequence comes from Prochlorococcus sp. AG-402-K16, assembly GCA_003216795.1. Taxonomy (GTDB): domain Bacteria; phylum Cyanobacteriota; class Cyanobacteriia; order PCC-6307; family Cyanobiaceae; genus Prochlorococcus_A. Next base: position 155,875 of record QCIH01000002.1, read on the forward strand.
AATATTGAAATCTGGAGTTGTACTCCTCAAGACCTGGAAGCTAGAGGTGATGAAGTATGGGCATCTTCGGTAAAAGTTGAAGTAATTCCGTGGATTTCTTTCAAAGAGAATGATTGCATACCTCTCGCCGAATTTAATTGCATTTGGATGAGAAAAGATCCTCCTGTAAATGAGGCTTATTTATATGCAACCCATCTTTTAGAAGTTGCCGAAAGAAAAGGAGTAAAAGTAATTAACAAACCCTCATCGTTAAGAGCGTGGAATGAAAAGCTAGGTGCTTTAAGATACAGCCACTTAATGGCACCTACAATAGTTGCGAGTAAGGTAAAAGATCTTATTAATTTTGCAAATATAAATAATGAAGTAGTCATAAAACCTCTTGGAGGAAAAGGTGGCCAAGGTGTTATAAGAATAAATAAAAATTCTCCAGGAATTAAATCAATCATTGAATTAATCACTTCTCAAGAAGAATTACCCGTTATGATGCAAAAATTTATTCCTGAAGTCATAGAGGGTGATAAAAGAGTAATTATCGTAAACGGAGAAGCAATTGGATCAATAAATAGGATTCCTCAAGGAGGCGATTTTAGGAGTAATTTAGCGATGGGAGGCAAGGCTGAACCCACATTATTAACAGAAAAAGAAAAAAGTATCTGCTCAGAATTATCTCAACACTTCAAAGATGAGGGTTTATTTTTTGTAGGTATTGATGTAATAAATGGAATGCTTAGCGAGATTAATGTAACCAGTCCAACAGGTTTAAGAGAAATAGAAAATTTATCCAATAAAAATGTTTCAGAGGAAGTTATTGAAAAATTAGTAGAAATTATCTAGGATTTTTAGCGCAAAATATCTGTTTTACTATAGATTCAAATTTTAATTTAATCTCATCTATTTCTTTCTCTAAAACGGAGCCAGAAACTATACCTGAACCTGCAGTAAATTCAATATTTTCTTCAATACATCTTGCGCCTCTTATTGCCAAAAGAAATGAAGCATTGCCTGATGAATCCACCCAACCCATTGGAGAAGCATAATTTCCTCTAGGGAAAGACTCAAGAGTGTTTATCCAATCCAATGCTGCATTTTTTGGGTATCCACAAACAGCTGGAGATGGATGTAAGTTTTTAAGCAATTCAAAAGGACAAATATTTTCAACTTTAGATAAAATGAGGGTTTGCAAATGAGAAATATCTCCAAATGAATTTACCTTGATATCACTTTTTTTAAAGTTTGTTATTTTTGAAACTTCTAAAGATTTAATCAAATGTTGTATTACATAATTATGTTCCTTTAAGTCTTTAGTACTTTTTAGGAGTTTCTTAAAATTTGAATTAGTAGAGATAGTTCCAGCAAGAGCCTCTAAAGTTAAATTAGGTTTAGAGAAAGAAAATAATTTTTCTGGAGATGCTCCAAACAAAATATCCTTACTATTCCTTTTCCAAACGTATCTAAATGTATTTGGTTGCTTCTTTTTAAATCTTTTTAAAATTTCTACTAAATCTAATTTATTTTTAAGTTTTATTTTAATCCTATTCGCTAAAACTATCTTTTCGAGGATATCTTTCTCTACTAATTGAATTCCTCTATTAACTACTTTTTTCATGTTTGTTTTAGAAGCTTCTAAGGAGCGTGAGAAATCATCAATAAACGGGGAATCAAAACTAGTTTTTAAGCCAGATGATTTTATTAATTCTGAGCCAGAATTAATAACTTGATTTCTAATTGTCCATATTTCTTCAATTAATCTTCTTAATGATGATTTACCTTCAACATGACCATTGATTCTTAACCAGCAATTCTTGCCACTTTTAGTAATTAATATTTTTGGCAAAATGGCTTCCAAACTAGGGATATCTGAAGGTAAATTCTTATTATTCAAATTTTCAGAGAAAGAAAATAAATAAATAATTTTTGAAAGTGCAGAATTATGCGATTCATTAGTTAAGTTAATTAAACTTTTAAAATTCTCAGAATTAAACTCTTTTGCTACCTCAAATCTTTTTGGGCCATCCAGAGTAACATATTTACACTTCTCGAAAGCTATATATGAAATGCCATCAGATTCCTCCCAAAATGAAGAAAACGGATATTGATTTATTAACAATTCATAAACTTGAAATAAATCAATAGAAGGAATCTCAACACAAATACTTACTAATCCAGAATTTCCAACTTTCTTATCGAAAGAGGAAAATACATCTTTTAAAAAATCTGTTAAGTTTAAATCATTTTTCATTACTTATTGAAAATAACTAAAAATGATGCAATAAAGTAAAAAATGTAACTCAATTTATAAACTACATTCAATAATTATCTAATTTTGCGTGTTAATTAAAAATGGACGAAGATAAAAAAAAATTATGGAAAAAAGCAATAAAATGGCCTCTTTATTCTGTTGCCATACTTCCAGTTTTAATAACAGGGGCTTACTTAATCAATCAATATGAAGAGGTAAAAATTTATAATTTGATTTCATTTACTTTAGCTGCAATTTTGATATTACTTTGGGAAAATCTAACTAATGATTTATACGACGCAGAAACAGGAATCGATGAATTTAAATTCCATTCAATAGTAAATCTTGTAAAAAATAAAAAAATAATTTCATTTATTGCATATACATCTTTAGTTATTGGTTTATTAATAATTTTAATTATTTCAGTATCAACAAGTATAAACATTTTTATTTTGGTGGCAGCTTGCTGCTTCTTAGGATATTTATATCAAGGTCCTCCTTTTAGATTGGGCTATCAAGGTTTAGGAGAACCATTATGCTGGCTTGCATTTGGACCTTTTGCGTACTCTGCAGTCTTAATTGCGTTAAATCCGTCTAATATTTACTTCGAAGATATTCCATGGAAAGTTTCTTTATTACTTGGTTCAGGACCTTCCTTGGCAACAACTCTTGTATTATTTTGTTCTCATTTTCATCAAATTTCTGAAGATAAAAAGCATGGTAAAAATTCACCTTTAGTTCGCATAGGGGCAAAAAAAGGTTCTCAATTTGTGCCTTGGATAATTTTTACAATATATATTTTTCAACTTTTCACTATAGTTAATGGATTTATTCCAGTATTCTGTATCCTTTATTTGATTAGTTTTCCTCAAGCAATAAGACTTATAAATTTATTAAGATCTTCATATAAAAAACCTAGTGCAATAAAAAATTGCAAATTCATAGCAATAAAATTTCAAACTCTTAATGGAGTTGGCTTAATCACAGGATTAATATTTAATTACTTGCTTAATACATGAACTTAATATTTCAAAAAAAATCTTATAGATTTAAGTTATCTACCAAAGTAGAAAATTCTAAAATCACTTACCTTAAAAAATCGGGTTGGATAATTAAATTAACTAGTAATGAAAAAAAAATTGGGTTTGGAGAAGTTTCACCACTTCATAAAGAAGACTTAAAAAAGTGTGCGAAACAACTAGATATGATCCCTGAGTATTTAGAAGTATTTAATTTATCTGAGCAAATAAATATTTTTCACCCATGCATTCAATCTGCAATAAATTCTGCATTCGCTGAAATAAATGGGAAAATAATTTTTAAAGAAAACTACTACTTTGATGAAATTGATAAAACAGCCATATTGTTAAATCATGAAAATGTGGTTTCAGATCTAAATGAAATTAAAAAAAGACAATCTAACATTGGAAAATCAGTAACCATAAAATGGAAAGTAGCAATAAAAAATAATCATGAGGAAGAAGCAAGTTTAGAAGAAATTTTAAGCCAAATAGGCAATAATATTAAGTTAAGAATAGATGCTAATGGTTCTTGGGAAAGAGAGATAGCTAATAGATGGGCTGATATCTTGAAGGATAACAAAAATATAGATTGGTTAGAACAACCTCTCTGTGCTGATGATATTGATGGTCTGACAGAACTCAACAAAAAAATCCCTGTAGCCTTAGACGAATCACTTTTAAAATTTCCAACTTTGATTGATGAGTGGAAAGGTTGGCAAATTAGAAGACCTTCTCAAGAAAATAATCCAGTTAAGCTTTTAAGAGAATTAGAAAATAAAAAAGCTTTAATATCTATAAGTACCTCATTTGAAACTGGTATAGGGAAGAGATGGCTTTATCATTTATCATCTCTACAATTACAAGGACCAACTCCAAAAGTTCCTGGTTTAGGAATGAATAAATTCCCTAATTCGTTTCTATTTTTTAATGACGCAAGAAAGATATGGGCTCAACTATGAAAAATAAAATTCATACTATTGAAGTTGAAAATAACGAACCTCAATCTGTAGAGAGAATTATTAAAAAAATTAGAGAGAATAAAATTATTTATGTAAAAAACAAATTTTATGAAGACAAAGATGTATTAGATTCAATTACTGAAAATGGACCGGCAATTATCTTAAACAGTAGTGGGAGTTCTGGAAAACCGAGACAATGTTTTCACCATTTAGATAATCTTAAATTATCTGCGGCTACATCGGGTCAATGGCTAATAGAGCAAGGATTTGAATTGCAAAACTGCTTAATTTTAAATACTTTACCCCTGAACCATATAAGTGGATTAATGCCAATTTTTAGAAGTCAAACTTGGGGATGTGATTGTATTAATATTTCTCCTAATTTGATAAAAAACACTCGAGAACTTTTACTTTTTACAATTAAATCTAAAAAAAACAAAAAACACTTACTTACGTCATTAGTACCTACGCAATTACAAAGACTTTTAGCTCAAAAAGATGGAATTAGTTGGCTAAAAATTTTTGATCTAATTTGGGTCGGTGGAGCTTCAATTTCAGACGAAACTGCAGAACAATGTATACAAGAAAAAATAAAATTAGCACCTTGTTACGGCTCAACTGAAACTGCAGCAATGGTTACGAGTTTAAAACCAAAAGAATTCTTAATGGGTTTTAAAAATGTTGGAGAAATACTACCTGATACAAAAATAAGAATTAACGGACAAGGATTAATCGAGATAAAATCAGCCAGAATTGGAATCGAAATAGACTCTTTAAAAACTGAAAATTTCAAAAATAAAAATGGGTGGTGGCAAACCAGTGATTTAGGTGAAATTAATCAAATAAATAATTCTTTATACTTAAAATTTGTTGGAAGAAGTGATAATGCTTTTAATTCAGGCGGTGAAATCGTTTTCCCTGAAGTAATTGAATCTAGATTAAATGATTTCATTATGAAAGAAAATATCCCAATTAATAAATTCAATATTTCAAAAGTATATAACAAATT
>QCIH01000003.1 GCA_003216795.1 Prochlorococcus sp. AG-402-K16
CATTCAAAGCTAAGAAAGCAACATTTTCGTTGATATGTCCAAGTTCAGAATCGCTTGATTGTTCTTCTGCTGCGAAAGCATTAAAGCCGGAAGAACTAATGCTTGTAACTCTTAAGTTGGCTGGATCTGCGCCATTGTAAGAACTGAGTTTAGCAATCAGAGCAGGAGCAGAAGAGAAGGAGGCATTAAACGACTCGGAGGATCCGTTATGGTCAAAGACAGCAGAGGTGGATCCACTTTCTAAAAGGGTGTCACCATCATTGGCAGATCCCGAATCCATCGCAAGCCAACCAAGTGTTTCTGTCGCATGAACTCCGCCATTGAGATTTTCTTCTTCCTGCATCGCCACAGCAAAAGATTCGCTGGTGATACTGTCAGTACGAGTTGTGACCCAATCTCCTCCATTATAAGATTGGACTTGGCTCAATACGGTAGGAGTATTGGAAAAACTGTTGTCAAAAGATATTGTTTCAAAACCGGCAGAACTTAATTTATTAGAAGTTGTTGTTCCGACTGAGATCCGAGTCCCATCCGAAAGTTCCCAGTTACCAGATTCAAAGACAAGATAGGAAGCTTGTTCTGTAATGTGTTGTCCATCTTTGTAGTTGGGTTCTTGAAATCTGACCTGGAAGGAAGTGGTCCCCACATTTCTCAACCTTATATTTCCTGGATCGGCTCCATTAAAGGTAGGGTCACTAATGATGACAACGGGATTAGAATACGTGTTGTCGTAGGAAATGGTTTGCCAATTGTGATCTAACGATAAGGTGTCATATTCTCCAATGCTTGAACCAGATGAGTCAGTAATAACGGCAGGGTCTCTTACCTTTCCGAGGGTAGGATCAGAGTCATATCGGCCATTATCTCGTACTGAAACAGTTAAGGTCTTAGTCGTAGAGTCCCACTGTGCTCCTTCTCCAGTTTTAGCATCATAAGTAAATTCAAAATATTCACCTGTTACCGTATCTTTTTTCATATACTTTGGATCTTCCGTATCATCAGGAAGAACCCAAGAGAGGGAGACGATTTTTCCGTAATTGTCTGAATCTGGGATCGTGACTTCAAAGTCAATTAAACCAGTTAATGGTTTAATGCCTCCACTATCTATACCTGTATCTTTTGCAATCTTACCTAAGACTGCATCGCTAGCTTCTTGAACGACGGAAACTTCCATCGCATAGTCACTTTTACCACTTCCATCAACGCCTTTAACAAACATTTCAATGGCACTATCACTAGAATTGGTATCGGCGTTGCTAATTGCAAAGATATCTGATTGCGCTGTGTTCTGGAATTCTTCTAGAATCTCTGCATCAATATTTGAAGTGGTAACTTTATCAGCAAAAGTATCAGAAGCAGACGAACTTGATCCAACGCTTGTCTCACCATCAGCATTTAAATCTTGATCAAATTCTGATTCATTTAATTCTGCCGATGTTCTAAATTGCTGTTCACTCCAATCGATGACACCTGCAGTATCAATCTTGAGTATGTTATATATGATGTCAGTATTATCACCGTAAGTAGCTGTTTCTTCTATCGCTAATTTATAATAATCAACTGTGTTGTCAGAGTTGCTATCAATACCCTGAACAGCTAGTGCTTCTGAAGAAAATGAACCACCAGTCCATGATTCTGTAAACGTAAAATCGACATAACCTCCATCCCCAGATGAAATTTGAATAGTTTCATTGCCATCTTTAATAAATAAACTACCGTCGGTAGTTTGCCGCAAAGTGGCTCCAGTTTTATCAGTGCTAACAGCTGTTGTTGAACTGGAGTTGATTGTATTAACGGAACCATCTCCATCTAAGTCAGTTTGAAAGGAACTTTCTAGTTTTGATGGATCATCATACTTTGAGGCTGAACTCCAATCAACAATTAAGGTAGAGGAATTAATATTAACTGTTTCATAAAAGGTTGTTGTTGTGCTATCAAACGTCTCAGAGCCTTTAATTAAAATTTGATAGTAATCAGTACCAGATATTGTTTTATCAGTTACTCCAATCACTTCTTTCTCTCTTGATAAGTTTGAATTACTTATTGATTCATTAAAAGAAATCATGCTCCCGGAATAATCCAGAACTTGTTGCTTGGTTTCGCCCTCTCCAGATGAAACATAGAGGTTTTTATCTGCGTCTAGGAAGCCAAGTGCACCTTTAGAGTCATTTGAGATTTGATCGAGATCAGACAGCTGTTGAGAGAGACTCCAAACAGCTCCGCTACTATCTAAATCTTGATTTATATCCGCCTCATGAATTTTAATATCTCCATAAGTTGATGAGTTCCAGTCAACAAGACCAGTTGTTGCGATCTCAATTGTCTCCCACGCTGTCTCAGAAGCAGAAGTATCTTTATCAACAAAGGTATGTTTAACTGCCAACTTGTACTTATCAATTGTGCTATCGCTATCACTATCAATTCCTTCTACCGCCCATGCCTTTGAGGCGTGTGATTGTGGTCCCCAACTATCAGTCCAGTCAAATGAAACTGCAGCATCATTTGAGTCAACAATAGCTATATTGCTTTCTCCTTTGCTGATGTAAAGAGCGCCATTAGCATCCGCTGTTAACGTGACTCCTGTAATTCCTGTGGTACTTGTATCTGTAACGCTTCCATCTGGATCGCTATAAGTATTGCCACTTTCAGTTACAGCAAAGGCTTCTACTGCAGATAAACTCCATATTCCACCACCATCCATGTCTTGACCAAAGGTCGATTCTTTTTTACCAATCGATGAGGAGAATGTGGCATCACTCCAATCTAATTCCCAATCATTGGTGCTTGAGTTCTGAGAAATTTTGTAGGTTTCCCAGAAGGTATCGCTTTGCCCTCCAAACGTATCAGTTCCTTTAACTGCTAATAGATATTTGGTCTCACCACTTGCAGTTGTATAGTCTTCGACAGCATAAGCAGCTGATGAATGACTCCATGCCCAGTCGCCGCTACCGCCAGAATCGCTCCAATCAAACTGAGGGTTACCTCCCATTTGATCCTTGATTTCTATCACCGTGCCGTCAGATTCCTTGACGATATAAAGAGCACCAGTGCTTGTATCTCTCTTGAGAGAATCCCCAAAGGTGTCGGTTGAGACTGTGTCTAGAGAAGAAGCTACTAGACCTTTCTTGGTATCGCCATCAAGATCCTGTCCAAAAACTCCACCATTTTCAACAGTCTCTTCGTATCCTTTGATGGATTTAATCCATGGTCTTAATCCATCATCAATTACACCCTTGGCATTGACGTAATTGAGTTCCCAATCGGTAAAGGTTTCACCAGCCCAAGAGCCATCATTCTTAATTGCAACCACCCAACCTGTTTGACTATTGCCATCTGAATCTGTATAAGTCGTACTCTCTGCTGCAACAGCTTTTCTAGTATTTGTATTGGTTTCCCCTGTACGCCTATCTGTCCAGGAATCTGAGAAATCAAATTGAGCTGCGCCACCCCACGACTCAGTTAAGGAAATATAGGAGTCTTCGCTGGTGTCATAAATAAAGAATGATCCATTCGAATCTTTTTTTAGTAAGTCTCCTGTTGTATCTGTGGCATTCCCATTGGTGTCAGAGACGGTTGTTAATGCAGAGAAATCAAGGCCTGTAGAACCACTATTATCTAAGTCTTGACCAAAAATTGTGGTTTCATAAGTCGTGATATCTTGAGTCCATATCGAAGCACTAAAATCGATAATTCCTTCGCTGCTGGTTTTAAGGATCTCCCAATCAATAAATGAACCCCAATTATCAGTGCCTGATTTTTTTATGGCAATTGAAAAGGTTCCATCACTATTTTGCTCGGCTGCGAGGGCTGCAGAAGTATGTGATCCGGCTCCCCAGTTATGGCTGTGATCAAAGGATGGGTTACCACCGTTTTCATCCGCAATGGTGACAAGTGTATTTTCATCACTTCCATCCCATATATATAAGGTGCCTTTAGTATCTTTTAGTAGTTTGTAGCCATAAAGATCTGTTTCTTGAGTAATAAGATCCGTGACACTGAAGCCAGCAGATCCACTGCCATCTAAATCTTGACCAAAGCTTTCTTCAAAGTTTTGAATGGACTGAGTAAAGAAAGTGTTAGACCAATTAATATTTCCAGAAGAATTAACTGCATAAATTTGCCAATCTTCATTCTTATCTTGTACACCTGTATACCAATCAGTAAAGGTATTAGTTTGTTTAACGGCTAGTTGATAGTAGTCATCAGAGATATCATCAGGTGTATTATTGTTGTTTTTAGTTGCGGCAATAGCAGTAGCCGTAAAACCACCATCATCCCAGAAGTTCTCTTGTTCGATCCAATTATCTGTGATCTGAATATTTGTCTCTCCATCTTTAATCCAAAGAGCACCATCAGCATCACTCCCTAAAACAACTCCATCTATACTTGAAGTCGTGTCAGTTGTTCTAGCTGTGATAGAAACGGTACCTGAAAAATCTTCATCACCATTAAGATCCATTCCAAACTCATCTTCCCAGGAGATAATCGAATCAGTCCATATGTTGGATTCCCAGTCAAGAATTCCAGCAGTTGAAACCTTAAAGAGTTCCCAGTTCTCATTGGTGAAGGTATCACCCTCCCATGAATAGGTATCTGTGTGCTTTACAAGAACTCGATAGTGTTCTGAGGGCTTATTCTCATCAATTTTGGTAACTGCATAGGGTGACATCACATAGCTGCCGTCTCCCCAGTCATGATTTACGCTAAAGGTCGGTGTTCCGCCATTCAATTCTTTTACTGTTATTAAATTGTCTTCATCCACCCCATCCCAGATATAGATAGAACCGCCAGTACTGACTTTGAGCTGATCACCGACTATATCTGTCGTGACGGCACTAAGATTGTCGGTATTAATTCCTATAGCTGTATCGCCATTCATATCAAGATTGAAAACTGACTCATAGCCAGAGATATCGGTCGTAAAGGCTGAATTTCCCCAATTGATAACACCAGAAGAACTTATGCTATTAATCTCCCAGGCCGTCATGGCTGTGGAAGTTGTTGAATCTTCTGATGTTGAATTTTCTTGAGTATTGCCTTCTTTGTGGAAAAAATCATCACTAAATGATTCTTCAAACTTGATAGCTATGCTGTAGGTGTCATCACTATTTTTAACTGCAGCATAAGCCGTACTTGAGAAAGATCCACCCTGCCAATTATCTGATCGTTCTAGTTGAGGTGATCCACCATGTTCTTCTGTGATTTGAATGGTGTTATCGCCATCGATAAGATATAGCTCGCCGTTTCCTCGTTTAAGAGTAACTCCCTCTGTATCAGTTGAAATCGCTTCTAGAGTAGTTAAATTGAGTCCGAGTGCACCATCATTATTAATATCAAAATTTAATTTCTCCTCATAGCTTGTAATATTGGCTCCGTAAGTTCCGTTCCAATTAAAACCTCCATCACTTTCAATTGTATATATGACCCATTGTTCATCAGTCCATTGTTCATAGTCAGAAATTATGCCATCGCCATTTTCATCCCAAGAATCGGAATTAGTTTCTTTGACTGCTAAATAATATTTTTCTTCGGAATCAAAATATTCAACATAGGCGGCTTCTCTAGTGAAAGAACCAGTTCCCCAGTCTTGTGTTTCATCAAGACTAATTTCCCATCCACCACCTTCGTCAACAACAGCAATTGAATCCCCTTCCGTTGTAAGTATATAAAGATTCTTATTACTATCGATTTGTAGTCGATCACCTGCTGATCCATCATAATTAATACCTGTATCTGTTGTTTTCGTAGTAAATGATGATTTATCAATACCCGTGCTTTCGTCTCCATCTAAATCTTGATTAAATAATGTTTCCTTACCTTTGATATTCCCCCAGTATTGAGTTGACCAATCAATGACACCATCATCATCAGTATCGATCGTTTGCCAATTGCTATCTGAACTTCCTTCAAATGACTCTTTAATTGCAATGGTATAACCACCACCAGTTTTTGCTTCTACTGCATAAACTGCTTGGCTACCACTTCCCCAATCATTGTTTAAGTTAGCAAATCCACCCCAGTTCTCAGTGACAAGAATAGCTTCTGTTGCTCCTTCTGGAAGAATATATGTTTTGTCTCCACTCCAGGTATCTTGTGATTGTCCTGTATAAAGAGTGGCACCAATGCTATCAGTAGAGACTAACTTTAGCTCACTGATATCTGGAACATCTTCTGCTACCCAATCATCTCCTTTTACCCACCACTGGTCTTCTACAAAGTAGTCATTATCAAACTCACTTTCATGGGTATGAGTATATTGGTTCCCACTACTATCCATTTCGATATTTTGATAATCATCTCCAGCTATTTCCCATCGCCCAGTAGTTGCATTAAAATACTCAATTCCGTCGGCATATCCTTGATAATTATCAGTACCATAACTTGAACTTGAACCAGTTGATTCTAGTGCACCATACAAGTCGAAATTGTAATCTGAAGCATCAAAATCTTCAGATGCGACAACGAAACTTATATCGTCAATACTAATTATGTCCCGGGAAAAAGGATCTTTAGCAATTTCTTCAATAGTTATGGAACCAATTAAAGAAGACGCCTGTGAAGAATATGTAGCCGGAGAGATAAAACCGAAGTATTGAACACTTCCTTCGTTAAGATTTTCAGCTACTGTTACATCGTCACCTGTAGGGATGATTGGATATGCTTCTATGGGTATTTGTGAAGACCCATCTGCCATATTCAGAGTTAAAGTTACATCATTTTTAGTATCTTCACGTCCAATCAAATAGAAGCCTACTGCTGAGACAGGTCTCTCAAAAGTGATATTTAGTTGACCTGTAGCACCTGCAATTTCACTTGATTCAAATTCTAACCATTGACCTTGCTCAAATTGTTCACTGGCAGGGATGCTCTCAGTTGTGCTTATACCTCGATCAAAGTTATTGCTAGTATCAATTTTCCCAATTCCAGGATCATCGGGTCTTTCATCTCTCGAGAATGTACCATTGGTATTGATTAAATCAAAACGAACTTGTGATTCAGATAAGGTGGTGTCTCCAAGATATGCAATACTACCAGTGGCATTCTGATCGGGATTCCCATTCCCAGATTGACTATATGGCGCAGATACTAATGAACTAACTGATACGTCAACATGGCTATTGTCATAATCACCGTCAGTTCCAGCAAAATTTCCATATCCCCAACCTTGAGATTCTTCAAAATCGATTACTTGAGGCGTGAGACTTTGTGAGGAAAGATATGAAAGGAATTCCGTTTCAGCTGTTTTTGCATTTGGATATGTTGTAGATGGGGTTATTGATGTAGATACCGCCCCACCAGATGGGCCATCATCTATTCCATGGTAATTAATCAGATCCGTTGTTCTTAAGTAGTAGTCATTGTTAGTCTCGTTTGTTTCACTTATCTGATCACCATAATCAATGTAAGCGTATATGCTTCCTATAGGATTGCCATCACTATCTCCTGCAGACAAGTTTTGCGGAGTTATCACTTGTGTAGTATTACCAGTACTGTCAGCTGTTCTGAAATATTGATCTGACCATGTTGAAAAACTATAAGTCCAAGTAGGATTGCCAATACCACTTTGAACAGATGAGGGATTAGCTTGTTCGTTGAAATAGATATAAAGATTTCCATCTACTGATGAATCAATATTTTCAGTACCTATATTTGCAATACTTATTTGAATATCTTCGCTAGAGCTGTCAACCTCTATATTTGTAATCGTTAGATCAATATCTGAAGTGAGTGTCATTGATATCAGAATTTCTATTGAATTTTAAGTCAAAAATTAATAAAAAATATTTATGTCATATTTATGTTATATCTAGGTTAAATTGTCCTGAAAATTACGAAAGCAACGCAAATTATCAGCTATTGCTTATAACACTAGTGCTCATCAAGGGGTTTCTAGGGCTTTGGGAGCACTAGAATACAGGTTAGACGCATATTGGATTGATTCATATAATCTTCTTAAGTATTCAAGATATATCGAATATTGTTCCACCTAAATTTCCAGTAGAAGAATCTCATGACAGGAAGTTTATGCTTTCCGTGATCTCCCCAGGTTCCTCTAATTTATTAACCCTTATAAAATCACGGGATCAACTAAAGCAAATTCAATATCGCTTTCTGTCCATGTCTCTCCATTCATATTTAAGGTGAGGAATCCTACAGAAGGAGAACTTGCTCCTTGATTCCAATATTGCCATTGAATATTGGAATCTTCTGTACGAGTGACTTCTAATTGACTTGCATGAGAACTCTTGTGATAGAAAATAATCTTGTCGATACCAGATTCAAAGTCATTGATTTGATGTTCTGGAGATAATGCACTACCAGTGATTGAATCAGTAGGATTGGCAAGAAACCCAAACACATCTGCTCCTTCTCCACCCCAAAAAGATGAATTGTGATGAGCAATGAGAGTGTCATCACCGTCACCGCCATAGACCGTGCCATCTGATCCAAGAATAGAATCATTACCCTCACCGGCATAAACAGTGGCAATCCCACCACCTGCTCGTGAAGAAGAATCATAAAGTGTTCGTGATTCTGTACTGGTCATATCAATGAGATCATCTCCCTTACCGGCATAAAGGGCATTGATATTTTGATAGCGAGGGGTATAGGACCGACCAAAGGCATCGGTTTGCGTTTCTAATGATCCAAAATAATCGCTGTAAGTATCTTGTAAGAAGTAAGCATCGCCATTGCTTGAGTCTGTTAAATAGATATCGAGTGTTGGTAGTCGAGTGGGATCTCCTTCTGCCATTACATCAACAATGACATCATGAAAAGAATTTTTACCTTGCACACTGAACTTGAGGTCAGAGATTTTTCCGTTTTCAAAGGTATAAGTTGATTTGGCACCGTATTTATAAACACCATCGGAGGTGCTGCCCATTTTTAAATCGTCGGAAATATATGTACTACTGACGGAACTCAAATCAAGATCATTGCTTAACAAGATGGATCGTTCTTCTCTGCCATAGGTTTGCAAACCATTGCCATTAACGTATGAACCCGAATCAAAATGAACATAGTCAGCACCACCTTTAGGTTGGGCATAAATCGGTAGATTGGTTGAGGTCTCAGTTGGTTGAGTATTAGAAGTTCCACCAGACAATGTCTGTAATTGATTCATATTGATTTCTTCTGATTGATCTATTCCTTGCTCTAATTCTTGAATGACAACTCCAGTACTAGGATCGACTTGATTTTCGATTATTCTTATTCCGTCAATAATTATTGAAAGAATAGAAAAACTCGCTTTGCCATCATTTATAGCAGGAATACTGTAACTATCAGTAGTAACTGTTTCATCAAAACCTTGAGCATCTTGATAGGAAATTACTGCTCTTATAGATTTTCCATCTTCACTCGCTCCCACCGTATAGGTAGAGTCAGTACTGACTTCATTCCAACTTAAATTGTCAGATGATGTCTCCCAGCTGTCACTTGAATTTGCATTATATCTAGCTAAATAACTGGTCCCATTGCTGCCTCCAGTAAATAAAATCGAACCATCTGATGAGACCGTTAGATCTTGAATAGAGTGTGTATTTATATCTTCAATAGATGAGAACTCTTCTGAACTAATAAGATCTCCCTCTGAATTGAATAAAGAGATATATGCATTACCTGCCTGAGTGCTTCCGGTAATATAAATAGAATCATTACCGCCTATCTCAAGTGAACTAACATATGCGCCTGTAAGTTTTGTCCATTGAATATTTCCACTCGAATCAAATTTACTTATAAAGCCACTGTAGTGATAATCATTAATTTGACCGCCTAGATCACCCGTAGTTCCCCCTGCAACATAAATAGAACCATCATCACTAATTTTTATCAATTCCGATTCATCATATTTGCTGGAACCAAACATCTGAGTCCACAAGTTTGTTCCATCTGAATTGTATTTAGCAATAAAGCCGTTACTACTTCCCTGATTTTCTTGCGCTATTTGTAATCTCTGATCATAAAAAAAAGTACCTTCTGTTCTACCTGTAACGTAAATAAACCCATCTTTATCAACCGTTATTGCATCGGCCTCATCATATTGATAGCTGTTTATTAATTGGGCCCATTCCTTTGTTCCATCTGAATTGTATTTACTAATATGTCCAGCACCTTGATGAGCGTCTCCTGTGCCTAAAATACCTTCTTCTGTATCTCCGGTTACGTAAATAGAACCGTCTTGAGCAACAACAACACCCTCTATATCGTCATCAGAGGAACCTCCTAAGAGTTTTGTCCATTTCCTATCACCTGTTGAATCATATTTAATAATGAATCCCTCTCGCGAACCAAAATTAGGAATCGATTGATCATTAAATTCACGAACACCCCAACCACTCGAATCTTCTCCTCTTGTAGATCCAACAACATAAACGGAACCATCACTACTTATTGAAATATCTTCTGCTGAAAACTCCCAATCACCTTCTACCGTTGATTTATCAGTAGCGGATTCTCTCCAGATTTCATTACCGTTAATATCATGTTTGACAAGGATTCCAGGTCCTTGAGTTCCGTCTTGATATCCCCAACCATAAATATAATCACCATGAATAGCTAAGCTATAAAGATCTAAGTAATGTCTGCCAGTACCATGATTTTCTGACTCTTCTGAATCTAATGTTTTAATCCAGTTTCCCTCAGGATTTCCTCTGAATTCTCCTCCTGAAATATTTCCCACAGAAGGAGGTTCTGATGGTGTGGGGGGAACATAAGCATTCGCAGCAGATGTCTCCCAGCTGTCACTTGAATTTGCATTATATCTAGCTAAATAACTGGTCCCATTGCTGCCTCCAGTAAATAAAATCGAACCATCTGATGAGACCGTTAGATCTTGAATAGAGTGTGTATTTATATCTTCAATAGATGAGAACTCTTCTGAACTAATAAGATCTCCCTCTGAATTGAATAAAGAGATATATGCATTACCTGCCTGAGTGCTTCCGGTAATATAAATAGAATCATTACCGCCTATCTCAAGTGAACTAACATATGCGCCTGTAAGTTTTGTCCATTGAATATTTCCACTCGAATCAAATTTACTTATAAAGCCACTGTAGTGATAATCATTAATTTGACCGCCTAGATCACCCGTAGTTCCCCCTGCAACATAAATAGAACCATCATCACTAATTTTTATCAATTCCGATTCATCATATTTGCTGGAACCAAACATCTGAGTCCACAAGTTTGTTCCATCTGAATTGTATTTAGCAATAAAGCCGTTACTACTTCCCTGATTTTCTTGCGCTATTTGTAATCTCTGATCATAAAAAAAAGTACCTTCTGTTCTACCTGTAACGTAAATAAACCCATCTTTATCAACCGTTATTGCATCGGCCTCATCATATTGATAGCTGTTTATTAATTGGGCCCATTCCTTTGTTCCATCTGAATTGTATTTACTAATATGTCCAGCACCTTGATGAGCGTCTCCTGTGCCTAAAATACCTTCTTCTGTATCTCCGGTTACGTAAATAGAACCGTCTTGAGCAACAACAACACCCTCTATATCGTCATCAGAGGAACCTCCTAAGAGTTTTGTCCATTTCCTATCACCTGTTGAATCATATTTAATAATGAATCCCTCTCGCGAACCAAAATTAGGAATCGATTGATCATTAAATTCACGAACACCCCAACCACTCGAATCTTCTCCTCTTGTAGATCCAACAACATAAACGGAACCATCACTACTTATTGAAATATCTTCTGCTGAAAACTCCCAATCACCTTCTACCGTTGATTTATCAGTAGCGGATTCTCTCCAGATTTCATTACCGTTAATATCATGTTTGACAAGGATTCCAGGTCCTTGAGTTCCGTCTTGATATCCCCAACCATAAATATAATCACCATGAATAGCTAAGCTATAAAGATCTAAGTAATGTCTGCCAGTACCATGATTTTCTGACTCTTCTGAATCTAATGTTTTAATCCAGTTTCCCTCAGGATTTCCTCTGAATTCTCCTCCTGAAATATTTCCCACAGAAGGAGGTTCTGATGGTGTGGGGGGAACATAAGCATTCGCAGCAGATGTCTCCCAGCTGTAATTTAAAGTGCCAGTTCCATCCGGGTCAGCAGAATCTTCAGCAATACTTAAAGTATTCCCAACTGCTGCTGTTCCGGTGATAGAAAAACTGGCATCACCATCATCTACATAAGGAATTGTAGAAATGGAAGTAATAACGGTTTCATCAAAACCTTGAGCATCTTGATAAGAAATTACTGCCCTTATAGATTTTCCTTCTTCACTAGCACCTACTGTATAAGTTGCATTTGTTCCAACTGGACTCCAAGTGGAATTATCTGTAGATGTTTGCCAGCTGTAATTTAAAGTGCCAGTTCCATCCGGGTCAGCAGAATCTTCAGCAATACTTAAAGTATTCCCAACTGCTGCTGTTCCGGTGATAGAAAAACTGGCATCACCATCATCTACATAAGGAATACTAGAGGTAGAAGTAGTTACTGTTTCATCAAAACCTTGAGCATCTTGATAGGAAATTACTGCTCTTATAGATTTTCCTGCTTCACTTGCTCCTACTGTATAAGTTGCATTTGTTCCGACGACACTCCAGTTGGAATTATCTGTAGATGTTTGCCAGCTATAACTTAAAGTTCCTGTACCGTCAGGGTCAGCAGAATCTTCACTAATACCTAAAGTATTTCCGACTGCTGCAGTTCCAATTATTGAAAAACTTGCATCTCCTGAGTCAACTCTTAGATTATCAAAATAACTATATGCTCCTCTTCCATAACGCCAGTTTGCACCAACTCTAATGGTTAAAGAATGTGTACCTATATCAAGGAGTTTTGATCCCCCCATAGACCAACCCCATAATTGCCCTTCTCTGGCAGCCGTGCCATGACCATCTAAATTTTCACCATTAACTAATAAATTATGGTTTATACCATATTTATTTTCTAAGAATGTAGCTGCATAAGCAAAATTATCTACATTAAAAACATAGGTCCCTTCTTCACTAACATTAAATTCTTGAGTTAAGTCTATATATTGGTATTCATTACTATCCCCATTGTCATATCCATATATTTGAAGAGCGGATCCATCTATTTCAGGCGAACCATAAGATAAATAATTTGAATTATCGATGTAACTAAGCGCATTTGTATAATCTGGCTCTACAATTTCATATCCTTCATAACTTACGGTTGAATTAGATGTTGTTAATGTCCAACCAGAAAGATCATTGAAATCTTTATTGTTAATTTGAATCTTTGATGATGGAGTAGACACCATTTATTTATTCCTTAAAACAAAAAAAAGAATTAGGTCCTAGCTTCAAAAATAATCTTATTTGTAATTATTTTATATCGAATGTCAATTACCAATCATCAGAAGCGTTTAGTAAATATCTTCAATCAATAACTCCACTATCTTTTTTAGTAGCTAAATCATCTTTGCGAATGTACTGTACAATTTATTGTCTTTCTTCCATCAAAGTTTCAAATTCAATTATTAAATCTTGAATCTTTTTTGAGTTATTAGTGTTCCATTCAATATCTGTTAAGACTGTTGTTCTTCCACCAGTAGAAAATCTATAAACAATTTTTGTTAGTACTTTATTTTGCTTTTCTATTCCTTGTATTGACCAACCAAAACCATGTCTGGCTTTGATTTGTTGTCTTGTAAGTTCGACCCAATTTAAAGGTTTCATTTTGTAGCAACTTAAGAATGTCCTTAAGTGCATTTTAGGGTGCAGAATTGACTAAACAAGCTTGGACAAGTACGTACAAAAGTTATATCTTTACGAAAACGATCTCGAAATCCCTTAGTATGACTAGAAAAAATAAGTGGAGCCAAGCGGATTTGAACCGCTGACCCCCTGCATGCCATGCAGGTGCTCTACCAGCTGAGCTATGGCCCCAAATCTCGAAACGTCAGTCATATCAATCAATTTAAAGATCTTTTTCATAACGTCCTTGATTACTATAATACTTTATAATGCTTTATTATTGAAATCTGTGCCAAAAATGCACCTAGAGATTTACAAGTTGCAGCATGCTTTCTGAAGCTAATCTCGAGAAATTCCGCACATAGTTCAAAGGTTAGGTCGGTTAAGGGCTCACTTTGTTAGGAAGTAAAATTAAAGTTAGACTTATCACAAAAATATTTTTGAAATTTTTATATTAGTTAATTTAATGGGATTTTTTATAAAATAAACTTAGTTAAATTTCATAATTAGTTCATCAAGATATCATTATTCATTCTTGATTTATTCATTTATAGAAGTTAAATTTCAGATTTGATTGATTTAATTTCATGTTGAAGTAATTCTGAAAATTGTATTGAGGTTTTATTCTTTAGGGAATTTACTTCTTTTTTCATTATTTGCCTCATAGCAAGATTATATTCAATTATTTTCTCAATGAAGCTAGGGTGAATATTTATATCTTCTAGGGTCTCTAATATCTTGTCAAAATATTTAAAAGGATAATTTCTATTATTTTTAAACGCTATTGGTAAGCCATCAATGATTACTTTGTTAGCGTCTCTTTTTACTGAAAAAGAATTATTATTAGTTTCGATGCCATTACAAATAAAAATAATATTTAAATCTTCAAGTTTGAATGAAAAAGGAAATGAAAACACATTTGGTTCTAGGCTAAAAAATTTATATTGAAAAAGACGCTTTATTGAACTTTGATTTTTGTAGTTAATAGTAAGCTCATTATTACTAGGAGGGAAATAAGGCGAAGAAATACCTTCTTTGCCGGCAAAAAATTTGGGAGAATCCATTTGATGATTTAAAAGATCAAGAAATGGGCAAATCATATTTGAATCCTTGATCTTAAACTTTCTCGTATCTAAAAATGATTTAAGTAATATATTGTTCCATGATCCTTTGTGCCTTTTATCAATATCTATTAATAAAAAATTTCTAAGTAAAATTCTAATTGTCGAATTAAATGAAATTAAATCCTTTTCAAAAGAATCTAAATCTTGCTGAATTTCTTCACTCCAACACAATTCATCTAGATATAAATTTATAAAATTAATTAGTTCTTTATCATAAGTCTTATTATTTTTCTTTATTGATAATTTGTTATTGATTAAATTTATATCATTAACATCTATCATGAGATTATAAGGAACAAATATACTCGATTTCAAATTAGGATTTATTGAAAATATCCCTCGACCATAATTCCCCCTTTTCAGTTGTATATTTTCAACCTTGCCTCCTAATTTTCTAAATTGATAAATTAAATAATTACAGTTTTGATTCATATTATAATTTCCTTGTTAATTTATTTAAGTTGTTTATTTGTATTACAATATTAAGAATATAGCTAATTAAAATATTGGTGAAAAACGAAAATCTAGTGCATAATTCAAATGTTCTAGTGATTGGTTGCGGAGGTGCTGGTTTAAGGGCTGCAATCGAGGTAAAAAAAGCTGGTCTTAACGTATGTATTCTTGGTAAGAGGCCAAGAACTGATGCACACACTGTTTTGGCTGCAGGAGGAATTAATGCAGCTTTGGCTAATTTAGATAAAAAAGATTCATGGCAACAACATTTTGCTGATACCTATTTAGAGGGTTACGGTATCGGTAATCCTTTAAAAATTGAAATAATGGCTAAGGAGGCACCAGAATTAGTAAAAGAAATAGATAATTGGGGTGCCAACTTCGAAAAATTGAAAAATGGTAAACTTGATCAAAGATATTTTGGGGCTCATACCTATAGAAGAACTTGTTATTCTGGTGACTTTACTGGTCTATCAATTTTAAAAACACTTCTTAAAAAGGCTGATGAGTTAAAAATTCCTATTTATGATGATCAATACGTAACAGATCTTTTAATTAAAGAACAAATCTGTTTTGGAGCTTTATCTTTTTCTATTTTTTCAGCTGAAAGAACTGTTTATTTGGCTGATTCTGTTATCTTATGCACAGGCGGGCATACTAGGATCTGGAAAAAATGTTCCTCTAGAAAGAACGAAAATACTGGCGATGGATATTTTTTAGGCCTAAAAGCTGGATGCAAATTAATAGATATGGAAATGGTACAATTCCACCCTTCTGGAATGGTATCCCCTGAAGAAATTGAAGGCACTTTAGTAACAGAAGCAGTCAGAGGAGAGGGAGGAAAACTTTTTAATAATAAAGGGGAAAGATTCATGAAAAATTATGATCCAATAAGGATGGAACTATCTTCAAGAGATAGAGTTGCAATGGCAAATTATAATGAAATAAGTCAGGGTAGGGGTACAGATAATGGAGGAGTTTTACTTGATATTAGTCACAAAAGTAAAGAATTTATATTAGAGAAGTTGCCTACAATCTATAAACAATTTCTTGATTTTCAAAACCTTGACATTTCAAAATTTCCAATGGAAGTCGCTCCTACAGCTCATTATTCTATGGGCGGTATTTTAGTTTACCCAGAGAATTGTTCTACTTATATAGAAGGATTATTTGCTGCTGGAGAAGTTGCAGGCGGACTTCATGGAGCTAATAGATTAGGTGGAAACTCTCTTGCGGAAATAATTATTTTTGGGAAACGTGCTGGTTTGGCCAGCGTTAAATATTCAAAAAAATCAAACAACCATATAAGGTCTCTCAAATCGATTACATTAGCGCATGACAATATTAATCAATACATTAAAAATGGCAATGAAGAGGTAAGAAATCTTAAGCATAATTTGCGTTTAGTTATGACGAAATATTGTGGTGTAATAAAAAATAAAAAATTACTTAAAGAAGGCTTGAATAAAGTTGAAGATATAAAAGATAAATTAAGTGATATTGATCTTAGAAAGAATGATAATTATGCAGAAGACCTCGCTTTGGTTTTTGACTTAGAAGCCTCTCTAGTAAGTGCTACAGCAACAATCAAATCAGCTATCGAGAGAAGAGAAAGTAGAGGATCTCATCAACGTAGTGATTTCCCAAAAATTGATAATGAAAATTCATATAACTGCATAGTAAGTTTAGATTCTACAAATAAAAAAATAGAGATTTCTAGAGAAAATGTAAAGCCTTTAAGTCAAAATCTCAAGATGATTATAGATTCTTCAAATAGAGATGAAGATATACAAGATAAATTACTTGAGTGATTTTTTATATTTTCAACAGATATAAATAACTAAATTTTTAAAAATAAATTCTCTTTCAAAATTTGATATTTTATAAACATTATTTTTAATATTTACATCCTATAAGAGTAACAATTTTATTTAATAATCTTATCAACAGAATTAATCTTTTTTGAAATGAAATTTAAGGCTTGTTCTGATAATTTATGCTCGGCATGAGACTCATCGACATAAATATCAAAATTCCCTCCTCCTATTGTATTTACTTTTTCTTTAACAGAATTTAAATAGTGCTTCCAATTATCTCCTGTTGTCAATCCTGGATCAAATCGATTATGAATTTTTACTTGCATTCTTTTATTTTTTACTCCAGTAGATCCCAATATATATAAATCCAAATAATTAAACTTATCATAAAAAGTTTCATCAAATCTTTCATAATGACCAATCCTTCCCACAACTAAGGAAAGAGGCATTGAATCTGATATTGGGAAACTATAGTCAATTCTTGAATCTGCAGCTGAGGCGATATTTGTCGTCCAACCTCCGCCAGAAATTCCTGCCATAATAATCTTTGAGTAATCTAATTCTTCTGTTAGGTAATTATTAAAACTAAAGATAGGTTCAACAAAAAAATTTAACCAATGATGTTCTAATTGATTACTTAATAAAGTTAATTTGTCATGATGATCAAATTTTATATATCCATGATTTTTTACATATGCAACAGGTTTTGAGTTCATACCCTCAAGAGGCATTGAGACTCCAAGAACATCATATCCCTGAGATAAAAAGTATTGAATTTCTTTTTTAGAAAGTATAAAATCTCCTCTATGCCCCTGATGATAAATTAATATTTTACCTATTCTATTTTTTGGTAAAAAGTGATAAGCAATTGAATTGATACCAAAATCCATATTATGAACAAGTTTGTCTATTCTGGATAAATTTTTTATATTGCTGTATCTTTCATCTTTAAAATTTCTATAAATAACTGGTTTCAAGCTTTTAAAATCAAAATTTTTACCAAATAAGTTATCAATCAGTAATTTTCTTTTTTTCTCTAAGTCATTTTTATTATTAATGCTTATTAATTCATCTGGTTTGAATTCCCATTTTATATCTCTTAATTTTTGTTTTAATCTATGGTTCCTATATTTAAGTATGTTATTTGATGTTTTTTGAATAGTTGAAATTGATTTTTTTCTAATTAAACTTGCATTTGATACTAAAGGCTTATAGTTTGTTAACTTAATAAAGAAAAATGCAAATGGAAAAATATGTATAATCAATGCTAAAAAATAAACATATATTTTGATTAAGAATTTTAAACGGTTCATTCCCATAAAATAATTAAACTAATCTCTGCTAAGAAAATTATCATAAATAATATTTCTTGTATAATAAAATATAAGATGTTTGAAATTAATATCAATATAACTAAAAAATAAGTAAATAAATTTTATTTATGAAAATATATTTTTTACTAGAATTTGGTTTGAATCATGGTTTAGGTCATCTGGCAAGATGTTCTAATTTAGCTAATCATTTAAAAAAGATTAGTATTGAATCTGGATTAATAACTACTTTTAATTCTTTTGATAAGCATAAAAAAAATATTGAGTCAGAGCTTTTAAAACCCTTTGCTCATGATATAAACTACTTCACAAGTTTAGAAGATCAAAATCAAGCAAATTTTGAAAATATATTCTTTAAAATAAATAAAATAATTTCAAATAATATCTTGATTATTGATCATTATTATTTATCTAGACAGTTTGTCAAAAAACTAAAAAATTTTAAATTTATTTTTCATTTTAAGGATGATATCAATGATATAGATATTTTGGAAAATAATAATTATAAGCACAAGATAATTTACTTTTTGCCAAATGAGATTATTCAAAAAAGGTATGGGTCCCTACAAAAAAATATATTTTCAGGAATAGAGCTTTTCCCATTATTTCCCCCCGAATTGAAATTTAAAAAGCCTGAAATTTTTGATAATCAAAAATTTAATATTTTTATTGCGCCTGGTTCGAATTTTACAGAACTTTTCAATCAGATTATTTTAAAAACTAATAATTTTGCAAAAAATAATAACTTTAAAATATTTCTACCTATAAAGTTAGATTTTGGATTAAAAAATATATTCTATGTTGACGGAAGCAAAGGATTTCAAAATTATATCTATTATTCAGATTTAGTTATTTGCGCTGCTGGTAATGTAATGTTAGAAACACTTTATTTTAAATATAAAATAATTGCCTACTCCACTAATGATAATCAAATTACTTTAATTAATTATTTGGAAGAAAGAAATAGAGTTTTCAATTTAAAAAATATAGATTTGCTTTCAGAAGAATTAATATTGAATTATTCATTTCATAATAAGCAATTTCTAAGAAATCAAAACCAAATTAATTTTAATTGTGATAAGCTCCTAGATATTATTTTTAATAAATAATTATTTTATGTATTCTTTTAATAATTTAAAGGAAAGTCCTTATATAATTGCAGAATTATCCTCTAATCATTCAAATAAACTTGAAATTGCTTTGAAAACTATTGAAGCAGCTTCAAGAGCTGGAGCAAATGCTATAAAAACTCAACTATTTAAACCAACTTCTTTAGCTCTTCCAGACCGCTCTAAATCCCAGAGAATTGAAGATCCTAATAGTCCATGGAATGGTTCATTGTTATTTGATCTTTATGATGAAGCAGCATTACCTTATGATTGGTATCCAAAATTAATAAAATGTGCTGAGGAAAATTCAATAGATATTTTCTCTTCTGTATTCGATATTGAATCTGTAGATTACTTAAAAAAATTTAAATTTCCTTTAGTTAAGATATCTTCATTTGAATTAGTACATATTCCACTTCTTGAATACGTAAAAAAAACAAATATACCAACAATAGTATCAACTGGAATGGCTACTATTGATGAAGTAGATAAATGTGTAAATATTTTTGGTAAGGATTCTGATAAATTGTGTTTATTAAAATGCACTAGTGATTATCCTACTAGCTTAGATTCAACTAACTTAGGCCAAATGATATCCTTAAAAGAAAGGTACGGATTAACAGTCGGATTGTCTGACCATTCAATGTCTAATATCCCAGCAATAGTTGCTACTACTCTTGGAGCTAATATTATTGAAAAACATTTTATTCTTAATAAATCTATTAAAAGTCCTGATGCATTTTTTTCTCTAGATGAGAAAGAATTTAAAAATTTAGTTAATGATATTAGATCTACTAAAAGTATGCTTAAAAATAAAAAACTAGAGGAATTAAGACAGGATGTTGAGGATCATAGCTTGTGGGAAAGACCATCTATTTACTATTCCAAGAATTTAAAAAAAGGGGATCCAATAAATGCTGAAAGTTTAATAATAAGGAGACCTTCACTTGGATTAGATCCTATTAATTTTAATGAAATAATAGGCAAAATACTAAAATCTAATGTAACAAAATATCAACCAACAAAATTCGATGATTTTTATAAATAGTTGCTTTGATAAGATTTTAGAAAACTATTTAAATGATAAAAGTATTATATAAATGTTTAAAGTATCTTCATTTGATGAGTTCACTAAATTAAAAACAGTAATATTAGGAACTTTTGATAAGAAAATTTTACCTTTAGAAAGTCAAGATCCCAACGCAAACTTATCAGAAGGATTAAAAATTCTTGAGAAAGCCTATCCTCAATGGTACGTTGATGAAGTAAATGAAGATATAGAGGAATTTAAAAAAGTATTAGAAAAAAATAATGTTAAAGTTTTAAGACCTAAATGGCCTTTTTTAGATTCAACTTTCAGAAGTCCAAATTGGATTACAAATGGTTATGACATTTATAATGTTAGAGATAACCAAATTATATTTGGGAACAAAATAATAAATACTCCTCCCTCATCAAGGTTTAGGCAAAGTGAATATTATGCTTTTTATGAAATATTTAAAGACTTACAAACAAATTCTGAAGCAACTTGGATTAGCGTTCCAAAACCTTCTTTACCGAAAGGTTTTTCTTTGCCACTTAATAAAAAACCAACTGATTTAGAATTAAAGGAAAATGAAAAACATGAAAAACTAAGTGATGGATTAACTGAAAATCTAACTTATTTAATTGATTCGGAAATTATATTTGATGCTGCAAATATTATAAGAATAGGTAAAGATATACTATATTTAGTCTCGAGCACGGGCAACATCTCAGGCTATAAATGGTTGAAAAATTATCTAGGCAATAACTATAAAATCCATTTGACACAAACTTATAGATCAAGTCATCTTGATTCAACAATCTGTCCTTTGGCGCCTGGATTGGTTTTATTAAATGGTGATAGGGTTGATGAAAGGACAGTTCCTGATTTTTTTAAAAATTGGGACAAGATTTACTTCTCTGATGTTTCTCCTATCCCAGAGAAAGAAATTGATTTTTTTAAGAATATAAGAGAACCTATATCTAAAAGGCTTAAAGAGCTATCTTTTCAAAGTCCAATATCTTATATCAGTTCGCCATGGGGAGGGCTTAATGTATTTTCAATTTCTGAAGATACTTTATGTGTTGAGAAATCACAAATAAAATTAATAAAAAAACTTGAAGAATATAAATTAAATGTAATACCTGTTAGCTATAGACATTTTTATACTATGTTAGGTTGTCTACATTGCTCAACTTTAGATTTAGAGAGGGAAGGTGGATTAATAGATTATTCTAATTAAATGAACTTAATTATTATTCAAAGCAGAAATGGATCAACTAGATTACCCTTTAAATCAGTTTTATCATTATCAGGATATCCAACTTTATTACATATATTAAATCGCTTAAAAAAATTAGAAACTAACAATAAGATAATAGTAGCCACTTCTATTAATAATGAAGATGATATTATAGAGGATATTTGCCAACTAAATAATACTTGCTGTTTTAGAGGCCACCCCACAAATGTTTTAAGTAGATTTCAATTTTTATCAAAAAAATATAATCCCGAATATATTACAAGAATTACAGGAGATTGCCCATTAATCAATCCTGATATAATACTTCAGTTATTAGAAAAAATTAATAAGACAAATGTTGATTATGCAACTAATACAATTAAAAGAACTTATCCTCATGGCTTTGATGTGGAAATATTCAAAGCTTCAATAATAAACAAAGTAAAAAAACCGACTCTTGATGATAAAGAGCATGTTACACCTTTTATTTATAATTCAAATAAATTTAAAATTTTTTCTCAAGAAGAAGATATAGATAACTCATCTTATAGAGTTACATTGGATACGAAATATGATTATTTTTTCATAAATAAATTAATCAAAAAAACTTTCTTAAAAACTAATAATTTTTTTGAGACATTAAACTCAGAAGATATTGTTAACTTAATTTTGTCAGATAATCAATTAATGGATATGCACAATATTGCAAAAATAAAAAGTAAATTTTCTTATTAGCTAAATTAAATAATCTACATAACGAAAAATAAATTAATAAATGAAATTAATAATTTTTTTTTAAGAATTCATAAATTAATTTAATTTTTTAAAAGACCTAATAATTTTTCTAATTAAATTAAGTCTCTTAAACTCAAAATTTATCATATATCTTGTCTTTCCAGAATTATCGGGCCCTTTTCTATGCAAACCGGATGTATTTGCTAACATTAATGTACCCTTTTCTCCTATATGGGATTCAATTTTAAATTCCTTAATTTGTTCTAATTGATCTTTAGTTGATATTCTTGGAGAATTATTTTTTCTATTATTTATAGATAAATCATGAAAATTCTTTAAGAATCCTATTTGAGTTGTATCTCTTAAATATTGAAATGGAGAATCATCTATAGTAATTATTTGATTTAAGTAAATAAAACCCTTTACAACAGTATAATAGGCATCCGAATGCCAGTAAGAATTGCTGTTGTCACCTTGATTTTTTACAATGTCAATAACTAAATCTGAAAACTTAACCTTGTAACCTGAAATAATAGAAGAAATATCTAGAAAATCATTAAGACTAACTTTCTTAAAAATTTGATTAAATATTTTTTCTGCATTCTTATTTGATACTCTTACTCGTATTGATGAATTCGGGGAATAATTAATTTGAATATTTTTTTCAATTCCTGTTTTAATTGCTCTTTCTCCTGCACTAATTTTTGGACTTCTTTCAAAAATTTTTGCTAAAAAATCAGATGCTTGAAGACTAATGTCTAATTTCAACTTTGCAAATTCAAAATTTTCATCAACAAAATATGAATTTAATTGTTTTATTTTAGATTTGTTTTTGTATCTGAAATACTTTTCAGGTAATCTGTAAATCAGAATCCTAAATTTATTTAAATTGATTATTGTAGATAATTTTGATTTTAGGGTTTTTCTTTTTTTGCTTAGCAAAAATAATATATCAAAAATAAAGTAATTTAGTTCTTTAAAAAAGTATTTATAAATCATGCTTAAAAAGAAAACTTAAATCAATCAATAATTTAAATTTATTTTGATTTAAATATTAATATACTTTAAATTGTTTAAGATGACTTAATAATTAAAAATTAATGAGTTGTATTAAATTAAAAATAACTATTTTATAAAAACTTTAAATAAATATATCTTTTTCTATATCCTGTATAATAGTGAAGATTATTGATTTTTAATCTATGGAATATTTAGAAAAAAATAATTTATATTGGCAAGGTAAATACTATGCCCCCAATGTAGAAAATTTCATATTTAGAATGTATGGAAGAATCTTAAAGTTTGATTATGGAATTGATGGTAGTCAGGGTGAATCCGTATTTGATTTTGGAATGGGTCAAGGGGGTAATTTAAATTTCTTTCATCAGCTTGGATTTAATGTATTTGGTGTAGACATAGCAAGAAATGATATAGAGATTGCAAAAAAAATAATGCCAGAAAAGGCTGATCAATTTAAAGTTATTTCACCGCAGCCTGAACCAGAATTAAAATTTTTCCCTGAATTTTTTAACTCTCCTGAGGACGGTTTTGATATAGTAATTAGTATTCAAACATTCTCTTTTTTATCTAATACTGATTCTAATAAGGCCATAAAATGCATCTATAATCAAATGAAACCAGGTGCAAAGATATATGTGTCTTGGTGCGGCGAAAATCATTACTATAAGAATCACGCTACACCTTTAGGTGATGGACTTTGGGAGGTAAAATTTAATAATGGTAGAGTCGACTATGACTTAAGGTATAATTTTGTGAAAAATAAAGATGATCTTAAAGAAAAGTTCAAACTCTTTAAACCAATATATTTAGATCATTATGATGCTTCCTTTAGAGAGGAAGGAAGCGAGTTTAGATATACCTTCTTTGGAATTAAAGAATAGTAATTTTTTTATTAAGTAGTTATAAATTTTTTTGGAATTCTTTAAATCTAAGAAAATTATAGTTTTATTTTAAAGTGAATAATCTATTAAAGTATCATTTAGAACTATTTTCGAGTGAAAACATAATTATTATCTTTTTTCTGCTCTAGAAAATAAGATTTCTCTTTTAATAAATTCATGGTTTCTTCAGAAACACCATAATCAAATTCAATAATATATGATTTAATATTAGGCCATTGTATTAACATTTCCTCAAGGATATCTTTCTCATTCAGAAAAGCATCAATATAGCAATAATCTATATCACTTATATAATTATTTAAGTTTTCAACTGTCATACTTGGGGCAAAACCAGTTTGAGCCCTTTCTTTTAATCCTTCTCCAACTAAGCCTTTAGTTCCTTCAGAAATAAAGGGTAACCAACAATTCTTTTTGGATATTGCCATTGGGATAATTTTTATTTTTAAATTATTTAAAAAAGCTGTTTCATTAAGGAAATTGACATTTGGGAGGTTTGGTTCTAATGCTGTTATTTCGTAAGTAATATTTTTTTTCTTAGCCCATTCTGCTAAAAATAAACTAACTATTCCTGAGGCTGCACCAATTTCTATAAAATTAAATTTTGATGATTTTATATTTTTATTTAAAATAGTTTCAATGATGCAATTCAGAGCATCTCTTTTCCACATGTAAGATCTAATATCAATTCCTAGTGAGTCTGCTTTAGATAGTAATTTTAGATTTCCATAATACAAATTTCTATAGGGTGGTACCTTTGAGGCCCCAAAAGGAATAGCAGATAGCTTATCCAAAGCTACTATAAGATTAATTGTCGAGTTTCTAACTGGCAACCAAATCGCCGAAAAGAAGATTGATAACAAAGATCTACTAATATCATTCGCTCTATGAGGGCTGTAGAAATGTAAAAGAGAATTTAATATACGTTTTATAGTTAAATAATTAACTGAAATATATTTAAATTGTTTATTAGAAGTAATACGATGTTCCACTTTCCTTTCTTTAACAAACAAAAATATATTGCTTTTAATACTTTTAAACTTTTTGGCTATTTTAAAAAGCATCTTGATTATTAGCTTTATAGCATTATAAGTTAATTTCTATCTAATAAATAATAGAATTTTATATATTTATAAAAGGCCATATTTATATATGTATATGGCTAAATTAGCTTTCTTTTTTGATATCTAGGATTTCATGTGGTACTCCAATTATTTCAATTTTGCCATTTTTTAATTTAATTATTCGATCACATTTTTCTACAGCAAGATAATCATGAGCAATTATTAATAAAGTTAAATCTCTTGGAAGATTGAATAATTCATTGTTTATTTCTTTAGAAGTTTTGATATCTAAAGAATTTGTAGCCTCATCAAAAACTATAATGTCTGATTTTTTATAAAAAGCTCTCGCTATTGCTATTCTTTGTTTCTGACCCCCACTTAGATTCGAACCAAACTCTTTAACATAAGTATCATATGCTTTTGGCTTATTTTCTATGAAATCCTTTAAATTAGCAAAATCAGCAGCAATTTGAAGTTGTTTATAATCAACTTTATCTTTACTTACTTCATACGCAATATTTTCTAGGAAAGTGCCTGCTTTAATAAAAGGCTCTTGTGGTACATGAGAAAAAATTCTATGGGTTGAATGTTCCCTTAGGTCTTTCCCATCTATTGTTATTCTGCCAATATCAGGCTCAAGTAAATTTAAAATCAGATCTATTATTGTACTTTTTCCACTACCAGAAGAACCGATAATTCCTATCCTTTCACCTTTCATTATTTCAAAATTTATATCCTTAATGTCATATTCACCTTTTTTACCATAACTAAAGGAAACATTTTCGATAGATATTCGATCTTTGAATTTATTTATAGGAACTTTATTCTTAATATATTTTTTTGTCTTTTTTTTATTAATTAGAAAATCATCAAGTAATTCAAGAATATTTAATAAAGAAACTTCGTCTGACCTGATTTTGGACCAAGAAGAGTATATTTTTTGAAAGGAGGGTAAAAGTTTTTGAGATGCCATTACAAAAGCTCCTAACAAAGTAATTAAAGATGTCATATCATTATTATTCTGTTTTAAAATATAAGTAAAAATAGAAATTGTAAGGAATAATATCATTTCTATTAAGTCTCTAGGATAGGCTGCTAGGAATTGACTACTAGCTCTTGCCTGTCTCAGTGTAAAATCAGTTTCTTTTTGATCATTAAGATAAACATATTTAATATTTTTATCCATTTTAATTTCTCTCATTGAAAAAATACTATTTCTAATATTTTTATATAAACCTTTTGTAGTCTCAGCTATTTTTATACTATTAATTTTATATTTTCTTTTTGTAATTTTTAAAATAGTCAAATAACTAGTTCCAAAAATTAAACCTGCTAATATTGATGCCTTGAAGTTAATAAAAAACAAAGCTATTAAGATTGATAAAGTTAATATCAATTGTGTAACTAAACTGAGTGAACATCTAATTACACCAATTGCTCTAATTTGATATTCTGTTGAAGATGCAATAAATTTATTTTTATCTAAGTTTAAATTTCTTATATAGGTATCATTTAGAAATTCATGAAAAAGTTTAATATTAATATCATGTCCAATATTATTACTAATTTTATAAGTTAAATATAAATTAAGGATTCTTAATGATGCAGATACTATTACTGAAGTTCCAAATATTATAATCACTAATTGAAGAATATTTCCATTATTAGTAAGACCGAAATAATTTATTATTGTATTCATAATTTCAATATTATAAATACTGTTTGGATCGACAATAAACGATAAAAAAGGGATTAATGCTGCTATTGAAAGTGCGTCTGTTAGGCCACTAAATATAGATAATAAAATTAAAAAAATAACTTGGTACTTTTTATCTTTATTAATATGAAACCATAATCTAAATAATGAATATTTTTCAAAATTAAAGACTTTACTTTCTGCAGGCATTGATTAATTTTCTTGAATTTCTACTTAATTTAAGTTTATTACAACATATAAAAATAGTAAAAATATTAATAATTTATTTTAAATCTGAATAAATATATTTTAAAATTTATAAATTGATATTTACATTGGTATAAATAATGTCTTTGATATTTATTTAATTAATAAATAAAATTTTATATCAAATTTCAGTCTTTTTAATTAGGATGCATTTGATTCAATTTTTAAATAATAAAATTATTTAAAAAGAGTGATCTCCATAGATATATCCTTCTTTTTTGTTAAAACTAATACAATAAATATCTTGGAGAGATCCTTCAATCATCTCTATTCTCCATGAAAAATGTTTAGCCTCTTTTATCGTTGATGATTTAAATAAATCATATGAAAGATCTTCAATGAATAAAACATGTGATTTGTTTTCTCCAGTAAGATCGATTTCTTTCATTTTCCATCTTTCGCAATTATTGAGATGAAGAAAAAATTTAAATTTTAATCTTATAATTGAATTCAATTTTTTCTCGTTTTGAATAACAGATGATTTAAAGTTTGAAATTAAAATAGCATTTTTATATTCATTAACAAACAAACCATCAAACCAATAATTTTTTTTATCTTTTAAAAATGGAGGTATAAAATCCAACGCAATATCAGTAAAAGCGTATTCAGAATGTTTTTTACATTTGTACATCAAGTTTACATGAATTCTCGAGGGCAACTCTTGGGCAAATGCAGTTAATCCCACATTTTTAAATTTAGGGTAATGCAACCCGCTCTTGATTTCAAAAAAATTACCCTTTCCACTCCTTGGATCTAAAGTAAAGTTTTTTTGCAATACTTTGTTTGTATTTAAATCAAATAAATTGATATTTATTTTTTCTGATTCTTGGTTGCTTGTAGGATAAATGCAAGTAGAAAGTTCTAAATCATCTAAAATAGGCAATGCAATTGTTGAACTATCTTTAATATCCTTTGGAATAAAATTATCACTGCTGTTGCGAATATCTCGATAAGAATGTGTTATAAAAGGGATCTCATCGTTAACATGATAATTTCCGCAAATAAATCTTGGATATATACTTTCGCAATCACCTAAGATTTTGCAAAAAACTTTTATTTCTGAATTGCTTGATTTAGATTGAATTTCAAGGGCTTTATCTAAAAATTCTCTTAAAAATAAAATCTTAGATTCAAAAGGTTTATTTAGTTCTCTAATTTTATTCTCGCTTATAAGTATTGTTTCTTTACTACTAGATTCCCAAACTTGAAGTTTTAAATTATTTATTTTTCCCTTAGGACCATTAAATATATGTATAAATGGGTTATACATTTTATTTAGGCTTACAAAAAAATTAGTTTCACAAAATGATGTCTTTTTTAATTCTTTTATTTTTAAAGTCCTACCTGCAGAATGTACCAAAGAAATGACGTTATTATTTTTTACATATACACCTAATATTGCAGGAAAAGGAAAAATAATATTCTTATCAGAAAGAACTGATAATTCTGCTGTGCCGTAATTAAGGATTTGTGCATTAATATTTTTTTCTAGAATTTTTTCTCTTATTGAGATTTTATTGCTTTCTTTAGGTGTAAATTTATCCACATAAATTCTTTGCCCTGATTGACTTCTTATTTCCAAAAGCAAAGTTACATCAATTTCTCTTTTCCACTTCCAGTAATTTTGAAATAAAAATATTAAATCTGTTTTATTTAAATCAAATATTGGAAATAAACATGCAGCTCTAAAAGTTTCCTGCTTTTGAAGAGCTAACTCATCCTCAACAAGCCCTCTTGTATTCATGAAATTGAATAAGTCCTAATTACTTAGATTTAGAAGAATTATAATGTGTTTTAATTTATTTAACTAAATACATAACTTCTATTATGTTTTTTAAACAAAAAATCTAAATATATTTTTAATTTTTTGATTATTACATTTAAGAAGAAAAAAAGGTTGAATCGATTAAATTTAAATTAGATTCTTAATAAATATGAATTCTATAAAAATTTTTTTAGAGAAGTTAATAAGAACAAAAGAAAAAAAATATATACCTTATGGAAAACATGCAATAAATAAAAGAGATATTATATCAGTAGTGAAAGTACTTAAAAGTAATTTTATAACCCAAGGCCCTAAGGTTGAAAAGTTTGAAAAAGAAATATGTAAAAAATTAGATGTTAATTTCTCAGTTGCTACAAATAGTGCTACCAGCGCATTACACATAGCTTGTTTATCTTTAGGCCTTCAAAAAGGAGATATAGTTTGGACAAGCCCAATAACTTTTGTGGCTTCTGCAAATTGCGCACTATATTGTCAAGCAGAAATAGATTTTGTTGATATTGATATTAAAAATGGATTGATAAGCATATGTGAGCTGGAAAAAAAGTTAGAACATGCACAAAGTATAGGGAAACTTCCAAAAATATTAATACCAGTTCATTTGGCAGGTACTTCTTGTGATATGCATAAAATAAAACAACTTTCTGAAATCTATAAATTTAAAGTAATAGAAGATGCAAGTCATTCTATTGGTGGAAAATTTTTTGGATCTTATATCGGAAATTGTAAGTACAGTGATATTACTGTTTTTAGTTTTCATCCAGTAAAAATTATCACAACGGGAGAAGGAGGAATTGCTACAACTAATAATCTAGAAATTTTTGAAAAAATGGGAAAGTTAAGAAGTCATGGAATAGAGAAAAATATCAACAAACTAGAAAATAAATCTAATGATAAACCTTGGCTTTATGAACAACAAATACTAGGTTTTAATTACCGAATGAACGATATTGAAGCGGCATTAGGATTAAGTCAATTAAAGAGATTGGATAATATAGTAAAAAAAAGAAATGATATAAGAAAGTTTTACTTGAAGGAATTACATAATCTTCCTGTAAAGGTCCTAGAAGTTGAACCTAATATTTTATCGTCAGTACATTTATTAGTAATAGTTTTAGATAAAGAATATAGGAAATATCATTCAGAAATTTTTAATTTTTTAAAAAATAAAAATATAGGAGTTCAATTACATTATATTCCTGTTCATTCTCATCCTTACTACAAAAAACTAGGTTTTAAGATTGGAGATTTTCCAGTATCAGAGGAATATGCAAATAGTGCGATAACTTTACCTCTTTTCCCTGAATTAAATAAAAGACAAGTAAAGAAAATTATAGAAATATTAAAGTTTGAAATTAATAAAATTGGTTCAAATTTTATTTAATTTTTTTGCATGATTAAATATTGTGGTCAATTTGTAAAGAATGTATGATATTTAAAAGGAATTCCTATAAATTTCCATAATTAACAAAATTTATTTTATGACAATTAAGGTAATCGCAGAACTATGTCAGAATCATAATGGTGATAAAGATATTTTAATTAATATGATTCATGAAGCATCCAATGCTGGTGCTACTCATGTAAAAATTCAACATATTAAACCAGAGTATTTAAATTTCCGTCCTAGGCATGAGAATGGCATATTTATAAGAGAAAAACAAAAATCCTTTAAAAGGCCATTTAAAGAGGAATACAATAGGTTATCAAAACTTTCATTGAATGATGATTTGATAAGCCTATTTATAGAAACTTGTATTAGTAAAAAAGTAATACCATTAACGACATGTTTCATAAGAGCTGATATAGAAAATATTATTAATCAAGGTTTTAAAGAGATAAAAGTTGCAAGTTATGATTGTTCTTCATACCAAATGCTAAGGGAGTTATCGCCAAGATTTGATCATATTTATGTCTCTACAGGAGCAACTTATGATAGAGAAGTAATTTATGCTTCTTCTATTTTAAAAAAATATGCAAAAAATTTTAGTTTAATGCAATGTACGACAATATATCCAACACTGATAAGTCAAATAAATCTCGATAGATTAAAGTTTTTGAATAATTTAACGGAAAATTTTGGATTCTCCGATCATTCTTCATCTGAGAAGGAACCTTTAATAGCCTCTAAACTTGCTTTATTTCATGGAGCAAAAATTATTGAAAGACATTTTACGATTTTAAAAAGCAATCAAACCAAAGATGGGCCAGTATCTATAAATCCTTCTGAATTAAATGAGCTTGTTCTATTTTCTAAATTAAATAAAGAAGATCAATTAAATGATCTCAAAAAGATTAATATTAATCCTTATGAATTTGTTACAAATACATATATAGATAAGGGTCTTAGCGAGGTTGAATTATTAAATAGAGATTATTATAAAGGTAGATTCGTTTCTCCTATAATTCGTGAAGATATTTATCCTAAAGAGTATGTAACTAATTGTGAGGAAACGCCCTTAAATTAAATGGATTATATAGAAATAACTGAAACTTGTCTTTTAAAAGATGCTCTAAATTTAATGTCCAAAAATAATAAAATTTTTGGGATGGCTGTAGTTGTGGATGATCAAAAAAAATTTAAAGGTGTTTTGACTTTAGGTGATCTTACAAAGGCTATAAGCAATAATGTATCAATAGAAAATTTAGTTAAAGATTCCTATAACAAAAATTCAATTTTTTATGAGGATCCAATATCAGATAAAGAAATAATTGATGATTTATTGTCAAAAATAAACCAAAAATTCATAAAAAGGATACCAAGATATGTACCAATTATTGTTAAAGATAAAGTTGATAGATTATTTAATACCTATGAGTATCTTTTAAATAACCATGAAACAAAAGGAACAGTTTGTATTTTAGGTTTGGGATTTGTTGGGCTAACTCTAGCTTTATCTCTTTCAAAAAAATCAAAATTAGTCATTGGATATGATATTGATAAAAATCTTGTACAATCCCTCGCACAGGGTAAGAGTCATGTTAATGAGCCTCGAATTAATTCATTATTAAAAGAAAATCTAGAGAATAAAAAACTTGTTATAACTAATGATATTTCTAAAGAAGTTGATATAAATCAATTTATTATTTGTGTAGGAACTCCAATTAAGAAAGATAATATGCCTAAT
Organism: Prochlorococcus sp. AG-402-K16; assembly: GCA_003216795.1. GTDB lineage: Bacteria > Cyanobacteriota > Cyanobacteriia > PCC-6307 > Cyanobiaceae > Prochlorococcus_A. The sequence continues at coordinate 32,394 of QCIH01000003.1, forward strand.
AATAAACCATTGGAAAGTTGCTTGAATTTTTTAGGCAACAAGTTAAAAAAAGGTAATTTAGTAATTGTTAGGTCTACAGTTAGTATTGGTACAACAAGAAATATTATCATTCCACAATTAGAAAAAATATCAAAATTAAAAGCAGGAAAGGATTTCTTTATATCCTTTAGTCCTGAAAGAACTGTTCAAGGAGATGCCTTATTCGAGCTTGAGAATCTTCCTCAATTGGTTTCAGGTTACACTGATAAATGTCTTTTAGAATCTTTGAAATTTTGGAGAAAAGTCAATAATTCTGTAATTAAGTTGGATTCTCTTGAAGCTGCTGAAATAGCGAAATTGGCAAATAATACTTATAGGGATCTTACATTTGCTTTTGCAAATGGTCTTTCTCAAATTTGTGATAGTTATCAGATTGATGCAAGATCTCTTATTAGTTTAATAAATGAGGGTTATGAAAGAAGTAATATACCTCAACCAAGTCCTGGAGTAGGCGGCTATTGTTTAAGTAAAGATCCTTATATTTTATCTTCTTCAAAATCATGTCCTAATTATTTTCGGGATTTAATAGATAAAAGTAGAAAAACCAATGATTTACAAATTAAATTTTTAATTCAAAGCTTGAATTATTTTGTTAAAAATAAAAATTTAGATATTTCAAAATTAAATATATTAATTATTGGAATTGCATTTAAGGGAAAACCAATAACAAATGATATAAGATTTTCCCCCTCTATTGATCTTCTTAATGAGTTAAAAATTCATAATAGTAATATTTATGGATTCGATTCGGCTTTAGAGCAAGATATTAAAATTGATGGTTTAAACATTATTCATAATTCAGTGGAGTTTTACGAAAGAATAAAAGTATCAAATGCAATCTTTATAATGAACAATAATGAAAATAATATTCCTGAAGAATTTTTTGAAAACATTTCACCAGGTTCTTTTATAAGTGATCCATGGCATATGTTTAGAGAATCTGATATAGCTACTTTAAAAAAAGTTACTTATTCTACTTTAGGCAGAATAATTAATTTGTAAATGAATGATTTAAAAAATATCGCTTTTTTTGTCTGTCCTAATGGTTTAGGTCATCTAAGAAGATCAATAGCAATTATTAAAAATATTATTAAAATTAAAAATGTAAAAGTTAAGTTATTTGTATCTAAATCAAAAAAAAATTCATGTTTAATTGATTTTTTTAAAAGATTACCAAGAACAGAGATTTGTTTTTTTTATTTACCCCATCCGGCTTACGATAAAAATGAATATGAATATTCAGAAGTCATAAAAAATCTAAAACCTCTATTAAAAGATATAGATGTTCTTATAAGCGATAATTTGATTTATCCACTTTCAGCATTGGATATTCAAAATAAATTTTGCATAGCACAATTTTTTTGGCATGATTTATTGATATTAGATAAACTGTCGAAAAATAATAGAGAAATTGTTGATTTTGAAATTGCATCTCTAGAAAGAAACAAATTTGTAATATATGGATCAAATCTATTTTCTATGCCAGCTGTATCAAATCATAAATTATTTAAGCCTGTAGAACTTTTCGAAAATCCCTTGTTTAGAAAACCATTAAAAGTAAAAAAAAGAAAAGGAGTTTTAATAACTGATGGGACAACAAAATTTAGTAGAGATTATTTAAATAAAATTACTCCTGACATAATTGAAATTTCTTTGAATTATGGTTTAGATGTTTTTATTTCACCAAGACTTTCAAATAAAAATAACTTTCATAAAGTTCATAAATTTGACTATACATCAAAAGATTTTTCTAAAATTCTAGTCGGTATATGTAGACCAGGACTTGGAATTATATCAGATTTATTGTACTCAGGAGCAATACCTATTCCTTGTTTTTCAGAGGTAAATGCTGAAATGGAATTCAATAAAGAACAAATAAATAAATTGTTTGGTTTTGAATCAAGTAAAAATATAAATTTTCACTTGGAGACTGCTATTAAAAATTTTGCAAATTTACAAATTGTATCTAGAAATATTAAATTTATTGGTGGATATCAAATTAAAGATGATTTAATGAAAAGAATCAATGTAAAATAAAGATTATGGATGTTGGTGATTCAATTAATGCAAAGAATGCAAAATGGACTTTTGATGGAGATGTTGTTGATAGTTTCGAAGCTCATGTAAGTAAATCTGTTCCATTATATAACCAAGGACATGAGTTAATTTTAGAGATATCTGATTATTTTATTAAAAATGACTCTATTTCTTATGAGCTAGGCACATCTACAGGCATTTTATCTTATAAACTCTCAGAGAGATTTGGAAGTGATTTTGGTGAATTTATTGGCTTGGATGTAGTTGATAATATGATTAAATATGCAAAAAAAAATTATAAAAATAAGAACCTAAATTTTGAAGTAGCTGATGTAATTGAATATGATTATAAAAATGCAGATTTTTTTATAAGTTATTATTTATTGCAATTTATTAGGCCAAGTCAAAGACAATTATTAGTTAATAAAATATATGAGAATTTAAATTGGGGAGGTGCTTTTATTTGTTTTGAAAAAGTTAGAGCACCTGATGCAAGATTCCAAGATATATCTACAGGTTTATATAATGAATTTAAAATAAAAAAAGGATATTCTTTTGATGCAATTTTGTCAAAAACAAGAAGTTTAAAAGGTGTTTTAGAACCATTCTCTACAAGCGGAAATATTGAGATGTTTCAAAGGGCAGGATTCAAAGATATTTTATCAATTTTTAAATACATTACTTTTGAAGGCTTTTTGTGTATTAAATGATACTTGAAGAAGGATTAAATATTTTTTCTTTTTTAGGTAGATTTTTTTTGATTTATTTCTTTAATTAATGATCCATAACTATAAATAATAAAAATAATTGGGAAAATAACAGAAGCTGTTTCAAATATCCAATAAATTAACATTTGTATAGTTAAGCATGATAGGAAAAAAGCATTTTTAGTTTTAAAAATATATTTAGTAGAAAAAATAAATATTCTTATAAAAATTAAGTGATATATAATTGAAGACAATAATCCATATCTAATTCCAAAGTAAATATAATTACTATGAATTGAACCTAGTCCATAAGTTGATATTACATTATCGTTTACTCCTGCAATATTATTCAACAAAAATTCTATACCTAAGGACCATAATACAAACCTGCCATTTGTATAATCATCGTTTTTTAGCATAAGAAATGAATTTCCTATTAACTTTTGAAATAAATTATCAAATAAACCAAATGCGAAAAATATCAAAATAATAATAAAAGCAATTAAAATATTTTTATTAATTTTAAGATTTTTTAATTTTAGGTAAAATTCTTTAAATTCAGAATCACTCCTCTTTTTGATCAAAAAAGTTATTGAATAAAAGATCAAAGTAACTAATAAAAGAATGACAATTATTCTGCTATTACTAATAATCGAAAAAGTAAACATATTTAATAAGAAAAAGTATGTATAAAATTTAAACTTTTTAAAAATATTGTATTCTGGTGAAAAAAATGTAATTAGAACGCTTATAAACATAAAATAACAGAATCTTCCTGATTGATTAGGATTTATAAATAGCCCTCCAAATCTATATGATGTAAACCCATACTTTATTATTCCTATAAAATTAATTGCTAATGCAAATATTGAAATAGGAAATAGTAAATTAGATATACTTAATGTTGAATAATTTTTTCCTAGTGAATATGTGAGAATAAAAAATACTGAAAATGCAAGGGTATTTATAAGTCTTATCGTCCCAAAATCATAAGTATTAAAAAATGTTAATAAGGGCAATAAAAATAATGATCCATTAATTAACTGATCATTTAAAAAAATAGAAAATTTATATGATTTTTGAAATAAACATAAAATCAATGCAAATAGTATAAAAATTTCAAAAATATTAGCAGATTCAAAAATACCAAATTGAATAATATTCGCTATTATTAATCCTATAGTTAATAAATCATTTTTTGAATAATTCATAATATTTATAATTCAAGGATTTCTAAAATAGATAATTTTGATCATTTGGAATTAAGAATCAAAAAATTATATGTTCTAAATTTTTTAAGGATAGATTAGAACAAATCATTATGAATTACTGATGTTGATATCTATAATGAAATTTTAAAATAATTAATTTTGAGAATCTATATATTCATAATATATAGTTTTATTATTGTGTTAAAGCTTTATTAAAAGACATAATTTATAATAATTTATAGAATTAAAACATATTCTTGAAAGTGATCTAAGATTTAAAATATGAACTCAGATAAATATGAATCAATCTTAATAACAGGTGCAACTGGAAGTTTTGGTAAGAATTTTGTTAATTTTATATTGCACCACGCTAAGGAGTTTAAAAGAGTTGTTGTATTCAGCAGGGATGAGTTAAAACAATGGCAAATGCAATCAAAATTTTCCACATCAAAATATCCACAAATAAGATATTTTCTAGGAGATATTAGAGACAAATCCAGGGTTTACAGAGCTTTGGAGGGAATTGATGTTGTTGTACATGCTGCAGCACTTAAACAAGTACCAGCTTCAGAATATAATCCTCATGAATTTATTAAGACTAATATAATAGGATCTCAAAATTTAATTGAAGCCTCTTTAGACAAGAATGTAAAAAAATTAGTCGCATTAAGTACAGATAAAGCTTCTTCGCCTATTAATTTGTATGGCGCAACAAAACTGTGTTCAGATAAATTATTTATTGCTGCTAATAATATAAGCGGTAAAAATAAAATCAAATTTTCAGTTGTTAGGTATGGCAATGTAATAGGCTCTAGAGGATCAGTTATACCATTCTTTTTGAAAACAGCAAATAGTGGAGAATTACCTATTACACATAAAAAAATGACTCGATTTAATATTACTTTAGATGAGGGTATAAAAATGGTTTATGAATCAATTTATAATTCTTTTGGAGGGGAAATTTTTGTGCCAAAAATTCCAAGTTATAAGATTCTTGATGTAGCAATGGCAATTGCCCCAAATGCGTTACATAAAATAGTTGGAATCCGTTCGGGAGAGAAAATTCATGAAGAGATGATTAATTCATATGATTCAAGTTTTACATATGATTTGGGAAATAAATATGTAATTATGCCTAAAATTGATAGTGTTCTACAAAGATATAAAGAGAGTGATATTAAATTTAAAAACGTAAAAGAGAATTTTTGTTATAACTCTGGTTCTAATGAAAAATTCTTGAGCGTTGAAGAAATTAGAAAATTAATAAAAACACATGTAGATCCAAAATTTGTTCCTTTTTAGAATTTTAGATTAATAAATAATATTTATAGGGCTAATAATTTTAAGTATTTAAAAAATATTGTGTTATTAAATAATAATCTTTTTTAAAGTTTTAATTATCTTCAAAAAATAAAAAAAATATGTAATTATAATATGGTTAATATTATTTTTTTTCTTCTGAATTGAATATAAATATTTTAATTTTTATAACATTAACTTCTTCAATTTTAATTTCTTTTATTACATTTAAACCAGTTCTGGTATTTGGAAAGAAATATAATTTTGTAGACAAGCCTGATTTAAGAAAAAATCATATTATTCCAAAAGTAAGAATAGGAGGTTTAATAATATTTTCTGGATTCATTGCTTCAATATTCATAAGTCTCATTTATTTAGATTACAAAGATTTTTTTAGCAATATTACACAATTAAATATTGTATTAATTGGTTCATCTATGATTTTCTTTTTGGGATTTCTTGATGATATTTATAATTTATCAACTTTTTTAAGACTTTTTATTCAGTTTTTAATAGCAATATCTATGTTTTTTAAAGGTTTTAGTATTCAATCCATTGATTTAAGTTTGTTTTTAAACAATAGTTCTGATTTTCAATTGCCAATATTTTTAAGTTTAATCTTAACCTCTTTTTGGATTGTAGGAATAATGAATTCTTTTAATTGGATGGATGGTTTAGATGGCCTCTTGGCTGGAGCTGGGATAATTTTTTCTTTAGGATTATGTTTCTTTAACTATATTCAAGGGAATATAGTAGATATGATTATAAGTTTTTCTTTGTTAGGGTCTTTAATTTCTTTTTTATTTTTTAATTTCAAACCAGCAAAAATTTATATGGGTGATTGCGGATCAAACTTTATTGGATTTATTATTTCAGTTTTGACAATTTCAAGTTTTTCTTACTCTGATAATCAGTTTTTATTAGCAAGTCAGTCATTTTCAAAAACTAATTTATTTGTTGGAATCGTTTTTTTAACTTATCCATTATTGGATATGGTTACGGTAATAATTTTACGTATTAAAAATCAAAAGTCTATATATTTTCCTGATAGAAATCATTTTCATCATAGACTTTTAAGATCTGGATTTAATTATAATCAGGTGATAATTTTAATTTATGCAACAAATTTATTATTTGTTTTACTTGGATTATATTTCTTAATCTTAAAATATAATATCTTATTATTTTTAATGTATTTTTTGATTGTGATTTTTTATTTATTTAATTCATTAAAAAAATAAACAGTGATTAATTTTAAATCTAAGAAGCGATTTTATAGACCAACCTTATTTTTCTATTATTTTAGTAAAAATATTATTTGGAGTTCTTTTCTAATTATTAAAGAGGAAAAGGCCTTTCCTCAATTAGTCTTTATTAATGTAGAAAATATAAAAACTAATAATATTAGTATGGATATTCATAAAAATAATAAGATTTCTAGGAGTAAAAAAATAATTAAAGATTTAATTTTAAATTTTTTAAAAATTTTTATTCTCGAAATCAAATTAAATAATACAAAGTTAATCGATGTTTATCCTGAAAAAAATATAAAGATTATGAATTTAATAAAAAGTATTTTTGAAAATAATCTCGCATTTGAGGAAAAAAGTATTTTTAAAGCTTCTTATACAAAGCCCTCAAAAAAAGAAATTAATTCATTATATAGTTCATTTTTGATTGGTGAAAAATATAGATCATTTTTTTTAAATCGGAAGAAATTTATTTTTAATGGGAGATATGCCCCAGTCTATTGTTTTACTAAGGGATTAATTAATTTCGATGATACAGAAATTAATAGAATAGAGTTGAATTTTAAAAATAATAAAAAGCATATATTTTCAACAAATGAATTATGGAAGTGTGGAATGGTTAAATATGTCGAATCAAAATATAAAATTTCAAAAGATTTATCTTATTTTGAAAAAAGAAGGAATGCTACTTCGGGCTTGGATTACGGAGGTAATAAGATTGTTATTAAAAAAAATCCTTTTGATACAGATAAATTTGATATTTCTTTATTTTTAAGTTCTCCATACGAATTTGTTGGATTACAATATAGTTCTAGAGAATCAATGAATATATTTAAAAATGCGTTTCGGGAAATTATAAAATTTCAAAATTTAGGATATAGTTGTTCTATAAGGCAGCATCCTTTTTTTAGAAATAGCAATCTTCTTGATCATAAATTATTTAATAAGTGGTTTAGAATTTTGAAAAATGAAGGGGTATCAATTTTTGATTTTGATTCAAATATATCTAGCTATAAATTAATAGATAATACTAAAATTATTTTTACAATCGGAAGTTCAATAGGAGGAGAATCTTCCTTTATGAATAAACATACTTTTGATTTTAATAAATATTCATTCCCTCACTATTTTAAAATAGTTGATAAATATGATTTTGATGAAGTAAAACAATTACTAGAAAATTACAAAAATAAAATTAAATTTAACAAATTTAAACTTAATGATTTTTATAGGTTTGCAAGCTTTTATTCAGGTTGTGGTTATAGAATACCTAGGTTCCTTTTATGAGATTTTAAAGATTTATGTAAATTTATTAATAATGAAAGAAATTTAATCAATGATTTTAAATATCGAATAAACAGATATCACGTCTCTTAAAGGTTCCCCTATTATTTTTAGACCTTTTGAAGCAGTTTCTAATTTGGTAGGAATTACTCTTATTATATCTTTATCCTCAAGGATAGGGTTTTCTTCAGAAATACTTTTTTGGAGATCAATCCTATACCTTTTCTTTTTTATAGATCCATTTTTATTAATTCTAACTAATTCTACGTTAGCTAAATTACCTTTTAATGGGATTGGTCCTCCAGATTGATAAATAGCTTGTGCCATGGGAGTTCCATTAGCAATGGTAATCTTACCAGGATTTAATACTTCGCCAACTACGTATACTTCAATATTTTTTGATGTAAGATTGTTTCTTGAAATAGATGCAAAACTAGATCCAGGATTTTCTACAGTTTTTATTTTTATGATATCACCATCAAATAAAAAAGGATTATATATTTGATTTCCATCGTTAATTAATTCAGCTAAATTTAAAGTTGTTTTCTTGTAAGCAATATTTTTACCTGGTAACCTTCTTAAAAGAATGATTTCTTTCAAATTTGCCTTTTGAGTAATCCCTCCCGCTTTTTGAAGAGCCTCTATCACTGTGGGCAGTCCGTAATTAGAATTAGAATTTAAATTATCTTTTCGAGGTTTATCATCAGATCCTAGAGAATAAATACCAGGTCTTTTAACCTCTCCAACAATTGATATTTTTAGTGGTCTGGTTTTTGCTATACCCAAAAATAGGTCTGGTCTTAATAATTCTTTTGAATATAAATTTTTAATTTTATTTGTTGCTTGATTAATAGATAAATTTTCAACTGAAACATTACCAATTATTGGAAAAGTTATAGTCCCATCATTAATAATTTGGTATTCTCCAGAAAAATTTGGTTCATCATATAAAATAAAATTAAGTGAATCTCCAGGGCCGAGTATGTAAGTACCAACAGTTATATTTTGTTCAATTAATAAATCCTTTTTATATTCTATAGTGCTTGATAAAACAATTTTTTGCCCTAACCCTAAATTAAAAAAAAATAATAATAAAGTGAAAATTTTTAAAAATTTTCTATTTAAATAAAAGAACATTTTTTAATAAAAAATATTTACCTTTGTGTCTTTTATAGTTTAGGCTAAAATGAAAATTAGATAATGTCAAGTTTCAAAGAGGTAGGAATTGGAAAAGGATCCTAATTTAAGTAATCAAAAAAATCCTCAGAATTTTGATGAAATAAATGATAAAAATTTCTTCGATAATCAAGATATTGATTTAAAACAATTTATTAAAGTAATTTTTAGAAGAAAGAAAATTATATTAATAACTTCATTATTTTGTTTTGCAATTGGCTCAATAAATACTTTAAATAAAAGAATAAATAGCCCCCTTTATAAAGGTTCTTTTACAATGTTAATTTCTGATCCAATATCAACAGGATTTAATAAAAATATTAAAAATGAGAATCAAGAAATCTTTCAATCAGTAGCTATAAATCAAACCAATAATAATATTCCTACTTTAATTGAAATACTTAAAAGTAGTGCGATTCTTAAACCAATTGCAGAGGAATTCAATCTAAATGTTTTATCTTTAAAAAATCGCATAAAGATTCGTCAACCTGCACGCAAGAATAATGTAAACATGTGGAAAGGTCCAGATGGAATTATTATAGTTGATTTGAAATCTTATAAACCTAAAAAAGATATTGAGTTATTGAGAGCTATTAGTAGAAATTATTTAGCCTCTGCCTTAGAACAAAGGCAAAAAAGATTATCTGATGGGTTGCAATTTTTAGATAGGCAGCAACCAATGCTTAAGCTTAAGGCTTCAGAATTACAATCACAATTGGTTGATTTTAGAGAAAAAAACAACTTGTTAGAACCAATGATAGAGGGAGCAAATATTAAATCTAATTTGGATTCAATAGATAATAGAATATATCTTTTAAAATCTAAGCTAAATAAATTAGAAAAAGTTTTAAAAGGTGTTAAAGATAACTCATTATCAGTTTCTGGATTTCAGGAAGCCATTGGCGCTGAACTTGAAGGAGAAAGTATAAGAATCACTAACTTGGATAATAATTTAATTAATCAAATTTTATTAGTAGAAAGTGAATTAGCAAAAGCTAGATCAAAATATACTGAAAGTTCAAATGTTGTTATGGGACTGCAGAAAAGATTAAAGAAATTAAAACCATTATTAATTAAGAATCAAATTGAGGCAGTAAATATTGCTCAAAAATTAAATTTAGATAATCTTAAGGAGTTACAAGAAAGAAAATTAAATTTAAAGGTTAGTTTTGAACGACAACCTGAATTAATTAAGGAATACAACGATATCCAGCAAAAGTTAGATATGGCAAATAAGAATCTGTTTGGATTGGTATCCGCGCGTGAGAGTTTTCAACTTCAAATGGCACAGAGCAGTGTCCCATGGAGAATAATTGAAGAGCCAGTTATGTTCCAAAAACCTATAAGTCCAAATTTAAGAAAATCATTTTTAAAGTATTTATTATATTCATCCGCAATCGGTCTAATTCTTGGTTTTGTAAGAGATAGGTTTGATTATGTTTTTCATAATTCTTCTGAAGTTATATCAGATTTGAAGTTACCTAACATGGGTAATATGCCATATGTGGAAAAACTTAAAGATCTTTCAAATCAGAATGAGAATATATTTAATATTCTAGAAGATAAAGAATTAAAGAAAACAGAAAGTTATAATTTTTTCTTTTATAAAGAATCAATAAGAAATATCTGCACCTCTATAAGATTTTTAAATGCAGAAAAAGATAATAAAATTATCCTAGTAACAAGTTCTATCCCTGCGGAGGGTAAATCATTATTAAATATACTAATATCTAAAACTTTTGGGGAACAAGAGAAAAAAGTACTTTTATTGGATTTAGATTTAAGAAGGCCATCATTGCATAAGAGACTTGGGACTGATAATTTAATAGGCATGTCTAATTTTCTAATAGATGATAAATGTACATTAAAAGATATTATTCAAAATCCATTTAGTGATCCAAGATTTTCATTTATTTCTGCAGGCATAATCCCCCCTGATCCAGTGACACTCTTGGGATCAAAAAAAATGAAAAATTTTATAAATACAATTCAAAATGATTACGACTATATAATTTTGGATTCACCTCCATTAATGGGTCTTTCTGATAGTTTGATTTTGTCTGAATATGCAGATATAAAGCTATTAGTGGTAAGTATTAACAAAGTAAATCGATCACTGCCTATTGAAATTTTAAAGAAAATTAAAATATCTAATATTATTTTTAATGGATTTATATCAAATAACGTTATTAAACCAAAATTACAAAATTCATCATTATATGGATATGGCGACTATGGCTATGGAAGTAATTATGAGTATGGAACTTATCAGACTTACTCAAAATATAGTAAAGAAATAATTGAAGAAAGTGAAAATATTGGCCAAGAAAATAATTTTACTTCGCAGGAAAAATTTCTGAATTCAATAAGATATTATTTCAAAAAGTTATTTAATTGGTTAGATAGTTAAACATATAATGAGAAATAATATTTCCAAGATTAATTGGATTTTGATTAATCGGTTTGCAATAGGCCCTCAGCCAAGTAACACATCAGATTTAAATTTTCTAAAACAGAATAATATAAGGACTATATTTTCAGTTTGTTATGAGGATGAGATATTAATTCCAAAGGAAATAAAAGAATTTTTCAATCATAACGTTTGTAGCCTTCCTGATCATAAGAAAGGATATTTACCTACTAAAAAAGAAATAAATAAAACTATATTAATTCTTCATGATTTAATTTCTTTAGGTCCAGTTTATATTCATTGTTTTGCAGGGGTAGAAAGATCACCTCTGATCTCAATGGCATATTTAATTAAATTTAGAAATTTAAAACCGCAACAGGCTTTAGATTATTTAATGCAAGTTCATCCAGGTACTAATCCTCTAACAAATCAATTAAATTTGCTTAGTAAAATAAATAGTTAGCTTAGGAAATTAGAATTTTTTATAAATAATTTTAAATCAGATATTAATCTTTTTGTTTGATCAAGTATTGCTTGAAGTAAATTCTTATCTTTTCCTGTAATAGGATCATTAAAAGATGAGGGCAATAATATAAACCCTAAAATAATTCTGAATTTATCTTTAAAATTATTTGTAATTCTAAGGTTTTTTTGAAAAATATCTTTATAGTCCCAAAAATTAAGTTTAGAATTTTTCATTTTTTTATTAAAAAATTTAATCTGACTTTTTCTAGAGATTTTTATTATTTTTTTTATATTCGGATTAGATTTATTGTGTTTTAAAAAATATGAAATATATTGCGAATTAGTATAAAAGTAACATAAATCTAGGGTGTCTTTCATTAATGCATTAATTTTAAAGTCATTTTTATTATGAGTTATTATTTTTTTTACTAGTAAATTAATATCGATTATGTTCTTTAAGCTATCCCAATTTCCTTTAGCTGAGTTGTAGCAGGCATATACTAATGAATCCCTAATGCCTAGGGTGTAAATTTCTTGTCCACCGATAACATAAGACTCTTTCTTTTGCCATGCCTCTTCAAAATTGGGTAAATCATATCTACTTTTACAAAGCGACCAATGTAAATCAATAATTTGTTTTTGATTAAAAATTGTTCTTTTTAATGGTAATTCATTTCTTACTTTTAAAGAGTATCTGCCACTTGCAGATTTTAAATCTTTAGGTAAATATCCATAAACTCTATCGAAACCATTAATTTTTAGTAAGTTAATTACCTCAATAATATTTTCTTCTTTTACAAAGATATCGATATCCCCACAGCCTCTTGAAGATAATTTATTAGTAATTTGCAAAGAGAGAGGAATACCTTTGAATATTAAAATAGGTATTTTTTCAGAATGAAAAATTTTAGATAAATTTTTAATAGTATTTGCAATAATTAAAGAACCAATTTTTTCTTCTCTCGCAATTTTACTGATCTCATTTCTCAATTCAGGTAGATATTTATCTAAGCTTTTATATTCACTAAAGAAAATAATTAATCCTTGATTTTTTAAGAATTTAAGAAGTTCATATTTAGAATAATTAGTAAATTTATTTTTTAAATAAAAAAATTTTCTCTTATAAGATTTATTATTATTGCCTAGAATAATCCTAAGAATATAAATTGTAATTTGTTGATAATAACTTTGTTCCATTTTTTTTAATGAAATCATCAAATTAAGAGAAGATTTTTACTTAATTTTCATGATTTATTTGATCTTATCAATCTATATTATTTAAATCTATTACTTTAGTCGCTAAATCAACTAATTTTGAATCATGAGTAGCAATTATAGTTATTTTATTTTTTGATCTTTCTTTGATTATTCTCTTTACAATGGATACTGAATCTTCATCTAGATATACGGTAGGTTCGTCAAGTATCTCTATATTTTTATTTTTAAACCAAGCTCTTATAAGACAGATTCTCTGAATCTCACCCCCAGAAAGAAAATCAGTTGTTAAATTTACTCTCTGATTTAATCCTTTATTTTTTACTAATAAATGTAAAAGATTTAATTGAGAAAACCATTTATTTATTAAAACATCATTTCTATTTAAATATTCTAGATCGTTATAATTATCCGTTTGCATAGTTATGTTCTCCCTTAGACTACCCTCGTACAAAATCCCTTTCTGTGGGGCATATGCTATTAAATTTTTTAATTTATTTGAATCTCTTATTCCTTTAAAAATTAATTTATTGTTTTTATTTATTAAATTCCATTTACTTGATTGTGGATTATTAAAACCCAATAAACTATCAATTAAAGTTGTTTTACCAGAACCTGAGTCTCCTCTTATTATAAGAATTTCTCCTGAATTCAGAGAAATTTCCTTATTTTTTTCTGATGAAAACCAAGTAAATTTTTTAATTAAAGGAGATTTTCTAAAAAATATATTTTCTAGAATAATGTCGTCTGATTGAAGTTGCCTTTTTATCTTTTTATATTTTTCATAACCTGGCAAAGCTAATTTAACTCTTCTATATGAGCTTATTATTAAACTCAGGGAGTTAGTGCATTTTAAACCAAAAACAATTGTTGCAGCTATTGTTTTATAATCTTTATTATTGCTATTGAACAACCAAATACCAATAATAATTAATATAAATAAATCCCTGAATAAATCGAATATACCTTGTCTTTTTATATTTTGTCGAAGTATAGATCTATATTCTGTATTGTCATTAGTGAACCTTTCCATTATCCAATTTTCTGCTGATGCAGCTTTAATACCTTTTAAGCCATGCAAGCTATCTCCAAGAGTTCTTTGTAAGTCTATATTAAGTTTGCTTTCTAGATTGCCTAATTCTGTACTTTTTGATCTTTGAAATATTGCTGCAAGTAAAGTAGCTATTGAAGCAAAAAATATTATTATTAATGAATTTTTAGTAAATATATTAAGAACTAAGAAATAAATAAAAAATGAAAGAAGTCCATTTAAAGAGGCAATTGATTGATCAAGGCTTATTATTGCTCCATTTATATTATTTATCAATGATCCTAGAATTTCAGCTCTATTAATGTTTTTTAATTTATCAAAACTTCCGAAAATTGTATCTTTTAATAAAGATTGCCTAAGTGAATCTTTAAATTCTGATCGTATTGATTCTTTTAAAATGGATACTATAAGTCTAATTATTCCTCTCATAAAAAGAAGAACTATTAATGTTAAGACCTTTTTTGAAATATCAAGGTTACTATTTGTAATTACTTCCGAATAAGAAGAATTAAATAAAATACCTATAGCAGTGCTTAGGCTGAAAAACTCTAAAATTGTTGAAATTGCATTCAAAGATATTAATAATAAAAAAATATTTAAACCTGCTTCATCTATTATTTCTTTCAATAAATTAAAGGTTTTGCTCATTTTATAAATTAATTATTTTCATTGTTATTAGATTAAGTTGATTATGATCTAATCAATAACTTTAACTAATAATTCTATATTGATTTTGAAATTTCACCATTTTATTACCTAGTGATAATTATATTACAAGTAATTCGCCAATAATTTAATTCATCATTTTTTACAAAACCTCCATTGTGTTTAGTATTTGATTTAAAAATTACAAACCTGCCAGGCTTGTAGTCTAATTTCTTATCATTTATCATTAATTCGCCTCCATCATTTTGATCCCATACAGGGTTTAAAAAACCTAAAATTGTCCAGTCAGATGTATCAGTAGAATCAACGTGGTCAAAAGTTTTTGAGTTACTTGATTTAGCACCAATGTGTATTCTTTTAATTTTATTAGGAAGATATAAATTATATTTATTTTTTAAATCTTTTTTTAACCTAAAAATTATAGATTGAAAGTAACCTGATAAGTATTTTATGTTAATAGTCTCATTTGATTGTATTTCAAGTCCTGGAAAACCTGTAAATGCTAATCGACCTGCTCCGTCATTCAATGATGATCGTGTTAAAGACCAATTGGGAGTATCTAGTAACTTATGATATAACCAAAGCAACTCTTCAACTCCTAGGATATTGTCTACTATGTAAAAATCTTTATCCATAACAAATTTTTTTATTTCTCTAACTCTATTAGCCAATGATTAATTTTATCAATTTTGTTTATTAACCAACAAACATTATTCAAATAATTAAAATCTTCATTATTTTTTAGTAGAGATTCTATGTTTGAAGTCAATAAGTTTAAATCAAACCATTTATGTATAAGGTTATGCCATCTGGAAATTGATTTATGACTTTCGTTCAAAATATTTTTTAAGATTATTCGACGATTTTCAATATCATCTTTACCAATATGTTTTTGTGGATTTCTTATAAAAAATTCATTTAAATATGGTTTAAAAACTTCTCTGATTAATGATCTGAGTTCTTTCGAATTTGTTGCAAAAATCTTTGTATTTTCTATTGATAACAATAAAGATATGATATTTTCATCAAGCATTGGGTATAATTTTTTCATGCCATAATATTCTGCTAATCTTTTTTCCTCTTCTACTCTTAATGATAACCAGTTCGAATTTAGAGATTTTCTGATGCTTTCTTGCACCTTTAAATTATTATATCTTTCTAAATTATCTGAAGCAGGAATATAGTTTTGTAGATATTCAAAACCTTCATTTGTAAGAAACTTTTTTACATAATAAGACTGACTATTTCTCGGGTATTTAAGAAATTTCTGAAAATTTTTAAATCTTTTAAACCAATAATCATTAATATTTTTTTTAAAAATTATTTTTAAGGCATCTTTTTTACTGCCTGTCCATTTAAGTAGCTCACTAAAATTTCCTTTTTCAAATAAATCTATACCAACGTTATTGCCCATGTTACTGAGTGCTTGATCACCCCCTAACCCGCTAAATATAAGTTCACAATTTGCTTCCTTTAGACTCTTTAATCCTGCTAAATTTGCTCCTACTTGTAATGGTGCTCCAAATATCTTTAATAAATTTTTATCTTCGTTTTTATTATTTTTAATATCTTTTTTTAAACAATTCTTAGAAAATAGTTTATAAAAATCTCTTATGTCTTCAATTAATTTCAAATTTTCTCCTTGTGGAGAAGTCCAAGTGAAAATGCGATCTTTTTTAATATTTAATCCCAAAACTAAGCTTCCAACTATTGCGTTTGAGTCTATTCCTGAACTATGTTCACAACCTAAATTTCCATCAACATTTTTGAGATTGTTTTTTAGATTATTTAAAAAAGTATTTCTGATATTCAAATATATTTCTTGTTCATTAATATATTCATTATTAGTTTTTAAAAAAGGATTATAGGACTTAAGTTTAATATTATTATTTTTACTTAATTGAACAAAGCAAGATCTTGGAATTCTCTTGATTCTTTGGTAGGGAGAGATATTTGTACTGTGGTTATTGAATAATATTGATGCAATGTATGCTGGATTGACATCCTTTATTTGTGCGTCTTCATGCATTCCATATGCCTCTTCCCATGATTTCAAGATATATCCTTCCTCATTGTCATAATGCTTTTTTGATGGGTATGCTTGGAAAAGAGGTCTTAAATTTAGATAATCAGTTTTATATATGCCAGTTTCTAGAGGTTTTGGCTCTTTACTTGGTAATTTCATGATCTGAAATTTTTATTAATTAAAATAATTTTCTGAGGCAGGCGATAAATTTATATTTTTATTTGGATCATTTAACCAACAATGACAATTGATTTCTCCAAGTTTTGTTTTTTCAGCTCCAAAGCATATTACATTTGGAATTGCTAGTAAATCTAGGAAACATTGCCCAGTAATTGATCTACTTAAGCATGTACTCATATTTTGATTTAATGAGCTTTTTTTATTTAATATTTTTATTATTATTTTTTTACAAAATAATTTTCTTTTTTCATTTAATCTTATTTGAAAACGTTTAATAGGTCTTTTTTGTATGAGTTTTAAGATTACTTTCCCAGGTAAAATTTGTATTAGTAGCCAGAAGTTGAAGTCAATAAATTTAAATATTAAATAGATTAATTTTCTTATAAAGTATTTCATATACTTTTATAGTATTTAAACGCTTTCAATCATTTTCAAATTTAAACATTGTGATATGAAATCTTTTGTTTCCAATTCACAAGTTTCTTTATCAATATCAAATTCCTCTAATAGGTTATTTATTAGATAACTAATAGAAAAAGTTTCATCTATTTGTTTCCAAATAAAGGATCCTGTAGAGTTTAAATTTAAGTATTTAGCTGTTTCAGTATGAAAAAGACATATCTCTCCATCTAATTCTGTAGATAATACACTCTTAGACTTTTGGTACAAGTTAAATAAAATACATTTTTTATATAATAATGTATTATTTTTTATTTAGCAAATCTAAAATTTGGGGGATTAATATATTGAAATTTGGATTGCCTTCAAGGAGAATCGGCTCATTTTTTGTTGGGATCCAGTCCCATGCGACTTTATTTATTTCTGGCAATCTAGAATGCATTTCAATCGAAGCATTTAAACAACTTTTTATATTTACATTTCTGCAGTTGGGTTCTTTCTCTTGATTAGTCCATTTATCGATTATGTATTGGTGAGATATATTATTAATTTTGTTGGAATTTATGTTAAAGAATTTTTTTGAAAAATAATCAATAAAATAAATTTTTTTGTCAAGACATATTTCAATCCAGCAGTTATCAACTTTTATTTCGATATTCGATAATTTCTTTTGAGTTATTACTCTTATAACTGCTGATGGACTACTCCATGCTAAAGAATAATCGTTTTTTATATATGGCATTAATATCGCATTAGTTTTATTCTTTGTAGTCTTCTGCCAGTGACTGTAAAGTGCATTAAGATCTTTATAATTGATATTTAAATATTTATATTTAGTCCCTGCGGAATTACAGAATAAATTACTTGCAAATAGTTTGTTATCAAATAATCTATATAAAATTATGTCTTTAGATTTTGAACCATTATCTGGTTTTAAAATAAGACCTGTTACTTTTAAATATGGTAAGATTTTGTTCTTATAAAATTGATTTAAAAAAACATCTTTTTGTTTTTCTTTACTATTATTTAAAACTATGTGATATGGCTTCCATTTATTTGGGGAAATTTTATAGAGTGAGCTTTTGTTATTAAGTAAATTTATTCCTTCTTTACAATTATTTGACCAATATTTCCTCTCTTCTTTATTAATATACTTTACCATTTTATAGGGTTTAAAATTTTTTAACTCTTCCCACGTTTTTATATTAAATCTAGAATAAATTTCTAATTCTTTTAATTCAAATGAATTGATTATGCAACTAAAAATAAGAAACTTTCTATCTATGTTGTAATCAAATAAAAAATAAATATATTTAATTAAACGAGAAATTATCCATCTTATTAATAATAAGAATTCAATTGGGAAATATATTATATTTCTTTCACCATATCTGTATATAAATCTATTTTTTATGGATATGGCAATTGGAGATGGAGAATTAATATATCTTTTTAATTTTCTTAATATATCATTCAAATATTTTAATTAATATTGTTTAGTTAACTTCCAATAGTATCTGAAGTTTTCCCCTCTGTTTTTCTTCCTTCAAACACTCCTTCAATAAACTCACCTTTAGAATATGTATTTTTAAGTTCTAATGTATCAATAGATGGCTTGAACCATTTTCTTTTTTTCTTTTGATTAGAAAATTCCATTTTCTTTTCAGTTCTATTCTAATATTACATCATGATATGTAATATACAATATTATCATGTATAACTATATTTTTCTAAAGTCTCTTTAAAATTAGATGTAATATTTTTATATTCGTTTGGAGAAAGTTTTTCTTTACCTTCTCCCAATATACCAGATCTAAAAAAACTATTACATGAATCTGGTCTCTCACTAAATCCATATTTACTTTCAATTTTTTTAAGCCTTTTGAAATCAGCATTAATCATTGTCTTAGATATTAATTCTTCATCAATAGGCAATCTGATAAATTTTAAAATTCGTTTAAAGAAAATTCTTGGATTTGTGTGAAGGTCTTCATATTTAAGGACTAAAATAGGTATTTTCTTTTGTTCCGTCCAACTTTTAACGTGATGTTCCCATGTACCAAGAAATTGATAAACTTGCTTATGAATTTTATCTTTGTTCCCAGCTAATGAAGCCTTTTTATTCACTAAAAATTTGACTGAATCAGTGTATGATATGTTCAGAAAATTGCTTAAAGAGATTGCAATATCTGCAGGATGTCTAATTAGATAAATGACGCCGGCGCAATTTTCATATGGAACTAAATAATTTTTTTTGTTAGATATCTTATAGAAACTATCATGAACTTTATGGTATCTAGGATTGTCATCGAAAATTTTCTTGTTTAAACCAATATGTATTCTTATCTTATCAAGTTCTTCTTTAGTTAAATCACTACTATCAATTCCTAATTGATCATCAATCCAACTCCTATTGCTTAAAATTAGCCCAGTGTCTAATTGAATGTTATTCTCCTCAACAATCTCATCTTTATTTTTTTTAGCTTTAACTAAGTTAATATATGTTGCTATTAATATCCTGCACCAAGTATTACCTGATCGAGGATAGCTTGCAATATACCAATAATCAATCTCTTCTTGGCCTTTAAAATGATTTTTATCTAATTTTGAATTTATCAATTTAACTATTATCTATTAAATCAAATTTCTTTAAATCTTTTTTCATAACATTTATGTTATTGGGTAAGGATAAAATACTTACATTTAATGAGTTTTGCATATTAGTTATAGTTTGAAATGTAAATCCTTCTTTACCAAGACCTCTTACAAATCTAGGTCTAAATAGGTTATTTCTTAATCCAATAAATACGGCTTTTTGATTATCAATAGAGTGTTCTACTATTTTTGATTGTTTCTTGTTTACAAGTAGATATATTTTTTCTATTTTGATAGGTTTACTCATGTTGTAATTTTTTTTATCTACGAGGATATATTTATTGATTTTATTTCTAACTCGAGAAAGTTTGTCCGAATCTAATTTAAAAGCATCAACAGCATCTTGCCAAAGCTTAATTCTTGGTATCCCTGGCAAAACTAAATTAGATTTAACTGCTACTAAGTCATCAGATATAAGATCCCAACCTATTTCAGTTAAAGCATAAGCCAATGTGCTTTTACCTGCTCCAGATTCCCCTAGACAAATTATTGCTTTTCCGTTTTTAGAGAGAGCATTGCCATGAAAAACAAGCGTCTTTCTTTGGATTAAAATTGAACCTAATCCAGATCCCAGTATTATATTAAGAATATCTCTATTAGGAATAGTAAGATGCTTATCCCAGGCGATCTTATTCCCATTTGTTATTCTCAATGACCCAATCCCCTCAATAGTTAATCTGATTTCCTCTTTCGCAATTTTTATAAAATAAGTATCCTCCTTTGTCTCTTGTAATCTAGGCCATAAAGATGAATCTTCTTTTTTAACTTCAACATCTGGTTTGATTTTAGATTTTGTTTCTGGAAGGTCCGGAATTTCTAGATCTTCAGAATGTAAAATAAGATTAAAAACTTTATATCTATATATTTTTGTCAAAATAAATTTTGTTTTTCATATTATAAATAAAAAGAAAAAGTACGCACTCATATTATTTTGCTTAGAATAAAATTTTATTTTTATTGACTAATAATTCTTTGAAAATCATATAAAAGTTTATATGCATTTTTCTTAAGTATGGAAATAAGAAATATTATTTTTAATACCAATCTATAAATCAATATATCTTGATCACAAATTCTAAAGATAAATTTATTTAGTTTTTAATACAAAGATTAAAAGATAAATTAATAATAGTTATAGATGAACCAGGAATTATTTTTGAAACTTATGAGATAAAGATTATTAATTAAAAAGTTTGTTTAAATATTAAAAAAAGTTTTTTTGATTTTTCAAGGATTATTGTATTCTCTTAGAGTATTTTTAATCCCTTTATTAAGTTCAATACTAGGCTTCCATCCAAGACTAGTTATTTTATTTATATTTAACTTCTTTCTAGGTGTGCCATCAGGTTTACTATTATCCCAAATTATTTCCCCCTTATAATTCGCAATAGATGCGATCTTTTCTGAAAGTTCTTTTATAGATATTTCTAAACCCGTACCAACATTTAAGATAGTTAATGGGACACCATTTTTATCTAATGGAGCATTAATTGCATTAGGATCCCATTTTTCTAAAACAAATACAACTGCCTCTCCTAAATCGTCAACATGAAGAAATTCTCTTAGTGGTTTTCCAGTACCCCAACAGGTTACTGAAGGTAGTGATTTCTTAGTAGCATCATTAAATTTTCTGATCAAAGATGCCATTACATGACTATTTTTCGGATGATAATTATCTCCAGGACCATAAAGATTTGTAGGCATTAATGAAATAGCATCGAAATCATATTGCTTTCTCAAGGCTTCACATAATTTTATCCCAGATATTTTTGAAATAGCATACCATTCATTGGTACTTTCTAATTTACCCGTTAATAATGCCTCCTCCTCAATAGGTTGAGGAGCATATTTGGGATAAATGCAACTACTTCCAAGAAAAAGAAGTCTTTTTACTTTAAATTTCCATGCAGTTTCTATTAAGTTATTCTGAATTTTTAAATTTTCCAAGAGAAACTCAGTTGGATAAATAGAATTAGCCAAAATTCCACCAACTTTTGCCGCTGCAATTATTACAACTGTAGGTTTATTTTTCTCAAACCATTTCCTTACAGCAACTAAATCCAATAAATTTAATTCATTTCTATTAGGAGTTAGTATTTCCCCACCCTGAAACTTACCATAACCATATTTACGCAATGCTTTGCATATTGCAGTGCCTGCCATTCCTCCAGCTCCAGCTACAAATATTCTTTCGGTTTTAAGTATTTTTTTTTTCATAATTATTTATAATAATTCTTATACCAATCTATAAATATTTTAACTCCCTTTTCTAAAGGGGTTTTTTTCTGTATTCCAATTAATTCATTTATTATTGTGTTGTCTGATGAAGTTTTTATAACATCGCCTTTTTGTATTGATTCAAATTCTTTAATTGCCTCAAGTCCTAATTCTTTTTCTATTTTTTGTAAAAATTCAAGTATTCCAATCGAGTTTTCATTGCCTATATTGAGTATTCTGTGAGGGCACCAACTTGACGATTGATTTGGTTTACTTGTATCAAACGATTTGTCAGCAAAAGATGGTTTGCTTATTAATTTTACTAATATCTCAATAACATCATCAATAAAGGTAAAACTTCGAGAACTTTTACCGTAGTTAAATATTTTCAAGGGCTTTCTATTTATTATTGCTTCGGTAAATATCATTGGAGCCATATCTGGTCTCCCCCATGGGCCATAAACAGTAAAAAATCTTACTCCAGTACATGGTATTCCATAAAGATGACTATAACTATGCGCTAAAAGTTCGTTAGACCTTTTTGTGGCGGCATATAGGCTTACTGGATGACTAGCAGAGTCGTTTTCTGAGAAGGGAAACTTGGTATTTCCGCCGTATACAGAACTACTACTCGCGTATATCAGATTCTTTACCTTAAAGAATCTACAACATTCTAAAAGATTAGAAAAACCAACTATATTTGAATTTATATATTCTTTAGGATTATCCAAGGAATATCTTACTCCCGCTTGAGCAGCAAGATTTATTACTACATCAGGATTATACGTTTTGAATATTTCTAAGATATTTTCTTGATCGGTTAAGTCGACTTTTTTAAATACCCAGTTTGCTTTTTTTTTGTCTTCGGCGATATTTAATAGTTCTAATCGTTTCTCTTTTAATTTTATATCGTAGTATCGATTTAAATTGTCAAGGCCTATAACTTTATAACCATTATTTAAAAGATTTTTACATAAGTGAAATCCTATAAATCCAGCTGCACCAGTAATCAATACAGGTTTTTTCATTAAATATATAAATCCTTGTAGTTTTTAATTTAAAATTTATTTAATTAATTAATTAAATAAATTATGCTTATTGTAAGATTTATATATATTAAAAAAAATAGTTTTGAAATCAATATTATTGACTGGAGGAGCAGGATTTATTGGATCACATACTTGTCTTTCATTACTAGAAAATGGATATGAAATTTTCGTAATTGATTCATATATAAATTCTTCCAGAAAGTCATTAGAAAACGTTTTAAAGATTCTAAAAAAAAAATATAATAGAAACCTAAAAAATAGTCTTAATTTATTTGAAGGTGATTTAAAGAATGTTAGAGATATTGAAGCTGTCTTTCAAAAAGCTAATGAAGTAAATAAATCAATCGAAGCAGTAATTCATTTTGCAGGTCTAAAGTCGGTTTCAGAATCAATGGCTTATCCACTTTGTTATTGGGAGAATAATTTTTATGGAACAATAAATTTATTGAAAATTATGGAAAAATATAATTGTAAAAATATTGTTTTTAGTAGCAGCGCAACGGTTTACCAAACAAAAATAAATCAATTGTTAAATGAGAGAGATAAATGTTCACCAGTAAATCCCTATGGACAAACGAAACTTGCAGTGGAGAAATTATTAAAGGATATTTATAAGAGTGCACCATCAGAGTGGCGCATTGCATGTTTACGCTATTTTAATCCAGTTGGTGCGCATGAATCAGGTCTAATAGGCGAAGCCCCTTTTGGTAAGCCTAATAATCTATTTCCGCAAATAACGAAAGTGGCAATTGGTATAATGAGTGAGATAAAAATTTTTGGTTCAGATTGGCCCACTCCAGACGGTACTGGAATTAGAGATTACATACATGTAATGGATCTTTCAGAAGGACACATATCATCATTAAATTATCTCTTGAAAGAAAAACCTCAAATGATAACTTTAAATCTTGGAACAGGAAAAGGAACAAGTGTGAAAGAATTTATAAGAACATTTGAAAAAATAAATAATGTTGAAATCCCCTTTAGTTTTGTTGAAAGGCGTCCAGGAGATAATGCTTTTGTTGTGGCAGATAATTCTTTTGCAAAATCCATTTTGAGTTGGGAACCTAGTAGAAATATTGAAGATATTTGTAGGAATGGCTGGAATTGGCAGGTTATGAACCCTGATGGATATTAATCAAAAAATTTTTATTTATATAAGTATTTTTAAAAGGCTTTCATTAGAAATTTTTTTTTGGTTATTATTAATTTATATTTAAGGGGTGGAAGACTTAATTGAGGGCTTTAATAATTTAAGTATTTGAAAAAATTTATATATTTATTTTTTAAAATCAAATTATTTAATGTAAAGTAAAAACTACTATTGTTGAAGAATGATTAAAAGCAATAAGGTAGCGCTAATAACAGGAGTAACAGGCCAAGACGGGAGTTATTTAGCCCAATTACTTCTAGAAAAAGGTTATGAAGTTCATGGTTTAAAACGACGTTCTAGTTCTTTTAATACTTCTAGGATTGATCATTTGTATCAAGATCCTCATGAAAGTGATGCAAAGTTTTTTCTTCATTATGGAGACTTAATAGATAGTACAAATATAATGAAACTTATAAAAAAAATTCAGCCTGATGAAATCTATAATCTGGGGGCTCAGAGTCATGTAGCAGTAAGTTTTGAAACTCCAGAATATACAGCTAACTGTGATGCTTTGGGAACTCTTAGAATTCTTGAAGCGGTTAAAAATTTAGATCTAATAAAGAAAACTAGGATATATCAAGCGAGCACGAGCGAATTGTATGGACTCGTACAAGAGGTTCCACAAAAAGAATCAACTCCTTTTTATCCTAGAAGTCCATATGCGGTAGCAAAATTGTATGCATATTGGATAATAGTTAATTATAGAGAAGCCTATGATATTTTTGCTTGCAATGGCATTCTTTTTAACCATGAAAGTCCAAGGAGAGGAGAGACTTTCGTAACAAGAAAAATAACTAGAGGACTTTCAAGAATTCATTATGGACTTGAAAACTGTATCTATATGGGAAATCTTGATGCTCAAAGGGATTGGGGGCATGCAAAAGATTATGTGAAAATGCAATGGTTGATGCTTCAGCAAAAAAAACCTGAGGATTATGTGATTGCTACAGGACAAATGAAAAGTGTACGTGAATTTATTGAATTAAGTGCAAAACAACTTGGTTGGGATAAGCAAGATGGAGGTAAAGCCATTATTTGGCAAAATAATGGTTTAGATGAGATAGGTATTAGGGCTGATACTGAAGAGGTGGTTGTAAGAATTGATCCTCGGTATTTTAGGCCAACTGAGGTGGAAAAATTAAAAGGTGATTCATCAAAAGCCAGAAAAGAACTCAAATGGGAAGCAAAAATAACTTTAAATGAGTTGATTTCTGAAATGATTGAAGAGGATTCTAATGAGGCCAAAAAAGAGTCTCTATTAAAAAAAAGTGGTTTTTCAATACATAGTTCCAAGGAATAATGATTTCTAAAATAATTTATAAAATTATTCCAATTATTCTGGCGGGTGGTACTGGAACGAGACTTTGGCCACTTTCAAGAAAGAGTTTCCCAAAACAATTTTTAAATTTATTAAATGATGATAAATATACTATGCTTCAAAAAACATATAAAAGAATAGAGAATTTAGATGATATCAGCAGACCGATAATAATCTGCAATGAGGAACATCGGTTTATTGTTGGCCATCAAATGAAAGAAATAAATATAGAGCCGCTAGAGATATTATTGGAGCCAGAAGGCAGAAATACTACTCCCGCTATTACAATCGCTGCTTTAAGAGCTTTAGATATATTTAAAGACACCAACATTGAGCCTATACTTTTAATTCTCTCTTCAGATCACCAAATTGAAGATATTGATAATTTTCAATTAGCGATTAAAAGTAGTATAGATTCAGCGCTTAAAGATAATCTTATGATTTTCGGAGTGACTCCAACATATCCTGCAACTGGATATGGATATATAAAATCTGATAAAGAACTTGATCATGATGAATATACTCCTAGCATGGTTAACAAGTTTATAGAAAAACCAGATGAGAAAACTGCACAATACTTTGCAAGGGATAAAAAATATGTTTGGAATAGCGGAATGTTTGTCTTTAAGGCAACTGCAATACTTAATGAAATAAATAATTTCGCTCCAGAGGTACTCAAAAATTGTGAGATATGTCTAAAAAAAAGTAAATTTGATCTTGATTTCTTAAGACTGGAAGAAAAATCATTTAAAAGTTGTGAAAATACTGCAATTGATGTCTCAGTATTTGAAAAAACAAAAAAAGCATTTGTTATCCCTCTTAACTGCGGATGGGATGATATTGGAAATTGGGAATCTCTGCGGAATATATCTAAAAAAGACCTTAACGGTAATTCTTTAAAAGGAAGGGTTCTAGCGAAAGATACTAAAGACTCGCTAATTCGGAGCGAGACTAAATTAGTTGCAGCTATTGGTTTAGAAAATATCATAGTTGTTGAGACAAAAGATGCAGTTTTAGTCGCAAATAGTAAATGTTCTCAAAGTGTAAAAAATATTGTATCTCTAATGAATTCAAAAGGTTTCAGTGAAGCTAATAACCATAAGGTTGTTTTTAGACCTTGGGGTTCTTTTTTAACTATAGAAGATGGAAGAACTTGGCAAATTAAAAAAATTGATGTTAATCCTGGAGCCTCCTTATCTCTTCAAATGCACTTTCATAGATCTGAACATTGGATTGTTGTAAATGGTACTGCCAAGGTAGAGATAGGTAATTTAGAAAAAATAATTGGCCCTAATGAAAGTGTTTATGTACCTTTAGGAGCTAAACATAGATTATCTAATCCCACTAAATTACCCTTAACATTAATAGAAATTCAAAGTGGAAGTTATCTGGGTGAAGATGATATTAAAAGGTTTGAAGATAAATATGGTAGAGAACATAACTAAAAATCTCTTATATCATTCTTTGAACTACCATCTCCCAAAGACCACATATTCATTCCTGATTTTTTAATTAAATCCTCATTAACAATAGACCTCGCGTCGAAAACCCATGCAGGTTTTTTCATTTTTTTTGCAACATGATCCCATTTAATATTTTTATAATCCTCCCATTCTGTAAGAACTAAAACAGCATGGGCATTATCAAAAATATTTAGATTTTTACTAAATTTCCAGTTGCCAAGATTATTTTTTGGATAATCTATACTCTCATTTTTTATATCAGAAAATTGCTTTACTTTTAAATCAATTTCGATTTGTAAAGGATTTACTTTAGGATCATGAATCACAAGTTCTGCTCCTTCTTCGAGTAAGTCTTTGCATATTTTGATCGCTGCAGATTCTCTTGTGTCATTCGTATTTGCCTTAAAAGCAAATCCTAAAATTATAATTTTCTTTTCAGAGATAGTTCCAAAAAGCTTTTGGACAACAATTTTGGCTATTCGTTTTTGATGCCAATTATTTATATTTACAACTTCTTCCCAAAATTTTGCAACTTCTTTAAGCCCAAAATACTCTGCAAGGTATACAAGGTTTAATATGTCTTTCTTGAAGCAACTACCTCCAAAACCTGGCCCCGAATCCAGAAATTTTGAACCAATTCTAGAATCTTTACCTATTGCTCTTGAAACTTCTCTTATATCGGCTCCAGTAGCTTCACAAATTGCGCTTATCGAATTTATTGAACTGATACGTTGTGCTAAAAATGCATTAGATGTGAGCTTGGCAAGTTCACTGCTCCATATATTTGTCAAAAGAATTTTTTCTTTTGGGACCCAATTTTCATATATTTGACTCAACAAACGCATCGCTGATTTATCTTCTCCTCCAATTAACACTCTATCTGGATTTTCTAAATCATTTATGGCTGTACCTTCTGCAAGAAACTCTGGATTAGATAATACCCTAAAACTTTTCTCATTTTTTGCATCAGAAGCTTCTGAATTAAGGATTTTTTGAATAACCTCAGCAGTTCTAACGGGTAAAGTACTTTTCTCAACAACGATCGTATGGCCTTTAGAAAATTTACCTACTTCTCTAGCACAAGCTTCTACCCACTTTAAGTCACTAGATTTACCTGCACCAAGACCTCTTTTTTTTGTCGGTGTATTAACTGAAATGAATATTATGTCTGATATCTCAATAGCCTCCTTTACATTAGTACTAAAAAATAAGTTTTTATTTCTTGTTTTCGCAACTAATTCTTTTAAACCAGGTTCAAAGATAGGTAATTTCAAGAGATTTTCATCATTCCATGACTCAATTCTTTCTTGGTTAATATCGACAACCTTAAAAGATATGTGAGGGCATTTGCTGGCCATCATGGTCATTGTTGGCCCTCCAACATATCCAGCACCAATGCAGCAAATATTTTTGACGTTGTGATTCATCTTTAAATTTTAATCTAAAATATGAAATTAAACTAAATATTTTTTATATAGAAGAAGTTTTTTAATCTATTCGAATTTTTACTATCTGTTAGTTTATTAATAAATAAAAGTTTAAAAATTAGTTTATTATGAAAATTAATAATAATTATTAATTTAATATTTTAGAAAATCCAATCAAAATTAATGCTTTTTGAAATCCCAGAACTTTGTAAAAAGATAATTGTTACCGGAGGAGCAGGTTTTATAGGTGGAGCATTAATTAGAAAATTATTGAGTCATACTAATTGCCATATATTCAATATAGATAAATTTGGATATGCAAGTGATTTGACAGGAATAAATAATGAAATCAAATTGCTTGATAGCTTATTAGATAGGCGTCATACTTTTAGCAAAATTGATATTTCAAATAAAGAGATTTTGTCTAAGACTTTTAAAGAAATTGATCCCGACTTCGTATTTCACCTCGCAGCCGAAAGTCACGTTGATAAATCAATAGAGGGTCCAGAAATATTTGTAAAAAGCAATGTTTTAGGCACCTTTAATTTATTAGA
This sequence comes from Prochlorococcus sp. AG-402-K16, assembly GCA_003216795.1. Classification (GTDB taxonomy): domain Bacteria; phylum Cyanobacteriota; class Cyanobacteriia; order PCC-6307; family Cyanobiaceae; genus Prochlorococcus_A. Next base: position 61,645 of record QCIH01000003.1, read on the forward strand.
AGTTTCAAGAGAACATTATGATCAGCTTTCGAGTGAAAGGAAAAAAGTGTTCAGATTACATCATGTAAGTACTGATGAAGTATTTGGATCTTTAAGTCAAAAAAGTAAATTTTCTGAAAATAGCCCATATAAACCAAATAGCCCTTACTCTGCAAGTAAAGCAGCTAGTGATCATTTTGTTAGGGCTTGGCAATCTACTTATGGATTGCCTATTTCAATATCCAACTGCAGTAATAACTTTGGTCCATGGCAATTGCCAGATAAGTTAATTCCTCTTGTGATTTGTAAAGCTATTAAGAATGAATTAATTCCAATATATGGTGATGGAAAAAATATAAGAGATTGGTTATTCGTGAATGATCATGTAGATGCAATTTTACTTATAGCATTTAAAGGATTAAAAGGATGTACATACTGCGTTGGTGGATGTAATGAATATTCAAATCTTCAGGTAGTTAATTTAATATGTGATTATTTGAATAAAGAAGTTCCTAAAAAAAATGATTATAGAGAGCAAATATCCTTTGTTGAAGACAGGCCAGGTCATGATTTTAGATATGCTATTGATAATTCACTTATTCGTTCTGATTTAGGCTGGCAACCAAGATATTCTTTTGAGGAAGGACTAAGAACCACTATTAGTTGGTATTTAGAGAATATTAATTGGTGCAAAAAGTTTATTTAATAGCTTTTTGTAAAAATTTTTTAATATCAAAATTTCTTTTTAGAAATTTAATTTATTTCCGTTTTTTTCGTTTATTTATAATACAAAAAATAAAAAAATCCATTATGAATTAAAATTGGAAAAAATTATTTAATTAACCTTTGAAAAAAAAATTATTTTGGTCAAGTTTCCTTGTTTTGTTTGGGTTTATAAATCCTATCTTATCTAGTTCTTTTTTAGAAATCAAAAACCAATTAGAAGATGCAGAAAGCAGATCTAATAAAATAAAAAATAAAAAAATAAAATATGAAAATTATCAAAACTTAGTCTTTTTAGAAAAAAAAGAAGTTAAGAATATGGAAAATAATTTTAAACTACCTTTAGAGATAAATAAATTTTTAAATGTTATATCAGAAAATTTAGCATTTGTATCTAACCCAAAAGATAAAAATTTTAGTGTTGATATTGATTCAAATACTCAATCGAGAATAGGTTCAAAATTTATTGCCGAAGGTGATGTAGTTATTAAAACATCTAACGGGATAATGAGGGCTTCGAAATTAACTTATGATAAAGAGTTAGAAAAAATGATTATTGAAGGAGATATAGATTTTAAAACTGAAACGCAATTTTTAAAGGCAAAAACTATTGAATATGACTTTATTAATAAAAGAGGATTTATTTTGAGAGCATTTGGTTCAATTGATTTTAAATCGATTAATAATGTTTTTGATTCTGAAAACATTAGTAATTTTAGCGATAATTTTGATAAAGATTTTGAAATTAGAAATGTTACCTTTGATAATTCTTCTAAAATTCAACTTAAAAAAAATAATCAAAGAATAAATGCCAAATTAAATCCTTCTAGTAGAACTAGATTTATGGCTGAAAGAATAGATATCAATAATGATGAATGGAGTGCATCAGAATTAAAATTAACAAATGATCCTTTTAATAAGCCTCAATTAGTTATTAATAATAAAGACTTCAAATTCTTTAGAGAAAATAACGATACAAAAATAAAAACTAAATGGTCTAGTTTAACTTTTGAAGATAAGTTAACTATTCCAATTGGACCAAGGAATATTAATCTTGATAAAGAAAATTACTTTAAATGGGGTATTGCTTACGATAAGCAAAAATATGATGGAGTATCTGTCTATAGAAGTTTTGACCCTTTATTCTTTGGGAAAAACGAAAGAACTCAGTTTGATTTTCTTGGTAAGTTTAATCTACAAAGGTTTTTAAGCGGGAAAACTAAAAGCTTTTCTAGTGAAAATGAAGATATTTTAGGGGAAAAAATTGAACTAGATGCAAATATATTAGATTTTTTTGGTATAGATGCTGGACTAAATAGTTCAATAGGAGATTGGAATTTCATCTTGGAAGCTGAAACTAATTCTACTGATTTTGACAAATTAGATAAAATTTTAGAAGGTAAAAGCTTTTTTACTAAAAATATTTATTCAAAAAATGATAATAAATATTTTGCTAATGGAGATATTGCTTTTTTTGGGACCTTTCGTGAAAAGACAAATAATGGTTCACTTGGAGAAATCTTAGTTAACAATTCATATGGTGTATTATTTGATTTGGAAATTATTAAGAATAAAAAAAATATTGATATCACTAGAAATGTTTCTTTGGGATATGGAACATATGAATCCCCTTCAAGAACAAACTCTAAAAATCTTATTTCAAAACAAAGAACAAATCTATCTTTAAAACAAAAAAATGAATATGCTTTATGGCAACCTGAATCTGAAAGATTTTTAACTGATGATTATATTTATAGTCCCTCAGTAATTAATCGAGGGTTGTTTTGGTTAATTGAAGGTAATGCAGATTTTTTAAGATATGAAGATGGAAATAAACAGGATGTCATCTTAATCAAAACTGGCCCCAAAGTGGTCTTAGGTTCCTACAAGAAAGATTATCTTGACTATACAGAAATCCAACTATATCCCAGATTTAAATTTAATAGGGGTAATAGTCCTTTCAGTTTCGATCAGGTGGTAGATAGCAGTGTTGTTGAATTTAATATTAAACAACAATTATATAAGGCTTTAGCAGTAAATTTTTCTGGTGATTTTAATTTAGAAAATAATAATTTAGAGGATAATTTTATTAATTCTACTATTGAAATATCTTTGAATAGAAGAGCTTATAATATAGGACTATTCTATGATTTTGATAATGAAGAGGGCGGTATAAATTTTGATATATACTCTTTTAATTTCAGTGGTTTAGGTAGTAATTTTTAGGAAAATTATTAATAATAATTTTATTAGGATACTTGCTTTAATTAAAATGAATCTTATTGAAAAAATAATTTTGTGTAAATTTTTTTTAGTTGCAAGCAATAAAAATTTCTTTTTTTTTAAAATAATATAGACTTTTATTTTATTAAAAAAGGAAATTAGAAAATTGTATTCTCCATTATTTCATCTAATACATTTACCAAAATCAGCAGGAAATAGTATTTGGAGAGATTTAATTGATAGTACTGAAAAATACTCTATCAATCCTAATCATGTAATTAAATTAGATACTAGAAATTTTGTAGATGATAAATATTGGAAAAGTTTATATTTTCAGAAAAGTCAAGAATATAATAATAATACTAGTTTTATTCCACAAAATTCTCTCTCTATACTTGCTCATAAAGAGGTAAATAAGATACTTCAAGAATTTAAGTTTAATCATAAAATTCTTATTCATCACCATAATTCCGGCGCTTTTAGGCTTCCATTAGAAAAAAAAATAAAAAAAAATTATGATAATAGTCAAACTTCTAGTCATAAATGGGATCTAAAAGAAAATCCAGAAATTTATGTTTTTACTTTAAGAAATTCATTAGAGAGATCTATATCACAAGTAAAATTTGCATTTATGGTTAATAGTATTTTTGAAACTCCTACAACGCCTAAATCAAAAAACTATAAAAATGGACCATATTGGATCGGGGGATTAGATGCTGACGCGATCCCTTTCGATCGTCGACCTGCTATAGAAATGTTAGCATTGGATTATGAACGTGATATTGAGAATAGATCTGAATATATAGAGTATGCACTGCAAATAATTCCTGAATTTGCAACTTATCAATTAAGATATATTTTAACTCTTATAGTTTCAAAAAATCCAACTGAAACAAATGAGATTTTATGGATGAAATCTAATGAGGAAATATTAAAACTTTGGAATATCTCTAAAGATTCCATTAAAAATACCTCTAAAATTAATAAGATTGGTGCAATTTATCTTGATGAAAATAAAAAATTTTATTTTTCTAATTCATTTGAAAAATTTATTTCTGAACATTTAGAAATCAAAAAATTTGAAATTGATCAAGTTTTTAAAGAAACTAAAACAAATTTTCAAGAGGATTTTATTGAAGTCAATGATGATTTTAGCTTTTATACGAATATGGAAAATAAACTCTTAAAAGATATTTTTGGCTTCCCAAAAAATTTTTAGATTTTTAATTTTAATAAAAAAATTATTTTTTAAAAAATTATTTTATACGTTAATAAAGTAAATAATACTAGTAATTTTTTATTAATATTATAAGAGAAAGAATTTTCTTGAATAAATGTCAAACATTTTAGCTAATTCTTATGATTCAAATTCATATGTAGTTCTTAAGAATGTCTTTGAGCCTTGGGAAATAGATGAATTAAACAAAGAATATGACAATTATTATAAATTAAATGGTAGAGATAAATTAGATGAAAAAGCAGTTTCTATTCCTTTAACTGGTGTTGTAGAGTATCACAAGCCAATCGCTGAAATAATATCTAGAAAAGAAAGATTATTTGATTCTGTAAAAGCAGTTTTAGGAAAAGATAGTCAATTTATAGGTTCTGAAACTATCCAAGTTAAAAATGATACGCATGGTCCTCATAGGGATTATTGTTTTACTCATGACACTTTAAAAGCACTTATTTGCCTTACTGGTAGATACGCAGAAAGTGAAAAAAAATCTTTACATCAAGATCAATTTACTCTGCAATTAGATGGAGCATTTATGATAAATCCTGGATCTCATCATATACAAGGGAGACAATCTTTTTTAAATCAACAAAGAACGGAATGGCCAAGTAAAAAACTTTCCCGCTATGAAAAAGTAACTAATACTGTTTTATTAGGCGATGCTAGAACTGATGGTGATTATTATTACCCTAATTTAGATGCACAAGGGAGATACGCGGGCTTTCAACATATACCTTTTGAAAAAGGTGATGTAATACTATTCTCCACAAGAGCAATTCATGCTCTTTATCCTCAAAGAAATGACTTTATGATGCATTTTATAGGTCTGCTTTTTGTTGAAGATTTTATGCAGGGCTACTTAAAAAATACAAGTTTGATTGAAAAGCTAAAAGATATATTTAGCCTAAATATAAGGAATGCCTTTTTGGAATATTCAGCTCAACCCGTAATAAGCTCAATAATTTATCAATCTATTCGGCCTCATTTAAAAAACCATAAAAAAACAAAAAAACAAATTAAAGTGCAGAAAATAAAAAAAGATATTTTTATAAATGAATCTAATATTAAACTCTGGAACCCTCATCAATGTATTTTAGATCGAGAAAATATAAGAACTAAATTTATAAGAGGTAAAGAAGATTTTTATTTTTATAAAAATATTAATCGTTTGAATATTGGATTAAAAAACTATCTCCAATATAAAAAAGAAAAGAATTTATATAAATTTATGATTTTTCTAGCTAAAGCAAGGATATTTAATCCACTTTTATTTGTAACTTTTTATATTAAATTGCTAAGATCTTTTCTATTTTCTAATGATAAAGAAAAATTTATAAAAGTAATCTTTCGAAAAAAACCTTTAATTTTAAAAAAATTAAAAAAATTAAAAAACTTAAAAAAGTTATAAAGAATTTTAAAATCTAAATTAATAATTTTAGATTTTATCCAAACTACTATATGTTTGCCTGATTTGTTTCTCCATATTAGTTGGCTCAATATTAAAAAATTTTAAAAAATTTCTGAATTCTAAATTTTCACAAACATAAATATTTTTTTTAAGGTTTTTATCAATACTATAAATTACCTCAGGTAAATCAAAAATTTTGCTTATGAATTTTGCTAAATCGATAAGATTAGTGGTATGCGTTGCGGCATTAATTAATTTTGTAGGATAGTTACTTTCTTTTAAAAGCCAATAAATGCTTGCTCTCGCAATATCATTGCCATATCCGTAACTCCTAATAACATCGCTTTTTGATTTAATAATTATTGATTCTCTTTTTTTTGCTGATAATAAAAAATTACCAAAAGCAAAAATATTCGGATCTCTTATAAATTTTCCTGTTAATCCATAAATTCTCATTATCAAACAATTAGAAAGTCTCTGAAAAGTTTGCTCTTCTTCAAATTTCAGTACTCCATATGGATCCTTGTTTAGCTCTATATTATTTATTTCTTTTTTTTCTATAGATTCTGCCGCACCAGAAGAGATTAATACAGATCTTTTAGTCTCACAAACATTCAAAACATACTCAAGATTTTTGAGTATCTTTTTATTGATCTCAATATAATCATTTATCCCATAAACACAAATTTTTTCTCTGGTTAAAAAGGCGCAATGAATTACAAAAAAGTCCCTTTTTTTATTTAATAGGTTTTTGATTTCAGAAAGAGGATAAATAGGAATAATAATCTTATTTTTATAAGCTGTACTATAAATTTGTCCGGATTTACTACCAAAGGCCATAACTTTTTCATTAAAAATATTGATTGGAATTATTTTCTGAAGTTCATGTAAAAAGTTTCTACCTACCCATCCGGTAGCACCCGTAAGGATGAAACTAGTTTTGGAATTTTCAATAATACTTTGCTCCATTAAATATAATTTTTAAATTCATTAAAGGATTCTAGAACTTCAGAATCTTCATTTAAGACAAAAGATTTGCCATAACCATATTTTGCATATACGAATTTAAAAGAATTTCCCAAAGTTGCTATATAATCTGACTCAGTATCGCCAGTATAAAACTTTCTTCCTCCATAATTAGAGTCAAGGAAACTTAGGTAATTTGATTTGTTCCTAATGATATTTGTGGCCCATTTTTGACAATTATCGGTATTTCCGTTAGCAGTAAAAATATCATCAAAGAAATTATAGATTCCGAAATAGATTAGAGCTTTTTTAGATATTTTATAAGGCTTATTTGTAACGGCAAAAACTTTGTTATTAGAACAATTTCTTATCTGATAAAGTACTTTTTTAACATGTGGGTAGATTTTATAGGATTTATATCCTAAAGAATCATGATGCAATCTAAAGTCCTTTAAAATACAAAGTTTTTTTTCTTTGTCTAAATTTATTGATAATAATTTTTCTAAATAACTTTCAAGAGGGGGGCCTATCAAGGTAATTAATATTTTTTTTTTAACTTTACTAAAACTATTTTTTACTAAAGAATAGTTCAAAGATTCATATATTCCATCGAGGCTATCAAAAATTGTCCCATCAAGATCAAAGCAAAATATTGACATCTGCTTTTAAATATTATTTGCCTCTTTCAAGAATAAATTTTCTTAAAGACTCATTTTCTCTATATGGTCCATCAATATGGTCAATTGTTAATTGATCATCTTGAGAAATATCAACTGTTAAACTTTCTCCATTTATTATTTCTCTACAAGATAGTTGTCCTTTATGAAGTGGAATAGCCAAATAAAAGTCTCTATCGAATGTTTTAGATGAAAATACATATCCTTTTTTCAATTCTTTCTTCGCATAAACGCCTCTTACTAATTCGTCTAGATATCTCCTTTCCTTAACAGATACATTTCTTCTTGAAGTATTAGATCCACCACACATTTCTTTCGATTTATGAAATGCCTTAAACCAAGTATCAGCCTGATGGGGTAATGAACAATATTTTGAAACTGGTACATTCTCATAATCTATGTCTATATGTCTTTCCCAAGTTCTTGCACCTTTGCCATAGCTAAGAAGCATTGAATTTTCCCAGTCAGTCATTTCATGAGTTGAGAATCCAATAATATGATTCGGGTATCTTTCTTTTAAATAATCAATTTGATTAAGTTCTAATTCCGAGTCCTCTGAAGGATATAGAGAAACGCAGTGATTTATTGCTAATGGTATATTTCTATGTTCAAAGAATTTCACACAATCATCTATTGTTTTTTCTGTTGCCCCTCCAGTAGAGATGATTACAGGTTTATTTAAATCAGCAATTTTTTCGAGTAGAGGCCAAGTAGCTATATCTGAACTTGCGATTTTAATAATTGGCAAATCAAATGTTCCACACAAACCTACAGAAGCCTCATCAAAAGGTGTTGCCATAGGTATGCATCCACAATTTACTACTTCATCAATAAGTATTTTGAACTCATCAATAGATAATTTCGTGGCTTCAGTTTTTTTAATGTATCTTGATTCAGTAAATCCTTTAAAAGATGGATGAATAAAGGAATCTACATCTCTAAATTGTAATTTTATAGCTACTCTTACCGAATTTACTCTTGCGACAGTTGCAAAGTCTCTAACTATTTTTAAACCTCTTTTTAAATTGCCCCAGTGATTATTAGCTAATTCTAATACGAATAAGTTTTCGAATATTAATCTATCATTTTGGGATACCATATTATTGTAATTTCGCTGAAAAAAATATTAACATATAACCAACTTAGATGTCATATATTTAGGGGAAAAACAAAACTCTTACTTAAAAATGCTTATCAAATATTTATAGTAAGGCACATTCTAAAAATGATTTAGCTAAATCACTATCACTTAAATTAAAATTAAAATTATTGGGAAAAATTTCATTTAATAATTTTATTGCTGCTAGCGATATTCCTCCAAGTTGACCTGAAATTATTACTTTTATTGGTTTAGAAATTTTACTTTGAGTGCATAATTTATCTAATATAATTCTATATTGATTCAGCCAGTGGCATAATAATTCGCTTGGATTGTAGGTACTGATGTCTTTCATTGTTATTGTAGGTACATTTGTATATTCGAACTTGTTAACATCAAATCCTGGAAAGAATAGTAAATCCTTTTTTGATTTTTCTATTATTTTGCGAAATCTTATATAGTCTAAAGCTTTAAGTTCATCAATAAGATCGCTAAAATTATAGATCGTATTAGAGCAATATTCATTTAGTAATCTCCCACATGGGATATGAGATATGACTGATAAGTATCCTAATTTTGGAAAATCTCTATAAAATTCAATTTTTGAAGAAAATGAATTATTAAAAATAATTTGTGATCCAGTTCCCCAATTAAAAACTATATCAGAATTATTTATGGAAGAAAATGTCGATGCTTGTAAGTCACCTAATTCAGGAAATAATTTAATTTCGTTGACATTTTTGAAAAACTTTGATTTTTTTAAAGTAATAAATGATTCATGAAAGGGCTTAGTTTTATCAAAATTTTTATTTAAAAAACTTTCTTTAATACAGGTTGATTCCCATAGATATTTCGAAGTTGGTAAGTTGAAACCAAAATAATAATTATATATTAATTGAAGTGGAGTCATTAAACTTTTTACTTTTATTGGTTCTTTACTTATGTTGTTTTTTATAAACTCAGAAAAAAATGATAGACATTTATTGTCTGAAGATAGTTTATTATTTGGCATTGAAATTAATGATGGAGTACCATTAATAGATTTAACTTTAGTTTTATTATATTGATTTGGTAAGTCATTCCAAGAGGAAAAAAAAGGTTCTGAATTCGCAAAAAGTCCTGCTATTCCATGCATCTGACAACTATTAAGAATCACTAAATCTTTACCCTCTAAATCTAATTCTTTTATAAAGGTTAGAATGATTTTAAAAATATTATCTAACTCTTTTTTTGCATAAAATTCAGGCTTTTGATTAATATCTTTGATAATTAAAAAACTATCTTTTATTATCTTTCTATTTTCATCCAAAAACCATAATTTAAATCTTGTGAAGCCCCAGTCTATTATTAAATAATTAGTTAGTCTCTTGACCATTTTATAAATTCTTTTATTGATGATTCAATTGAATTTTTAATTTCATGACTTTTACTATCAAAACTATATTTATAAAAAATCATTTCCCCAGGTTGTTTAATCAGTATTAGTGGTACACTTTTCCCATCACCTTTTTTATCGTATTTAAACTGGTCGATTATATCCAAAGGATCTATCTTATTTAAATATAGGAAATCATTTTCAATATCCTTAAGTGTACTTCTTATTGCGTTTGAAATCTGATTATATAATTCTAAACTCATAAATTTTTTATTAAATGAAAATGTATTTGCAATATGAATTCCTAAGAGAACTCCTAATCCATGAGGAATTTTAAAATTAACTAATTTTTCAATTGCATGCCCAAAAGTATGCCCATAATTCATGGATCTTCTAACATCTTTTTCATACTCATCAAAATCAACAACTGATTTTTTAATGGATAATGATAATCTTAGTGCTGATGTGTATTTATCTTTGTCTAAATTTTTTGGATTTATAATGTAAGGTAGTATTTCTAAATAAGTATTTAAAGCTTTTTGAGAAGCAGTGAGACATAATCTAAGCATTTCTGATAAACCGGCTCTGTGGTCTATTGCAGGCATTGTTTCGATAGCAAAAATTGGAATTATTACCTCTTTTGGTGCTGAAAAAAGTCCCAGTATATTTTTAGCAAGTACTGTATTAACTGCACATTTTGCTCCAACGCAGGAATCTAATTGTCCTAATGTGGTTGTGGGCAAATAAATAAAAGGTTGTCCTCTTCTAAAAAGAGCGCATGCACAAGCAGATATATCCTGAACGATGCCCCCACCAATTGCAATTACTTTTGAACCTTTAGAGATATTATTTTCTATAAATAAATTAATAAGATCAAGTACTGTGTTCATATTTTTGTTGGCTTCGATAGCCTCAAAACTGAAAATTTTATCTTTATTTTTTTCTGGAAGCTTATAAATTACTTCTACTTTTTGATCAATTATTATAAAATCTGAGGTCTCAAGAATTTCTAGATAATCACTATAGTTATTGATTGGTGAGACTGAATATTTCCTTGGAAATGAATTTATGAGTATAGGGAAGTTTTCTAGTTCAAAAGTTAAATTATTCTCATTAATTTTGAAATTCTCTTTTTCGTTTTCTTTAATTAATAAACTTTTTTTCATGGTTCAAAAATACCACCACTGATCATACCACCATCTATTGTGATAAATGTACCAGTAAAATATTTATTAGGATTGCAAACATTCAAAAGTATAGAATCACTAAGTTCTGAGGGTAAGCCAAATCTTTTTTTTGCTATTCTTTGGCTTAATTTTTCTTGCATTTCGATACTTAAATTTTGATCAGAAAGTTTAGTTTTAAAAAAACCAGGCCTATATCCAATTATTTGAGTTTCTGGATATTCTAATGATAAACATTTTACAACTCCTTCAAGAGCGTGTTTTGAAACAACGTATGGTAAACGAGTATGACGTCCGTAAATCCCGTATAAAGAAGAAATTACATGAACTCCAATAAGTGGATTTTTGAGATTTTTTTGAAGAATATCTACAATCGATAAAAAGGATATACAGTTAACTGATATATGATTATTTAGACTTGCTAAGACATTTTGCGTAATTTCATTTTTAATTATTAAAGGCTTATTGACTCCTGCTGCGTAAAGTATTTGGGTAGGTTGAAAATTAATTATTTTTTTTATTATTTCAGAACTAGGTAAATTACTCGCTAAATCCCATTCTTCTCTATTAACTTGAAAAATTAAAATATTATTATCCTTGACTTTTTCTAATAATGGTTGAATTAAATCGCTTTTTGAACCAATTATTAATAGCTTTATTTCACTCATGATTTTTTAAAAATTTTGATTATATTTTAATTTATTTTGAAGGCCTTATTTTTTATTTCTGTCATTCTTTCATCAGAGATAAAAGGTGCCATATCCTCTAATTCTGAAGTCGACATTGATCCATCATCTAACTTTTTACTTGAAAGTTTAGGTTCAAAGGCTTGCTCGAGATTTAAGATTATTTCATGAATTATTGGACCTTCAATTTTTAGAGTTTCTAGAATGTCATTCTTGAGTGAATTTTCATTATCGCTTCTTTTATAACTTAATGCGAAACCTTTTGCTAAATTTTCAAAATCTGGGAATGGTAGACCTGACTCTATGCCACATCCGACTGGATTATCTGGGAAATAATTATGCTGTGTTTGTCTAATAGAGTGATAACCTTGGTTATTTAATAAAAATATTTTTATTGGAAGTTTTTTATAGCCTATTATTGCAAGTTCTTGCAAGTTCATCATTATTGATCCATCACCAGCAATACATATAATTTCCTCTTCTTCAGCATAAAAAGCTCCAATTGCAGCGGGAATTTCATATCCCATTGATGCACATCCAGAATTATGGAAAAGTCTTTGTCCTTTTTTGATTATTGCTGCTTGAAATGTTACTACACAAGCTGTCCCATCAGCACATACGATTTTTCGGTTTTCAGGTAATTCTTTAAAAAGACAATCAATTAGAAAGTAAGGATTTATTAATTCGTTTTTTATTTTTGTGCAAGGTAAAGTGGCTGGAAATTCTTCAAGTAAATCTTTATTGAAAGCAATCCATTTCAACCAATTATCTTTTGTATTTGAACAATTTGTTATATTTATTTTATTTTTAAGTGTTAAGCTTAATCTCTTGAAAAAGTTTTTAATATCACCATTAACTTTTAAATCAGTATTTAGAGTTGGTTTTTCTAATTCATCTAAGTCTATATCTATATGACATCTCCAAGCATTTTTTGCGAATGAATTCCAATTGAAACTTACCTGTCTAATGTTTAATCTGCAGCCAATGATGATAACGCAATCTGATAATTGAACAGCAAAATTGCCTGCTCTATTACCTACTGAGCCAGGCCTGCCAGAATAACAATAGTGATCATCCCATAGAAGGTCGTTGTTGTTCCATCCAGTTACTGTTGCAATTGGCCAATCATCAATAAAATCAAGAAATTCCCCATAAGAATCACTTAGCCTAACTCCATTACCAACATATAAAACTGGTCTACTTGATGAAAGCAATTTTTCAGCAATAGTTTCTATATCTTTATCGGATATCTTTTTTTCTTCTTTTTTTGAAAAAGTTTCATTAAGATTAGTTTTATTTCTTAAAGGTACATTAACTAAATCTAGGAATTCGTTTCCTAATGGAGTCGCTTGAACGTCAATGGGGACATCTATCCATACAGGACCTTTTCTTCCTGTATTAGCGAGTAGAAATAACTCATCAATTAAATCAGCTACTGAATAAGGATCTTCTAATAGAATTGACTTCTTACAAATTTTTTCTGTCATACTTACTATATCAACTTCTTGGTCACCAAGCTGCCTTAGATTAGGTCTGCCAGAATTTTTAACTAAAGTTTCTCTTTTAGCTTGACCTGAAACAATAATCATAGGAATTGAATCTACGAAAGCACCAAATACCCCATTTATTGCATTTATTGATCCAGGCCCAGCAGTAACATTAACTATTGCTGGTTTTAATTTTAATCTTGAATAACTTTCAGCAGAAATCGAACAAGATTGTTCATGATGTAAAAAATAGACATTATCTCTGAAAATTGAACCAAAACTATCATTTAAGTGCATAGAAGCACCTCCAGTTACCATAAAAACTTTTTCGCATCCAAGAAATTTCAACCTTCTAGCAATAAAATCTGATACCCTCATTCTTACAATAGGTTCTTTGTATTTTAATACTATAACTTTATTCGATTAATAAAAATTTTCTTGAATTTTAATTAATCAATAAAAATTTCAAAATTATGATTAATTTAAATAAAATAGAAATTTAGATAATTAATTAGCGATAATAAGCAAATATATACTTAAATAAATGAAAGCTGTAATACTTGCTGGTGGTTTTGGAACGAGACTTTCTGAAGAAACATCAATCAAGCCAAAACCAATGGTAGAGATTGGAAATAAGCCCATACTTTGGCATATTTTGAAAATTTATAGTCATTACGGAATTAATGATTTTGTTATTTGTTGTGGGTACAAAGGTTACATGATTAAGGAATTCTTTTCGAATTATTTTTTATATTCCTCTGACATAACATTTAATATGAAAGATAATAAAATGGAAGTCCATTCTAGTGTTGCAGAGCCATGGAATATCACACTTGTTGACACAGGCGAAAAAACAATGACTGGCGGAAGATTAAAAAGAATTGCCAAATATATAAATAATGAAACTTTTTGTTTTACTTATGGTGATGGTGTTGCTGATGTAAATATTACAGAACTAATTAGTTTCCACAAAAAAAATAATTCAAAAGCAACTCTTACTGCAGTGCAACCTCCAGGAAGATTTGGATCTCTCGAGTTTGAAAGAGGTAAGGTACTCTCTTTCCAAGAAAAGCCAAAAGGTGATGGGAATTGGATTAACGGAGGATTTTTTGTCTTAGAGCCAGAAGTTTTTGACTATATTGAGGGAGATCAATCTGTATGGGAACAATATCCTTTAAAGAAATTAGCTGAGAATGGAGAATTAGCTGCTTACCATCACAATGGATTTTGGCAACCAATGGATACTTTGAAAGATAAAATGTACTTAGATGAATTATGGAAAGATTCAAAATCACCCTGGAAATGCTGGAGTTGAAAAATGAATGTACAAAAAAGAAAAGTTCCAAACAAAAGATTCTGGGAAAATAAAAAAGTTCTTATAACTGGTCATACTGGATTTAAAGGCAGCTGGTTAAGTTTATGGCTTTTGCAAATGGGGTGCGATGTTATTGGAATAGCTTTAGAACCAGAAAATGAAAAAAATTTATTTGATCTTTTGAATCTAAAAGATCAAATAAAACATTATATCTGTGATATAAGAAATAAAAAAGCTTTTGGGGAAATAATAAAAAAACATAAACCTGATATTATTTTTCATTTAGCGGCTCAACCTTTGGTAATAACTTCATATAAAAAACCTCTTGAAACATGGCAGGTAAATGTAATGGGGACTGTAAATCTTCTTGATGAAATTTCTTATTTGGATAAAAAGTGCAGTGTTGTTTTTATAACTACAGACAAGGTTTATGAAAATAATGAATGGACTTATGGATATAGAGAAATTGATAAATTAGGTGGTTTAGACCCATATAGTAGTAGCAAAGCTGCTTGTGAATTAGCCATTCATAGTTGGAGAGAAAGTTTTTATAGTTCAAATCAATACCAAAAAACAAATTTTTCAATCGCATCAGCTAGAGCTGGAAATGTTATTGGTGGTGGAGATTGGTCAGAAAATAGAATTGTGCCAGATGTAATAAGATCACTTGAAAAAAATAATGAAATCCATATAAGGAATCCATCCTCCACAAGACCATGGCAGCATGTTCTTGAACCACTTTCAGGTTATATTTTACTAGCAGAAAGATTACACTCTGATGAAAATGATATATTTTGTTCTCCATTTAACTTTGGACCTGAATTAGAAGCAAATAAATCAGTTTTAGAGTTGGTGCAAGAATGTCTTAAACATTGGGAAGGAGATTACACTATCCAAAATAATAATGAGAAATTACATGAAGCGGGTAAGCTTAATTTAGTAATTGATAAAGCTTATAATACTCTTGATTGGAAACCAAGGTGGGATTTTTGCAAGACAATAGATATAACTATCAATTGGTATAAAAATTTTACATTAAAAAAGAAATCTCCCCTAGAAAGTTGTCTTAATGATCTATCTTTGTATATAGATTAAAAATAACTAATTGGAAAATTTAAAAGAAATAAAAAGAAAAATTTTAGATCTGACTAGAGAATATTCCAGACAGGCACATTCTTCTTTTAGACCTGGTTCTGATGAATTAAGGTCAGAATGGGAAATGGGAAATCCTATTCCATATGCTGGACGGGTTTTTACTGAAGATGAAGTAGAGGCAGCAATTTCTACTACATTAGATTTCTGGTTAACGCTTGGGAATGAAGGAAGTGCCATGGAGAAAGAACTAGGCGATTTTTTGGGGGCAAAAAAGTGCTTATTAGTTAACTCTGGATCTAGCGCAAATTTAATAGCAATTTCTACTTTGACTTCTCATAAATTACCTTATAAAAAAAGAATAAACGTTGGGGACGAAGTAATAACTGTTGCAGCAGGATTTCCAACTACTGTTGCTCCAATTATTCAAGTGGGAGCAGTTCCTGTTTTTATCGACGCAGATCCTACCACTGGGAATGCAAAATGTGAACAACTAGAAAGTGCCTACAAACCTGGCAAAACAAAAGCAGTTATGATGGCACATGCTTTAGGCAATCCCTTTGAATTACTTAAAACAATCGAATTTTGTAAAAAGTATGATCTTTGGTTGATTGAAGATAATTGTGATGCCCTTGGATGTAGTTATACAATGCCTAAACATATTGCTAATAAATTTGGTTTCTTTCAAAACAGTCCTGGGCTAGATGAGGGTCCTAATAATATTGTCAGATGGACAGGCACTTGGGGAGATATTAGTACTCAAAGTTTCTACCCACCACATCATTTAACTATGGGCGAGGGCGGAGCAGTTAATATTATTAATAGTACTAAATTGGCAGTAATAGCTGAGAGTTTTAGAGATTGGGGCAGGGATTGTTGGTGCCCAAGTGGAATAGATAATACTTGTAAAAAAAGATTTGATTGGCAACTTGGAGATTTACCTAAGGGTTATGATCATAAATACACATATAGTCATCTGGGCTTTAACCTTAAACCATTAGATATTCAGGCATCTATTGGGAGAATTCAACTTAAAAGGCTTCCTGAGTTCATCGAAACTAGAAAACAAAATTGGGATTATTTACGTTCTGGACTGAAAATGAGTGAAGATTTTTTAGATTTTGCGTTACCTACACATGCAACTAGTTGGGATGAAGAGAAAGGCTTTACTTGGGATGATTCTGGATGTAGAACAGAATGCTCATGGTTTGGCTTTAAGATTTCTGTAAAGCAAAATGGCTCTTTTACTAGAACTGATTTAGCTAAAATATTAGATATAAATAAGATAGGTAATAGAATGCTTTTTGGAGGGAACTTATTAAGACAGCCAGCTTTCGTAGAACTTAAAAAGAACAGATCTGATGCATTTAGGTCAGCAGTAGATACAGAAGGTTCAGATAAAATTATGGAAGATACACTCTTCCTTGGAACTTACCCAGGCTTAACTAAAGAAATGATGGATTTTGAAATTCATACAATTAATAATTTTGTTTTTTCTGATAAAAAATCTTAAATTTTTTCCTCAAGATTAATTATAAATATATAAATAAGTTATCATTTAAAGCTCAAACAATTAAGAGAATTTTATTTTATGGCACTTTCTTAATCGATTTAATCGTTATTTCTACATTCTAATTCATGATAAAATCAAAAAAATGCGAAAAATTTGATGGCAAAAATATTTATTGACATGCCACCTTTTTCAAAAAAGAGTAATGGCGTTATTTGTTTTTATGAACTTTATGAATATTTGTTTGATAGAAATCTAGATTTATATTTTCTTGCAAGAAATATTTTTGAAATTAAAAATAATTCATTATTGATTCCATATGATTTAAGTAAATATAGTTTTACTTTATCTTTAAAAGGAGCGATTAAAAATGATTGGTTAATAGCTAACGATACCACTACAAAAAATATTATCAAAGAGGCAAGGCGAAGAGGTTTAAGAATCTTTTGGTGGCAATTAGCCCCATACAACTTTCTAGGAAGAAGAATATTCCCTAAAGTTGGTGAATTTAATCTGCCATTTTCATCATGTGTTGATCCATATGCAAAAAACTTTTTTTATTATCAACCTCCTATTGATAAATATTGGAAAAATGCACTTAAATTATCTAATGAAGGTAATTTTAAAAAGGATTCAATAACTATCTATACAGGTAAAGGTAGAGTTAAAAAATTACCTTTAGAAATACAGAAACTTTTCAGAAAATATAATATCAATTTAATTTCTAGAACTTATCCCAAGAGAAGAAGTGGAGTGTTTAAGCTTCTTTTAGAAAGTATAGCATTTATAACTTTTGATGAATTAACTCAACTTAATCTAGAGGCAGCCTCTTTAGGATTACCAGTATTTGTTGTAAATCAAATTTTTCCAGATATTGTATATAAAAAATTTCCCGTTAAATCGCTTGGAGAGAGGGTTACTTCAAATCCTAAACAATTTTTAGAGTTATTAGAAAAGAGTAAAAATAATAAGTTGAATAAATTTTATATTGGTGAATTAATACAAAATAATCAAAGCACCTTTAATAATATTTTTAAAATTTTAACTGAAAATGACGAGCAATTCTTATTAGGTCAAAATGATCTAAGAAGGTTAAAAACTTGGACAAAATTTTTAAAAAATAAAAATATGATTCATCCCCATCTGGATGGCGGGCAATCTGCAGGATCTTTATTTATAAAAAAATATTGTAGTAACTTGATTACTCAAAGAAATAGTAATTTACTTCATTTAAAAATTTTTCTTCTTGAAGAAATTTGCAAATTCTTATTTGATTTAAAATTATTACAAGTAATTTTATTTTTTTCAAAAAAAGCATCAGATTTTTTTCGTATAAATAAATTATTAAACAAATATCTTTCTTTAAAGAGATTTATTAAATATAGATTTGATAAAAATTATGCTTATTCCATATTTCAGGAGAGTTCAAATAGATGGAGTAATAATAAACTTTCAATAGATCAAATAATTGAAAATGTAGATGAAAAACTTTCTATTTACGATGATATGATTATTCAAAATGATTTAGAACAAATTAGCCAAATTTCTTATATTAGTTTTCCTAGAAATACCCCTAAAAAAAATAAACTAAAGTCAATTCAAACTATTTTTGATAATTCATATTTAAGTTTCCCAAAATCTGTTTCTTTGAAGATAAAATATAAACTTTTTAAAAAAAATGATTAAATTTTTAAATGTAAAATGGTATTTTTTTTCTAATTTTTTTATAAACTGTTAAGGTCAAAAGAAGACCTAAAAGGTTAAACAAAAGAACAAAAATATTTTTTTTAAGCATTATACCTCCCCCAGATATCATTGAATCTCTAATAGTAGATAATAGTATGTAAAAGATATTATAGTCCGCGACCCAAGCAAGACTACTTAAATTTTCTTTTTTATAAAGAATAGGAGTCAAGAGAAAAAGTAGTTGCATTATTATGGGTACTAATTGATAAATGTCTTGAAATCGAGCTCCTGCCATACAAACTAGTAGAGGAAACCAAAAAAGAAAAATTAATAAATTAATTAAACCTGGTATTGAGTAAATTATGAAATTTGAAATTAAATTAAACTTTATAAATGAAAGAACTAATAACACTAAACTAAAAGATTGAGCAAATGTTTGTAATTGAAAAGCCCATTCTTCCACAACATAAAAAATTGGATTTATATTTGAGTTTTTAATATTCATAGAATTAATTTCAAAAATAGCGGCAGAGCCAAGTACTGATGAACTTATATAGTTCCAAACAACTAATCCAAGTCCTAAGTAAATCGAATAATCTTTAAAATTGGCGACTTTAAAAACTGTTCCATAAACTCCAGCTAGAACTGCTATTGATAAAAGATTAGAAAGTCCCAACCAAAAGCTTCCTAGAAAGGTTCTTATAAATCGTGCTTTGGTTCTACAAGTAGATGTATACCACCAACTTTTTCTAGTTTGATAGATGAAAAGTAATAATTTAAATATGTAATTCATGGTATTTCTTAATTGCTTCTTGTATGTTTGAATCAAAAACTATTTCTCCATTTTTGAAGACTAAGCCACGTTTACAGAATTTTAACAACAATTCATCAGAGTGACTTGCAAGAAATAATGAACCTGATTGATCCATAAATTCTTCAAGTCTTTTTTTTGCTTTTTCAAAGAAACTAGCATCACTTGCTCCAAACCCTTCATCAAGTGCTAAACATTCGTATTTTGAAGACGTTAAAATCGAAAAAATAAGTCTATTTGACATTCCTTCGCTATAACCCTTCAGTGGCAGGCTTATATAATCACCTAAACCAGAAAAACTTATAACTTTTTCTAAAAATTCTTCGTATCCCCTCAAATTACCTTTTTGAAATAAATAGTGGCATCTTATTGCATGTTCTCCACTAAGTTCAGGACTGGTAATAAAGCTTTTAATAATCATAGGGTGTACTTTTACTGTTGAAATTAATTCTCCTTCTGAAGGAAAGTAGATGCCACTTATTAATCTCAAGAAAGAACTTTTGCCTGCACCATTATGACCAAGAAGTCCAACTCTCTCTCCATTATAAAATTTGACATTAATATTCCTTAAAGCATGAATTACAGTATTATTTTTATTCTTAACTAATAATCCACCAGATGCAGTTTTCAGAATTTTCTTTTTAAGACTTTTAGATTCGGTGCTTATAACTGGAATATTTAGGGAAAGATTCTTTAATTCAATGATTGGTTGCTTCAATTTTGAATTCATTTAATCTTTTTAAGAAATTAATCATTTTTTATTATACGATAACCTTATTCTTTGAAAGATTAATAATTCAGATGTAAATTTTGTAATTTAAGTACATCTCTTTAAAATTGCAAATGTGAATTTCTTTTATTAAATTTAGAAATTTATTATATTATTTGTTCCTTAATCAAAACTATTGTCATACTAGTACATAAATTTTAAGAGGCGTATTTGGGGTTAAACTCTAGCTCACTTTTTTTGAGGATTTAATTAAACATAAATCGTGATGTTCTAGGTTTTCTCTCTCAAATTCAGAGAACTATTAAATAATTAAATCCAAATAATTTTTTATCCATTGATTCAAAATTTTTAAGTAAGACAAAAATTATTCATTTCTTCATAAAGAAGAATATAAAAGTTTTATCCTTGTGAACCTAATCACAATTCTCATTAGAGCATCAATATGACCTTCTATATAAAGCTAGTTTTGCTATTCAATTATCTCGATAAATTAGTAATTTCTTTGATTACATTAATATTTTCATGATTTTTGGAGAAAGTATGTTTTTAAATTGATTTGGCCCATAATTTTGAGTAGGAAGTGATTATGGCGGGAATTATCTTATATATTCTCCTTAAGTTATAAAAATCTTTATATATTTTTTTCTTTATTGAGTTTTTGATAGAGTGTAAATCTAAGAGCTTCTCTCCAATCGATCTGCTCTAAAGTTAAAAATTCCATTGTTGAACTGCAATTAAGAACTGAATATTTTGGTCTTTTAGCAAGGGAATTATATTGATATGAATTAATAGCTTTTAATGGGGCTGGATTTTTTATTAAACCAATTTCAGCTGAAATTTCACCTATTGATTTAGCGAACTCATACCAACTGGTTACTCCGGAATTACACCAGTGAAAAATCTTTTCTGTGGAGTTTTTAATTTCTGCTTTTTTAATTAATTCCCAACAAATAGAAGCAAGATTATCTGTATTAGTTGGACAACCTATTTGATCATTTACAATTTTTATCTCCTTAGAATCGCTATAGTTAAATTTATGTAGATTAAAAATCTTTAAAAAGAAATTATTACCAAAGTTTCCATATAACCAACTAGTTCGTAATACTATAGTTCCTTTGTATTTCAGAGAAAGTTTTTCTCCCATAAGTTTTGTTTGTCCATAAACATTTAATGGATTACATATATCTTTAGGAGAATAAGGTTTTGATTGCATGCCATCGAATACGAAATCAGTACTAATTTGGAGAAGTCTTCCCCCATAACTTGAGACGGTTTTTGCTAATAGTTCAACGGCTGTAGTATTGATTTTATATGCTGTTTTGATATCCTCCTCTGCATTTTCTACTTGGGTATAAGCTGCAGCATTTATTATCCAATTTGGTTTTAAGTCAAGAATCTTTTCTTTACAGAAATCTAATTCATTTAGATTAAATTCATTTTTACTAAAGCTAGAAATTTCAAAAGCTGAGGGAGATTTTTTTACTAATTCTTTTCCCAGTTGTCCATTAGCTCCAAGGATAAATATTTTCATAAGAATAAATCTTTATCGCTTAATTGCGAAAACTTTAATCCATTTTGATCTTTAATACTCAGATTAATATTAAAATTAATTTCCTCTAATGGCCATTCTATATTAAACATTTTTTCGTCCCATATAATAGTTTTTTCATTTTTACTGTCCCAATAATCTGTGGTTTTATAATTGACTTCTGCGTAATCTGAAACTGTTAAAAAACCATGTGCAAAGCCTTTTGGAATCCATAGTTGTTCTTTAGTTTTATTATTAAGTCTAACTCCTATATATTTGCAAAATGTCGAAGAACTTTTTCTTAGATCTATAGCGACATCAAAAATTTCTCCTTTTATACATCTAACAAGCTTACCTTGTGCTGAAGCTATTCTTTGAAAGTGTAATCCTCTTAAAGTACCTTTTGAAGATTTGGAGTGGTTGTCTTGAACAAAATTTTGTGAACTTTGATTATCAATTTTGAGGATTTCTTCCCAATCTCTTTTATTCCAGCTTTCAAAAAAGAAGCCTCTTTTATCTTCAAAAATTTTTGGTTCAATTATCAAAGGACCTTTTATCTCTAAATTATCCTTTGTAAAACATTTTTTACTTTTTAAAGGCATTTCTTATGTACTAATTAATGAAATAAGATAATTTCCATACCCACTTTTTATTAAAGGTTCCGCTAATTTCAATAAATCTTCGCTATTAATCCATCCATTTCGCCAAGCCACTTCTTCAGGGCAACAAACTTTCAAGCCTTGTCTATTTTCTATACTCTTTATAAACGAGGATGCATCATGTAAAGAATCAAAAGTTCCAGTATCTAGCCACGCCATTCCTCTTCCAAAAATCTCAACATTTAATCTATCTTCTTTTAAGTAAAGTAAATTCAAGTCAGTAATTTCTAATTCACCTCTGTTAGATGGTTTAAGACTTTTAGCTTTGTCAATAACTGAATTATCATAAAAATAAATACCAGTTATTGCATAATTACTTTTTGGGTTTATGGGCTTTTCTACAATACTTATTACTTTCTTATTTTCATTAAACTCCACTACACCATATCTTTGTGGATCATTTACTTGATAAGCAAAAATCGTAGGTTCTTTTTTTTGATTTGCAGATTGCATTAAACTTATGAAATTTTTTCCATAAAATAAATTATCTCCAAGAACCAAAGCTATTTCTGATTCTTTGATAAAATCTTCTCCAAGAATGAAAGCTTGTGCAATTCCTTCAGGTTTTGATTGAATAATATATTTGAGATTTATTCCAAATTGACTGCCATCGCCCAACAATTTCTTGAATTTATTAATATCATCTGGAGTTGTTATTATTAGTATTTCTTTAATACCTGCAAGCATTAGAGTCGATAGCGGGTAGTAAATCATCGGTTTATTGTAAATTGGCAATAATTGCTTACAAATTCCAATAGTTAATGGGAACAATCTACTTCCAGTACCTCCAGCAAGTATGATTCCTTTCCTATGGCCTTTATTTTGAATTTGCATTTTAAATTAAATCATAAAAAATTTATAAGATAAAACATTTCAAATCATATTTAGAAACAATCCAATGGCAAACACCATGCTTTCTTTATTTGACTGCCTAAAAACTCCAGATTTTAAATAAAAATAAAGTTTTTTAAAAATATTTTTTGAACTTCTAGCTCTAAGGTAATATTCAAGAATTTCATTATTCTCGTTTGTTAAAAGATAGCTGAAATTCGAGAGATTTTTCAAATTTACATTTGACCATGTTTTCACTTTTCCTAATAAAAATTCTAGAATTCTTGATTTTATATCTTCGAATCCATTGTTTTTACCTATCAAATTATATTTATGTTGCCTATATTTAACAGTCTTATTTTTATCAAAAATAACTTCACCTCCTGCACCAGAAATTATTTGATAACACCACCAATCGTGCGATATAAACTTTTCTGCTTTGACTGTTTTTATTACTATTTGTCTGGCTAAGTTATTCATAATAATAGTATTTCCACCTGCAATATTTTGCAAAAGTGCATTTGCAAATGTAGGTTTCTTAGAATGTATTTTTGAAGAGCCAATTTCTTTTGTACATTCAGAATTGTAATAAGAAGTCCTTGAGCAGTAAAGTTTTGGAAAATTCAAACTGTTTGAATTTAGTGCTTTAATACCTCTTGAAATTTTGTCTTTTTCCCAAATGTCATCTTGATCAGAAAAAGCGTAGAAATCATATTCTTTGCCAGCTTCTTTTAAACCTAAAAGAAAATTTTTTGCATATCCTAGATTTGTTTTTCTTTTAGTAATTTTTATTTTACATTTTTTATCATTGATTTTTAACTTTTTCGATTCAAGTTTTTTCTTTGAATTGTCATCAAAAATAAAGATGTCGATATTTTTAAAGTTTTGGTTTAATATACTTTCAATTTGTGCCTCAATATAATTGTTGCCATTATAAAAACCTAGTATTACAGCAACTTTCTTATTTGCAAACTTTGCATTCATATATTATTAACTTTTATAAAACCTTTTGATTTTACCATAATAAATTTCAAGAAAAATAAATAGGAATTATATATTTTTTATATTTATCTTGAATTAAATAATCCTAAGTTTTTTAAAATATATAGATTAATCTGGCTTGTATCCTTTCAAATTAAAAATTATTTTTATGGTTTGAAATAAAATTAATAAATCTAAGAAAAAAGAAAAATTTGTAATGTAATATATGTCATAACTAAGTTTCTTGCTTGAGTCAAATACACTTGCTCCATAGGGATAATTAACTTGTGCCCATCCACTTAATCCTGGTTTAATAACATTTCTGTAATCATAATAAGGAATATCTTTTAATAATTCTTTTTCAATTTCTGGTCTTTCTGGTCTTGGTCCAATCAAACTCATATCTCCTTTTATTACGCAAAAAAGTTGAGGTAATTCATCTAATCTTGTAGCCCTAATCAATTTGCCAATTTTAGTTATTCTATTATCATTTTTAGTTGACCACTGAATTCCATCTTTTTCAGCATTAATTTTCATACTCCTGAATTTAATTATTTTTATGGTTCTTCCATTTAAGCCAGTTCTTCTTTGTGTATAAAAAATTGACTTTCTATCCTCAAAAAAAATTAATAAGCTTATGGTTAGAAATATTGGAGACAGTGTAAAAAGTAATATAAGGCTTACAATAATATCACCTATTCTTTTTATTCTTAGTTGATAATTATATTCTGAAGATTTTATCTTTTCTATTAATTGGGATTTATCATAAATTAAATTTGTGGGAATTCTATTTAATTCTTTTTCAAACCAAGTTAATGATGTAATTACTTTTATACCTCTCAATTTAAGCTTGGTAATGACTTCAAGAGTTGTTTCGCTAATATTTGAGAAACTTTCAATAACTATTCCTTCAATAGTGTTTGATTTAATTGCACTAAGATTTTCATCTTCTTTTTTTAAAATCAATTTAAGATTATTTTTTCTTGAGGCTGTTTCTTTAAGTATTTTTTCATAATTCAAAAGAGAACCTATATAAATCCATTTTTTATCATATTTATAAATTTTATGGGTTATTACACTTAATATATATTGAAAAAAATAACTAACTAAGCATATATATATTAAAGATTCAAAGAATGAGTAATATAATAATCTGTCAAAATTTTGATATGGTATTTTAACTAGAAAAATGTCAAATAAAATAATCAATCCATAATTAAATATTAGATAAATGAAATTGCATAGAAGAAAAAGAAAAATAATTTTTATAAAATTTTTTATTAATCCATTGCTATTAAAATCCTTTATTTGCATATATCTACCGACTATATAACTTATTATTATCCAAAAAGATGCTATTGAAAAAGTAACTAACTTATTAGGATAAGATTGAAAATTATTAATGTGTACAAGGTTATAAAAATAAATTATTAAAAAAAAATCTACAGCTGCAGAAAATAAAATTCTACGCCTTTTTAGTATCCAATAATAATTAATAAACATAAAATTTATTAAGTATCTTTGAATTATACATTAATCGATAAAAGTTTATTTCTCTAGTATGAAAGAAGTAGGTTTCTTATCCTAAGTATTAAAAGTGATTTTATTTTTCAACCTTAAATCATTTCTTATTATGTTTCTTGATCCTGAAAGTAAAATCCAAAAAAACAAACTTATCCTTCCATCAAAATACTGCACATCTACCATTTGAGATAAAAGTAATATAAGTAATGAAATAATCCATGATTTATCAAAAATTGAATTTGATATTTTAGAATCTATGAATATTTTCTTGAAAGATAAAAATGAAATTATAGCTATTGGAGTAATAATTAAAATAGATCCTGGGATGCCATAACTTACCATGAGTTCTAGAGAAAGATTGTGAGGATGGCCTTTAAATATTCCAGTCTCACTCATAAATATTTTAGGGAAAGAACCAGAACCAGAACCGAATAAAGGATTTGAGATAATATTGTTTAATGCACTTACCCATATATCAAATCTTGTTAAATTATTTTGATCAACTGAAATCCAGCTTGAATTAGGGATAATTATTTTAAAAAAACTGTCATAAAAGTTTTTCAATAATGGTATGAATGAAGTAATCAAAATAAAAAAGAATCCAAAAAATAATTTAGGAATAATATTGATTATTTTTTTTCCAAAGGTAAAAAGGATGCCTATGCAAAGTCCAAACCATGCTGATCTTGAATTAGTTAAAACCGTTGTTAGAGCAATTCCAAATGCAAAAAAAATACTTGAAATCCTTCCTATATTTATTTTTTTGTTTATTAATATGCTTGCAAGGCAAAATGGCCATACTAGATTTAGCCATAAGCCTGCGTAATTTGGATTGTTAAATAGACCAGTTAATTCTGTAAGACTCTCAATAGGCCTTTGATACCATATTATTAAACCTCCAAGAGTTTTCAATGGACCGTGCCAATTAAAGAATGCTTGTCCTAAACCTGAAATAATGACGGGAAAGGTTCCGTATAAAAAAGTCAAACTGGCAGTTTTTCTCTCTTGCGGAGAACTTAAATAAATTTCAAAACTATGGAAACATAAAAAGAAAGGGAGCCAATTCGCCAAACCAATCCAAGATAAATTGCTGTCCCAGCTGTATTGTTGATTTAGATTTATTCTTAAAGAATGAGAAATTGCACTAATAATTAAAAATATGCCTCCCATAAAGAATGAAAAATTATATTTATCATCGAAGAAATTTTCTTTATTCGTTAGCAAACTGTGTATTAAAGAAGATAAAAAAAATAATACAGACAAAGAGAAAGCAGATGGCAGGAGAAAAATTCCAGTTAAGAAAGAAAATTTTCCAAAATCATCAATTAAATTTAATTTTATTAGGAATGCTTTAAACAAAAAATTAATAAGGTTATTTACATTTTAACTTTGAAGTTAATTAAATATAAGGTGCAAGTTTTTTTGTAAATTAAAAAATTTTTTAACGCTTCCTGCAGGATTCGAACCTGCGGCCCACTGCTTAGAAGGCAGTTGCTCTATCCAGCTGAGCTAAGGAAGCTTGATATGTTTCTGGTTTAGACCTTAAAATAGTTTTAAAATAAATTGATCTATTTTTAAATCCCTTTTCGATCTTCCAGATATCAATATTTATATCTTATATCACCCAAGCACCTCTCACGTCATTGTATTTAAATCTTAAAAAAATTTTTTAAATCCTTTTAAATTTGTGTGAGATAATTTCATTTCCCATAGATCTAATCCCTCAGGATTTCATATAATAAAACAAATTAGTAATTTATTTTGGCTAAAAGACTTACTGAAAAAGAAAATGAAAAGTTAGTAAGAGGTTTTAAAAGTGGTAAAACCATTAAAGCTTTATCTGAAGAGTTTAATTTCACAAGTGTGACAATAATAAGGAAACTCAAAAAAAATCTTGGAGTTTCAGCATATAAAGAATTAAATAAAAAAAATAAGAAATCTGATGAAGAAAATAATTTTAAGAGGGACACTAATATTACTAGTGTTAATAATGCTACTAATTCAAAAGATTCTCAAAACAACTTTCTAGACGTTAATGAAATTGATGCCTATAAAGATGAGACTAACTTTGTTGATTCCTCAGAATTTATTGAAATTACTCCTTTAAATTATGAGATAGAAAATACCTCGCGTAAAGAATTATCTTCGATCCCAATTTCTGAAATTAATTTTCCCGAGATGGTTTATATGATTGTTGATAAAAACATAGAGTTAGAAATTAAACTTTTAAAAGATTATCCTCAGTGGGAATTCCTACCTAATAGTGACTTAAATAGAAAAACTATTGAAATATTTAATGATATTAAAGTCGCTAAGAGATTTTGTAAGAAAGAGCAAAAAGTTATCAAAGTACCAAATACAGATGTTTTTAGAATTGCGGCCCATATTTTGATATCTAGAGGAATTTCAAGAATTGTCAGCTCTGAACAACTAATTGCATTGTAGTTTTTATTTTTTATTATCAAAATTAAGATTAAATAAGTTCCCAATTATTGAACCAGTTATAAAACTAGTGCCTACAATAAAACCAATAGGTAATTTTACTGTTTCTTCGATTAAGAAATTTACCCTGGTTTTATTTGAATTGTTCTGTAAACCAACAACTAATAGTATAAATAAACAAGAATTATATGTTGTTATGAAGAAAAGTTTTTTTATTAGAGTGTGCATATCACTTTTTATTTTATAACTCACTTTAAATTATAAATTATGCTTTTAGTTAAACCATTTTTCTTTGCTAAGTATTTAGAAGCGGCGGATAAGCTTAATCCTGCATTTATTAATTCTTTAAGATCCTTTTTTAAGTCAATTTCGTTAACTATACGCATCTTTTTATTAATACCCTTAAGAACAACTGTTATTTCACCAATTACTTCCTTATCTTCAAAAAATTCAATTACTTCATCAATTTTATGTCCAATATGCTCTTCAAATTTTTTAGTTAATTCTCTGGCTACGATTATTTCTCTATCTCCTCCACAGAATCCATAAAGTTCCTTTAGTAATTTCTTAAGTCGATAAGGGGATTCATATATTATGGTTGTTTTTTCATGTTTACTAATTTCAAGAAGTATCTTGTCTCTATCAATTTTCTTTTTTGGAAGAAAACCTTCAAAAACAAAACTAGAGGAGGGCAGGCCACTTGAAACAAGTGCTGTTAATCCAGCACATGCCCCTGGAACGCAGATTAAGTCAATCCCTTCAGATTTTGCAATCCTTGCTATATCTTCCCCTGGATCGCAAATGCCTGGCATGCCAGCATCACTTACTATTGCTATTGATTTTCCTTCTTTAAGGTCTTTTATTATTTTTGGAATTTTAGTTGAAGAATTATGTTTATTAAAACTTATAAGTTTATTTGAGATGTTGAACTTGCGCATTATTTTTTTTGTTTGCCTTGTGTCTTCACAAGCAACTAAAGAAACATTTTTAAGAATATTTAATGCTCTTTGTGATATATCATTTAAATTACCAATTGGAGTTCCCACTAAATATAAAATACCATTTTCGGGTTCTTCTTTTCTATGGGATAATAAAGAATTATTTTTCATTTGATGACTAAATTACCTCCTGGAGTAGATATTAATAATCTTATCGATGATATTAAAGTTTTAAGCTGGCAAGCAGCAGATATTTTGCTTTATTACTCCAAATTCTTAGAAGATTCAAATGATAAGAGAAATATACTTAAAAATGATAATGAAGAGGATCCTGTAACTTTGGCAGATTTAAAAGTTAATGAAGTGATTATTAAAAGAATAAATGAAAAATATAAAAATATTAACTGGGATATTTTGAGTGAAGAAAATGTAAAAATTTCCTCACAAATTTTTGATAGTAAAACTAATTGGATGTGGGTTCTTGATCCTCTCGATGGAACAAAGGATTTCATACAAGGGACAGGCAATTATGCAATGCATTTGGCGTTGAACTTCAAACAAAAACCTTATATTGGTTTTGTTTTGATTCCAGAAAAAAATCAATTGTGGATTACAGACGGAGAGAAAACATGGTGTGAAAAAAGAGATGGTACCAAATATAAACAAAAGCTCTTAAATAATAAGAATCTCCAAGAGATGACTTTAGTGACAAGTAAAAATCATGGAAACGAGATTTTGAGAAATTTAATTCAAAAAATTAATTTTCGTAAAGTCGAAATAATGGGAAGCATTGGCTGCAAAATTGCATCTATAGTTAGGGGAGATAGTGATATTTATATCTGTCTTAGTTTGCCAGGGAAAAGTTCACCAAAAGATTGGGATTTTGCTGCACCAGAATCTATTCTGAAAGCCGCTGGTGGAGCAATTACAAATTTAGATAATCAAGAATTATCCTACTGTCAAACTAGTTTCGAACAAGGAGGTATTATCGTTGCAACAAGTAATAGGAGTACTCATGAGAGTATTTGTCTTGAAATAAAGAAAATTATTGAGGAAAATCAAATTTATCCTCTTTAGATCTTAATTAAGCGGAGCAACTGGAGTTGGAGTTGGTTCAGGATAAGACATTCCATTATTTTGTCCTACACCTCTTAGAGTAAGATTAATCCTTCCTCTGCTGTCAATTTCTCTTACTCTCACAGTTACTTCATCCCCTTGCCTTACAACATCTTCTACTCTCTCAACCCTTGCTTCAGATAACTGAGAAATGTGAACCATGCCTTCTTTGCCAGGCAAGATTTCCACGAAAGCACCTATGGGTATTATTCGTGTTACGACTCCAGAAAAGATCTCACCTTCATGAACCTTGCGTGTTAATCCTTCTATTATCTTTTGAGCTTCTTCTGCAGCAGCTCCATCATGAGAAGCAATAGTTACGATACCACCATCTTCTATATCTATTTTTGTATTTGTTCTTTCAGTGATTCCTTTGATAGTTCTTCCGCCTGGTCCAATAACTGTTCCTATAAGCTCAGGATCAATTCTAAAGCTTAATAGTCGGGGAGCATGAGGAGAAAGAGTTTCTTGAGGCTTATCTATTGCCCCTTGCATCTTTTCTAAAATATGTAATCTTGCAGGACGAGCTTTTTTAATTGCATCTGAAATAATAGAAACTGGTAAGCCTGTAATTTTCATATCCATTTGTAAAGCAGTTATACCCTTATCAGTACCTGCAACTTTAAAGTCCATGTCTCCAAGAAAGTCTTCAATTCCTTGAATATCTGTAAGAATTCGTACTTCTTTACCTTCCTTGATTAAGCCCATAGCAGTACCACTTACAAGAGCTTTTAAAGGAACTCCTGCATCTAGTAACGAAAGTGTGCTGCCACATACAGAACCCATTGAGGTTGATCCATTCGAACTTAAAACTTCGCTAACCACCCTTAGGACGTAGGGGAATGTCTCTTTCCCTGGTAATACTGGGATTATTGCCCTCTCGGCTAATGCTCCATGACCAATTTCCCTTCTACCAGGAGTCCTCATTGGTCTTGTTTCTCCCACTGAATAAGGAGGAAAATTGTAGTGATGTAGATAAGTTTTTTCAGTGCTTGGATTCAGGTCATCCATTTCTTGAGCATCACTAGGTGTACCTAATGTGGTAGTAGATAAAACCTGAGTCAAACCCCTTTGAAATAATGCAGAACCATGAACTCTTTTTGGAAGAATTCCTGCAGAAGCTGATATTTTTCTAACTTCGTCGAGATCTCTGCCGTCTACCCTTTTCCCATCGTTGATGATTTGCGACCTCATTAGGTTCTTAATAAGTTTTTTAAAGTCTGAGCTTAATAACTTATCATTTTCTGAAATAAGAACTTTTAATTGATTATCCTCTTTCAAGGATTCAATTTTCCCTTGAATCTCAACTTTTATTTTTTCGAGTTCAAGATCCCTCTCTTCCTTTGAAAGTTCAAATTTCTTTAAAACTAAATCAATCGGCTTTGAGCAATTTTTTTCTAAATAAGAGGGTAATGTTTTATCTTCTACAGGTTCAGATGGCTTAATT
Source organism: Prochlorococcus sp. AG-402-K16 (assembly GCA_003216795.1). GTDB lineage: Bacteria > Cyanobacteriota > Cyanobacteriia > PCC-6307 > Cyanobiaceae > Prochlorococcus_A. The sequence continues at coordinate 93,296 of QCIH01000003.1, forward strand.
TGCTTTATTCCTAAATCTTTAAGTAAATCTTCTTGAGATTTAATAAGTTCAGTAACTGCTTCATAACCAAAATCTATAGCTTCGATAGTATCTTGCTCCGATAACTGGTTAGCACCCGCCTCAATCATTACAATTCCTTCAGGTGAACCTGCAACAACAATGTCTAAATCTCCTCTCTCTATCTCTCTATAACTTGGATTTAGGATGAAATCATCTCCTATAAGACCTACTCTAACTGCAGCCATTGGCCCATAAAATGGAATCTCTCCAAGTAAAGTTGCTATTGAAGCCCCAGTAACAGCTAAAACATCTGCTGGAACTCTTTCATCTAGAGAAAGACAAGAGGCAACAATTTGTATCTCGTCTCTCATCCATGATGGAAAAAGTGGCCTCATTGGCCTGTCAATCAATCTTGCAATTAAAGTGGCTCTTTCTGGAGGGCGACCCTCTCTTCTCATAAAACCACCTGGAATTCTTCCCGCCGCATATAGTTTCTCCTCATAGTCACATATTAGAGGCAGAAAGTCTGAAGCATCTTTTTTTGTAGTTTTTGTTGCTGTAACTAATAAAGAGGTGTCACCGCACTCGATCATTACTGATCCATCTGCTTGAGGAGCATATAGTCCTGTAGTTAGTCGTATCTCTCGTCCGTCAAACGTGATCGACTTATTTTGTCCTTCCACTTTTTAAATTATAAATCTATACATAATTTATTCTTACATTTTATAGGGACATATTGAGTGAATTATTTAGATAAGCTATAAAAATTCTTAAAATTGGTCTAAAAATGAATCTTAATTTTTTTTAAATGGCAACGTAATATTAGGAAATAAAGTCTCAGAGAATGAATCTTTCTCTTACTACCAACTTGATTTAACTACTCCAGGGAGCTCACCATTATGTGCTCTTTGTCTCAACTGATTCCTGCAAAGACCAAAGTCTCTGTAGACTCCTCTTGGTTTGCCAGTTGCCCAACATCTATTCCTAATTCTGTTTGGGGCAGAGTTTCTTGGCAGACCTTGTATCTTTCTATGTATTTCTAATCTTTCCATTGGGCCTTTTGCAGCATTGAATTCATCTAATAATGATTTTCTTTTTGCAGCATATTTCTGTACAAGCTTTTTGCGTTTGACTTCTCTCGCAATCATGGACTTTTTAGCCATCTAGAAAATTTTTTAACTATATTTTATTTTAACAGCTTGGATAACAATTTTAAAAATTTATTTATTGGTTTAAAAATCTTTGTACTATGTAAAGTTGACTAGTATCCCTTATTATAAGTAAAACACTAAGTCCAACTAAAAGAAAGAAACTTGATTGAGTAACCACCATTTGTACCTTAACTGGGACTGGTTTTCCTCTAAAACCTTCAATCAAAGTGAAAACAAGTTGTCCCCCATCCAATAGTGGTAAGGGTAAAGAATTGAGAACTGCTAAATTTATGGAAATTAGTGCGGCAAATAATAATATTCCAGTTCCTCCTTGTTGTGATAGTTGAGCACCAATTTCAACGATTTTGACTGGCCCACTTAATTGTTGAGCTGTTGAGGAGAAATTTGTAATTAATCCTTTATAACCTTGTATTGTTTTTACCAAAAGTGATGAAAACTCATTATTGGTGTATTTAAGAAGTTCGAATATGTTTTTTGTCTTTTTAGTCTCTTTTTTTATATTAGGTTGTAGTTGAGCGCCTATTGTACCCTTCCCATCTATGTTTTTTGGGACCAAAGTTAAATCTTTCAGAACTCCATCTCTATCAATTGTTATCGAAATTGGGTTTTCTGATGAATTTTGAATATTTTTCACTAAAGCAGAAACTGCTTGATCGCCAGCTCCTAAAGTATTACTTTCAATTTTTAAGATTTTATCCCCTGCTTGTAATCCAGCAAGAGAAGCAGCCTTCTCGGGCTGAGTAGCCAAAACTAAAATACCAGGCTCGGGATCAAATGGAATCCCAATAGCAGTTACATTTACAATCAAGATAGTATAAGCAAGAATTAAGTTAGCAAACACCCCAGCAGATATAACAATTACTCTTTGAAGAACTGGCCTATTTTTTAAAAGATTTGGATCTTTAGGGTCAATATTGTTTAATTCTTCATCAGGGAAGGAAACAAAGCCCCCTAATGGAAAGGCTCTAAGCGAATAGGTTATGTTTTTATATCTTTTCTGAATTATTGATGGTCCAAAACCAATTGAAAATCCATCAACATATATACCTTGCAAAATTGCCGCAAGAAAATGCCCCATCTCATGAAAAAAAATGAGAAATCCAAGAACTGTAATTGACGTTAAAACGTTCATTTAAATATATTAAGCAGTTTTTAAAAAATTTGATCCAAAATAAGGAACTAGAGCATCTGGAATTTTTACGCTCCCATTTGTTTGTTGGCCATTTTCAAGAATAGCAGCCATAGTTCTTCCAATCGCAAGCCCACTACCATTTAAGGTGTGAAGATATGTATTTTTTTTATCAATTTTTGCTCTTATCGATGATCTGCGGGCTTGAAAATCTAAACAGTTACTACAACTTGAGATTTCCCTATAACAATTACTACTTGGTAGCCAGACTTCAAGGTCAAAAGTTCTGCTTGAAGAAAAACCTAAGTCTCCAGTACAAATATCAACTAACCTGTAAGGAAGATTTAGCTTTTTTAAAATACTCTCTGCATCTGAAGTGATCTTTTTATGAGCTTCAATAGATTTACTTGGATCACAAAACCAATATAGTTCAACTTTATTAAATTGATGAAGTCTTATTAAACCCTTTGTATCCCTTCCATAACTCCCAGCTTCTCTCCTGAAACATGGGCTATATGCAACATACTTAAGGGGTAATTGCTTGGAATCAATAATACTATTTCTATGAAAAGCAGTTAGTGGAACTTCAGCAGTGGGTGAAAGCCACAGGTCGTCATTAGAACACTTAAAACTTTCATTTGAAAATTTAGGTAATTGACCAGATCCTGTAAGACTTTCTGAATTCACTAAAGCTGGGGGCATTAACTCTAAATATCCATTACTAGTGTGCATGTCGAGCATAAAATTTATTAATGCTCTCTCTAATCTGGCCCCATTCCCAATAAGTGTAATAAAACGACTTTTTGATATTTTAGTTGATTTGACAGAGTCAAAAAGGTTAAGACTTTCGCCTATTTCCCAATGAGATTTAAGATTTTCTGATAGTAACGGATCTCCCCAAGTTTTTACTTGGACATTATGACTTTCATCTTTTCCAATAGGAGCATCTTTGCTAGGTAAATTTGGTAAATTACAAATTTCATTATGTATATTTTTATCTAAGGTTCTTTTTTTCTCTTCAAATTCTGAAATTTTTGTTCTGTATTCATTTCCTTTTATTTTTAAATTATTTAATTCTGGAGAATCATTGTTTTTAGATTTGCTGATTTCTTGACCGATCAATTTACTTAACTTTTTACTCTCAGATTGGAGACTGGATATTTCTATATCAATTTCTTTTTTTTGAAGAGTTAATTCTTGTATTTGGGAAATATTAAAAAATTTTCCTCTCTGGGATAAACTTTCTTCAACTAAAGTTGGATTTTCTCTTATTAATTTTTGATCTAACACTATTTTTTTTTATACCTTAATTAAAATAGTTAATCTAAATTCAATATTAGGGATTTTTGACTAAAAATTAACTAAATCAATGATTCCTAACTTACGAAGCATTTATAGATAATATTTTTTAGCTATGATGCGGACCGAGCGCGCCCAGTAGTTGACCATTCTTTTAGTAAATTAATTTGCTCCTTAGCTGTTCTAGATAAGGGTACTAATTCAGAAACTGCTTTTATTAAATCTTTCTCCATGAGTTCTCTATTTTCAGAGAATGAAATATGCATCCCCTCTATAACTGCTTGTTCAAGTTCTGCCCCTGAGAATCCATCTGTTCTATCGATGATAGTGGAAAGAGGAAACTTGTAACTTGGTCTTCTTTTTTTTAAATGCAAATCTAGAATACTTAATCTTTCTTCAGAATTCGGCAAATCAAGAAAAAATATCTCATCAAATCTACCTTTTCTTAATAATTCAGCAGGAAGCTTATCTATAGCATTAGCTGTAGCTATCACAAATACGGCAGATTCTTTTTCAGCCATCCAAGTTAGCAAACTTGCCAAAACCCTTTGACTTGTTCCTCCATCACTTCTAGCATCGCCACCAAAACCCTTGTCAATTTCATCGATCCAAAGGATACAAGGAGACATGGCCTCAGCTCTTAATATTGCTTCTCTTGTTCTTGCCTCGCTTGAACCAACAAGGCTAGAAAATAGTCTTCCAACATCTAGCCTAAGCAGCGGCATCGACCAACTTTTAGAAATTGATTTTGCGGTTAGCGATTTCCCTGTTCCTTGAGCACCAAGGAGCAAGACTCCCTTTGGAATAGGTAATCCATAATCTCTAGCTTCTTTAGAAAAGGCCCTATATCTTTGATTAAGCCAAACTTTTAAAACATTTAAACCCCCAATATCATCTTGACTTGATTTGGCATCGAAAAATTCTAAAATTTCACTTCTGGCGATTACTTGTTTTTTCTCTTCAAGAATATCTTTAATATCTTCTTTACTAATCTTTCCTCTTTGAGCAAGGGCCTTTGCAGTGACTTGCTTTACTTTTATTTCGGTAAGTCCACTTGAAGCTATAGAAAGTTCGTTTAAGTCTTGTTCCTCTAGATTTGAATTGGTATTGATAGCAATTTGTTTTATTAGATTTTTCAATTCTCTTTGATCAGGTAAAGGTAAATTTACAATTGCCATTAATTCATCCAACTCTTCTGATGATGGAAATAAATGAGAACTGATAATTAAATTATGACTAGTTTTTTTAAGCGCTGAGGATAGTTCTTTAATAGTTCTATTAATAGATGGATCATCATAAAATTTATGAAAATCTTTAACTAATAAAACTGTTGAAACTTCAGAATTTAGTTCTTTTAGCCAATTAAGCACCCCTAACGGATTGTTAGAAAATTTACCTTCTTCATTTATTAATCCTTTTATACCGCTAACATAATCCCATGAAACGAATCTTTTTATATTTAGTCTTTCACAAGAAAAATTAACTAATTTTTCTAATCTTTCCTCTTCTTTAGTCCTGATCCAAATTAATGAGGTTCTGGATTTTATAAGTAATTCTAAATTTCTACACCAAGAATTCATTACTTAAGATTAAGACTATTTTTTACTGTTAGGTTCGAAAGGTAATCTTTTATCTGAGATAGTTGAAGCAGAAGTTGTTATTACTTCATTTTTTGCTAATAATTGTTGATCCAAAATTTTCTGTAGATTCTCAGGAAGAGCTTCTTTATTGAGCAGAAAAGTCTGAAATGCTTGGAAAATATTGGCAACAACCATGTAGAGCAAGACTCCAGCTGGTAGTGGGAAAAACAGAAACATTCCAGTTATCATGACTGGTGTAATTTTATTTGCTGTTGATTGCTGTGGATTTGCAGGCATCCCCTGGCTTGATAAAACTTGAGAGAGAAGTAAGGTTAATCCAAAGGCACCTACTAATGCAGCAATATCCCAATTAATTGCCCCATCTACATAAAAACCAACTTGACCAAGAGCTTTAATAAATAAGAAACCACTTTTAGCAGCTAGACCAGGGATTTTCGCTTCGATTGTTGCATCACCAGGTTTAATCGCTGTCACTGTACCGTCTTGGGAAACTTTAAGGTTTTCGGATCCTTTAGAAACCTTCCAAGTGGGGAGGAATTTAGAACCGTTATCGTATTTAGATAAAACTTCCGAATAGCTATTGCCATTTGTTGTTTGTAAATTTACTTTTATGGATTCTTCTGTTCCTAATTTTGTTCCACCTGAGATTGTGGCTACAACAGGAAAATGTGATTTTTCTGTAATAAATATTGAGTGTCGTGGTGATTTATATGGTTTTGGATCAATAGCTGCTACTTGATCCTGTGGGACGACCTTAAGGTTTATGTTGTAGGGAACATCAGCAAATGGAGAGCCTCTTAGGGTCGCAAACAATGCAAATAGCACGGGCATTTGGACAATCAAGGGGAGGCAACCAGCGAGGGGACTGCCAAATTCATTCATTAATTTACCAAGTTCTTCTTGCTGTTTCTTTGGATCACCTGAAAACTTAGATTTTATTTCTGCTTGTCTTTTTTGCATTACTGGTTGGGCAATTTTCATCCTCCTTGCGCTTCTAATGGAACCGGCACTTAGAGGGAAAAGTGCAATTCTAATTACGACTGTCAATGCAACAATCGCTAAACCATAACTTGGGACTAAACCGTAGAAAAAATCTAGAATCGGGATAAGTAGTTTTTCAGAAATGAACCCTATCACGATATTAAAAAAAGTGTAAATTTACTAGACATTTTATTTTACAGGAAAAAAAGATTTTTGTAATTAATTTATTTAGGATTTAGTAGCAAATCCTTCTACCTCGTTGAGATTTGGTATTTGTGATCTTTTGTTTATATTTTCTTCAATAAATTTTTGTTTCTCCCTGAATAAAGGTAATGATTTCATTTCAACCTTTGAGCCATCGTTGAGTATAAGGACCATGTCACCATATGAACCGAATCCCCTTGGAATAGATCTGATTTCTTCAATGTTATTTAATGAGACTTGTGTTTTGTTTCTACCAAACCAGCCGCCATCAATTGTAATTCTTTTGTTTGTAATTTTATATCTCAACCACAATGCTCTGACTATTGCGGCGAAGGTAAATGGCAAACCAAGAATAGTTATTCCTGCTAGTAGATTTATTATTAAATCACTTTTAGCAGGACCGCCTTCATAAAAGTTTTTTTCATTCATGTTAATCATTTGATTAGACGAGATTTGAACATTAAGTTTTGAAATTCCTCCAAAAGTCTACTTTTATCATTGTAGAAATCTCCAAATTTAAGGTTAACAAGTAACCAATAAGGTTTGTGGTTATTAATTTTTTGAATGTTTGTCAATAACCACTCTTGCAGAATTCTTCTTAATTTATTTCTTTCTACAGCTTTTTTTGAAACTTTTTTGCTTATAGCAATTGCAACCCTAAAATTGTTTGAGGTATTTGTGAATTTATGGGTTAAGAGTATCGCTGGATTTGATCTTGCAACTTTAAATGTCATTAATTTTCCATGATATGTTATGGAATTTTTGTGAATATAATTAAAAGTCCTGTGACCTTTTAAACGCATATCTTTAGGTAAGGCCATTTAAATTTCTAGTTATACAGCTATTCTTTCTCTACCTTTTTCTCTCCTGCTTTTAATAACTCTTCTACCTGTATGAGAACGCATTCTTACTCTAAAACCAGATACACGTTTTCTTTTTCTTGAAGTTCCGCCAAAAGTTCTTTTAGTCATTTTTTTAATTATCCTTACTTAATTTATCATTTAATCGATCACTATAGTCCAGCTTCCTAAATAACTTGAAAATGATTTCCCTTTAGGTTGCCCAAATGAATGAAATTGATATAAACCTGATTTTTTTGGATTAAAGATTTTAAAGACAATTGCATAACTGTCTTTGTTAGAGGGAATTGGGCTGTATGGGTAAATATCAAGTGAACGTAAGCCTGATTCATCAGTCTTGATTTCGAAATCTGCTGGAATGTCTTCTAAACATTTAGTTCTACCTTCAAAACCACCTATTTTTACTTTGCAAAAAGTAATTTTTTCTTTTTTTAAAGTGGATTTAAAGGTTTTAGGAATTGCTAGATTAATTTTTAAGAGATCAGTTTTTCTATCAGATGGCCTAAAGAAAAAATAAATTGTATTTCTAAATTTCCTTCTATTTTCTTTTTGAAACCACTTTAATCTTCTATAACTATCGTCTTGATCCCACTGGAATTCTAACCCCGCTCTAGCATCTTGGATATTATTGAAAAAAGGGGTTAAAACTAAAATTGTTGGGACAATAAAAAATCTTAAAACTTTAAGATTTAAATTATGTTTCTTTGTGATTTTTAACATTAAGGGAATGGAATTTAAAGGTCGAGTTCGTGCTATTCAAATTTAAAGCAGAAAAATAATATCACTAAGGTTAACATCTATCTGTCCTTAATTTTGAAGCGCCTTTTAAATAAGGGTGCTTTATTGCATGATTTGATGGCAATAAAACTTGAGCCATTATTCTTATACAAAAATCAACATCATTGGATACGTGCATTTGTTGGCAGTCTAAAAAGGCAACTGAATCAAGTCCATTAAATTTCCTTGCAATTGAAGCGGGGAAACATGCATTTAAATCTTTTGTCGCTGTGAATGTGATGGATAGTATGTCCTTCTTAATTAGATTGTTTCGTGAAATTAATTCATCAATTAATTCCACTACGGCAGCTTCTATTTCCCTAACAGAATTCCCAGATGCTGTTGTAGCACCACGAATAAATGAAATTTTATAATCATCTTTCATTTTTTCATACATATTTATTTAAGGCTTGTATAACCAAAGTACTTTATTAGTTGAGTCAAACTCAAAGAAGATATTATTCATAATTTTCTCAATCATTCTACTTCCAGGAATTAGTCCAAGTATTTTCTTCTTCTTCTTCCCAAATGTTAAGGGCTGAATTTTAGGATCAATGTTAACCATTCCTGCAGCTAGCTCCCTCGCAACAAATTCATCTCCAACCTTATCAACAAGACCAAGTTCGAGTGCTTGTGTTCCTGTGAAAATTCTTCCATCAGCAAATTTTCTTACTTCTTCAACAGGTAAATTCCTTCCTTCAGCAACAGCTTCAGTAAATTGTTTATAACTTTCATCTATAAGTCCTTGGAGTAGACCTCTACCTTCCTCACTTAGGGGTTTATCTGGAGAAAGTATGTCTTTAAATACACCGCTTTTAACAGTCTCAAATTTAATGCCGATTTTATCTAATAATGCAGATAAATTATTTCCTCTTATAATCACACCAATAGAACCTGTAATTGTACCTGGATTAGCAACTATTTTGTCAGATGCTACACCAATGTAAACGCCACCTGATGCTGAGATGTTCCCAAAACTGGCAATGACTTTACATCCTTTATCTTTTAGTCTTTTAATAGCAGAATATATTTCTTGGCTATCCCCAACAGTACCCCCTGGGGAATCAATTCTCACGATTAAAGCAGGAAATTCTCTATCCTCAATTTGTTTAAGAGCTTTAAGGACTGAAACTCTTGTTGAACTTGTAATAGGCTCATCAATTACTATACGAGCTATTCTTTTTTTTGACTTTCGTCTAAAAGGCCAAATCATTCTTTTAAGGTAAATTCATAAAACTACTTTAAAAAGATTATCAGCAGACCTAATGAATTCAATCCTAAATTGGTTTTTAATGATACTCCCTTTTGCACTTTGGGGTACTTCAATGGCGGCAATGACTCCTTTAGTATCAAGTGCTGGGCCAGAGTTTGTAGCTTCTTTAAGATTACTTCCTGCAGGAATTCTTGTTCTAATAACAACATATTTGTTTAAAAGAGATTTAAAAATTTATAGGTGCGATTTGAAGTGGTTTTTTGTTTTTACGATTATTGATGCTACTTTTTTTCAGTTGTTTTTAACTTATGGTATTGAAAAAACTGGAGCAGGCTTAGGTTCTGTCTTAATTGATTCTCAACCGCTTTTAGTAGCTATTTTGGCGAGGGCAATTTTTGGGAATTTAATTAATCCAATAGGATGGTTGGGACTACTTTTTGGCTTGGGAGGAATAGTATTTTTAGGAGTTCCGCAAGAATTATTAGGAAATTGGTGGTTGATGTCTGATAAGTCTATAAATGATATTGCTTTTAACTTTGGAGAACTTTGGATGCTTGCAGCTTCACTCGCTATGGCATTAGGAACTATTTTAATTAGATTCACTTGTACTAAAAGTGATCCAGTTGCAGTTACAGGTTGGCATATGGTTTTAGGGAGTTTGCCCTTAATTATTAAGCACTGCTTACAATCAAATTTCACAATAATTCCAGATTGGTCAATATTTGATTGGGGACTTATGTCATTTGCGAGTATTTTTGGAGGAGCAATAGCTTATGGATTGTTTTTCTACTTTGCTAATAATAAAGAAATAACTGGATTTAGCACTCTTGCATTTTTAACACCTGTATTTGCTCTTCTCAGTGGAGGTGTTTGGTTAGATGAAAGACTCACTATTGTGCAGTGGATAGGAGTGGTGTTTGTTCTTATCTCAGTATTTTTTGTTAGCCAGAGAAAGAGTTTATGGGAAAATAAATTTTCTGATACTACTATTTAATTAGTTTCTTTTTGTAAAAAGTCTAATAATGCGAATAGTTTTGATTAGTACTCCAATAGGGTTCTTAGGGAGTGGTAAAGGTGGTGGAGTTGAATTAACTTTAAATTCTTTAGTTTCAGGTTTAATTTCTTTAGGTCATTCTGTTGATGTTGTAGCTCCAAAAAACTCTAAGTTAAATGAAAGTAATTTAAATGCAAAATTACATTTTGTGGAAGGTGAAGATCAAATTAGTTGGCAGCATCTAAATTATAATTCTCCCGTCAGTATGCCTGACAATTCTCTTTTGGCAGGAATGCTTGAAAAGGGTTTAGATATCGCTAAACATGCAGATGTATTATTGAACATGTCCTATGATTGGCTTCCTATCTGGATGACTCTAAATTTAGAGATACCCATTGCACATATTATTAGTATGGGTTCAGAAAGTTCAGTAATTAGTAATTTAATATCTAAGGTATATGCTAAATATCCAAATAATTTTGCTTTTCATTCGAAAATGCAAGCTAATGATTATCCATTTATAAAAAAACCAACAATTATTGGGAATGGGTTTAATTTAGATAATTATATTTTTCAAGATTCAGTTAAGGGACCCTTGGCATGGGTTGGAAGAGTGGCTCCGGAGAAAGGTTTGGAGGATGCAGTTTATGTAGCAAATCAACTTGGCGAAAAATTAAAAGTTTGGGGATTTATAGAAGATGAGATGTACGCCTCAAAGATAGAAAAATCATTTCCTCAAGGAGCTATAGATTGGATGGGGTTTTTATCAACCGATGAATTACAAAAACAGCTTGGTAAATGCAGAGGGTTGCTAAATACTCCGAAATGGAATGAGGCATATGGGAACGTTATTGTTGAAGCTTTAGCCTGTGGGGTGCCTGTTGTAGCTTATAAAAGGGGAGGACCTAGTGAAATTATTCAGCATGGCCAAACAGGTTATCTCGCTGAGCCTGATGATAAAAAAAATATGCTTTCTTATGTAGAGATTATTGAAAAAATAAAGCGTCAGAAATGTAGAGAATGGGTAGAAAAAAATGCCTCCGCAGATATATTTGCTAACAAGGTTGTGAACTGGCTTAATAAGGTAATGCATGAATATAAATAATATTAAATGATTGTTCTTAACTCAAAAAAAAGGCTTATAAACTTATTGATAGTTTTAGTTTGTGGGATCATTATATTTATTCTAGATTTAGGCTCTACAGGATTGGTGGATGAAACTCCCCCTTTGTTTGCTGCTGCAGCACGGGCAATGAGTGAATCTGGTGATTGGTTAACTCCAAAAGTCAATGGAATATTCCGTTTTGATAAGCCTCCACTGATATATTGGTTAATGGGTTTTTTTTACTCATTACCGAACAACGAAATTTGGGATATTTTCGGGACTCTCTCAGCAAGACTTCCTTCAGCTTTGGCATCATTATTTTTAACGTTGATGATTGGAGATACGTTGTTTTGTTGGCCACAGAAAAGTGACAGGCAAATCCTCACACCAATAGTTGCATCATTAGGCTTTGCTCTTTCTCCATTAATAATTATTTGGAGTAGAACTGCGGTGAGTGATGCTCTTTTAACTGGAACCCTAGGTATTAGCTTGCTTTTGTTTTGGAGAAGAATGGCAAGTGATAATAATGATCAATGCATTTCGGCTTGGGTATTTTTAGGTTTTGCAATTTTAGTTAAAGGACCTGTTGCATTTGTTTTGGTATTATTGACTATTACGTCTTTCTTGTTTTGTCAGAAGAATTGGAAAATTTTGCTCAGTAAGATAAATCCTAAGAAAGGTTTTTTAATAACAACACTAATAAGCATCCCATGGTACATATTAGAACTTTTAAAAGAGGGAAAGCCTTTTTGGGATAATTTTTTTGGTTACCATAATTTTCAAAGATATACCTCAGTTGTTAATAATCATGCAGAACCATTTTGGTTTTTTATTTACATAATGATATTGGCTTCATTGCCATTTACTCCTTTTTTGTATCATGGGATATTTAAAACTTTTAAGGATTTCTTTAAAAGTTCAAAAGAAAATTGCAATGTCACTGAAACCCTTTATACATATTCTCTATGTTGGTTAACGTCAGTTTTAATCTTCTTTAGCCTTTCTGCCACTAAACTACCTAGCTATTGGTTGCCAGCAATTCCAGCGGCGGCTTTATTAATGAGTAATAGCTTCATAAGTTTGAAAAATATAAATAAAAGTTATTTATATTTCTGGATTTTTAATATTTTAATTTTGTTTGGCCTCTCAATAGCATTCTTTTTCTCGAATATTTGGTTGAGTTCGATTAATGATCCCGAAATGCCTAATCTTGCATCCGAGCTTATAAGCTCTGGGATTATTTTCAAGGCAAAATTATTCTTCTCTTCATTTACCCTTATTGCAATAATCTTATTTTCTTTAAAATCTAAAAATATCCTTCTTTATCTCCAAATTTTGCTTTTAATTGGACAATCTTATTTGATGTCGCCAATTAGAAAATTAGCAGATACTTCAAGGCAATTACCTTTAAGGAATATCTCAAAATTAATTTTAGATATTCGCGAGGGAAGGGAAACTTTAGCCATGATCGGGATAAGAAAACCTTCATTACATTATTATTCGAGACAAATAGTTTTTTATGAACCAAACACTGAAGAGGGATTAATTAATCTATCAGAAAGGCTAAATACTGATAGGAGAGAGAATTATGAGGACCAACCTGATTATGAATACAAATCTCTATTGCTCGTGATAGATGAATACTCTACCCGCCGAAAGCTATGGTCAAAAATTAATCATCATAAATTGGGCAAATTTGGGATTTATAATTTATGGCGAATTCAAAAAAGTGATTTAAAAAAGTATTCGAGATTTTTAGTTAAAAGTGGTTATAAGTCTGACTGGGAAAATAGAAAAGTTGAAAAATTTTAACAAAGTCTCTTTTTAAGAAGAGCATTTTTTAAATCATCAATGCTGCACTTGCTTGGAATATCAATTTTATTTAAATCTTCCATTAATTCCAGATCGATGACAGAATCTTCGGCCAAAAAACTAAAAACTTCATTAATGCTTATTCCCATATCTTGAGCCATCTCTGAGATAAGCCTTAGAGTATCTCTCCTCACAGAAATCCTTAGATCTAAAGGAATATATTCATTTTCAGGGTTTGCTGACTTCATACACTAAATCTTAAGACATTATTTAGTTATCAGGATATAATCTTTACAATATTCATTAATCATGCATAAAAGTGACTTTTTAAGTTGTTTAAATAAATAAATTCATAAACATTTTTAATAGAGGAATTGTAATTATTGAAATTACAGTTGTAGTAAAAAGAATTTTTGAAGCTATTTTTTGCTTCACACCATAAGCTTCTGCCATTAATATTGTGGATATTGCCGTTGGGGTGGCTGCTTGAAGAATTACTGCAGATGATTGATAGAAGTCTAAATTTAAGAATATGCATATTAAAAAAATTATAAAGGGAAGAATAAATAACTTTAATAAAATTGAAAATTTTATTTCTTCATTTAGATCCAAAATCCTCTCATTTTGATTTGTAATTATTCCAAGTCTTGTTCCAACAATTATTATTGCCAAAGCAATAACTATTCTTGCAGGAATCCAAAGATAATTGCCCAAAATTTCATCTATTTGAAAAAGATATGCAAGAAGTACACCAATAATCCCTCTTGATGCAGGGCCATTTATCAATGCATTTAATAGTCCTTTGATGTTTGGGATGTTATTGCTATTGGATTTTTCTTGAAGATAAAAAGGTCCAAATATCCAAGCGAAAAGCGTTGTTCCTAAATCAAATCCAATAGTGAAATTTATAGTTGTTGAAGGTAGAAGAGCTAGCGCAATTGGTATTCCAAGAAATGATGTATTACCTATTAGGCCAGCTAGCTGCAATGTGTAATTTGGAAGTCTCTTCTTAAATATTGGGATTATATTTATTAGAGTTATTAAAAATCCAATTACAGAGAATGCTAAAAATGAACTTTTAATTAGGTTTATATCTATACCTTCCTTTAATAGAAGACCCATTACACTTAAGGGAATGCCAAATCTTATTAGAGGTCTTGCTATATATTTTGAAATCTTTGGATTCTTTTTCCCCAGAAGAAAACCAAAGATTAAAAAAGGGATAATATTTATAAAAAGAGTGTAGATGGAATTAATTAAATATTTATTAAAGCAATATTAACTCGACGTAGTGCAGTCAAAAAGTTTTTTTGTGTTAATTGAGAATTTAAATTATTTTCCAGACTGCTTTGTCAGGAATTAGAGGAGATTTATATAAATTTTCTGGTTCTTTAGTCAAAACTCTCCATGTAGGAACCCGACAAGTTACGTAAGCAGGACTTTCTATTAAAACTCCTGGGTTCTCATCAAAAGTACATGTAAAACCTTCTTTCCAATATCCACCATTGTTAAGGCTCCCTTTAAACCAAACCCAGCATTTTGAAGTTTTCAAGACAAGTAAATTTTTTGTTTTATTTTAATCAAGATTTAAGTAATAAATCTAAAGTTTATTACTTTTAAAAAAAATTTTTTTACTTATTTTAGTTTTTAGAAAAATATATTTTAGAGATCAATATCAATAAATTTAAGATCAGGGTAATTAAATTTGCTATCAATATTGGTGTAGAAGAGATTTTATAACCGTAAATAATCCAAGATAAAACACCTATAATAAACATTATTAATGTTGTTAAAGAAACATCATCTGCCTTTTTTGTTTTTAAAGTTTTTATCAATTGAGGTAGAAATGCTGCTGTTGTTAAAATCGCTGCAAAATATCCAAATATATCTACATTCATAAAAATATTTTAAAAACTATTCTTTAATTAAATTAGTCAAAAATCCCAAGGGATCCCTCATATTTGATGAATATCCAAGCACATCGTTTGAATAAAATTTATAAACAATTTGATTTTTATTATTCAAGAGAAAAGAAGCTCCTCTTTGAGGAAGATATTCTTCATTAAGAATATAATCACCCCAATTTTGAATTATTTCATTCATATTATTTAATCTAAATGTTGCCAATTCAAATGGTCTCAAATAACCATCCCCGAAAACCTTTTTAAATGAATTACCTGAAAATTTTAAAAATTTTAAAACATCAATTTTGTCAAATTCTGAATAAATTTGCTTTGCTTTTCGGTCGCCGGTATAACCTCTAATAACTTCTTGAATTGTTTTAAAAGAATTTATCCCTGATAACATCAAAAGCATATTGATCCAACCTCCTAAACCAATATCTAATCCTCTTGAGACTTCTAAATTATTATGGATTTGATTATCAGAAACAACAATTAAATTCTCTTTGTGAAAGCCTGTGAATTTACAGAATTTTTCCTTCCCATCTTGGTTCCCAATGGCAATTGCAAAAATATCTAAATCTTTATCGATAAAACTTTTCAAATTTAGTGCATATTCAAAGCTATCAAAATCGCCTAATAAACCAAATAAAACAATTAATTTGAATTTTTTATGGCCATTAAAGTTGAATTCTTCAATAAGATTTTTAATTTCATTTTGAAGTTTGTCAGTCACGATGGTTTGAATTTTTTATAAATTTTTTTTCAAAAAATTTTTCTTACCTTGATTAGTATAAAATTTTACATGAAAAAGTTTTTAAAGAAATTAATTTAACGTTTTAAGATTTTATTATCTTAATGTAAACATTTTGAAGTTATGACTGTAGGAATTTATTACGCAACTACAACTGGAAAAACTGAGGACGTAGCTGATCGTCTTCACAACTTTATCTCTTCAGCAGAAGCACCTAAAGATGTATCTGATGTGGATGATCTTTCCGAATTTGAAGGTCTTGATGGAATTATCTGCGGGATACCGACTTGGAATACTGGTGCCGATGAAGAAAGATCGGGAACTGCATGGGATTCAATCTTAGAGGATATCGGCGAACTAAGTTTATCAGGAAAAAAAGTTGCAATTTTTGGTTTAGGAGATTCTTCTACATATACAGAAAACTATTGTGATGCAATGGAAGAACTTCATAGCTACTTCACAAAAGCAGGCGCTGAAATGGTCGGTTACGTAGATAAATCTTCTTATACATTTGATGAGTCTAAAAGTGTTATAGGAGAAAGCTTTTGTGGATTACCTCTTGATGAGGATAGTGAATCTGATTTGACCGATTCCCGTCTTGAAACATGGGCATCTCAGCTTAAGGGTGAAATCCCTTCATTGGCATAAGCTTTCTCAGATATTACTTCCCTAGTTTGTAACATTTGTTCTTTCTCAATATGTTTTTTTTACATAAGTAATTAAATCTGTAAAGAACATGTAAAAACAATAGCGATAAGCAATATGCTCAATTTGCTGTTTACTTAAATCAAGTGTTACAAACTTACGGAAAATCTGATGTCACCTATGACTGGTACGCAGGGAATTCGGGTGTTGTTGGCCGTTCAGGTAAATTCATAGCTGCTCATGCTGCCCATGCAGGTCTAATGATGTTCTGGGCAGGAGCTTTTGGATTATTTGAATTAGCCCGTTACGACGCCAGTATTCCAATGGGTGCACAGAAAGCAATTGTTTTGCCTCACCTCGCAGGTATTGGAATTGGTGGCGTTGAAAATGGTGTTATTACAGAACCATATGGAATTGTTGTAATTTGCACATTACATCTAATTTTCTCAGCAGTATTAGGTGCTGGGGGATTATTACATTCCAACAAATTTGCAGGAAATCTTGGAGACTACCCAGAAAATAGTAAGCCACAAAAATTTGATTTCGAATGGGATGACCCAGATAAATTAACTTTTATTCTTGGTCATCATCTAATCTTTCTTGGGCTTGGAGCAATTATGTTCGTTGAATGGGCTCGTATTCATGGAATTTACGACCCAGCAATAGGATCTACAAGACAAGTTATTTACAATTTAGATATTGCCGCTATCTGGAATCATCAATTTGATTTTTTAAAAATAGATAGTCTAGAAGACGTTATGGGAGGACATGCTTTCTTAGCTTTCCTAGAAATAATTGGAGGTGTTTTCCATATTTGTACTAAACAATTTGGAGAATATACAGAATTTAAAGGTAAAGGATTACTTGGAGCTGAGGCAATTTTGTCATACTCAGTTGTTGGTGTTTCATATATGGCTTTTGTTGCTGCTTTTTGGTGTGCTTCAAATACGACCATATATCCAGTTGATCTATATGGAGAACCCTTGAAGCTTCAATTTGAATTTGCTCCTTATTTTACAGATACAGTAGATTTAGGTTCAGGAGCATATAGCTCAAGAGCCTGGCTTGCTAATACTCATTTTTATTTGGGTTTCTTTTTCTTACAAGGTCATCTTTGGCACGCACTAAGAGCAATGGGATTTGACTTTAAGAAAATTGGTCAAGCTTTTGACAATATTGAAAATACAAAAATTACTCAAAACTAATTTAATCAAATAAAAAACCTCTCCTCTAACAGGGAGGTTTTTTTTTTGTAGAATTATTTCACGTTTTCAAAAAATTAATGGATAATCTAAAAGAAATTAATTGTAAGGAAATTTTCAAAAAGGCTTATGAAAATCGTTACACTTGGAAGAATGATTTTCGCGGTTACCAAGGTAAATGTATTCTTTTGAATAATAATAATATTCATAAAGGCGACTTCGTTTTAGGTGATGACTTTAAACCAAATATTCAAAATATAGAAGATAAAAAAGTTGTTAAAAGTATTGCCTCACAGTTATTTGAAGTATGTATCCATAGGGTAAAGAGAGAATTTGAATCAGTTCACTCAGAAAATAATTTTAATTTACTTAAAACTTCTGAAAGTGGTATTGAAATGAGCGTTTCAGGAAAAAATCAAGGTGATAAATATAGAGTTAAAAATAACTGTATTAATATGGTCTACAGAAAAATTCATGGAACTATAATAGAAATTTTTGTTGAAGAATTTTTAGATACAGGAATGGGTTCCCTTAGTAAAAAATATAGTAGTCAACAAATTGATCCAGATACATTTGAGACAAATTCTCAAAAATTGGAATATGAGGATGAATTTCTAAATATGGGTAAAGACGATTATTGGATATTAAATTCTAGGACAATAAAATACTTAAACCAAAATCAAGAAGAAGAAACACAAAAGTTTGTCTTCGAGGATCTATGCTTATTAAACTAGGTTTTTTTATTCAACTAATCTAAACCCTTTATCAAGTAGTTTTTGATACAAGAGTCTTGCTCTAAAAGCTAGAATTTGCTCTTCATTTTCATTACTAATTACATGAAAATAATTATTGTCTAATTTATTTTTGCTAAAGCATACATTTGCTTCTCCTAATCTTAAAGTCCAGTTCTCTTCTTTTGCTAAATGTTGATTAGGGCCAAGATCCCAAGGACATTTTTCAGGATATTTTTCTCTTTTAGAACCCATATGATTAATTTGTACTACCCAATATTAGTAAAAATTTAAAAGTATGGCTATGAAAAAAGTTGATAACTTTTCCCTAGAGTTGTCGTTTAAAGCAATGTAATTAAAAAATTACTCTCTGGTTGCGATTAAACAATAAAATGGGTCTTTTTTGAAAAAATTAAAGATATTGAGTGATGGTTCAGTAAACTTTTTGATAATTTTTGGCTCATTAAACCTGTTTGAGATTAATACTTTTCTTACATATTTGACCCTCTCTTCTTCAGTAGATGAAGTCCATATGTTAGGCGCTTTATGCCAAAATGCTCTGTTTGAAAATGCAATAATAATCTTGCCATTTCTACTCAATATTCTTGCAATTTCTTTGGTTAAATTCTCTGGATATTGTAAATATTGCCAAGCAGCTACAATCAAGCAATAATCAACGCTTTCTTTCTCTAGGGGAATTTGTTGACTTAAATTAAAATTTTGTATCCAAAAAGAATCAAAAATTTTGTTTTTTTCAAGTTCTTGTTTGTTTAAACCATGTCCAATAACTTTTTTATATTTTTTCCTTTTAGGTAAATAACTATCCCAACTGGACATTAAATCAAGAACGGTTGAATAATTATCAATTTCTCTATCATATAAATCTGATAGATTTTGCCTGAAGTTTGCATCTAAATGATAAACAAATTTTGGATGAGAATAAAATTCTTCATCATTACTCTCATCGAGTTTTTTCCTTTGATAATTATTTAATACTTCCAAAGTAAATAATTCTGAATCCACATTGAAAATCTAGTAAAAAGAAATTCTAATTGTGTATTAGGAATTTTTTGCCTTGGATAAATTAAAAATTCTCAAAAAAACTAGACATCTATTCAAAAAAAGTTAAATTATTAATTAATGATTTAATAATGATGATTGAATTTAAGAGGAACAAAAAAAACAGGTCTAAAAATGCTCTTTTCAATCCTTATAAAAACGGAATAAGTTACTACGATATGGCATATCTTTCATCAAAAAGAAATTTAAAAAGTAAAACTGTTTATCTAGAAAATGATTCTAAGAAAGATTATCTTGCTGCATAGAGATGCCTTATATTAATGTTTCGACTTCAGTAAAAGTAAATGATAAAGGTAAATTACTTGAAGAAATTTCAAGTCTAATTTCATCTTTAACTAACAAATCAAGAAGATTTGTTATGGCGAAAATAGATGATAATTGCCAAATGCATTTTGATGATGAGACACCTTCTTGCTTTTTAGAAATCAAATCAATAGGTTCTCTAAATCCTTCAGAAATGGCAAAGCCAATATCAGATTTTGTATATAAGAAATTGGGGATCCCAATTGATAGGATTTATATCTCTTTTGAGGATGTGCCAGCTTCATTGTGGGCTTGGAATGGAAGAACATTTGGTTAAGAATTTTTTGGATATAAAGCTATTGGAAATAAATAAATTAGTCGATTTAAATAATCTTAGAACTGCACCTCAGTTAACTAATAGGCAAGAAAAAAAACTTTTAGAAGAACTAGAAGCAAATATTTTTAATGCAGATTGGATAACAATAGGCATAATGGCACCTAGTGATAGTAAGGCTATTGAAGCATTGCGATCAATTTCTAAGAAATATTCCTCAATTAAATTTGGGAATCTAGGCTCCCTTCATGCTAATGGAGGCGTTTTTTTAAAAGCTAATCAAAAGACTAGTAATGTTTTTGTAAGATCTGAAAATGGTCTTGGAGAAGGAATTTTAATAACATGTCAGTATGACGAAGGTGCCAAAGAATCTAATACTTTTGGACCATTGCCATTAGATTTCTTTACATAATTAATTCCATATTTATTTTTATCAAGGATCTAATTTTATGACAGCTTTTTTTCGGATGATATTCTTCAGAACTTGGATTTAAAAATTTTCTTTACTTTAAAGCTTTGTTATTATGACTAATGGCATTGATCTAAATTTTTTCACTATTTTAATTTAATGTTTTTTCAGGATATAATTCAAAATTTAAATAATTTCTGGTCAAAAGAAGGTTGTTTGATTATGCAGCCATATGACATCGAAAAAGGTGCTGGAACAATGAATCCGCATACTTTTTTAAGGTCTATAGGACCAGAACCTTGGAGCGTAGCATATGCGGAGCCATGTAGAAGACCCACAGATGGACGTTTTGGCGATAATCCAAATAGGGCGCAACATTACTTTCAATATCAAGTAATAATTAAACCTTCACCGGAAGGAATACAGGAAAAATATTTGACATCTTTAGAATCTCTTGGAATAAACCCTAGAAATCATGACATAAGATTTGTGGAAGATAATTGGGAGTCTCCAACACTTGGAGCTTGGGGCGTAGGTTGGGAAGTTTGGTTGGACGGAATGGAAGTTACTCAATTTACTTATTTCCAACAATGCGGAGGTATAGATTGTAATCCAATCCCAATCGAAATCACTTATGGATTAGAGAGGATTGCAATGTTTTTGCAGGATAAAGAAAGTATCTGGGACTTAAATTGGAACAAAGATTTGAAATATAGCGATATTTGGCTTCAATTTGAAAAAAGTCAATGCTCCTATAATTTTACTGAATCTAGTGCTGATAATCTCAGGAAACTGTTTGAAATTTACCAAGCTGAGGCAAATAATTTAATCGAAAAGAAATTAACTTATCCAGCCCTCGATTTTGTTCTGAAATGTAGTCATACATTTAATCTTCTTGATGCTAGAGGAGTGATTTCAGTTACAGATCGTGCACAATATATCGAAAAGATTCGAAAATTAGCTAGAGAAGTTGCATCATCATGGGTAGAAGAAAGAGAATCCCTTGATTTTCCATTGATAAAAAATTAGTAAATTCAATCAATTAGACAAGAAAAAACTAATAGTATCAAAAGCTACATCGAGATGAAACTTATATTTCTTTCCTTTTTTGTTACGCTCGATACAGTATAGATACCCAAAATTTTTTGGGCTACTTTAGTGTGAGGTAAAATGAAACTCTTCCAACAAATGTTGGTGGCAGGAGCATCTTTGAGCTTATTAGCTCCAGTTGCTTCGCAAGCTTCTGACATTGTCAATATAGAAGAAATGAACAGCTACGCACGTAGTCAAACAAAATCTTCGAAACTTGACAGCAACACATTCATTAACGAAGTTAGTGAAGATATCGCAACCCTTAAAAGTCGTTTAGATGGCCTTGAGGTTAAACAAAGTGAATTTGAAGCCGGTGGTTTCTCAGATACAACTACATTAGACGGTAAAGTTAATTTCACAGTTGGTGCACTTTCTTATGATGGGACCGGCACTGATACAGTTTCCAATGAGGCTGCTCTTTTCCAGTACATGTGGCAAGGAAACTTAAATACAAGTTTTACTGGAGATGACAATCTTTATGTAAGACTTAAAACAGGTAACGCAAGTTCATGGACTAAGGATAAAGACCATGGCACTTATCTAAGTTCTTCAAAAGGAAATTCAAACGTTTTAAAGGTAGACAAAATTTGGTATGAATTCCCAGTAGGCGAACAGAATACAGTTTTTGTTGGTCCTTTGATCGAAAACTATTACATGCATGGAACTACTCCATCAATCTATAAACCAGTACTAAAAGCTTTTACTCTTGGTGGTAATGCTGCTGCTTATGGTGCAAGTACAGATACTGGTGCAGGTTGGGTTTATAAGGCAGATAACGGATTGGCAATAAGCTCAAATATAGGGACAAAATCCAAGACTACAGTAAAAGGTTCAGAAACAGGACTTTTAACAGATGAATCCAAGACAAGTTGGGCTAATCAAATAGGAATAACTAAAGATCAGTGGTCTGTTTCTGCAATGGTTAACCTGAAGTACAATGACTGGGGCGATAGCTACTTCAGTACAGCTACTGGTGATGACCGCAATGAAAATAGTACTAACTATGGCTTAAGAGCCTGGTGGAGACCAGCAGATTCTGGTACTGCTACTCCTGAGGTATCTGTTGGTTATGATTATTCAGTATTGGATGGTTATGATACAAACGATACTACTGATGCTTTCTTCGTAGGTTTAACATGGCTTGATATTTTTAACCCAGATGATCGTATTGGTGTTGCCTTAGGTCAACCTCAAATGAGAGAAAATACTGGCGCAGAACCATTTATGTATGAATTATATTATGGTTTCAAGGTCAATGATTCAGTAACAGTTACCCCAGCAATTTTCGGAGCAACAAATGCTAACGGAACTGATGGAGAGGACTACACTGGTGCTGTAATAGAAACACAATTTAAGTTCTAAACAATCTTAAATTAAAAAAAACACCCATTCGGGTGTTTTTTTTTGCTTTATTAATCTTAAATTGCATTAAAAAACACCTAAATGGGTGTTTTTTTTCCTTTACCAGCAGTTTTCTCCCTCGCCAATAGGAATACAAGCGGATGACTTGGCTGCTTCATCCGCTATTCTTTGGGCTTCAGAATCTAATTTGAAATCTGCATCTAAAGGCATATCAGTATTCCATTCTTTTAATCCACCTAAATCATTTTCACCTGATTTAACTGAATTACTATCTGCCGTTGAAATAGCTAGTGCGCTTGTGGCCGCGATGAAAATTGCAATTGAACTTCTTTTTGGCATTCGATAAATTGGTTTTCTAATATATTAATCAATTTCAAATTTATATTCTTTTTGTTGTATAAAATGATTCTTTTTAATCCCCCATTACTCTTAAGAGATTTGAATAAGATTTAAAAATAAGATCAAGTTCATCTGATCTGCCATGCTTTGCCAGTAAACTTCTTGCACCTGCGTCTAAATCAAATAAATATTCTCTTTTTTCAGTAGATTTAACATAACTTTCTATCCAACCTACGCATACTATTCTTTCTCCATAAAGAACTTCTTGAACTGAATGTAAATAGGTACTTGGATAAATTAAAATTTCTCCACTTTTAAGTTTAAATTTGTTTTCTGAAGTAAGATTTTCAATTAAAAGTTCACCCCCCTCGTATAGATTTTTTTTAGTAAGAAAAATTGTGAAAGACAAGTCAGCCCTGCCTGATGACATATATGGATTATCGATATGACGTCCATATTTCATTCCTTTAGAGGATTTAGTAAACATGATTCCATGAATATTTTTTGGTAAAGTAAAGCTTTTTATTAAATCATTATTTAAAATTTTTTGTTTTATTAACAAGGATAATTTTTTCGAAATATCTGATGTTCGTTTTAGTTGCAAATTATTTTTTACGATTGAGGCGTGACTGCCAGCAGTTTTTTTCCCATCTTCCCAACCTTGATTTTCTTGTCCTAATTCTTTTTCTATAAAATTTAGTTCTTCCGCATTTAATAACTGATGAGTTAAATAATTCATACGATATATAAAAAATGATACATTTTGATGTATCCAAGATGGCTTTTAGAGTTTGAAATCTTTTGATGGGTATAAAGTAACCATAGATACTAATTTGAAAAAGTGCAAAATCTTAAAAAACTATTTTATACAGCACTAACATGTACATTTTTATTTAATTTAAATATACCTGTCAATTCAACAGAAAAAGAAGTCAAAGTTTATTCAGGTAGACATTACAACACTGATAGGAGCGTCTATAAAAAATTTGCAGAAGAAACAGGTATTAAAGTAAGACTTATAGAGGCGGCAGGAATTTCTTTAATCGAAAGATTGAAACGCGAAGGGGAGAATTCTCAAGCAGATTTAATCTTGCTAGTAGATGCCGCAAGAATTACTAACGCAGCCAAAGCTGGATTACTGAGACCAATAGAATCTTCTAATTTAGAAAATGATGTTCCTGTTGGATTAAAAGATCCTAATAAGGAATGGTATGCATTAACAAGAAGAGTAAGAGTCATGATAGCCAATCCAAAAGTAGTAGATGTTAGCAAGATTAATGATTACACTGATTTGGCTGATCCCTCTTTAAAAGGGAAAGTATGTTTAAGAAATAGAAAAAGTCCATACAATCAATCTTTAGTTGCCAATCAAATAATTAACAAAGGTGAATTAGAAACTAAAGCTTGGTTAAGCGGAATGATTTCAAACGTTTCAAAACCGTTTTTCCCAGGTGATATTGCAATAATTAGGGCGGTTTCTAAGAAAAAATGTGGAGTAGGAATTGTTAATCATTATTATGTCGCAAGAATGTTAGCAGGTGTTAATGGAAGGAGAGATGCTTTGTATGCAAAAAAAACAAAGGTCCTTACTCCTAATCCAGCTCACGTAAATATTAGTGCCGGTGGAGTTGCAAAATATGCAACAAATAAAAATGAAGCTATTCAGTTGCTTGAATTCTTAGCATCTCCTGAAGGCAGTAAAGGTTTAGCTGCTCCTACCTTTGAACATCCTTTGAAGGAAGTTAATCAAAATGAAATAGTAAAGAACTTTGGAGAGTTTACGCCTGATCTTGTAACCGTAGAAGACCTTGGAGAAAAAAATTCTCTAGCTATTAAATTGATGAAAGATGCAGGTTGGAATTAAAAATTAAGATAATTATATAGTTCAAAATTTTTTCTTTTTTATGTGCATACTTATAAAAAGCAGGAGAGGTGGCTGAGTGGTCGAAAGCGAACGACTCGAAATCGTTTAATAGGGTAACTATTCGTGGGTTCGAATCCCACCTTCTCCGTTTTTTAGAGTCCCCTTGTAGACCCGTATGGGTCTTTTTTACGGGATTTATAGGCAATAACAGGTGCTTAAAGTTTCATATAAACCCTAAATTTCTACTTTATGTCAAAAATTGTGGTGGTGGATGTGGTGGAGGATAAAAAGTGTGTGGTGGTGGATATTTGATAGACAAAGTTTCGTGGTGGTGGATTCCTCAAGATCCATTGTCAATAAAGGTATTTTTAAAGGTTAACTTGGCACGGTATTAGAAATTTAATACTTTTTAAAAGATAACATTTTAATAATTAACAATTACCCCAAGGACCAGGATACCAATCTGATGCTTTAAGTTTTTTAGACTTATTTATATACCTACAACCTGACGGGTAAGAATACTCATTTTTATAAATACCTTTCCAATAATACAAATTACCCTCATAGGGATTTTCTTTGATTGCTTTATCTAATATCTGAACTGCTTTTTTATTCTTATTATTTTTTGAATAAAATGTTGCTAAATCTATCTTCAGGTCAATATTATCAGGGTTCATAATTATTAGTTTTTCCATATCTTCTATTGCCCCTGTATGATTTTTTCTATTTTTAATTTTTAACCACGCCCTATAAAAAAGTGCATTTTCATAATGATAATCCCTTTCGGATATCTTTATCTGGGCAATCAAATCATAGTCCGCAATCGCTTCTTTATATCTCCCTAATCTTTCATTATCCAAAGCACGATTAAAATAAAAATTTATCTCTTCAGAACCACTTATTGATGATTTTAAATATTTTCTATCTTTCCTTTTAAATTTTTCAGAAAAACTGTTTATACTCAAATTTTTTTGAACTTTTTCTTCTGATAGATTAATTCTTTTTAATTTATTATTTTCGTCATCCATATTTTTCGGTTCAATTTGAATCATTTTGCTATTAGATTTTTTCGACTCTGGTACTTTTTTAACCACTTTATAAAATGGGTAAGATTTTTTTATTTCGTTGCCAAGAACTAAGGATAAAATTACAGAAAAAATTATAAAAAAATTATTAATAGTTTTTTTGGATTTAGAAAAAAATCTATT
This sequence comes from Prochlorococcus sp. AG-402-K16, assembly GCA_003216795.1. Taxonomy (GTDB): domain Bacteria; phylum Cyanobacteriota; class Cyanobacteriia; order PCC-6307; family Cyanobiaceae; genus Prochlorococcus_A. Next base: position 119,607 of record QCIH01000003.1, read on the forward strand.
TTTGATTGGCGGATTATTTTTAAATTTATTTGTCTCTTCATTTTTATTACCACTTTCCTCTATCAAAATATTGAGAGACCTTTTTTGTAATAAAGGTTTTAATTTTCCGTAAAAATCTTTAGAAAATAAATTTATTCTTGTTATGGTCCAAGAAACTTTCTTGGACAACATCATTCCTAGTTTTTCCCAATTTCCTAAATTGAATAAAGTTTTTCTAAGAAAATAATATATGGAACGGATTATTCTTTTTACTCTTTCTTGATTTGTTTCATTTGAAACAACTTTATAAATAAATTTAGATACTTCAAGAGTGATATTGTAAATAAATTTAGAGACTAAAAAAGAGACATTCCAACTAATTTTTAGAATGAAATAAGAAATATTTAAAGAGAGTTTTAGTAAAAAAAATGATATTTTTAATAAGTAAAAAGTAATTTCAAGCAATCTAGTAATTAACCTAATGTGCTGAGTACCAATATCTTCATTGTCGCCAGTATGTAATTGAAATCCTGGACCTGATGGAAATGAAGGGATTAAAGAATCTTCGTACCTTTTTTGGGCAAATCTTTCAAACTCTAAGTCCTTTACTTCATTGACAAAAACATGTCCATCTGTTGAATATTGAGACTTAATTAAATCAGTTATAGAACCAGTATCTGAATAATCAGTAGTAACTTTGAAATTTCTAAGTCTACCCTTAAAATCTCTATATTTACCTCTAACCTGATATTCTGGCATTTTCAAAAATATTTAATTGACCCTAAAAATTTTTTTTTAATTATTTGTTTCCTCTTCACATTTATTAATTAACTTTTTTGTTATTGTCCTAATTCAAAGATAATTCCAAAAATTTGAGGGAATTATAAAAAAAATGTTTGTTGTTTTAATTAGTTGGTTTATATATATTGATTGTGCATTTTTTGAATTAGTAAAAACAAAATTTTACCTATATGCATTAGAAATTTTTTAATTATATAAAAGCGTAATTTTATTTTAATTATCCAATCAAATCTCAATCTTGGTTTTTTCTCTCAAATTCCTTAAATGATGATTGAAGTTGACCTTTATTTTCAATATCTGTATCTTCATATCCTTTCAACTTTTTCCAACGAACATAGAGTGCTTGCAACCACCAACTATCAGTCAAAGATTTTGCTCCATTTTTTAATAAATTACTTTCTTTTTGATTAAAAATTTGTGAATCAATCATTTCTTTTTTCCAATTATTTGAATCCATAAACTAAAAAATTAAAATCCTATATTAACTTTATTAGAAATTTTTAATTTTTCTAATAATATACATACCGATTTAAAGATTTTTCTTAAACTCGCTACTTTTATTGACCTTCCTATATTGTTCCAAGTGGTCCCTATATATCCCAAAAATGTGGTGGTGGATGTGGTGGTGGATATTCACATAATCACTCAAAAATAAGTCCCATATAGTCCAGTGTCTGCCTATGTTGCTTGAGATGTAATTTCACCCTCTCCGTTAATTAATAGTTTCTAGAAATCCTAAAAATAAAATAAGAGGGGATTTATTTGCACTCTTCGAGTTGTCAGCACCTCACTGTCCACAAAGGCGTTGAAAAATTTTCACTCCTGAATTTTTTCTAATCCTACTGAATGGGAAAAGATAGTCGCGACAAACACAAAGCACTAATACTCGGGTATTAATACTCTATTAATTTCAATTGAATAGGAGGATAATTAAGGAGTAGAGATATAGGAGGTTTTATGAGACTCACCACTCCATTCACTGCCCTTAGAAATGCAACTTCAGACATATGGAAAATGCATGATTTTAATTATCAACTACCAAAAAATCAAAGACAAGATTATTGGGAAAAAGAATGCATGGACCACCCAACAAATTCTCATTGCAAAGTATACTAAAGGTAATATAAATTCAAGCCATTAAAAAGACTCTTTTGAGGGTCTCTTCTTCTAAGTAAGTAGATATTCTTTTAGTATAAAACTAATGAAAATATGGCTATTAATAATTCAATATCTAAATATGATTGGCAGTATCTTGTAACAGGAATTTTTTTAATTTCAATTTTTATTTTTACAGATTTAATTGGGGTTCTTGATAAAGAGTATTTTTACTTTGTACCAAGATTTATTAGTGATCAACCCTATAGGATTTTCACATCAATCCTAATCCATGCAGATTTAAATCACTTATTAAGTAATCTTGGTGGGATAATTATTGCAAGATATTTTTTGATGAGACTTGGAATCGAAAGCAGATTTTTTTATCTGAAATTTATTTTAATTTGTTCTCTTTTAAATTTTTTAATTATCTGGTTTTACGAAAAGATCTTATGGTATTTTAATATCTTTCCGAATTATGCCGCTTTAGGATTTAGCGGAATAATTTATGCTTTATTTGGATTTTTACTATTAACTTCTTTTTATGGAAAGAAATATTTTTTAGGTAAAGAAATTGGTTTTAAGTCCAATTATGAAGTGCAAAAAATGTTAAAGACAATATGTCTTATAGGTTTGATATTCTCTTTTTTGCCAAGTGTTAGTTTATTAGGGCATTTAAGTGGATTTATTGCAGGGTGTTTTTTATTCTTGATTTAAATAAGATAATTCTTTATTAATCAAATTAATATAGATATTTACCCAAATATCCAACTTTTTTTGAATTATTTAATTTTAAACTGATCAATTTTGATATCGAAAGTAACTACTATTCCAATACTTATAAGCATTAGTCCAATCGCAATTTGGGGTGAAGGCAATACCATATAAGACTTATTTACAGCCACTCTATCGAATCTTTCCCAGTTACTAAGAAAGATTGAGTAATATTAATCCTGAAAAAGTATCTCCTTAAAAAATGGCAAAATTAGAAAATGATCTAGATATTTATTACGCAGTTGGAAATACAAATACTCAAAGACAAGAAAACTGACTTGCAGCAATTATGAAAAAACGTAATTTTGCAGGATGGCAGTTGATTTCAACAAGTACCTCAATATTAGATGCTAAAAAAACAGTTTTCAAATTTATCCATTCTGGGAAGACAATTATTAATTTAAACTTTAAATATTTGATATTTTTTGCCATTAGGTTAAAAGGATCAAATACTCCTCATACACTAATTTCTGAAAGCGAAACATCTTTATATCTAAGTAAGGGAGTTTTTTAATGATAAATTTAGTGCAATAGAAAACTGACACATATGACAGTTAAGTAATATTCCATTCACCCCTTCCACGGAAAATAACTTAAGAGCATATTCTATAACTGTGTGAAGGAGTGGTTTTACTAAACTAGTGGAAACAAGGGAACACTTGATCCGGTAAAACTTAGAGATGACCTCTAGAAATAGGGGTCATTTTTAATTCAAAATCAATAATTTTACTGACTTTCCGATATCGTTAAAAGTGTCCCCTTTAAATGTCAAAAATGTGTTGATTGAATTTTGAGATTGTTGGAAGGATCGGTTCTAATACTATTGTTAGTTGGGTTGCTTTAATACATAATTTTAATCTTATGAAAATAATTAAAAGAAGCATTTATTTATCATAAAAGCTTCAGCAAAATAATATCCACTTTCTGAACCCCTCACTTTTGCAAGAGCTTTTAAAACTTCAGGAGACCTAGGATGTGGATCAGGTCTAGACTCACCTTTATAAGCAAGGATTGATTTAACTTTTGAATCTAAATCTTCTGGGGAAATCTCAATAAATAGATTTGGTTCCCAACTTGTAGGTTTTAAATAGCCTGTACTTGAAGGTACTTCGCCGCAAAAAATATCAATATGAGATGATATATTTGGTCTGCATGCAACCACACTAGCTTGATGACAATATTGATGATCAATATTTGTGCAATATCGATGATGAGTAAAAATGATATCTGGCTTAACTTTTGCAATTATTTTTTCAAGCCATTGAATTAGATCTAATAAACAATGTTTATCGATTGCGTTATCAGAAAACTCACCAAAAAATATGTTTTGTTTTTCTATTCCTAATAAAGACAATGCGTTTTGTGTATCAATTCTTAGGTCCTCCAACATCTGCAACCTTTTCTCATCGCTTATGTGATTTCTCGAATTTATACCAGTATTAGGAATTGCGACATATATTTCACAATTTAAGGAGTTAAGTTTTTTGAAAGTTCCTCCAGCTGCTAGAGTTTCGTCATCAGGATGAGCAAAGAATGAAAGAATTGTTTTATCTTTAAAGTAACTATTGAATTTTTTTTTCATTTCTTTGATATCAATTGTTTAATAACAACATTAGCCTCGATTCTATCAGCTCTAAAAGCAGGCCTAGTAAATTCGAATGTAAATTTCTCATAATTAATTTTTGCCGATGGATAACCTTCTGCATCAAGCATCCTAATGAAATCAAATAATTCTTTTAAATTGCTAATTTCTTTAGGAATTAAACTTTGACTAGGTTTTCTCCTTTTAAAAAAAGTAGTTTCCCCTTCTTGACTAATTGGGTGTAAATTACCCTTAATAATTGTTTCTATCATTTCAAAAACTATTTTTGCTGAACGAATATAAATTTCTTCGGCCAACCCATCAAGAGATAATGTTTTTTTTAAATAAATCGGGCCTGAATCAATCTCTTTAGTCATTTTTAATGCGGAAATCTTTGTTTTATCAAAACCCCTTTCTATAAGATTTTGTATAGGGCTGCCACCCCTCCCAAAAGGAAGATCGGTCTCGTGAAAACATATACATTCATAATTGTTGATAATTTCTTCTGATACTATTTCGCTCCAATGTGGAAAGAAAATATATTTCGGATTTATTTTATTTAAATATTCAATAGTTAAATCTGAGGCTTGATTTAGAAGGAACCAATTACCAGGAATTCTATTCTTGATTTTTTCAAATTCAGATATGTGCCATTTTTTTATGGAAGCAACTATGTAAGAAATATTTTCCAAATTAATTTAATAAATATAAATCAAGCTTATGAAGAAAAAAGCTTTTTTGCATCAATTTATTTTGTTTAAAAATTATTTTGTTAGTTTTTTACTCATAAATGACTATTATCTTAAAATTTTACTATTGAACCAAGATATTAATTAGTCTTCATATTTTAATAAAAATAAAGGGATTTTAATCAACATAAAATGTTTTGAGATTTTTGTTAGTTTAAAAATTATAAATTAATTTATAATTATCATCTTCACATATTAACCTCTAAGGAATTGGCAATTTATAGATTCTCCCTTTTTTGATAAAAATGGATGTTGGACAGGAGAAGGATACTAAGTACCAAATTCTTAGAGTGGTACTTTTAAATAAAAAAATGCTATCTTATATTTTATATTTTTATTATTGTCCCTCTTAAGTGGGATTATTGAAATCACATTTTATTGACGATATTTGAATTGATTTATTTTTATGTTTAGAAAAAAAATGAATTACAAAGAAGTAATTTTCAAAGTATTTTTTACTTATTTATTGATTTATTTTTTGGCACTTATATTTAAATATACTTATGATATTGAATCTTTGCTTAATAATATTCAATACAAATATTTGATAGCTTTGAATATTATTTCTATATTCTTGGGTCTTCCTTTATCAATTATTTTTGACTTTATTTTAATAAAGGTTTTTGGGTTAGATTATGTTTTATTTTTCTCTCCCGCTTTAACTATCTTAAGTTTATTACAAGTTCTTATTTTGAGAAAAATTAAGTTTAAATTTTCCGAAGGCATATTGTTTCTGAAAAACCCAAAGAAGAATTATCTCTATAAATTTTTTGAAAAAGTTACTTTTAGATCTTTTTATATTTTAATAATAAGATCTTTCCCAATCTTACCTCATGTTTTAGGAAGTTATATTATCGCCTCTTCAAAAATAAAAAGAAGATTTATTTTATTAAATACCTTTTTGGGCTCAATTTTTTATTATTTCCTTTTGTTTCTAATAATTCAGTAACGCAACAAATAACTTATATCATCTAGAGTCTTTCTGCAAATTTCTTCAGTTTAAGCTTTAGTGGATATAAAACTTTAATTAAAATAATTATTTTGTAAATCTAATTTCTTATTAAGTAATTCTTACATTTTAAGGATTATTAAATTTAATACTAGAATTTCAGAATTAAAGAAAATTAGCAAAAATATGCAGAATAAATTATGTAGATTTTAAAGAAATTTATATAAAAGCCATAAATTCTAGTTTCCCCAGAAGGGGTCTGTAACTAAATCAACCTTTAATATACCTTGCTTATTACTTTTGATGTTACTTATGCAAGCCCTAACCGTCTCGCCATTAACATCTATTTCACAAGCCCCACAACTTCCGGTCAAACAGCCTGTCGGGATCTCTAAACCTGCTTTTTTAGCACATAAGAACCAATCATCTCCTTCTGAAGCAAATGTCTCTATCTTGTTGGGCCATTTTATTTTTATTTTTGTTTCTTTCAATTTAAAAATGATGTGAGATTTAAATGTTTATCGAATTCATTCGCAAGATTGTCAATAATGGCTTCTCTCTTTTTTTTATAAGATATTGATTTTTTATTAATTATTGGTAAATTTTTGCTCTTCCTTATTAAATTAATATATTGGTCTCTCCAATTATCATTCTCAAAGATGCCATGTATGTATGTTCCTGCAATAGTTCCACCTTTATTATTTTCTTTATACCAACCTAGATTTAAATCTTTGAAAATAGGGTTTATCTTTAAGGAGCTTTGCATCTCTTCCAATACAGTTTGACCATTATGAATTTCAAAACCAATAATTTCTGATTGGCATGGCCATATAGATTCAGAGTTAATTTGACGTGTTATTTTTTTTTTAAAAAAAGTTGTTTTTAATGGAAGTAATCCAATCCCTTTAATTTTTTGTTCAGAATAATTTTTGGAACCTTCTTTAAAATAAGGATCTTCAAGTGTCGTTCCTAACATTTGCAACCCTCCGCATATTCCTATAATATTCCCTTTGTTTTTTGAATATTCCCTTATATCTTGAGATAAGCCAGAATCTTCAAGAAATATTTGATCTTTAATAGTTTGTTTGCTTCCAGGAATAATAATGAAGTCATACTTACTGAGGTTTTGTGATTTTTTAATCCATTCAATAAAAATTGTTTCTTCATTTTCTAATGGATCCAAATCAGAGAAATTACTTATTGATGGTAATTTTATTATCCCAACTTTGATCTCAGGATTTGTGAAAAGTGATTTTTTTTCTAATAGATCTAAAGAATCCTCTGGAGGGAATGAATCATTTAACCATGGAATAATACCAATAACAGGGATTTGAGTTTTATTCTCTATCCATTTTTTGCCATTTTTAAATAATGAAAGGTCTCCTCTGAATCTATTTATAATAATTCCCTTAATAAGTTTCTTTTCCTCAGGCTTCATTAATTCAAGAGTACCAATTATTTGTGCAAATACACCTCCCCTTTCAATATCAGTAACTAATATGCAATTTGCATTTAAATATTTTGCAATTCTTAAATTAGTCAGATCTCTATGAATTAAATTCATTTCGACTGGACTGCCAGCCCCCTCGATAATTAAACGGCAATGCGGATTCCGTTCGTAAATAGAATTTAAACTTTTTTTAATTACTTCCCAGCCTGGAATAAACCATTCTTTATAGTAATTTTGTGCGGTTGTGGTCCCTATGCTTTTGCCGATGTGAATCACCTCGCTTATTGAGTTTCCTTGTGGTTTTAATAAAATGGGATTCATCTCTGCAGAGGGATTAATTCCACAAGCAAAGGCTTGAAGTGCTTGTGAATATGCCATCTCTCCACCTTCCCAATCAACCCAAGCGTTGTTACTCATATTTTGTCCTTTAAAAGGTATTGGTTCTTCTCCTAATTTTTTAAGAATCCTGCAAATAGCAGTTACAGTTAATGATTTCCCTGCTCCACTAGAAGTGCCTAGAACCATTATTGGTTTTCTTATTTCATGTAATTTTGCTTCTAACTCCATTAGTAATTTATATTAATTTTAAAATTTATTAATTATTAAATTGAATTATAATTTGGTAAAAAATTTGTGTTAATTCTAGCCTCTGCTTCTCAATCTAGAAAGAAATTACTAGAAAATTGTCAAATCGAATTTATCCAAATATCAAGTGACTTTGATGAAGCTACTATTCAAGAGAAGAATATATTTAATTTGGCTTTGGAATTATCTTTTCAGAAAGCTAATAGTTTATCTGAAAATATTAAAAACATATCATTTCCCGAAGAATTTAATTATGGTCCTTTGGAAATACTTGGGTGCGATTCAATTTTTGAATTTAAGGGAGAAGCTTATGGAAAACCATCTAATAAAGAGGAGGCATTTATTAGATGGAAAAAAATGTCTGGAGAATTTGGATTTTTACATACTGGTCATACTCTAATAATTGGGAATTTTGATTCAACTACCAAAATTTTTAAAATCACTGAAATAATAAAAAAAACAGTAAGTTCAAAAGTTTATTTTTCTAATTTGGAAGATTGGGAAATCAAGAGTTATGTAGATACAAATGAACCTTTATATTGCGCCGGAGGATTTGCCTTAGAAGGTATAGGCGGTAAATATATAGAAAAAATAGAGGGTTGCTTCAGTAATGTAATGGGATTAAGTTTGCCATGGCTTAGAGAAAAATTGTATAGATAATTAAATTGAGCAAAAAAAAACCCTATCCGGAGATAGGGCTTTTATTAAGTTGAGATAGAAATTAATCTAAATCAGGCATTTCTAGAGCTGGTTCACTCTTTCTGTCGATTCCTTTTTCGAAACCAGCAGCGGCTGCTCTAGCACGTCCAGCATGCCAAAGATGACCAATGAATGTAAACCATCCTAGGAAGAATTGAGCTGCAGCTAACCATTGTCTTAAGTTAACGAAGTTAACAGCATTAGGCTCTGTAATGATTCCACCAACAGAGTTGATAGAAGCGTTTGGAGCATGAGTCATATATTCAGCAGCTCTTCTTACCTGCCAAGGCTGAATATCATTTTGGATTTTCTCAAGGCTCAATCCATTAGGTCCTCTTAGAGGCTCTAACCATGGACCTCTGAAATCCCAAAATCTCATTGTTTCACCACCAAATATAATTTCACCAGTAGGAGATCTCATGAGATACTTACCTAGACCTGTTGGTCCCATTGTTGAACCTACGTTAGCTCCAATTCTTTGATCTCTCACTAGGAAAGTAAAGCTTTGGGCCTGTGAAGCTTCAGCATTTGTTGGGCCATAAAATTCTGAAGGGTAAGCAGTGTTGTTAAACCAGATGAACGTTGAAGCAATAAAACTTGCTACACAAATTCCACCAAGAGCATAACTTAATAGTCCTTCACCATTCCAGATGAAAGCTCTTCTTGCCCATCCAAAAGGTTTGGTAAAGATATGGAATATTCCTCCAATAATTGCAGTAATACCCACGTAAACATGTCCACCAACAATATCTTCAATGGAATTAACACCGATTATTGAACCGGCTCCACCCCATGGAGATCTGAATAGATAACCAAGAATAACTCTTGGATCTAATGTTGGATTTACAAGTCTGACTTCACCACCACCTGGTGCCCATGTGTCATATGCACCGCCAATAAAACACCAGTTTACTGACCATGCTAGTGCACCTACACCAAGAACAATCAAATGATATCCGAGGATATTTGTCATTTGATTTTTGTCTCTCCAATCGGTTGAGAAAAATGGAAAATCTTCTTCAAGTTTTTCTGGACCTGCCAATGAATGGTAAATACCACCAAAACCAAGTACAGCAGAAGCTATCAAGTGAACCACGCCTGCTTGGAAGAAAGGCATGATATCAGTAACTTCACCACCTGGGCCTATTCCATAGCCAAACATTGCAACGTGTGGCATACAGATTAAACCTTGCTCCCACATTGGTTTATCAAAAGTAAAATGATTAACCTCAAAGAGCATCATTGCTCCCGCCCAAAAGACTATTAGTCCAGAGTGAGCAATGTGAGCTCCTAATAAACGTCCAGATAAATTGATTAATCTAGCATTACCTACATACCAGGCATAACCAGTTTCCTCAATACTTTGGTTTGGAGCTCTTAATAAATTATTAAAGGGCGTTTCCACGTGGAAGAACCTCCTCAGGGAATACAAAGTTTTCGTGTGGTTGATCCACAGAAGACATCCATGCTCGCATACCTTCGTTCAAAAGTATATTTTTTGTATAGAAAGTTTCAAATTCTGGATCTTCTGCTGCACGGATTTCTTGGCTTACGAAATCATAAGCTCTTAAGTTTAGTGCTAAGCCTACAATACCAATTGAAGATGTCCACATACCCATAACAGGTACAAATAACATCAAGAAATGTAAGAAACGTTTGTTTGAGAAAGCAATACCGAAGATTTGACTCCAGAATCTATTCGCTGTAATCATTGAATAAGTTTCTTCTTCTTGAGTTGGGTCAAAAGCTCTAAATGTTGAACTTTGAACCTTACCATCTGTATAGATACTTGTATCTTCATACAAAGTGTTTTGTACTGTAGCTCCATGGATAGCGCAAAGCAGAGCACCACCAAGAATTCCAGCAACACCCATCATGTGGAATGGATTTAAAGTGATATTGTGAAAACCTTGAATGAACAGAATATAACGGAAGATTGCTGCAACACCGAATGAAGGTGCGAAGAACCAACTATGCTGTCCTAAAGGATAAATAAGGAAAATACTTGTGAATACTGCAATTACTGCTGAGAATGCTAGAGCGTTGTATGGTCTAATTCCAACAAGGCCAGCAATTTCAAACTGACGAAGCATAAAACCAATTAGGCCAAATACTCCATGTAATGCAACAAAGTTCCAAAGTCCACCAAGCTGTAGCCATCTTACGAAACTACCTTGGGCTTCAGGACCCCATAAAAATAGAAGACTGTGTCCCATGGCATCACCAGGGGTACTTACAGCTGCTGTTAAAAAGTTACAACCTTCAAGGTATGAGCTTGCAACTCCATGTGTGTACCAAGAGGTAACAAATGTTGTTCCGACAAACCAACCACCTATAGCAAGATATGCACAAGGAAGTAGAAGTAGTCCGGACCAACCAATAAATACAAAGCGGTCGCGCTTCAACCAATCATCGAGGACATCAAACCATCCTCTTTGTGGTGCGCTACCAACTGCGATCGTCATGAGAAATCGTTTTTAGCTTCGGGATACGCAGTGACTGTAACAAAGATTGAGAGTAATGTGGGGAAATATATGTATATCTGAAATGCCTTGTAAAGCTTTCCTGACTTTTTTATTAAAAATTAGGTAAGAATACTCCCTTAGTTTGTTAAATTATCTGAATTAGGCTCTAAAAAAAAGATAAAAATGAATTCAGACCTCACGTCATTCGATAAAATCGAACAAAAAATTGGTGGATCAAGAAAAATTTCAAATTATATTATTGGAGGAATGCTGACTATAGGAGGTATTGGTTTTCTTTTGGCCTCCATATCCAGCTACACAGGAAGGGATTTATTACCTTTAGGAAATCCTTCAACTTTGTTGTTTATCCCTCAAGGAATAATAATGGGAGCATACGGAGTAATAGCTAATTTATTAAATTTTTACTTGTGGTATTTGGTTTACATAAACTTTGGTTCAGGAAGTAATTATTTTGATAAATCCTCAAAATCTGTAGAAATAAAAAGAAAGGGATTATTTAAAGATGTTGAAGTTAAATTAAATTTTGATGAAATTAAATCTGTTAAGTTGGATATAAGTGAGGGATTTAATCCTAGAAGAAGAATTGCTTTAGTACTAAAAGGTAGAAAAAAACCTCTCCCTTTAAGTGGAGCAGGTGAACTTAAACCACTTCTTCAGGTTGAAGAAGAAGGAGCTCGTCTAGCTAAATTTTTAGATGTTAATTTGGAGGGCCTAAAATAAAAAAAAAATATTTTTTAAAAACATTATCTTTTTTACAGGTTTTGTTTTTGGTTCAAGCTTGTAGTTATAAAAGTAAGATTGATTCGAATTATTACTGCCAAAAACTTAAATTTAGTTGTATTCAGAGTAATAAAGTAGTTAATTTTAAAACTTCAAAAGGTGATTTTGAGGTGAAATTATTTGGTAAAGATAACCCAGTAACAGTATCAAATTTTCTGGAAAACATAGACAATAATATTTATGAAAATAAAAAATTTTATAAAATAATAAATTATCCCCAAATAAGGTTTATACATGGCGGCATTAATCCAGAAAATAAATCTTATATAGAACGAAAACAAAACCTGAATAAGACAAGTCCAACAATACCTTTAGAAATAAAATTCAAAGAAGAAATAAAACCAAGATATAACTATCAAATAAAAAATCCTAGTGAAACAGTAAATTTAGTTAATACTTTTGAGAGTGGATCAATCGCTATGGTTAAAAGCGGTAAGAATAAGTCTTCATCTACTGAATTTTTTTTTGTAACTACTAAGATCCCAGAATTAGATGGAAGATATTCGATTTTTGGGAAAATTATTAAAGGATTAGACGTACTCGAAAAAATCAATAAAGAAGACTTCATCAAGGCAGTCCAGATATCTAATTAAATTTCTAGAGAGTATTTATTTATTTTCAACATTTCTGTATTAACTCCTGAAGAGCGTTTAAGAGCCACCTTACCAGTCCTCGCTATTTCAAGGATGCCGTATGGCTCGAGTAATTTCTCAAGAGCAACTAACTTCCCAGGATCTCCAACTACCTCAAGAGTTAAGGCCATATCTGATACATCAACAACTTTTGCACGGAAAATCTGTACTATATCAAGGATATTACTCCTAGTATCTTCTTTCGATGAAACTTTTAGTAACATCAATTCCCTCTCAACAGCTGCGAGATTAGTAAAATCTACAACTCCCAGAACATTAAATAACTTATTAAGTTGCTTAGTCATTTGCTGAAGAGTTTCATCATCACCCTCTACTACCATTGTTAACCTTGAAATCCCTTTGGATTCTGCAGGTCCTACTGCAAGGCTATCTATGTTAAATCCCCTTCTAGCGAAGAGACCTGAGATTCTACTCAAGGCTCCAGATTCATCTTCTACAAGAACTGATAATGTATGTTTCATATTTTAAAAGGTTTTTAAATCTCTAATCCATTCATAAGAAATTCTATTGAATACTGAAGGGTCTTCATCATGGATACAATGCCCTGAATTGGATACTATTTTTAATTTTACCCATCTATGGAAATTTGCAATCTTTTTACCAACAAACAAAGGTATGAAATTATCTTTTTCGCCCCAAATCAATAAAAAAGGAACTTTTTTTGAGGCGCTAAGTTTTCTCAAAAGGTGAGAAGCTTTAAATTTTTCATCTCTAGAAGACATTCCAATACACATTGCTCTTAATGATCTAGCTGAAGTTCTCCTTAAAACTGGTTTTGTTACCAAATCTATTAGTTCGCGATCAATATTATCTTTTTTGAAATATGCAGAATTTAGTCCCAGTTTAATAACTCCTAATTTAGTTATTAAAAATAAAATAATCTCCAAAGGGAAAAACAAAAAAAATATTGTTATGAATCTATCTTGAAATTTCTTAAATGATGATTTCTTTGTTATGGACTTTTTATTTTCTTGAATTTGATCTGGCAAAGGAGATGCAATAACTGTTGCAATCTGATCCTCTAATGAAACAGCGCATGTTAAAGCAACTAGTGATCCAAGGGAATTGCCAATAAGAATTACTTTCCCAGAATTCTTTGGTCTTATTACCTGTGCAATAAAGTCTTTCACTTGATCACACCAAATCTCATTATTTAATTTTCCAATTTGTCTAATCCCAGGTTGATCTGAATCCCCAAATCCTATTAAATCCAAGGAATAAGAGGCAAAATTCTTTTTCGCAAAATACTCTAAATTATTTCTCCAATGTTTTCGACTTGCTCCAAATCCATGGAGAAAGATAATTGGGATCTCATTTTCTTCGCCTGTAACACTCCAACAAATTTTAAAACCATTCCAATTCCAGTAATTAGGAATGTTTATATTTTTTTTAAAATTATTTTTCATATATTCAAAAATTTTCAAGATATTTGAATTATCTACATTTTTAACAAATAAATGTATTTTGAATGTAAATTATAGTAATCATTCAATTTTACTATGGCTAAAGAAATTTTTAGTATTGCAGCAGTTTTTTGGATACTAATACCAATAGGATTAGTTGGTGGGGCTTTGTTATTAAAGTTTCAGGGAGACTGATTCTCACGGATACATCGCAATTTGAGTTATGGTCTTAAAGTTAAGTAAATCTTAAGTATGAAGATTCTTTTAGTAGGAGCAACAGGGACACTTGGTAGACAAATAGCAAAGCAAGCTATAGAAGAGGGACATGAAGTAAGATGCTTTGTAAGAAATCCAAGAAAATCTTCTTTTCTACAAGAATGGGGTTGTGAGCTAACAAAAGGTAATTTATTAAATTCTTCTGATATCGAATATGCATTGCAAGATATTGAAGTAGTTATTGATGCAGCGACTAGTAGGCCAGATGATCCAAAAAGTATTTATGAAATTGATTGGGATGGAAAACTTAACTTATTCAATGCTTGCGAATCTTTAAACGTAAAAAGGGTAATATTCCTTTCTATCCTCCTAACAGAAAAGTTTAGAAATGTTCCTTTAATGGACATTAAATATTGTACTGAAAAACTTCTTGAAAAATCTGGTTTAGACTATACAATCTTCAAATGCGCAGCTTTTATGCAAGGAGTGATTGGTCAATTCGCAATCCCAATCCTGGATAGTCAAGCAGTGTGGATGAGTGGAACTCCAACTAAAATTGCTTATATGAATACTCAAGATATGGCGAAAGTTGTTGTAGCAGCAGTAAATAATCCAAAAACTCACAGAACATCATTGCCATTAGTAGGTCCCAAAGCATGGGATTCAAATGAAGTTATATCTTTATGTGAAAAATTTAGTGAAAAAAAGGCGAAAATTTTTAGAGTTTCCCCCTTCCTTATTAGTGTCACTCAAAAAGTAGTTTCCTTTTTCCAAGATTCTCTTAATGTTGCTGAGCGATTAGCTTTTGCTGAAGTAACTAGTAGTGGTGAATCACTAGATGCTGACATGAGCAAAACTTACGAAATATTGGAACTTAAAAAAGAGGATATGACCTCACTAGAGAGTTATATAAAGGAGTACTATCAACAAATACTTAAAAGATTAAGGGAAATGGAAGCAGATCTTAATATTGAAGAAAAAAAGAGATTACCTTTTTAGTATTGCAATTTTAAGCTTATATAGTATATTTGTACTATATAAATAGTATCGATTTATGTCTGTTTCTAAATCTAAAAATCTTGAACGAAAACTAGATAATTTTGCAAAAGAAGCAAAAAATGAATTGAATAATGTTTGCGGATCTTCGTTATGGGAAAGCCTTGGGTTTGTTTTTTTTGATCAATTAGAAGATTCTGAAAAAATTGCGAAAGCAAATTTTTACTATGGTCAACTTCAAATAATTAATGAAATTAAATTTTCAATTTGAATTGCATTTAGTATTCTTACTGATGTAATTTTTCTTAAATCAATTTTGGCCAATCTTTTTCTGATAATATGAACCTAGTAAAAGATTAATTAATGATTGAAACTTCAGGTGTAATAGAAAAAGAGCAGGGGAATGGATTTTATTTGGTTACCTTAGAACAGCCTGAAGGTCATCAATGTTTATGTAGAGCTGCAGGTAAATTGACTAAATTTAGAATTAAATTATTAGCTGGAGACAAAGTTTTAGTTGAGATAAGTCCTTATGATCTTTCTAGAGGGAGGATAACTTATAGAGAGAGAAATGCCGGTGGTGCAAGACCTACTACTAATAAAAATAATCCTAAGAGAAATAATAAATAAAAAGTTAATTTAGATAATATTTTCTATCGCTTCTTTAAACTCGCTTCTTTGTTTAACACCTTGCCATTGTTTTTTTAATAATTTTTCTTTAAAAAGTTGAACTGTTGGTGTGCCGTTAATACCAGCTTGTTTTGCAATATCTTGATCTTTATCAATATCTATTTCAACGCCAAGAACAGCACCATCAAGTTCCTTAATTATTCTTTTTAACTGAGGTTTCAAAACATGACATGGCCCGCAGCTTGGGGAACTGAAAATTACTAAGATAGGTTTTTTACTCTCGTGATAAAGTTTTCTCAATGCATAACTCCCTTTTTGCCATTCAGAATTTGAATCGAAAGTATCTTCATTAACTTCTTCTTCATTAAAATTTGATGAATTAAGTTTTTTTTCTGGTTCGGGAGTTTCTCTTACTATAGTTTTTGCTAAGTTTTTCTCGGCTAACCATCTTTCAGTAGCTAATGCTGCCATGCATCCAGTTCCCGCAGCGGTAACTCCTTGTCTCCACTCAGAATCCACAACATCACCTGCAGCGAAGATG
Organism: Prochlorococcus sp. AG-402-K16; assembly: GCA_003216795.1. Classification (GTDB taxonomy): domain Bacteria; phylum Cyanobacteriota; class Cyanobacteriia; order PCC-6307; family Cyanobiaceae; genus Prochlorococcus_A. The sequence goes on from QCIH01000003.1 coordinate 135,975, forward strand.
CCTTCAATAGATGTTTCTGGCCTTCCTGATTTGCAAGCAATATAGCCTTTATTATCTAAATCAATTTTGTTGTCTAAGAACTTCGTGTTAGGTGTGTGCCCTATCGCGTAAAAAAGACCTTTTATATTGATTTCCCCTTTACCTCCTTGAGAGTGAATAGTTTCTATTTTCTCAAGCCATTCAGAACCATCTGCTTTATCAACTTTTGTGTTCCAATGAATTTCTATCTTTGGATTAGCTTTTACTCTATCAACCATTGCTGCGCTAGCCCTTAATTTTTCTGATCGAACAATCAAATGCACTTTGCTTCCATACTTTGTGAGATATGCTGCTTCTTCACATGCAGAGTCGCCACCTCCAATAACAGCTAATTCTTCATCTCTAAATTGTGGGGTGGCTCCATCGCATATTGCACAAGCACTTATTCCTTTACTCCAGAATTTATCTTCATTTATCACGCCTAATCTGTTTGCACTTGCTCCAGTTGCAATAATAATTGAGTTAGATTTTATAGTTCCTTCTAAAGTTTTTAATTCAAAGGGACGTAAATCGGTATTAATTGAGACTACATCACTTTCGTATAAATTAGTGCCCCATCTTTCTGCTTGAGCCTTCATTAGATCCATCAATTCAGGACCCAGTACTCCATCTGGGAAACCTGGATAATTTTCAACAAATGTTGTAGTCATTAATTGCCCACCAGGAATTCCACCAGAATTAAATCCTGTTACGAGTAATGGTTGAAGATTTGCTCTTGCTGCATAAATCGCAGCAGTGTAACCTGCAGGTCCGGACCCTATAATTACAACATTTTCTACGTTTGAAATCTTCTCTTTATTTTCCATTTATTTGCTAATTTCACTACTTATAATAATAAACAAACCCAAATAATGTAGGGCGGATTTCACTCGATAGATTTATTACTCAATCGTTGACTTTTTGGTCTAATAATTTTTTTAATTCTTTTGGGAAGTTTAAAACAGAATCTTTTAAATTTTCGTTCTTTTCTCCAATATGTAATATCCATTCTCTAAATTCTTCTGCGATTGCATAACTATCTTCATACCTTTCTAAAGTGTCCATTGCAGAAATTCTGTTGGTAGCCCAACAAGTCGCTATGTCGATCCTTTTTCTGATGAAATTGTCCATTGAATGTTGTAAGTTGTATATAGATAAACACATCGAATAACAGATATATTGTCTAATAAGTTACAACTTTGTACTTCCAAACAATAATTTAATCTTTAATTTATATTTGAGCCAATTTTCGAAGGAATTATAAAAAAAATATAAAAAATGTGGTTAAACGGCCTCGCTGTGATTTGCGAGTAATCTTTCAACTTCCTCAAAACCCTCTTTAGCTGAATTTATTGCAAGTTCCTCACTAACTTTTTCTTCTGAAATTAATTTTGCGGATATTTTTTTTAAAAGAGATTCTTTCTTTTCTCTTAGTGAAATGACAATTTCCTCTTCAATGATAGATTTTATTGCTTTAGAAATTATTTTTTTGTCATTTGCTTCCTCAAATGTGCCCTGGACTAATTCCTGAATAAATAATCGATGAACTTCACTACTTCTTAGAAAGCTTTCAGTGGCATTAATAATTCCTTCAACAAGAGCTTCATCAGGTTCAGAATCATTTTCTGCGAGCTTAAATTCCCAATCTAAATGTCTTCTTTGCCAACCTGCTGAGTGGAGACTAGGCATGACTGTCTGTGAATAAGTATCAACCGACATTTCATAAATTCTTTCTGCTAATTTTTCGCACCAGTCCTTACCATGCTTTTCTAGATTTTTCTGCATAGCTTGCCTTGGAACAGCATGACCACCATGATGACTGTGACATACTCCATCTGGACATTCGATTGCTTTAATACTCATCGGAATATTTAGTACCTATATATTCTAGATAGCTATTTTTTATAGAAAAGAAAATATATTTTTAACAAAAATCCAAGACTTTTGACTTTCTTCAATTTATATTTAGTATGTTAAAAAAATAAATAAATTGACAAAGATACTTATTCCTTCCGAAACAAGCTCTGGTGAAAGGAGAGTTTCAGCTACTCCAGAGGCGGTAAAGAAATTAAAAAGCCTTGGATGTGATGTTTATATTGAAAGTTCAGCGGGAAAATTATCAGGATTTAGTGACTTGTCATATGAAGAATCGGGTGGAACAATAATAAGTAACTTAGATCAAAAAATTTGGGGTGAAGCTGACCTAATATTTTGTGTTCAAACTCCATCAGAGGATAATTTAACTAAATTAAAGAAAGGTGCAGTTCTTCTTGGTCTTCTTAACCCATATGGTAATAAGGAGCTTCTCAAGATTATAAATAATAATAAGATTTCAGCTTTATCTCTAGAATTGCTCCCAAGGATTAGTAGAGCGCAATCTTCTGATGTTCTCTCTTCACAGGCCAATATCGCTGGATATAAAGCAGTTCTTTTAGCTGCAAGTGAGTTAGATAGATATTTCCCAATGCTTATGACTGCAGCAGGCACAGTTCAACCTGCCAAAGTAGTGGTTCTTGGTGGCGGCGTTGCAGGATTGCAGGCAGTTGCGACAGCAAAAAGACTTGGTGCAATAGTATTTGTATCTGATATTAGACCTGCCGTTAAAGAACAAGTAGAGTCCCTCGGAGCAAGATTTATAGAACTTCCTGAAGTGGATGAAAAACCTGGAGAAGCTGGAGGTTATGCAAAAGCTGTAACACCCGAATTCCTCTCAAAACAGAAGGCCACTTTAACTAAATATTTATCTGAAGCTGATGTTGCTATATGTACTGCGCAAGTTCTAGGTAAAAAAGCCCCTGTTTTAATAGACGCTCCCATGATTGAAAAAATGAGACCTGGTGCAGTAATTATTGATTTAGCAGTTTCTCAGGGAGGGAACTGCGCAGGAACAAAATCAAATGAAACTATTATCAAAGATGGGGTAAAACTTATTGGAGCGGGCGAATTACCCTCTTCAGTTCCTTATGATGCAAGTTCACTTTATGCTAAGAACTTAACATCTTTGATTACACCATTTATAAAAGATGGTGTAATTAAATTAGATAAAGAGGATGAACTCATTTCTGGATGTTTATTAAGCGATGAAGGAGTTGTTCTTCAAAATAAAGTTTTTGAAAATTGAGGTTTTAAAATTATGTCTTTTATAAGTCTTCTTTGGGTTCTTTTACTTGGTAGTTTATTAGGCCTTGAGTTAATTGGAAAAGTTCCTCCTACCCTTCACACACCTCTAATGAGTGGAGCAAATGCAATTTCAGGAATAACAATGCTTGCAGCCTTAACTTTAATTGTAAAAGCAGAAGGTAACGTACCACTTTTAATCATTGGTTCAGTTTCTCTTGGATTTGCTCTTTTCAACGTTGTAGGCGGTTTCTTTGTAACTGATCGAATGCTCGCGATGTTTAGTCGTAAACCATCAAATAAGAAGTAATTTTTAACATGAATCTACCTGTAATCATTAAATTCGTTATTGACCTTCTAGCAGTACTTTTACTGGCGTTGGGTATAAAAGGGTTGTCAAAAGTAAAGTCAGCAAGGGATGCTAATAGATTAGCTGCATTTGCAATGTCGCTATCAGTAGTAGGATTACTTTCTTATTATTTAGGCACTTCTGGAATTGCTATTCAGTCTTGGATTTGGATAATAATTGGATCAATTATAGGTAGTTTTTTCGGAGCAATTCTTGCAAAAAAAGTACCTATGACCTCCATGCCTGAAACAGTGGCATTGTTCAATGGTTGTGGAGGAATGTCATCACTTTTAGTGGCCTTAGGAGTAGCTATTTTCCCCATATCTAGTGGCCAAGAAAATTTTGATTTTTTTAAGTCACTTATTAACGAAGTTTCAATATCTGTTTCTATATTTGTTGGTGCCATAACTTTCACAGGTTCAATTGTGGCGATGGCAAAGTTACAGGGTTGGTTGTCAACTCCAGGATGGACTCAGAGCAAAGTTAGACATTTTGTAAATATTGTTTTTGCAGTTGCTTCCTTGATAGCCTTTTTTGATTTGATAAACGGCAATACAAGTTCTATTTGGCTTTTAGTTATAGTTTCTTCTTTATTAGGTATTGGAGTTACTTTGCCGATTGGTGGAGCGGATATGCCAGTAGTTATCTCTTTATTAAATAGCTATTCAGGGATTGCAGCAGCAGCAGCAGGTTTCGTTGTAGATAGTCAGCTTTTGATAGTAGCAGGCGCAATGGTTGGAGCGGCAGGTCTAATACTTACTCAAGTAATGTGCAAGGGTATGAATAGATCATTGGTTTCAGTTCTTTTTGGAGGATCTTTATCTGCACAAAGTACAGCCTCTTCTGGTTCAGGAGAATATACAAATATAACTTCTTGCAGTGTTGAAGAATGCGCATTGACTTTAGAGGCAGCCAACAAGGTAATTATTGTTCCTGGTTATGGTCTGGCAGTAGCTCAAGCTCAACATACTTTAAGGGAAGTGACAAAAAAACTAGAGCAAAATGGTATTGAAGTTGTTTACGCAATTCATCCTGTAGCAGGGAGGATGCCTGGACATATGAATGTACTTTTAGCAGAGGCAGATGTTCCTTACGAACAACTTAAAGAGATGGACGTTGTAAATCCTGATTTTCCAGCAACGGACGTTGTTTTAGTTTTAGGAGCAAATGATGTGGTTAATCCTCAAGCTAAAAATGATAGTTCTTCTCCTTTATATGGCATGCCAGTTCTTGATGTGCAGGAAGCAAGAACGGTATTTGTAATTAAACGTGGTATGAGTGCAGGTTACTCCGGAATAAAAAATGATTTATTTGATCTACCAAATACCTCAATGGTCTTTGGTGATGCAAAAAAGGTACTGAATGATTTGATTGGAGAATTAAAGGATCTTGGAGTTGGGGAGAAATAATAGTATATCTTTTAGTTTTTCAGATTACGTTAAAAATAAGCCATTTCGAGAAGTCTTACCTTGGATAGGTGGCGACTTACAAACTTTGAGAGATACTTTTGTTATTGATTTTGGTAAATCAAAAAAAAATAAAAAAATATTCTTTCCGATTAATAAAATTCTTTCTAAAAAATTTGAAAGTGATTATCTTTTAGGTTTTTTAGAATTACCTGAAAATTTAAACTCACTTAGGGGTTTTGTAATCGTTACTCATGGTTTAGGGGGCTCAACTAAACGGTTTGGTTTAAGAAGAATATCAAGGAAATTAGCAAATAATGGTTTTGTAGTTCTTAAATTAAATCTAAGAGGATCTGGATCAGCGAGATATTTAGCTAAGGGAAATTATTGTGCTAGATGCTCCAGTGATGTTATTTCAGCAATTAATTATTTTAAAAAATTGATTAATTTAGAGTTCAAAGATCTTATGAAAAGTAATAATAATTTTCCAATATACGGAGTTGGATTATCTTTAGGCGGAACAATTCTTTTAAATGCCTGCCTAGATTACGATGAAAACAAAGGAGAAAAACTTTTAGATGGCCTTGCCTGCGTGAGTACCCCATTAGATTTATCGTCATGCAGTCTCTGTATTGAAAAACCTAGAAATTCTATCTACCAAAAATGGTTACTTCACCGCTTAAAAATTCAGTTATGGGAGGGATTTAATGATGAAGGCAAACTCCTTGATAACGAGAAATTAAGAATAAAAATTAGAAATATAAAAAGTATAAGAGAATTTGATCAGAAATTTACAGCTCCTAGTTGGGGATTTAATTCTTTAGAGGATTATTATATTAAAGCTTCTCCAATATTTAGAATCCAAAACTCAATAAAAAAATTACCTCCAATGCTTTTTATTCATGCCAAGGATGATCCCTGGGTTCCATATAAGGATACTTTGAATTTAAGAAAAGAGTCTATTGATAAATTCACTATTTTTATAACTGAAAAAGGAGGTCATAATGGTTTTCATTCGATTAATGGCTGCTGGTCAGACGAAGTGGTAAAGAACTGGTTTATGAGTATCTAGGACTATTTAAAAATGGTGTTTTTTTGAAAATCCATTTTTCTATTGGCTTACCGTTAATAATATGTGAGGTAAAAATTTCAGAAATTTTTTCTGGAGAAACTTTCTCATACCAAATACCATCAGGCCAAATAAGAAGAATTGGGCCGTTTTTACATACCCTTAAACAGTCAGCTTTTGATCTTAATATATGAACATTTTTTGTAGAGGGATCATTCTCAAATTTTTTTAAAGTCTTTTTGAGACATTCCCATGTTTTTTGACCTTCATTGCCTTTAAAGCATTTCTGTTTTGTAGGTGTTGCGCATAGTAGAAGATGTTTTTTTATATTCACTTTTATCCAATACTTACGTATTTTTTCCCTTTTTTAATTTCTTTCTCAACAAAAAGTCTGGCCCAATTGTCTACTTCAAGAATATCCTCCAGTTGGGGACTCAAATTCAAATTCTCCATATGTGATTCACAAGCTCTACTTATAAATGTTGGAATTTCTTGAAAAGAAATTTTTTCTTTGAGGAATTGTTCAACAGCCATTTCATTAGCAGCATTTAAGACTGCAGGCATAGTCCCAGAAGATTTTCCTGCAGCATAGGCAAGTCCCATGCATGGATATTTAAACTCATCTGGCTCTTTAAAAGTTAATTTTCCAATTTCACTTAGGTTTAATCTTTTCCAATTTGTTTTAAATCTTTCAGGCCAACTCATCGCATATAAAATGGGTAGTTTCATGTCTGGCCAACCTAATTGAGCTAATACTGAAGAATCTTCCATTTCAATCATTGAATGAATAATACTTTGAGGATGGATAACTATTTCGATATTTTCGTAAGAGGTCCCAAATAAATAATGAGCTTCTATAACTTCTAATCCTTTATTCATAAGAGTTGCAGAATCTACAGTTATTTTTTTTCCCATATTCCAATTAGGATGTGAAGTCGCATCTTCCACTGTGACATGCTTTAAATCCTCAACGGCCCAATCTCTGAAAGCACCACCAGAAGCTGTTAAATGTATTGCTTTTAAACCCTTAGGCATCTCTCCTGTTGAAAAATCTGCATTTTCATAATTAGGTAATCCTTGTAAACATTGAAAGATAGCAGAGTGTTCTGAATCCGCAGGTAAAAGCCTACTATTATTTTTCTTTAATGCAGGAATAACAATTGGTCCTGCCGCAATTAAAGTTTCTTTGTTAGCAAGTGCAATATTTTTCCCCGCATTAATTGCTGACATTGTTGGAATTAAGCCTGCACAGCCTACTATCCCTGTTACCACAGTATCTGCCTTATCCCATCCTGCAACTGCGTTAATCCCCTGCTTTCCACCTAAAACCAAGGGAGCATCATCCAAATCTAAGTTATTAATATTATCTTTTAAATCTTCTATAAGACTTTCATCCTCAATCGCAACTACCTCTGGTTTATGTGTTTTAACTTGTTCAGTTAATAAATTAATATTTCTTCCCGCAGAAAGAGCTACGGCTTTAAACTTATCAGGCTGCTCACTAGCTATTTCAAGAGTTTGAGTCCCTATTGAACCAGTAGAACCGAGCACAGTAATGTATTTCAATTTTCTCTGATATTTCTAATATCTTCCCATTTAAAGGTGTATTTAAAAAACAAAAATTTCAAATTGGTTTTTTTCTTAAAATTTAGATTCTTATCCATGTTGTTATTTCCTTTGATTGATCAATAAGTTCTATCCCTTTTTCTTTTAACAAATTCCTAATTTCATCGGACTTCGTATAATTTTTTCCCTTTTTTGCTTTCAATCTTTCATTAATAAGCTTTGATATTTCTTCTTCTGTTATTTTACTCTCTTTTACTAAAACCTCTTTTTTAAGACCAAGTACCTCAGTCAACTTTTCAAGAGTTTTAAAACTCTCAATTAGAAAGAATTTTTCATTTAGGTCTATTTTAAAACCTTCGACCCTTTGAAATTGGTTTAAAAAGTTTTTTAATGGTTTTGCTAAATCGTAAATAATTGCAATAGCACCTGCTGTATTAAGGTCATTCCCCAGAGCCTCAGAAAATTTAAGCTTTTTTTGAGATAATTGAAAGCTTATTTTCTCTTTATATTGTTCTTCGATATATTCATTTTTATCAATAGATCTAAAAGCACCTTTTGTAAGGTCCATAAAAGAAAGGGCTACATTAATGTTTTTCCAAGCTTCTGAAGCACTTCTTAAAGCTTCTTCATTAAAATCAAGTGGTTTTCTATAATTCACAGTCATAACAAAATATCGTAAAGTCATTGGGCTTATACCTGACTTAATTAGCTCTCTGATAGTTTTAAAATTTTTAAGGGATTTACTCATCTTTTGTCCATTTACATTGACCATCCCATTGTGTAACCAATAATTCGCTAGCTTTTTGCCATTAGCTGCTTCTGATTGGGCGATTTCATTCTCATGATGTGGAAAAATTAAATCAGAACCACCTAAATGGATATCAATAGTATCTCCTAATTCATCTTTAACCATCGCCGAACATTCAATATGCCATCCTGGCCTACCTTTGCCCCATGGCGAATCAAAAAATGGTTCATCATCTTTGGCTTTTTTCCATAGTGCAAAATCTTGCGGATTAAGTTTTTTACTATTTTCATCACTAGCCATTCTTCCTTGCTGATTGATATTTTGTTCTTGTATATTTTGATTACTTAGCTTTCCATAATTTTTATTTTTAAAAACAGAATAATAAACATCTCCATCCCTAGAATATGCATAACCTTTGTCCTCAAGGATTGTTATAAATGAGCAGATATTGCATATATGATTCGTTGCTCTTGGCATACTATCGGGACGCATTATTCCTAAAGAATCCATATCTTTATGAAATTCAATAATATTTTTTTCAGATACTTCCTTCATTGAACTGCTTTCTTCTTTAGCTCTTTTTAAGATCTTGTCATCAATATCTGTAAAATTTTGAACATACTTCACTTTGAAATCACTGTAAATTAAAAATCTTCTTAATACATCCCAAGCTATATAACTTCTGGCATGACCAAGATGACATAAATCATAAACAGTTACTCCACAACAATAAATTTTTACTACATCATCAATAGGTTTAAAAACCTCAACTCTTTTGCTTAAAGTATTAAAAAGTTTGATCATCTTAAATTAAATATTTCATGAGTTTTATTTTGTCTCCATCCAATTGTCTCCAATACCAATATCAACTAAAAGAGGCACATTTAATTTTACACAATCTTCCATAGTCTTCTTTACTAATTTCGTCGTAATTTCTAAAGAATTTGGTTCAACTTCAAACAATAATTCATCATGTACTTGTAAAAGCATTTTTGCGGGAACATTCATTTCTATGAATTTCTTATTTAGTTGAATCATTGCAATTTTAATAATGTCTGCACTTGAACCCTGAATTGGTGCATTTGCTGCGGCTCTTAATGACTGTGCTTCCATGCCAGCCCTTCTTGCAGATTGCAGGTCAATTTTGTAAGGATCTTTCCCTATTAATCTTCCAAGTCCATTTTTATCAAACTTAAATTCTCTTTTTCGACCAAAAATTGTTTTCACATAACCTTTTGATAAGGCAAGCCTTTCTTGGAGTTCAAGAAATTTGAAAATTTTTGAATATCTTTCTTTGTATTTTATTAGGAATTCTTTTGCCTCTGGAGTACTCACTCCTGTTGAACGTGCAAACTTTTTTATACCCATACCATAGATAACTCCAAAATTTATTGTTTTCCCAACTCTCCTTTCGTCGGATGAAATTTCTTCTTTCTCAAAAATTAATCTTGCAGTCAAAGAATGAATGTCATCATTTTTATGAAAAGCATTAATTAGTATTTCTTCATCTGCTAAATGAGCAAGTATTCTTAATTCGATCTGAGAATAATCAGCTGATAAAAGTTTCCAATTTTTTTCAGGCAAGAATGCTTTTCTTATTCTCCTACTAAATTCAGTCCTAACCGGGATATTTTGAAGATTAGGATTGCTACTACTTAGTCTCCCAGTCGCTGTAGCAGCTTGATTAAAGTTTGTATGAACTCTTCCTGTCTTTTCGTTTATAAGATTTGGTAGAGCATCAATATAGGTGCTAAGTAATTTGCTAAGGGTTCTGTGTTTTATTAAATGTTGGATTATTTCATGTTCGTCGACTAATCTTTCAAGAACCACTGCATCTGTACTCCATCCTGTTTTGGTTTTCCGTGATTTTTTCTTATTCAAATTTAATTTTTCAAACAAGATCTCACCAAGTTGTTTTGGTGAAGATAGATTAAAATTCTCCTCTGCTAATTCATAAACCTTACTTTCAATATCTTCTAAAGTACTTTTTATTTCTTTTGAGAGTTTATCTAAATAAGGGATGTCGATGGTTATTCCACTCATTTCCATTTGAGACAATACCGGCTCTAAGGGCAGCTCGATTTCTTCGAACAATTTGATTAATTCATTTTGTTCTGTTGAAAATCTTTCTTTAAAAATTTTGACAATCTTAAAAGTTAGAAATACATCATAACCACAGTAAATACTAGCTTCATCAATATCAACAAATGAAAAGTCTTTATTTTTCCCAACTGTTTCCTTGAATGAAGGAGGCTTAAATCCAAATAATCTAAAACTAATTTCACTTAACCCATGCTTCTCCTGATTATTAAGAAGATAGTCTGCTAGTAAGGTGTCAAAGGTTACGCCTTTAAGATCAAGTCCATGATTAAAAAATATTTGCCTGTCAAATTTAGAATTTTGGAGTGCCTTTTCTTTTTTTGGATCTTCTATCCAAGTTCTTAGTTTTGAGAAAACATCTTCAATAGATAATTGATTGGGGGTATCTTTTTTTGTGTGATGACCAAGAGGTATATAAAATAAATCATCAGTTTCTTCTCCAAGACATAGTCCTATCCCAACAAGTTCTGCATCGATTGGATTTAAACTATTAGTCTCTGTATCTAAAGAAACTATCTCATTGGTCTGTTCTAATCTTTGAATTAATTTATCAAGTAATTCAAATTCATTTACAACAGTTACTTTGATTTTAGGGATTTTATTTTCACTATTTTCTAATTCACTTTTACTAGAGACCTTTTGATCTTTCTCCTCCTCTTTTGCTACGTTATTTTTGTCAAAACCACCTTTACTAAAAGTTGAATTGAAAATATCAATTTGCCGAAGTAGTGTTGATAATTCAAGTTTTTGCAGTGACTCTGAGAGAAGTTCTTGATTTATATTTTTTAATTCATAACCATCACCTAATATTAAAGGCACTTCAGTATTTATTTTTGCTAAATCCCTGGAAAGAAAAGCATTTTGCTTATCATTTCTGAGCTTTTCTATAACCGAACCTTTGATGAATCCTTTATATTTCTTATCGTTATTCTGCTGAATCTTGTCTAAAGTCTGATAGATTCCATCAAGTGTATCGTTTTCTTTTAGTAGATTAATTGCAGTTTTTGGACCTACCCCTTTAATACCCGGAATATTATCAGAACTATCACCAGTTAGGGCTTTAAGGTCAACTACTCTTTCTGGCGCAACACCTAATTTTTCTTTTACTCCATTTTCATTCATAAGAGTTGGATTACCACTTTTCGCATATGGACCACCACCCATATAGAGTACATAAATATCTTTTTGATCATCCACTAATTGAAATAAGTCCCTATCTCCAGAAAGAATATTCACGCACCATCCTTTAGAAGAAGCATCATTTGCAATTGTGCCAAGGAGATCATCTGCTTCGTATCCTGGAGATTTAAAAATTGGTAAATTAAGGCTTTCTTCTAAAATGATTTCTAGTTGTTCAATATCCTGAAAAAAAACATCTGGAGCTACATCTCTATTGGCCTTATAATTTGGATCTAATTCATGTCTGAAAGTTGGTTTTTCGGTATCAAACGTAATACAAACACCCTCAGGACTAATGTTTTTGCAATTATCCAGAAGGCTTTTTAGAAATCCATAAGTGACACTTGTTGGAAATCCCTCTTTGGTGGTTAAACCTCCATCAATACCTTTGCTAAATGCATAGAAGCTTCTAAAAGCAAGTGAGTGGCCATCGACTAAAAGTAAAATTGGTTTTTTAGAGTTTTCAGATTTTAAACTCATTTTCTCTTCTTTGCCCAAGGTGGAATATCAATAAAGATTTGTTCTCCAGGTTCTAATCCATCGATGATTGAAGTTTTATTTCCACTACTAATACCAATTTCGATTTTTTCAAATTTGGGAGAATTGTTTTTATCAACTTTCAAAATTCCTTTTTCACCTTTTTCTGTGACAATAGAAACTGTTGGCACTAGGATTTTTTCTTCATTACCTTCCACTCTAAATTCAAGATCTGCAGTCATACCAATTTTAATTTCTTCAAAAATATCTTTAAAATTCAAAGTTACTTCAAATGAGGTTACATTATTATCTTTTACAGCTCTTGTAGCTATTTTTTTAACTATGGCACTATATTTTTTTGAGGGATAAGCCTCAATTCTTACTAAGGCTTCTTGACCTATTTTTATTCTGCCAATGTCACTCTCAGGAACTTTAGCAACAATTTCTAGACCCTCTGATAGTTCAAAAATAAAGTTTTTGGTTTTTGTGTCTGAACTTAAGTTTGTACTTGGTGTGACATAAGATCCTATCTCTGCATATTTTGCAGTTATCTTTCCTCCAAAAGGAGCTTTAATTAGATAGAAACTTTTTTCAGCTTTTGCATCATTAAGTTTGGCGCTACTAATGTTGTAGTTATTTTTATAGCTTTCAAAGTCTTCTTTGCTTACTGCACCTTCTTGATATAAATATTCTCTTCTTAAAAATTCAGATTTTTGTTTTTCTACATTTAATTCAAGTTCTTCAATTTTATAGATAAAGTCTTCATCATCAAGTGAAGCTAAAACCTGATCTTTTTTTACAATATCGCCTTCATCTACTTTGATTTCTTTTATTACGCCTTGCTTCCGAGGCCCAATATTGCTTGTCCTGATTGCTTTTACTTCACCACTTGTATTAATTGAATCTGAGAGGATTCCTTTTTCCACTTGAACTACAAAATCAGAAATATCTTTTGAATTATTTTTCTTGAAGGAATTGGATATAAAAACGAAAAATATAGCTAGAGAAAGCAATATAATTCCACTTCTTAGATTTATATTTTTTCTTATTAAATCAAGCATTTCTTTTGAAAAACAGCAGTAGATAATATTTAGGAACTAAATAAATAATCAAGACGATTATAATTAACTTATCCAAGATTGGTTAAGTAAATACTATATTACTAAAAGATGTTTTCTTGATAATTTTTCCATAAATTTTTTCAAATGTTAAAAGCAGGTATTATTGGATTGCCAAATGTTGGAAAATCAACTTTATTTAATGCACTTGTAGAAAATGCTAAAGCCCAAGCTGCTAATTTTCCCTTTTGTACTATAGAACCTAATAAAGGTATAGTTTCAGTTCCAGATCAAAGGTTGCAAGAGTTAGGTGAGTTAAGTTCTAGCCAAAATATTATCCCAACAAAAATTGAATTTGTAGATATCGCAGGACTAGTAAAAGGAGCCAGTAAAGGTGAAGGTTTGGGAAATAAATTTTTATCAAATATTAGGGAGGTTGATGCAATAGTTCATGTTGTAAGGTGTTTTGAAGATAGTGATGTAATTCATGTTTCTGGAAAGGTAGATCCCTTGGATGACATTGAGATAATTAATCTGGAATTGAATTTAGCTGATTTATCTCAACTCCAAAAAAGAAGAGAAAGAATTAAAAAACAGGTTAGAACGAGTAAAGAGGCAGCAAAAGAAGATACCTTACTAGAAAAAATTGAAGAAGAGCTACAGAAAGGCCTTTCAGTTAGATCAATATCTTTTACTGAAGAAGAAAATTTAATAACTAAGCAACTAGGCTTCCTCACCGCAAAACCAATTATTTACGCTACAAATTTAAATGAAAATGATTTAGCTGAAGGTAATGATTTCTCATCAAAAGTTAAGAGTTTTGCAAATAGTGAAAATACAGAGTGCATAAAAATATCAGCTCAAGTGGAATCCGAATTAATAGAGTTAGAACCTAAAGATAAAAAAGACTACCTTATGGGTTTAGGAGTGGAAGAAGGTGGATTAAGTTCTTTAATTAGATCAACATATAAATTACTGGGATTAAAAACTTATTTCACTACAGGAGAAAAGGAGACAAAAGCCTGGACTATAAAAGATGGGATGACTGCGCCACAAGCAGCAGGAGTCATTCACACTGATTTTGAAAAAGGATTTATTAGAGCTCAAACCATTTCATATCAAAATTTAATTGAATCTGGTTCAATTGCTAATGCAAAAACAAAAGGTTTATTAAGAAGTGAAGGTAAGGAATATGTTGTAAAAGAAGGAGATGTAATGGAGTTCTTATTTAATGTTTAGTTAGTCTTTTAAGGCTTACTATTTTGTTTTTTGAATTTAAATTCAAAAAATGAAATTAATAAAATTAAGATACATCCTAAGCAACTCCCTATTAACCCAAAAACAATGGTTGTAAAGCCATCATCGTAGCCATATTGTAATTGTGGTAAGTGAGGGGGAATTGGCATTGTTATTTTTCAACAGAATTTTCAATATCTTCCAGTAAATTTTTTGTTGATCTACTAAAACCGTTATTTTTTAAATAGTTTTGAGCCTCTCTAAATTTTTCAGCTACTCTTTTTGCATAAGGCGTATTCATGGAATTCTGAGTCATGTGAAAAATGCTACTCACTTTATAATCTGATTTAAGTGCAACCTTGATAAGTATTCAAAAATACAAGAATATAAAAATAGGATTTTTTACTCAGTAAGAGATCTTCAAACAATTTAATTAGCTATTAAAAGTCTTTTATGAAATTTTATTTGTTAATTAACTTTTAAACAGAAATGAATTTATTAATAACTCTAATAAACATTTTTATCACTTCTTTTTTTTAGCTTTTTATAGGATGGCATGCTTGGATAATTAAATCTCTGAAACCTTAAAGTAATTAATGATGTTTCGGGAAGGGGAAGATCTTTTTCTTTACTAAGTAGGTATATAAAATACAAAGATTAAAATTTATTTTATTGCTCTATATCTTTGAGAATATTTTTCATTTCTTGCAGCATAGAATTTTTGCTAACTTTTAATAAATTAATTGTATCTCCGTACATTTTTAATTGAGCATCTACAGTTTGAAGACCATTTAAAAGGTTTTTTGCCTTGTCAGGGAGTTCTTCAAAATTGTACTCAACATCATCAAATTTTAGCTTTTTAATTTTCTTTTCTTCTGAATTCATTTTTCTATCATTGTTTAATTATAATTTTAATCAATTTTTAAAAAGGTTACTTTATTGTAACTGAGAGTGATTTAAGTTCGAACCTAATAGGAGAATATGGAACAATATCTTTAAACCACAATTTGCAGACAGTAAATTTTAATAGTTCATATACAAATCCTGTAGTTATTGTTACTGATCCATCTTTTAATGGAGGAGATCAAGGAAATATCAGAATACATAATGTAGGATCAAGTTCTTTTGAAGCCAGATTCCAGGACCCAAATTACAAAGATGAAGATCATGTCATAGAGCAGGCATCTTATTTAGTAGTTGAAACTGTTAAATGGGAGATGTCATATGGAACAAGATTTTCTGCAGTTACAACAACAAATAAATTAACTTCTGCTGGTTTTGAAACAATATCTTTTGATAACAGCTTTAGCGATACAACTTTTTATTGAAACAAGTACAAAGTAATAACGTAGGAGATTAGGTCACGACAAGTACCGATAAAATAACTGGTTAATCTTTTAATGTAGTGATGCAGGAAGAAGAAATTCTTAATGGCGGAGCTTATGCAAAAGAAACAACTGGCTATTTAGATGATTTTATTGTTTTGATTTTATCCCAAGTGGTTTCAAATATATCGGAAAAAACAAAAATAACAGGTCTCTCTTCAAGAATTATATTTGCAGAAATACTTTCACCAGCTTTTAGAAAATATTTTTTATTATTTTTTTCGATATATTGCTTATCTAATGAAATTATTGTTTCGTAATAGAAATTGGGATCATTTTGCGAAATGGTTTTAGATTCTTCTGCAATTGATTTTATTCTTCCTTTTATATCTCCAAACCTTGTAAACGGGAATGCATCAACCCTGACATCAACTCTCATATCAGTATTCAATAATCCAATCTGAGAATTCGGGATGAATACCTTTGCTTCAAGTAGTGTGTCTGGTATTACTTTTAGTAATAGTTCTCCATTTTGAGCAAAATAATCTTTGTTTAGTTTTTTTGATTCAAAAATTTTTCCATTTACTGGAGATTTTATTAGTGTTTTACTTCTCTTATATAAATTTTCATCAAGCTTGATTTTGGATTGACTTATTTCCGAATTTATTTCATTTATTTTTTCTTTCAAGTTCAAAATATTTAAGTCAGATGTAGCTCCTTCATTTTTGAGAAAAATATATTTTTCTAATAGTTTTTTATTTATCTCTTTTGCGTTGTTTAATTCTTTTAATTTGTTTTTAAAAATTTCTTCTTGGTAATGGTAAGGATCGTCTTCGAATTTTATAAGTAACGCATCTTTTTCCACTTTTTGACCCTCCTCAAAAAATATATCTAAAATATTTCCATCCATATTAGATTTAATTAATTTTATAGAACCAGTATTTTCAATCTTCCCTCTAGATGTAATAACTTTATCTATTCTTAAGAATCCGGATAAAACTATAATTATTCCAATTAAAGAACAGCTGGAGATAAGAAGATATAAACTCCACTTTTTTGGTTGAGAATATTTTATTTCTTGTTCTTCATTACTTATCATAATTTTTAAAATTAAAAACTATTTAAATCATTAAGCATTTTATATCTACCTTCTTTCATTAATAATTCACTATCATTGCCTTGTTCAATTACTTTCCCTTCATCAATGACGAAAATATTTTTGGCTTTTTTAAGAGAATACACTCGATGAGTTATAAAAATAATATTTAATTTTCTAGAGATATTCAGTAAATTATTTATGATCTTTTTCTCTAATAAGATATCAAGCGCACTTGTAGATTCATCTAATATTAGGATTCTTGGATTTGACAGTAAGACTCTTGCTAATCCTAATCTTTGTTTTTGCCCTCCCGATAAATTACTTCCTTTCTCTCCTACATAACTTGCATATGAATTAGGCATGTCATTGATAAACTCATCAGCACAAGCAAGTTGCGCAGCTTCTTTAATCTCCTCCAATGAGGCATCAGGTTTTGTTAATGCTATGTTTTGAGCAATTGAACCATCAAAAATAAAAGTCTCTTGAGGTACGTAGCCTATTTGTGCCCTTAGTGAATTTGTATCAACTTTAGTAATATCATTATGGTCAATTAAAATTTCACCTTCATTGGGATTAAAGAATCCCATTAAAAGTTTCATTAGAGTACTTTTCCCAGAACCACTTTTCCCAACAATTCCAATAAATTCACCAGGATTAATATTTAAGCTTATATTTTTCAATAGAAGCGGTTGGTTTGAATCAAACTTGAAAGAAACATCTTTAAAAGAAATTTGGCCATCAATATTTGGAAGAAATGGGAGATTTTCATTTTTGATTTCCCTCTCATTTTTAGAGTCAACTATGTCTGATAATCTCTCTAGTGCTAATGAAGTCTCTTGAAAGTTTTGCCATAAACTTGTTAATCTTAAAATAGGATTAGTTACGTAGCTGGATAGTATTCTAAAAGCAATTAATCCACCGAGAGTCATTTCACCTTTTAAAACTAAACCTGCACCAACCCAAATAACTATTAAGCCTGAAAGCTGCTGAAGAAATTGATTTGCTGATCCTGCAGCAACACTTGTAATAGTATTATTAAATCCTGCTTTTATCTGATTTGAGTAAAAATTTTCCCATCTCATTTCAGATTGCATTTCAAGTGATTGCCCCTTTATTGTTTCTATTCCGTTAATAGATTCAACTAGGTGACTTTGGACTTTTGCGTTATATTCAGCTTTTTGCCTTAATTGTCTTCTTACTATTGGAGAGACAAATATTGTGAGAAAAACAAAAAAAGGTATTACAGCCATACTTAATAGCGTTAATTTTACTGAGTAAAGCAACATAACTAAGATATAAATTACTGAAAAAACAGCATCAAGAGTTATTGTTAGTGCAGTTCCTGTCATGAAGTTTCTTATCTTCTCTAATTCAGAAATTCTGCTGCTGACTTCTCCAACACGCCTTTTAGCAAAATAGCCAAGAGGTAATCTATAAAGATGTTTTATAATCTTTGAACCCAAAGAAATATCAATCCTATTTGTGATATCTGAAAATAGATAAGATCTCAAAGTCCCTAGCAGTCCTTGAGAAAAACTCATTATTATGAGCAATATCCCAAGTACATTTAAAGCATTTAAATTACCTTGACTTATTACAGTATCAATAATTTGTTGTATTAATAATGGATTAAAAAGAGCTAGAAGTTGTACAAAAAAACTTGAAATTATAACTTGTAATAAAGAATATTTATATTTCTTAATTGAAGGGAGAAACCAACTAAATCCAAATTTAAAAGATTTATTGGAAGTCAAGTGTTCAATGCCAATTAGTTGAATTTGTTGATCATCTTGTAAATTTTCAAATAATTTATTTATATTTTCCCATTTTTGATCATGTAAAGGATTACTAATTAGAAAATTATTATTTTGATATTTCCAAATAACTTGATATTCATTATTAAAAATTAATAATGCTGGTAGTGGTGTTCTCTTGCACTGCTCAATATTTTTTGGGTTGAAGTTTGTTCCAGTTAAACCAATAAGATCTATTATCGTTAATAAATTGGTATTATTTAAGTTAGTAATTTTATCTCCTTTTAAGAAATTAGATAACAGTCTCTTTGCCGCAAATCTTTGAAATGGGACATCATAAAATATTGATAACATTTTTAGACATACAAATAATTGATTTCTTTTTTCCTTAGTCTTAAAATGTGGAAATTTTTCATTGTTCAATTTTCCATACCATTCTTGATATGTTTGCTTCTTTGTATTTTCTTTTAACTCTCTAGCTCTTGAATCTTTTTCTATTTTTTGTTTAACAGTAAAAGATGTATATTTTTCGGGAATTGGGATTTTCAAAATCCTTGGTTTTAATTGACTTGAAGTTTCTAATTTTGAATTTTTATCTATAGAATCACCTTTTTTTAAAAATTCAAAATTTTTACTGCATGCAAAATAATTAACTTCAGGATTATTGAAAATCGGTTTCATTTCGATTTTGGGATATTTTTCGAAATATGTTTTGGATAATTTTAATAAATTAGTATCTGATAAATTTTTGTATATTTCTGAATTCCTCATACAAGAAAAAATTTCTGGAACAGAAGTATAAATAAATTTTTTATATAGTATTGGAAATTCTTCTATTAACTTAATAAATAAATCAGTAGGTAAGATTTCTAAATTAACTGCAGTTGATGAAACCAATGTCTGCTCTTGAATGTCAGATAATATATGTTCAGCACCAAAAATATCCCCTTCTATATAATTTTTTAGTGAATGGAGATTGTTTTTGCTTTCATAAATGCACCTTACTCTCCCACTTTTGATTTTAATTAAACCTGGAAATATGTGCCCATAGGAACTAATTTCTTCTGCTTGTTTAAAAGTTTGATTTACTAATAAGCTTCTTAATTCGTTTAATTTTTTATTTGGTAAATCATCGAATATATTATTCCATGTATTTAAAAATTTTTTATTAGCTATAGATTTATAAGCCATTTAAAAACTAATTTGAAAACTTTTTACAAATTTCTTTTTTTAGAGAATCTATATATTTATTTCCTAATTCTAGTGAAATTTTGGTTTTAAGTAAATCATCAAGTTTTGCATATTCAATATGCTTCAATTTGCAAATTATCCACCAGCCATCAATTTCAATAGGAGGATTAACTTTTTCAATAACAGAATTTTTTAAACAATCTAAAAGTTTTGGATGTGGCAAATTAGCTCTTACTGGTCCAATTATTCCTTTTGAAAACCTTTCGCTTCCTTCCGAAAATTGAAAAGACAAATCCTCAAAAGATTCCTCATCTTCAGTTAATTTAAAATATAGTTCATTTGATAAATTTTTATTTTTAGTTCTTAATAACTGGTAAGTAATTAGATCGTATGATGACTTTTTTTCATTAAATTCAATTGATATTTCATTACTAAAATTTTCTTTACACCATTCTATCCAAAGAGATTTTCTAATCAATAGGTTGAAGAAATCCTGTTCATTGCTTATCTCTTTTAGAGGAAAATCAATTAATTCATTAGTTATTTTTTTATCAAATTTCTTAAACCAACTTTTAATCAATAATTCCTTATCTTTTGAGGATTGAGGAATACTTTCTTTTATAGTCTCTAGTATTATTAATTCTTTGAGAAATAACTCTAATAAATTTATCTCTGATAATTTGTTGTATTCATCGATGTTAATATTGACTTTTTTTGAAATTGAATTTTCAAACATTTAGCTAATTTTCTTTAAACATTTTTTTTGAATCTATACTTAAGAAAAAATTACTAATTAAGTTTTTCATTTTCATTATTCTTACTAGGATAATCATTTATTATTAGAACGTTTTAAAAAAATTTTGTTAAATTTAAAGCTCTTTATTTTCAATTATAACTTTATATTCATTTATGAGTATTTAATATAAAACAATTTTGTCAAATTATATTTGTATTAAGTTTTCGAACATAGTTTTACAGATTTGAAATCAATAAATGATATTAGTAATTAATTTTTAAGATATTATTAAAATAATCTAGCAATGGAACAAAAAAATTAATATCTTATATGCCAATGCAAACTCAATATTTGATTTCACGAGTGGATCGGCAATAAGCATAAGATTAATTCTTGAAGAACTTGCAAATATGGGTCATAAAGTATTTGTTGTTAATAGCTGTATAAGTGACAGTGAATATGGTTATAAAAAATCACTTTTATTATGGAATAAATGTTCAAATAAACAAGTAAATAAAAATAATTTTATAAATCGTTTCTTATATAGAAAAATTAATATTTCTCTTATTAAAACGAGAAATTCGGCTAGAAATCTTTTAAATGCTGACGAAGAAGAAAATATTTTTAGGGAAGCAATGAATCTTATGGATTTACATAAGATGGATCTTTTAATAGGTTGGGGAAATTTATTGCTTGAGGAATCCATATTTAAAGAGGCTAAGAAAAAGAATGTAAAACTTTGTTTTTATCTCGTTAATCCAACTTTTAAAGGTAAGAAAAGCTATTTATTAAAAAATGCAGATTTAGTAATTACTGATAGTGAGGCTACAAGAAATTTATATAAAAATGATTTGAATTGTGAGGCTTTAATTCTATCAAAATCTCTAGAGAAGAAACCATCTCAAAATAATCTAAAAATAACTTCAAGAAACTTTAAAAATTGTTTGTTAGTTAATCCATCATTGGAAAAAGGTTTAGAACCTTTATTATTGTTATCTAAATATTTTTACGAACAAAAAAGTAACTTATCATTTTTATGTGTTGATGGAAGAAATCAATTTAAAAAGAAATTAAATTATTTGAATTTGAATGACTTCGAGATTAAAGATAATTTATTAATTATGCCGGCGGTTGAGGATATAGATAATCTTTTTTCAAATATTAGAGTTTTGCTTTTATTTTCAATTTGGCATGAGAGTGGATCTCGATTAATTCTAGAAGCTTATGCAAGAGGAGTTCCAGTTATAGCATTTCAAACAGGAGGGAATAAAGAATTAATGAAAAATTATCCAGATGATATCTTTAAAAAACCTGATTTGTATTTTGACAAAAATAATCAATTAAGAATAAGTAGTTGGGATTTAACTAGTGTTGCTGAGAGAATAAAGCTTTTAAATGAGGATGATGATTTTTATAATTATTATTCGAATAAAATCAAAAGTGAAAATTCTTATGAAGATATAAATAAAAATTTTCTGATTTCACTAGAAAAGATAATTGATAAAGTGAAAAATTAATTATTTATCTACAGCTTTTTAAAATTAGTTATCCATTGCTAAATTTATTTTTTATTGTTTTTGTGTTCAAAATTCCCTAAAGATAATTGTAAACTTCAATAATGGGGACAAGTTAAGATCTTTAAGAATTTCAAATATCCCAAGCCATGATTTAATGGTTAAATTGATTTTAAACAAAAGAAACTATTGTTATGATCAAAAATCTTATGATTTTTACAAATATTACATAAAAGTGATTTTTAACATAGAACAAGTAAATAGGTTGCAGTTTCTAATACTGCCTTCTGTTACTTCATTTTATTGATTTTCAGATATGCCCTTTACTTATTGGCTAAAACCCACCGATTGCTAATCAAGTTTTTATTGAATCTATAAGTAATTTATAAAATATAAAACTTTTAAATTTGATAAAAATTTCTTTACTTTAATATTGCTGATAAATTTAATGACCACAGATTAAAAAAATTATTTTATCTTTTCTTAATATTTGTAAACCAATTAAATAAAAAAACTTTAGTAATACTATAATTGAAAAAAATAGAAATTTCTAATAAAAAAAGAGTAGCTTTAAGGGATTTCTCAGATGTCTTCCTCAAATATTTATACTTTAAGATATTACTTTAAAACTACTTTTGTTTCTTTCTTTGTTGCTCTAATATCTGCTTCTCCTTCAATGTCAGATGAGATACAAAGACCTTCGCCGTTAGAAAAAAGATGACTTGGTCGATAATTAATTCTTTAATTAATGGAGAAAGTGATAATGATCAATTTGGCACTGCAGTTGCTATATCTGGCGATGGTACTGTAATTGCCGCAGGAGCACCTTTTGCTTACCAATTTCAAGATACTACCAGACCAAGATTAGGAGAGGTTACTGTCTACAAAAATAATAGTGGAACTTGGGAGGTATATGGACAATTTGAGGGTGTTGATGATGGTGATAACTATGGAACTTCACTAAGCTTAAGTGATGATGGAAAAATAATAGCAGTTGGATCGATTGGTGATGGAGCTGGCGAAGTACGAGTAATTAGGCGTGATAGTCCTGGTGTTTGGACAGTGTACGGAATTTTTCGAGGCGGTAGCGGGGATAATTTTGGTCAGTCAGTCAGTTTATCTGCTGATGGGACTGTTCTTGCTGTTGGCGCTGATGGAGGTAGTGGAGGTAGTCACTATACGAAGATCTATCAATATGCATCAGGGTCTAATTCTTGGTCACAATTGGGCAGTGACATAAACGGGAAAGTTGCAGGTGAAAAATTTGGGTATTCAGTAAGTTTATCCGCCGATGGAACTATTCTCGCTGTAAGTGCACCTTATAGCGATGATAACGTAATAGATATTGGAAATACTAGGGTCTATCAATATGCATCAGGGTCTAATTCTTGGTCACAATTAGGAAGTGATATTAGAGGAGAAGCTACCGGGAATTACTCTGGTTCATCAGTAAGTTTGTCTAGTGACGGAACTATTCTTGCTATTGGTGCTCCTCATAATGATGAGATTGGTAACAATTCTGGTCATACGCGTGTTTATCAATACGCAGGAGGATCATGGTCACAATTGGGAGCCGATATTGATGGAGAAGCTTCCCAAAATTACTTTGGTTCATCAGTAAGTTTATCTAGTGACGGAACTATTCTTGCTATTGGTGCTAATGGCAATGATGATTATGGTAACAATGCTGGGCATACGCGTGTTTATCAATATGCAGGGGGATCTTGGATACAAGTTGGAAGTGATATTGACGGATTTTCTGCAAACGAGCGATCAGGTTCATCAGTAAGTTTATCTAGTGATGGTACTACTGTCGTTATAGGTCATCCTCATGCAGATGGGAGTGGAGGTTTAAGTGGAAGAATTAGTACTTTCTATAACCCTATAGCTCCGCGTGTTCTTAGTGTCAGCTCATCTACTGCCAATGGATCTTATAAGGAAGGAGATTCAATAACTATTAATGTTGCATTTACAGAAGCTGTCACTGTTGATCCTACTAATGGAACGCCAACTTTAGAATTAGAAACCGGTTCAACAGATAGAAAAGCAACATATACTTCTGGATCTGGAACTAATACTCTAGCTTTTACCTATACAGTTCAAGCCGGTGATACTTCCAGTGATCTTGACTACACCTCTGCCAATTCTGCACTGTCATTAAATAATGGAACCATAAAAGATGCTGATGGGAATAA